>NZ_JASFDV010000083.1 GCF_030766825.1 Nocardiopsis sp. CC223A
CAGGTACTCCAGCCGGACGTCCGACCAGGCCCGGCCGTCCGGGGCGACCCGGCCGGCGGCGCGGTCGGCGTCCACCGCCCGGGCTGCGTGGCCGCGCACGTAGCCGTCCACGGACCCGACCCGCGGCGCGGATGAGCAGGGTCACAGGACACCGGGGCTCCCGCCGGGAAAGGTGGGATGACAGACTTCCCCCATGCTCGGCATCATCGACCTGCCCACCTACCTGGCAGGCCTCGTCCTCATCGTGCTCCTGCCCGGCCCCAACTCGCTGTACGTGCTCTCCGTCGCGGCCCGCGGCGGGACCCGCGCCGGGTACACGGCCGCCGCCGGGGTCTTCACCGGCGACGCCGTGCTCATGCTGCTCGCCGCGGCCGGGGCCGCCACCCTGCTCCAGACCAACCCGGTGGTGTTCGCGGCCGTGAAGCTCGCGGGCGCCGCCTACCTGACCTGGATGGCGATCGGGATGCTGCGCTCCGCCTACACCATGTGGGCCACCCGGCGCCGGCGCAGCCTGGACCAGCAGGCCGCCGACGCCTCCGGGGCCGGGGCCGCCGAACACCCCTACCGGCGGGCCCTGGTGGTGTCCCTGTTCAACCCGAAGGTGATCATCTTCCTGATCTCCTTCTTCGTCCAGTTCGTCGACCCCGCCTACGCCTACCCCGCGGTGCCCTTCCTGGTCCTGGGCCTGCTGCTACAGCTGGTCAGCTTCCTGTACCTGTCGGCGCTGATCTTCGGCGGCACCCGCCTGGCCGCCGCCTTCCGGCGGCGGCGCAGGCTCTCGGCCGGGGCGACCTCGGCGGCGGGCGCCCTGTTCCTGGGCTTCGCCGTGAAGCTGTCCCTGAGCTCCGCCTGACGCCCGCGCGACGGCTCGGCTCCCCCGGAGCCCACGCTTGAGGGTCTCGCCGGAGGCGTTGCGCGACAGGTCCCCGACCAGCCGCACCGCCCTGGGCGCCTTGAACGCCGCCAGGCGCCCGCGCACGTGTTCGGTCGGCGCCTCCGCCGACCCCGTGGTGTCCGCCCGGGCGGCGGGCACCACGTACGCCGCCACCGCCTCGGTCCACCCCTCGTCGGGCACCCCCGCCACGCCACCGCCGGACGGGTGTAGCAGGACGTCCTCCGCCTCGCGGGAGGCCACCGGGACCCCGCCGGTGTCGATGACGCCCTTGATCCGGTCGACCACCTCGATGCGGCCCTCGGCGTCGGCGCGGACCGGGTCACCGGAGTGGAACCGGCCGCCGCGGAACGCCTCCCCGGTCTCCTGCGGCTTGCCCCGGTAGCCCCGGCGACCGGTACACCACCTTCCCCGGCTCCCCCGGCGGGACGTCCCCGCCCTTGTCGCCGACCACCCGCGGCTCCACGAACAGGGCGGTCCGCCCCGCCGCGGGGCGCGGCCACCTCCCATCCTCGTGTGAGCGAGAGCACAGGGACAAGGGTCGTTCGCGCGCCGGGGGCGGGCACCGGCCCCGGGTCCGGCGGCGCCGCGGCGTCGGCGCGGACCGGGCGCGGTCATCCGGCCCTGGGCTGTTCACGCGCCCGAAATGTGGCCTGCACACGTCTTGACCTGGTGACCCCCATCACTTATGTTCACTCACAGAACACTTGTGCGCCCAGCGAACATGCTTGTGCAGCCCCACCCCTTGGAGTCCCGATGCGCCCCTCACCGACGCTCGCCGCCGCGGCCGCAGCACTGCTGGTCGCCACCGCCTGCTCCGCCTCCGGGGAGGACACGGCCGATGGAGGGCTCACCACCGTCACCGCCGGCGTCATCCCGATCGTCGACGTCGCCCCGATCTACCTCGGCGTCGACCAGGGCTTCTTCAGCGACCGCGGCATCGACCTGCAACTGGAGGCCGGATCGGGCGGCGCCGCCATCGTCCCCGGCGTGGTCAGCGGCGAGTACGACTTCGCCTTCAGCAACGTCGCCTCCCTCATCGTCGCCCGCGAACAGGGGCTGCCCCTGACCACCCTCGGCAACGGCGCCACCAGCGTCGGCGAACAGGGCGCCGACTTCGGCGGGGTGTTCGTCCTGGAGGACAGCGACATCACCGACGCGGCGGAGTTGGCGGGCGCCACCGTGGCCATCAACAACCTCAACAACATCGGCGACACCACCGTCCGCCAATCGGTCCGCGTCGCGGGTGGGGACCCCGAGGAGGTCGACTTCGTCGAACTCCCCTTCCCCGACATGCCGGCCGCGCTGGAGACCGGCCAGATCGACGCCGTCTGGGCGGTGGAGCCCTTCGCCTCCGCCATCCGCACCGCCGGACACCGGGAGATCGCCTCCAACTTCGTCGACACCCACCCGGACCTGTCGGTGGCCGTCTACTTCACCTCCGAACAGAACCGGGCACAGGACCCCGAACTGTTCGAGGACATCACCGCGGCCCTGGAGGAGTCCCTGGCCTACGCCCAGGACAACCCCGACGAGGTCCGCCGCATCCTCGGCACCTACACCGAGATCGACGCCCAGGTCATCGAGGAGATGGTGCTCCCGCGCTTCCCCGCCGAGATCAGCGCGGAGTCGGTGCGCACCCTGGCCGACCTGATGGTCACCGACGGCCTCATCGAGACCGAGCCCGACCTCGACGCCCTCCTGCCCTGACCCCCGCCCCGACCACACCTGCCCGGAGAGGACCCATGACCTCCGCGAGGACCCCCCTGAGCGTGTCCGCCGTCCGTGCCGTGCCCGACCCGGACGCCCTGATCCGATGAGCACCGCCGCCGTTCCACCCGCCCCGGCCCCGCGCGGCGCACGCCGTCCGGGCGCCCGGGTGCGCACCGCACCCAACCGGCCCGTCCTGGGCTCCGCGGGCGTCCTGGCCCTGCTCCTGCTGTGGGAGGCCGTCCCACGCCTGGGGGCCGTGCCCGAACGCCACTTCCCCCCGGCCTCCGAGGTCCTGGCCACGCTCGCCGAACGCGCGGGCACCACCCCCTTCTGGGAGGCGGTCGGCCACACCCTGTTCGGGTGGGCGCTGGGCCTGGCGATCGCCTTCGCCGCCGCCGTGCTGCTGGGCTTCGCCCTGGGCTCGGCACCCCGGGTGCGGGCCTTCACCACCTCCACCGTCGACTTCCTGCGCCCCATCCCCTCCGTCGCGCTCATCCCGCTGGCCGTGCTGATGTACGGCACCGACATCCGCTCGACACTGCTCCTGGTCGTCTACGCCTGCTTCTGGCTCATCTACATCCAGGTGCTCTACGGCGTCGCCGACGTCGACCCGGTCGCCGAGCAGACCGCCCTGTCCTACGGGCTGGGAAGGCTGGCGCGCATCCGCCACGTCGTGTGGCCCACCACCCTGCCCTACCTGATGACGGGGCTGCGCCTGGCCGCGTCGGTCGGGCTGATCCTGTCCATCACCGCCCAGCTGATCATCGGCTCACCCGGCATCGGCCAGCAGATCACCGCCGCCCAACAGGGTGGTGCGGTGGCCCTGGTCTACGCATGGATCGTGGCCACCGGCGTGCTCGGCGTGGTCATCAACCTCGGCGTGCGCGCCCTGGAGCACCGCGTCCTGCGCTGGCACACCTCCGTCCGAGGGGAGTCCGCGGCATGAACCGCCCCACCGTCGACCGGCCCCGGGCCGCCCCGGCGGCCCCGACCGAACAGGAGGCCCCCGTGGCCCGCCCACCGCGGCGCCCCGCCGGGGCCGCCCGAACCGCCCGGCCCGCCGGGGCGCTCCTGCGCACCGCGCACGTCCTGCTGCTGCCCGCCGTGCTCGTGGGCGCGTACTGGGCCTTCACCGCCCGCCCCGACGCCGGGTTCTACACACCCACCCCCGACGCCATCGCCGGGGCCTTCGCCGAACTGTGGTTCTCCGAACGGCTCTTCGTCGACGTCCTGCCCAGCCTGGGCCGACTGCTCACCGGCTTCGCCCTGGCCGCGCTCGTCGGCGTCGGCCTGGGCGTGCTGCTGGGCCTGGACGCGCGCGTGCGCGCCATCGCCGAACCCGTGCTGGAGTTCCTGCGCGCCATCCCGCCGCCCGTCCTGGTCCCGCTGATGATCATGCTCGCCGGGATCGACGACGGCATGAAGGTCGCGGTCATCGTCTTCGGATGCGTGTGGCCGATCCTGCTCAACACCGTCGAGGGCGTGCGCGCCGTCGACCCGGTGCTCGCCGACACCGCCCGCTGCTACGGGATCGGCGGGGTGACCCGGCTGCGGGTGCTCGTGCTGCGTTCGGCGTCCCCGCAGATCATGGCCGGGCTGCGGCTGGCCCTGGCCCTGGCGATCATCCTCATGGTCATCAGCGAGATGTTCGCCAGCTCCAGCGGCCTGGGCTTCGCGATCGTGCAGTTCCAGCGCACCTTCGCCATCCCCGAGATGTGGGCCGGGATGGTCCTGCTCGGCATCATCGGCTTCGTCCTGTCCTCCCTCTTCGAACTCGTCGAGGGCCGCGTCCTGGGCTGGTACCGGGGCCTGCGGTCCGCGCACCGCGGGGAGTGAGGACCATGCCCGCCACCGACACCACCCACCACCGAGGAGTGCGTCCCGGCATGCTCAAGGTCACCGGACTACAGAAGATCTACAACGGGGGCCCGGCACCGGTCGAGGCCGTCCGCGACCTGACCTTCGAACTCGCCGAGGGCGAGCTGGTCTGCCTGGTCGGCCCCTCCGGATGCGGCAAGACCACCCTGCTCAAGTGCATCGCCGGACTCATGGCGCCCACCTCCGGGACCGTGGAGCTGGCCGGGGAGCCGGTCCTGTCCCCGCCGCCGGGCATGGCCGTGGTCTTCCAGGAGTACGGGCGCAGCCTGTTCGCGTGGATGAGCGTGCGCGCCAACGTCGAGTTGCCGCTCAAGGAGAAGAAACTGCCCCGGGCCCGCCGGGAGGAGCTGGTCGCCGAGTCCCTGGAGGCCGTGGGGCTGACCGCGTTCGCCGACGCCTACCCCTGGCAGCTGTCGGGCGGCATGCAGCAGCGCGTCGCCATCGCCCGCGCGATCGCCTACGAACCCCAGGTGCTGCTCATGGACGAGCCCTTCGCCGCGGTGGACGCCCAGACCCGCGCCGACCTGGAGGACCTGGTCCGCTCCATCTGGCAGCGGCTGGGCGTGACCGTCCTGTTCGTCACCCACGACATCGACGAAGCCGTCTACCTGGGCGAACGCGTCCTGGTGCTGTCCAACTCGCCCACCGTCGTCCAGGACGACGTCACCGTCGACCTACCGGTGGAACGCGACCAGCTCACCACCCGCCAGGACGAGCGCTTCACCCGCCTGCGCGCCCACGTCTACGCGCAGATCCAACAGGCCAAGAAGGGCACGGCCCCCACCGCCGCCTGAGCCCCGCGGGTCCCGGGGCGACCCCCGCCCCGGGACCCGCGGCCCCTCCCACACCCGCCGATGGTTCCAGGCTCACCACCCCTGGTGGGTGAAGGCGGCCCGGCACACCAGGTCCAGCTCGGTGTCCGGCTCCCAGCCGAACTCCTCGGGGACGGCGACCGGGGACCGGTCCGGGTCGGACATGCACAGCTGCGCGGCACGCAGGGCCTCGGCCGGACGGTGCCCTTCCCGGCACACGTGGTAGTGGAACAGGTAGGACAGGACCGCCGTGCGCACGTCGGGCACCTCCCACCGGGAGGACACCACTGTCGCGGCCCCGGCGCTCAAAAAGGCCGACGCCAGGCTCAACGCCTGATCATGCCCCCCGGAGGAGCGGTCAGACCCGCACGACATCAGGGTGACCAGCGCCCCCGGGCCCTGGGAGTGCGACCCGGCCCGGGCCAGCAGGTGCCGGACGGTCAACACCTCCTCCCCCAATGGGACATGGGACTCCTCGGGCAGGTCGCCGGCGCGGGCGTGCGTACTCATGTGCAGCAGGTGGGCCCCGCCCTCGTCCGGCGGCCGCAGGTACTCCAAAAAGTCCGCGACCGGGACCGGCCCGTCCTGCCCCAGGACCGGCGCGCCCGGGTAGAGGTCACGGCGCAGGGCCTCCACTTCGACAGAGGAGGCCGTGAGGTCACCGGTCGGATCCTGGACCAGGACCGGGCGGTCGGCCACCGGGGCGGGATCCCGCCGGGCGACGTCCACGAGGTGGCGCACCGTCGCGGTGTGCGACACCACGGCCCGTTCCACCATGACGATGTGCCAGGGCAGCGAGGACAGGTCCCCGAACCCGGTCATCACCAGCCGGGGCGGCCGGTCCGCGCCAACCGGGGCGACGTCGTCCAGCAGCGGGGCGATCACCCCCGCCGCCCAGTCGCGGACCCGTATCAGGGCCTTGCGGAAGAGGCCCCGCCGTTCGCCGTCCAGGCCGTCCCCGGGATCGGCCGTCGAGAGCTCGTCGGCGGCCCGCAGGAACTCCACGGCCTCTTCCGCGTCCGCCCGCAGCCTGGGCAGGGGCACAGGGCGCGCGGTGCCCCGGGTGGTGACGACCAGCGCCCCGCCGCCGCCCGGCCGCCCCGGTGGGGCGGGGACCAGGACGACCAGCGCGTCCCGCCCCAACCGGCGCAGCGCCCCGGCGATCTCGTCGAGGCCGGGCGGTGTCAGCAGTTCCTGGAAGGCGTCGTCGCCGCCCAGGGCCCGTAGGACCCGGTGTCGCAGGTCATCGACCCGTTCCAGGCCCAACAACCCCGCCGCGGTCCGCGACGGGGCGGACGCGTCCCCCTCGGTGACACGGGCCTCCCACTCCCGGGCCAGTTCCTCCTGCCCGGCCTCGTGCAAGATCCGGGCCACGCCGACGGTGTGGGTCGCGACGTGCGGCAGCAACCCCTGGCCGAGTTCCAGCACGGCCGCCAGGTACGCGGGATCGGCGCCGCGGAGCAGTTCCCGGTGGGCGGCGAGCCCGGCCCGGCGCGCCGCCTCACGGGCCCTGACCAGGGCCTGGCGACTGTCGGGTTGCAGCCAGGTCTGGTGGACCAGGGCTCGCAGGGTCTGCAGCTCGGCCCGCCGGACGCGGTCGGGGGCTCGGCCGTGGGCGGTGCTCTGCAGGAGGTCGGACAGCCGCCAGTTCAGGTCGGCTGCCAGCGGGTGGGAGAGGTCGACCTCGTCGCACAGCCGCTCCATCTCGCCGAGCGCGCTGGAGAAGTCACCGAAGTTCCGGTCTCGCAGGAAGCGCATTTCAGCGAACAGGGCGAGCAGGGCCCGGGCACGGATCCCGATCACGCCTTCGGCATCGCGGGCCAACTCCTGTAGCCACTCCGTCGCCTCCTTCAGGAGCCCTGGGGTGATGCGCCGTTCCTCGGCCCGCCTGCCGCCGGGCGGGTCGGCGACGACGAGGATGGCCATGGCGGCGCGGAGCACCGCCATGTTCCGGTGCGGCATGTACTGCGCGGGACGGTCGCGGCGGTCGGCACGGGCCGCCTCCAAGATCAGGTCGAACCCCGGCCCGGCGCCCAGGACCGACTCGGGGTCCTCTAGTTCGGCGGTGAAGAGCAGCATCCCCAGCTCGCTCAGGGCCGACGACCGCTGCGGCAGTCCCGGATCAAGCGCACGCACCTCCTCGGTGATCTGCTCGACCCAGGTCGCGGGCAGGTCCGGCCAACCGTGGCCCCGTCCGTGGGACAGGGCCGCACCCACGAACTGGCCGTGGATCCGGAACTGCACGTGGGTCCCCGGAACGACCTGGGCGCGCAGCCCCGGGTGGCGCCGGAAAAGCCCGAGTCCTTCCACGACCAGCTCATAGGCGTTCTCGCAGTCGGCCAGGTCACCCCGCTGGAAGTACCGCGTGATGAGCGCGCCTTCGAGTAGGCCCAGAGCGGACAGGTGCTGTTCGGGGGCGAGGGAGGCGGGCAGGTCGTGCAAACGGTCGACGACCCGGTCGAGGTCACGGGGGTCCTCGCTCTGCACCGCCCCGGCCAGCTCCAGCAGCAGGCCGATCAGGTCTCCGTGGACGCCGATGTCCCCCAGGAGCCCGGTGTCCTGGGCGTGGAGGATCTCCAGGGAGTGCCGCAGCCACTCACCGTCGAGCACCCCCGTCTGGAGGCCGGTCATGGTGATCAGTGCGAGCATGGTCGCGGCCCCCGAACGGCGGTCGGCCTTGTCGGTGGCGTCGATGAGCGAAGTGAGCAGGTGCACCGCGCGGTGCACGTCGTCCCTGGTCTGCGCGTAGCCCAGGGGCCTGAGTTGGACGCGCCCCGCCAGGTATCCCGCCCTGAGAAAGTCGATCTCCCAGCGCAGCTCGGCCAGATGGGCCGTGTCCGGCGGATCGTCCCCCCCGCTCTCTCCCCAGGCCTGCGGTACCCGGTCGAGCAGTGTCTCGGCCTCGTCCAGGATGTCGAGCGCCCGGTCGGCCATCGCGGCCGCCTTGGGCGGAGCACCCCCGTCCTCCCGGTCGAAGAACAGGCCGAACGCCTCTACGAGGGTCCTGACCACCGTGACGCGCAGGTCCGCGTCGGCCTCGGCCGACGCCTCGGACAAGCCGAGCAAGTCCCGCAGGTATCCGATCAGCGCCTCCAAGTGGTCGGTCCCCGACTCCTGCCGGGCCAGGGGGACCAGGCACTCGACGAGCCCCAGGAGAGCGGAGCACTCACCCCCGTCCCCGCGGACCTCCTCGTGCTCCCCGCTCAGGGCCAGGAGCTCGCGGTACACGGCGGCACCGCGCTCCAGGTCCGCCCTCCCCTCGGCGCTCTCCTCCCCGCAGGCCTCGGCCCGCTGCAGGAGCGACCGGCCCGCACACCACAGGAGATACCCGCGCTCTCCGGGGTCGGCGGCGGCTCCCGCCCCCGCGATCAACGTGTCGATCATCGCCGTGAGAGCGGACAGGCCCCGGGGCGTGGCCGCGCCGACCGTCGCGACGGTCTGTTCGTACAGTTCCAGGAGTTGCCCGAGGACCAGGCCGTCGACCTCCCGCGCACCGGTGCCCGCCGGGTCCGCCGCCCTCGATGCGAGCAGACCCTGAACCGCCCGGTCCAGGTCGACCAGGGCCTCCTCCACCGCACCGCCCTTGTGGTACAGGTCGGCACGGTGGGACAGGGCCTCGGCCAGGGCCAGGGCCTTTTCAGGGTCGGTCCGGCCGAACAGGGAGTGTTCCAGGTCAACGGCGTCGGCGATAGCCCTGACGGCTGCCGAGGCTTCGGAATGGCCCTCCTCCCCCCTGAGCCGGGAGCGCTCCAGGTGGGCCATGCCCAGCACGAAGCGGACGTGGCACACATCGTCCCACGCGTCCTCACCGAGCAGGTCCTCCAGGGGCCCGACCGTGTCCCGGAACGTGTCGGCGGCCAGGACCACCCCGTCCAGGTCGGCCGCCCGGGCCCGGTCCTGCTCAGGCGGGCGCAGCCGGAAGAGCGCCCAGCGGTGGTTCACCTGGAGGGTGTGCAGGTACGCCAGCCGAAAGCCGTCCCACTCCGAACGCCGCCACGGTGGCGGCACCGCGTCCAGCAGCCAAGACAGGTGGGACAGCGACTCCAGTGCCGCCGCACACGCCCGCACCCCGTCCTCCTCGTCGGCGATCAGGTCATCGCACAGCAGGACGATGTCCTCGCGGATCCGCGCCTCCTCCCCGGGATCGTCCGACCGCGTCAGTGCGGCGCGCAACGCGTCGAGGGTCTGCGACATCCGGTGTCTCCGTTCTACGATCTCTTGGCGGTGTAACCCAGGGAGCACACACCGAGCAGCAGGGCCCAGCCCCCCTGGGCGAGGGTCTGTTGGACGAAGGACTCACCCCCCGCCCGCGAAGCCCCGATGACGGTGACCACATCCACCCACGACGCCAGGAGATCGGGGCGCCATCCGATGAGAGCGAACGCCACGGCGACCAGGAACCCCGCCCTGAACCGGTGCCGGGCCGGGAGCAGCCCGACCAGCGCGGCGATGGCCACGGCGACGGCCGCGATCTGCCAAACCGAGGCGGTCGAGGCGGTCGTGCCGGTCGGAGTGATCAGCACCGGGAGGCCCTCGATCCGGGCGGACCGGCTGAAGAAGTCCGACCACCACACCACGCGCGCGGTCTCCACCAGGGTGAGGACACAGAAGAGGAACAGCCCCAGGGACGGGGCCAGGCCGATGCCGCCCCACCATCGCGCATTCAGCGGCGGCGCCTCCCAGATGCTCACGAAGGTGAAGGAGTCACCGCGGACCTTGAGCATCACCGATCGGAAGACCCGCAGGCACAGCAGGGCGTACACGGCCGTGACCGGGACGAGGAAGACCCCTTGCAGGTAGGGGTCCAGGAACAGCGACGGCCACAGGAGCAGATCGACCGGGTCCAGGAGCACGCGCTCCAGCCCCATCGGCACCGGCCACCACAGGGTGTTCCAGATCCCGCCGACCTCCAGGTCCGGGTGCTCCACCCGGCCCAGGAACGTGTATCCGACCGGGACCCACATCACGCAGGTGAGCAGCGCGCCGTCAGTGTCCTTGAACCGTTTCCCGGTCAGGGCGATCAGCCCCGCCGCGAGCATCCCGAAGGGCAGTGCGCCCCAGAGGGTCTCGGGAGTGTCCGGACGCATCGCCAGTGCCGTGAAGGCGACGGCCAGGCCCCCGAAGAACACGGCCCACAGGCGCGTCGACCACGTCCTGCGCAGCGCCCAGGGGGCCTGTGCGACCTGCTGGCGCCGTGCCCTGCGTTCCACGCCGGCCTGGTCGTTCACCAGGACCGCCGCCGTCACGGCCTCGGCCGTGCGCTCGCGCCAGGCCTGCAGGAGGGTGCGCCGGTTCCAGGAGGGGCCCGGCAGCCACCCTCCAATCGAACGCCGCAGTGCGCGGGCGGCCGTCCCCGGGGCCAGCCGGGTGTCGTGGGTGCCGTGGCGCGGGGTGTCCGAGGCCAGGTTGACCAGGGTCTCCCGAAAGGCCGTGTCCGCGGGGTCGGACGGGTCCACCGTGATCCGGTCGTTGGCCGCCACGGCCCGCTCCCGGGCCCGGGTCAGGGTCCGGTCGAAGGTGGCGCCGATACGGGCGATCCGCCGGCACACCCCCCGGTCCGGGTCGTGGCATCCGCCGGGGTGCACGCAGCGGTGCCGTTCGAGGACCCGCAGGATCCGCTCCGCCCGGTGCCCGCCGGCGGTGACGCGGGCCGACTCGATGATCTGCCCCAGCACGGCGCGGTCCGCCTTGTCCCGGGAGGAGGCCAGTCGTGCCAGCCCCTCGGCGTCGACCCGTCGGCCCCGGTAATAGGGGGTGGCCTCGGGGGCGAAGGCCACCACGACAGCGGTGACCGCGACGTTGAGCAGCTGATGCTCGGTGAGATCGCTCCCTGCCCGGTGGGCGAACGCCTGCTGGAAGTGCTCCAGCAGATCGTCGAGCCAGGTGCTCTCGGGGGTACGGCGGGCCCATGCGCGCAGCAGGAGCAACTCCTCCTTGGGCGCTTCGGCCAACCAGCCCGCGACTCCCTCAAGGCCGCCCTGGCGTATGTCGTCGTGGAGCGCCGCGGCAAGCGCCCTGGGCTCCCGATGGGAGACGTTCTGGTAGAGGACGTAGTCCCGTTCCACAGGGTCATCCCCGGGGAGCGGCGGGTCGCCGCCCGCCAGCCACAGCCGCACCTCCTCGGCACCCCAGCGCCGGGTCCAGTCCCTGGTCAGCAGTCCGGCGATCAGGTTGCGCAACCGCGGGTCATCGGTCTCGAACCCGGCGAGGTCGCCGCGCGTCGCCCGGTAGTACTCGATGTACTTGTCCTTGAGGAGTCTGCCGTTCTCGTCCACGAAGAGCAGGTTCCCGGTGACCGCCTCCCGCAGCATCAGCCCCACGGCGTACCAGGCGCGCTGCCTCATGTTCGCGCCCAGGATCTGTTCGGGGGGCGCGTAGGCGGCGGTGTACGGCGCGTTCCCGACGTCGTACTGAGTGGTGGTGAGTCTGCGGACCCCGCCGAAGTCGACGATGACCGGCTCCCGGATCCCCTTCCCGGCGCGGAACCGGATGTTCTCCGGGGTGAGGTCGAGCGGGTTGTGGTTCACCCCGCCCTCGTCCTGCCAGCAGGCGAGCATGGCGGAGAGGGACTCGATCAGCCCGCGTACCCGTGCCGGGGCGAGCCCGCCCTTCCCGAGTCCCTCGGCGATGACCGCGCGCAGGCTGCGGCCGAGGAATTCCATGGCGATCCAGGCCCGGCGCTCGGCCTCGTGGAACCCGTGGTCGTGGATGAGGGGCACGTACCGGGTGTCCCCGGTCGCGGCCTGCTCGGTGAGGCGCCCGAGCAGTACCCGCAGCCCCTCGTCGATCTCGTGGCGCCCTTTCCCGTCCGCTCCCCCCGCACCCCTGTCCGGTTCGTAGACCTTGACCGCGAGTTCGGCCTCCCCGTGCCCGTCGTCGCCGGGGTGGGCACGGCGCACCCGCCACACGACCCCCTCCGAGCCCGAGCCGATGACCGCGACCGGTTCGTAGCGGTCGCGCAGCCAGTCGGGGAAGCCCTGGTCGTCCGACCGGCCGATCCGGGCGGGTTCCGGTTCGGTGGCCCGCTCACCATCGTCCTGGCTCTGGATACGGGTGGGCGGACTCTGACCCGCGCCTTCGGGCTCCCCGCCCTGGATACGGGTAGGCGGACTCTGACCCGCGCCTTCGGGCTCCCCGCCCTGGATACGGGTAGGCGGAGACACCGAGGGCTCGTCCGGTTCGTCGGGGCTCTCGGCGCCGGGAAGGGTGTCGGTGCTCATCGGAACCGTTCCTGATCGTGGGGATGGGAAGGCGGGGGCGGCCGGTTCACACGTCCTCGTCATCGACGATGCGGACCTCGATGTCCTTGGCGAAGGTGATGGTATGGCCGGGGCCCACCTCCACCGAACGGCCGTCGGCGAGCCGCGTCCCGTCGACGAAGGTGCCGTTGGACGAGCCCCTGTCGCTCAGCAGCAGGGACCCGTCCCGCCACTCCAGCCGGGCGTGGTCGCGGCTGACCTGGTCCAAGTCGCTCATCCCGGGTAGGCCGGCGAAGGCCGGGGCGTCCCGTCCCACCGACAACCCCTCCTCCGGGATGGGCACGGTGCGCCCCAGCGCGGGGAGGTGCAGGCTCCACTGGCGGGCGCCGTGCACCGCGACCAGTTCCTCCAGCGGGTGGTAGCGGCAGTACCCCGGCGCGTCCTCGGTCGGACAGCCCTCCGGGTTCATCCCGCAGCGGTAGGTCGCCATGACACCTCCCCGGCCGTGATGCCCCGGCCGACCAGCTCTCTTTCCAGGGCCGTGAGCATGCCGCGCCGCGGGACCCCGATCAGCAGGACGGCGTCGTGCTCCACCCGCACCTGGACCGGCGCCCGCGCCGGTCGGTGGTCGATGTACCGCGCGTAGCGCCGGTGGCCCAGCGCGGTGCGGGGCAGCAGCAGCTGGTTGGCCGACCCCCGCCAGATCAGGGAGGTCTCCAGACCCGCCCGGTAGCGGCCGGTGATGAGGGCGTCGACTCCGGCGAGGATGCGCGCCACCGCGGGGTCGGCGGCGCGTTCGGTGATCTCGGCGGGCTCGTGGCCGGTGTACAGAAGGATGTCCGCCCCCGGTGCGAGGCGGTCGCGCTCGGCCCCGGCCGCATCGACCAGCTCGGCCACGGCCCGCGCCTGTTCCAGGGGCTCCCCGCCACTGATGGTCAGCCCGGTGGCACCGGCCGCCAGGACGTCCCGCCAGACGGCCGTCAGCGACTCCAGTGGTACCGGTGTCCCGGCGTCGGGGTCCCAGGTGTCCCGGGACATGCACCCGCGGCAGGCCAGGGAACAGCCCTGGGTCCACAGGACCAGGCGGGTCCCCGGGCCCAGCACGGTCACCGGGAAATGGGCGCGGGCCAGGCGGATCACGGGTCCATCCCCTGCCGGTCCTCCCGCTCGACCACGAGTTCCGGGGCCTTGTCGGGTTCGATGACGACCTCGGCCGCCGTGATGCGCTCCCCCGGGCGCGCGGGACGCAGGAAGAGCTCCCGGGCCAGGGGGTCGGTGAGGTGGGTCTCCACGATCCGGCCGACGGCGCGCCCGCCCTGGGCGCGCATCTCCGGTTCCTGGTACTTGTACGCGAGGAAGGCGCGTACCGACGGGCCGATACTCAGGTGGGCCCGGTGCCTGCTCTCCACACGGGTGACGACCGAGGCGAGCATGAGGTCGAGGATCTCCCCCGCCACGTCGTCGTCGATGAAGTCCATCGCGACGAAGCCGTCCCCGAACCGGTTGAGCAGTTCGGGGCGGCCGATCCCGTCACTGAAGTAGGCGTTGAAAACGGTGCGCAGGGCCTCCCGGACGACCCCGGGTTCCAGGTCCGGGGTGAGCACCGGGATCGTCTCGCCCTTCTCGGCCCTGGCCTCCCACGCCTTGCGCAGGTGCTCGGGCAGTTTGGCGACCCCCAGGTTGGAGGTGAAGATCAGGACGCACTCGGTGAAGTAGACGGTGGCGCCGCGCCCGTCGGTGAGCCTGCCGTCCTCCAGGATCTGGAGGAACAGGTCGAAGATGCCCGGGTCGGCCTTCTCGATCTCGTCGAAGAGCAGCACGCTCACCGGGGCGGCACGCACGGCGTTGGTGAGCTCACCGCCCGCCTCGAAGCCCACGTAACCGGGCGGCGCCCCGATGAGGCGTTCGCGGGCGTGCTCGGCGGCGAACTCGCTCATGTCGAAGCGGACTGGTTCGGCGTCCTCGCCCAGGATCAGCTCGGCGATGCCCTTGGCCAGCTCGGTCTTGCCCACTCCGGTCGGCCCGGACAGGAAGAGCACCCCCCGGGGACGGTTGGGGGAACTGGAGGCGTGCGCGCCGGTGAGGCCGGTGGCCGAGCGCATGAAGATGTCCATGGTCTTGCGCACGGCGTCCCGCTGCCCCCGGACGCGGCGGTTGAGGGTGGCCTCACCGTTGCGGATCTGCTCCAGGACCCCGGGGTCGGACCAGGGATCGTCGACGACACCGACCCGGTACAGGCGGGCGGCCTCCTCCAGGCGGTCGGGGTCCAGGTCGCGCTCGTGGGCGAGCTGGCCGATGGAGTACACGTCCACCAGCCCCATGCCGTGGGTGAGGCGGGACAGCCGGACGGCGTGCCGCTCGGCCTCCGCCTCGGGCAGCTCCGCCAGCAGGGGGTGCAGCGCGTAGCGGGCGGCCCGGGCCCGGGTCGCCGGATCGGGCCGGGGAAGGGTGATGACCCGGATGCGGGCGTTGCCCATGGCGAAGCTGGCGGGCAGGTCCTCCTGCCGTTCGGCGACCCACACGATGGTGTTGTAGGGCGCGGGCAGGCCTCCCACCCTGGGACGGCCCGCCTCATGGGCCAGGGCCTCGGCCGCGGCAAAGAACAGCCGGGTGTTCTCCAGTTGGTGCTGTCCGGGGTCGCCGAGGCGGCCGGCGAAGGGCAGCAGCAGGCTCACCGGAGGGCTGTCCCGGTTGGCGGCCACGGCCGCCATGACCGAGCGCAGCCGCTGGAAGTCGCTCCCGGAGCGGGCCTCGGCACCGATCCTGGAGACGTCGCCGCCCGCGGGGGTCAGGGCCCGGTCGATCGCCTCGGCGGGCGGCGCGGGCCGGTCTGCGGCCCGGCCTCCGGCTTCCTGGTGCGCGATCCGCTCCCACACGATCCGGTCCTGGACGATGTCGTGGCGGAGCATGCCCGCGTACCCGCGGCGACGGAAGAGGGTCCACAGGGCCTGGGGCAGGTCCAGCACCACGGGCCGCCCCTGCTCACCGGGCAGCAGGTACCGGTCCCTGACATTGCCCAGCAGCAGGATCTGCGGGTAGACGGTGAGGGCGAGGTCCGTCTCCTGGAACCACGCGGGCGGGCGGGCGCCGCCGGTCCCGGTCACCGGGACCGCCGCCGCTGCCTGGCCTGCTCCTGGTGGCGTCGGCGCCGCTCCTCTTCGGCGGCGCGGGCCGCGGCGGCCTGCTCCGGTCGTTCGAAGGCGGTGGGGCGGGCCGCAGCGGCAGGGTGACGGCCCGGCGCGTGCTCGGTCCGGGGATGCCAGGACAGCGCCCCCAGATGCGCGCGCAGGGTGGGGGCGCGGTGCGCGCAGAACCATTTCTGGGTGTCGACGTCATCGCCGGGTTTCTTCCCGGCGGGGCGGTCCGGGTCGAGGTCGACGACGCCGGTGGACAGGTCCATGCCCTCGCGCAGGCGCACCCGGACCCCGTATCCGGGGGCTGCGGGGCCCTCGGTGTGCAGCGGGACCACGATCTCGCCGGTGGCCGCCAGGACGTCGGCGGCCTGTTCGTGCACGTCACAGTCGATGGCCCGCAGGGCGGTGACGATTTGGCGGGCGGTGTCGGCCCGGCCCCGTTCGGCCGCGGCACGGGCCACGGCCTGCTCGACGCGGTGTTCCAGAGCGCGCGGGTCGTCGGCCCCGCGGATCTGCCGGACCAGGGCGGCGCGTTCGTCCTCGCCGGCCAGGGCGGCCCTGGCCATGAGGCGCTCCTGGGCGGCCACCCGGGCGTGCCGTGCGGCGCGGCGGCCGATCGCGTCGTGCAGGTCCATGCGCAGTTCCAGCTGCGACCGCCCGAAGTCGGCGGAGGAGGCTGTGGCGGCCCGGTCCCGCATCCGGGCGAGGCGGTCGGCGAGGGCGTCGGCGTCGGCCTCGTCGATCCGTCGCGCCTCCTTGCGGACCAGGGCGCGGCATTCGGCCAGGGCCCGGAGGTTGATCTCGGCGTCCGCGGCGGCGCGGGAGCCCGCCGCCGTGCGGGGCTCGGGGACGGAGTCCACGCCTCGGACCCCGGACTCCTCGCCCAGGGACCGGGCCAGGCGTGCGCCGACGGCCTCGGCGCGAGATGCGGCGGCCCGCTCCCGAACCCGGGCGGCCTCGTCCCGCAGCCGGATCAGGGCGTCGGCGATCTCCCGGTCGGAGGCCTCGGCTCCGGGCACGGCGATCTCGGCGGGCGGGGACGCCGACCGGCCGCCGAAGACCCGCAGCTCGGCGGCCAGACGCCGGAGTTCGGCGTCGAGCGCGCCGAGTTCGGTCAGGGCATCGGCCAGGGTGAGCTCGTGTCCCTGGACGGCGATCCTGCGGACCGGAGGGGTGTACGAACCGAAGTATCCACTGCTCAACGCGCCTCGCTCTGGGCCTGTGGGGGTGGGCGCGGCCGGGGACGCCGTGCCGGAGTGGGGAGGGCCCGCGGCACATCCCCGATGATGAGCCATATTAGACTCCTTTCTCCGGCACGAGCGAATTTCCCAAGAAGGCCGATCCCACCATTAACAAAAGCGACAAATGATTCACTGGAAACACCTGATGGCAAAAATAGACATAAACCCCATAGGGCACTAGCCACGCGGAAGGCGCGTGTCGGACATGGCTGCCCACAGGCCGGACAGAAGGCGAGAGGATGTCCAACGCCGCGCGGACGAACGAACGACTGTGCACGAACCTGCACCTTTTCAAGGAAGCCACCACCGAGGATCCGAAACTCAAAGAGCGGCTGGACCGGTTGAAGAGGCTGGCCAAGGACGGGAGACTGCGCCAGAGCGACCTGGACGGGCTCCTGCGCAGGCTTCCCCCCGATGTGCGCGAGAAGTACCGGAACCTGTTCCTCCCCGGGACTGAACGCACCCCCGGCCCGGTGCCCTCGGTGTACGCCTGCCCCGAGGACCTGTGCCCGCGCACCGTCCCCGTCGAGCGCGCGAAGGTCGCCAAACCCCGATGTGACCTGCAGGACAGGGACATGGACCACCGGGCGACGATGCTGTGAACCTCCTCCTCGCTGAAGTCGGCAAGAAGGGCGCCGAGCACTGGTGGACGCTCCTGGCACTGCCCGGCGTCCTGTTCCTGCTCGCGCTCGCCGCCAGCGCCCTGCTGGAACCGGGGGACCTGCTCGACCCCGGCACGGCCCTGCCCCGGGCCGAGGAGGACCTGCGCTCGATCACCGGGACGGAGCCACCGGTAACCACGGCGCAGATCGCCGCACTGCTGATCACGGTCACCCTCCTGGGCCACGCCGCCGCACTGGCTGCCAAAGCCCTCACACCCCTGGTCCGCACGGTATGGCTGCCCGCGCGGAACCGTCCGGGCACCGGACCGGGCGGGCGCCCCTCCCTGAAACAGGTGTTCACCTCGTCCAAGAACCCCCTGGACTGGCTGACCCTGCTCCGCATCCGGCGCTGGGAAGGGCTGGGTTTCGCCGAGCAGAGCCGGATGGCTCTGATCCGCCCCGAACGGCCCACCTGGATGGGCGACCGCATGGCGGCCCTCGCTCAGCGGGTCCAAGGCAACTACGGACTGCACGTGGGCTGGACCTGGCCGCGGCTGCTGCTCCTGCTTCCGGACCGCGCCGTCGACTTGGTCGACCGCACCCGCGGGGACCTCGACCGGGCCTGCGCCCTGGGGGCGTGGGGGGTGCTGTACCTGCTCGCCTCGGCGGCGGCCTGCGCCCTGTCCCGGCCGTGGTGGCCGATGGCCCTCATCGGCGCGGTCTGCCTGGTAACCGCCTGGTGGCAGGCACGCGGCGCGGTCGACCGCCTGGCGACCCTGGTGGAGTCCTGCTACGACCTGCACCACCGAGAACTCCTCACGGCCACCCCGGACAAGGCGGGTCCCGAAGGATCACCCTTCGACACCAGACAGGGGACCGACCTCACCCTGCGCTTCAGCAAGAACCGATGAACCCCGGTGCGGGCACGCGGCCGGTGCCCGGCAGGATGGCCCCATGGCCGGATGCATCCCCGGGAACCTGGATGTTCCCCCCACGAGGGGCGCCCCGAACACCGCGAGGCCGAACGCGAGCGGGCCGAACGCAAGCGACGGCTACGCCCCGGACACGATCATCCGGCCGCTGGAGTGGTCCTGCCCTTCCGAGGACGCCCTGGCCGTGCGGTTCGAGACGCGCGGCCACTACCGGGAGGCGCCGGCCCCCGCGCGGTGGGACTCCGAGGCGGCGCACCACGCCTACTGACCGGCCGTGGACCTAATCCGGATCGCCACCGCGAACGGCGAGATCACCGAGGTCCCGGCCGGGGCCGTGTACGAGGCACTGGACGGGGGAGGCGACCGCTGGGTCCTGGATGTGGACGGGTGGCGGCGCACCGACCGAGACACGGCGGGGCCGCGGGGGGCCACCCCCGCGGTCCCGCCCCGCACCCGCCTCGGCCCTGAGTGCCTCGGCCATCAGGCCGCGCATGAAGTACCGGCCCGGCACCGGGTACACCACCGGTGTGGGCGGCGACGCCGGCACCTGCCGGCTGTAGGGCACCACCATCGACCGGCCACATCGTTCGGCTGCACCGTCGGCCGTCGGGCCCGGGGAGGAACACCGCGAACAGGAAGTCGTTCCACACCGAGATGGGCTGCCGGATCAACGTCACCGCGAACGCCTGCGCCGACACCACCCGTGCGCAGGCCCGCGGCGCCCCCGCCCCGCCCACCCGGGCCGCCGGGGGCGCGGCGCACCGCCGACGGCACGGCCGGGGCCGCCCCGGACCGGTTCCGGGTCGCGCTCACTCGACCCGAGCGGCCCTGACCAGCGTGTTCTGCAACGCCTTGAGGTCACCGTCACCCAGGTACAGGCCCACGGCGGTGTCGACGTCGTTCCTCCACCGGTCGCCGACCGTGACCCCGTGCCAGAACGAGCCCGCCAGCTCCGGCCCGGCCTGCCACTCGGCCAGGGCCGACTCCAGGTAGGGGCTGTCCGCGTACTCGGCCGGGTCGGCGTCCTCACGGGCGGGGATGGAGCCCTTGAGCGGGTTGAAGACGTCCTGGCCCTCCCGGCTGCCGACCAGCGCCAACCAGGTCAGCGCCGCCTCCTCGTTGGGCGCGCCCACGGGCAGGGTGAAGCTGTCGGAGAGCCACAGGTAGGTGCCCTCGGTACCGGGGGAGGCGACCCAGCCGTAGTCCTCGCCCGGAACCGCCCCCAGCTCGTCGAAGTACCCCGCCGCCCAGTCGCCCATGATGTTGAAGGCGGCCTCGCCGTCGGCGACCCGGCGCGCGGCCTCCTGCCAGTCCTCGGTGGCCGACGCCTCCTGGGTGTGCTCCACGACCTGATCGAACGTGGCCAGCGCGGCGGCGACCCCGGGGGTGTCCCAGTCGGCGCCGGGCTCCCACAGGGCGTTGTAGGCATCGGTGCCCAGCGACCCCAGCAGCACCGACTCCAACAGGTGGTCGACCGTCCACTGGGCGCCCACCGCCATGGGGACGGCGTCGGTCTCCTCCGCGACGGTCTCCAACGCCTCCACCAGCTCCTCGGGGTTCTGCGGCAGGGCGTCGATCCCGGCCTCCTCCAACACCGCGGGGCTGTACCACATCACATTGGAACGGTGGATGTTCACGGGCACGGAGTACACGCTGCCGTCGTAGGTGATCTGTTCGACCAACCTCTCGGGCAGGGCGTCGTACAGGCCCTGCTCCTGGAAGAAGTCGTCGAGCGGGCTGAGGTAGCCCCTCTCGATGTAGTCCTGGAGTTCGGCCCCGGCGTGCCCCTGGAAGGAGTCCGGCGGGTCGTGGCTCTGCAAGCGCCCCTCCAGGACCGCCCGGGCGTTGGTGCCCGAGCCGCCGGCCACCGCCGCGTTGACGAACTCGACGTCGGGGTTCTCGGCCTCGAAACGCTCGATGAGCGCGTTCAGAGCGGCCTCCTCACCGCCGCCGGTCCACCAGGAGAACACCTCGACCCGATCGCCCCCGCCCCCGCCGCACCCCGAGGCCACGAGCACCAGACAGAGCGCCCCCGCCGCGACCGACCACCGCCGTGCACGCATGACCTCTCCTTCCGGAGCGGAGGGGCCGTCCCGCGAAGGCACCCCACCCATTATCTCCTGGATCACAAAAGTCGCCTGCCGTGCCATCCTTTGCACCCTGCGCACAACGGGTCAAGACCTGTAAGGATCCGACGCCGAGGCGTGACCTGACGTCGAATCCCGCAGGTGGGAGGGTGACCGCACCCGCCCTCAGGGCACCGGCCCGTTGACGACGACGGGCCACGCACCGCCCTGCACGCCGTCGCCCCGAACGGTGTGGGCGGCGACCGCGCCGGGAAGCGGCGCCGGTCCCGATCCGCCGCACCCCGCCCCCGGCACCGTCCGGGTCGGCGACCACCACCGTGTCCGGGCCCCGCGTTCCCACCGGCGCGTCCCCCAGGGGCGGGCCCCGGACCCTCTCCTCGCTCCACCGCGAGAATCCGACGGCCCCCACGACCTCCCCGGCGGTGACAGCCGGGGGCGGGTCGCCGGACGGGTGGACGACCCCCTGCGGCGCACGACGCCCTCCGGTCGTGGCCGGAGCCTCCAGGGCAGGCCCCGCCCACGGCCTTGCCCCGAGCCATCCCATGGCCCTACGTTGTTCGATGTTCAACGAACCACCCTGGAGGGAACCGGCAGTGAGAATCCTCGTCGTGGGTGCGGGCGCGGTCGGCGGCTACTTCGGTGCCCGCCTGGCCCAGGCGGGCCGCAACGTCGACTTCCTGGTCCGTCCGGCCCGCGCCGACCTGCTGCGCGAGCACGGCCTGCGGGTGCGCGACCTGGACGGCACCGTCGAGACCGTCCCCGTCACCGCGGTCACCGCCGACACCCTCACCCCCGGCTACGACCTGGTGATCCTGGCCGTGAAGTCCTACGGGTTCGACGCCGCCCTCAAGGACACCGCCCCCGCCGTGGGCCCCGGCACCGCCGTCCTGCCCCTCCTCAACGGCATGCGGCACATGGACGCCCTCATCGACCGGTTCGGCGCCGACCGCGTGTACGGCGGCGTGGCCATGGTGCAGACCCGCCTGGGCGAGGACGGCGAGATCGTCGAGGTCGGCGAGCTGGCCCGGCTCATCTACGGCCCGGTCTCCGACACCCCCGTCCTCCCGCTGGAGGAGGTGCACGCCGCCCTGGACACCGGGACGTTCTCCGCCACCGCCGCCACCGACGCGGTGCAGGAACTGTGGGACAAGTGGGTGTTCCTGGCGACCATGGGCGCCTGCAACTGCCTGATGCGCGCCCCCATCGGTCGGATCAACTCCACCGAGGGCGGGCGGGACTTCTCCCGGGCGGTGTTCGAGGAGGCCGCCGCCGTCGCCGCCGCCTCCGGACACCCCGTCCCGCCCCGGGCGCGCGAGCGCGCCGACCGGATGCTGGGCGACACCACCTCCCAGACCACCACCTCCCTGTACTGGGACCTCACCCACGACAACCCCGTGGAGGCCGACCACATCATCGGCGACCTGGTGGCGCGCGGCCGTGCCCTGGGCGTGGCCACCCCGCTGTTCGCCCTGGCCGACCTGCACCTGCGGGTGTACGAGACCGGACGCACCTGAACCGGCGATCGCGCGGCCCCGCCCGGGGATTCGACGGCGCACGGGAGGCGGCCGTGGGCCGCACCGGACGCGGGGCGACACCGCGCCGGGCCGACCGGACCCCGGGGAGACCCCGCCGACCACGACGTGAACTCCCACCGGCCTGCTCCCCCGGGCGCGGGTCCTCCGGGCCGCCTCCGGGCCACCGGCGGCCCGGAGGACCTCATCGCCTTCGACGGCGCGGACTCCGTCGACCGTCCCCCCGGGCGGGCCGGTGCGGGGTTCGACCACGCCCCGGGGCGGGCAGGACCCTGGGAACACACCGCGCACCCGCCCCGCCCGTCCGGGGGCCGGTCAACGGGCCCGGGGACCGCGCCGGTTAAGTTACCCGTGCAAACGTGCGCGGCGTGCACGCGATGCGCCCGCCGTCGACGGGGCCGGTGGCGCACACACGATGCGGCCTGCGCCGTTCCCACCGACCAGAAGGACACCATGTTCCGCACAGTGCTTGTGGCCAACCGGGGCGAGATCGCCATCCGGGCCCTGCGCGCCGCCTACGAACTGGGCGCCCGGACCATCGCGGTCTTCCCCCACGAGGACCGCAACTCGCTGCACCGCCTCAAAGCCGACGAGGCCTACCAGATCGGCGAACCGGGCCACCCGGTCCGCGCCTACCTGTCCGTCGACGAGATCGTCCGCGCGGCCCGCGAGTCGGGGGCCGACGCCGTCTACCCCGGATACGGGTTCCTGTCGGAGAACCCGCAGCTGGCCCGCGCCTGCCAGGAGGCCGGCATCACCTTCGTCGGCCCGCCCGCCGACGTCCTGGAACTGACCGGCAACAAGGCCACCGCCGTGGCCGCCGCCCGCGAGGCCGGGGTGCCGGTGCTGGAGTCCTCCGCGCCCTCCGCCGACGCCGACGCCCTCATCGGCGCCGCCGCCGGGATCGGCTTCCCGCTGTTCGTCAAGGCGGTCGCCGGGGGCGGCGGCCGCGGCATGCGCCGGGTGGACCACCCCGACCGGCTGCCCGAGGCCCTGGCCGCGGCCATGCGCGAGGCCGAGTCGGCGTTCGGCGACCCCACCGTGTTCCTGGAGAAGGCGGTCATCGACCCCCGCCACATCGAGGTGCAGATCCTCGCCGACGGCCAGGGGAACGTGGTGCACCTGTACGAGCGCGACTGCTCCCTCCAGCGCCGCCACCAGAAGGTCATCGAGCTGGCCCCCGCCCCCGACCTGGACCCGGGGCTGCGCGCGCGGATCTGCGACGACGCGGTGCGGTTCGCCCGCCGCATCGGCTACCGCAACGCCGGCACCGTGGAATTCCTGGTCGGCGCGGACGGCTCCCACGTGTTCATCGAGATGAACCCGCGCATCCAGGTCGAGCACACGGTGACCGAGGAGGTCACCGACATCGACCTGGTGCAGTCCCAGATGCGCATCGCCTCCGGCGAGACCCTCACCGACCTGGGCATCTCCCAGGACACCATCGTGGTGCGCGGGGCCGCCCTGCAATGCCGCATCACCACCGAGGACCCCGCCAACGGGTTCCGCCCCGACACCGGCATCATCAGCGCCTACCGCTCCCCGGGCGGCTCGGGCATCCGCCTGGACGGCGGCACCGCCGCCGCCGGCACCGAGATCAGCCCGCACTTCGACTCGCTGCTGGTCAAGCTCACCTGCCGGGGCCGCGACCTGGCCACCGCCGTCGACCGGGCCCGCCGCGCGGTGGCCGAGTTCCGCATCCGCAGCGTCGCCACGAACATCCCGTTCCTCCAGGCCGTACTGGAGGACCCCGACTTCCAGGCGGGCCGGATCACCACCTCCTTCATCGAGGAGCGCCCGCACCTTCTGACCGCGCGGCCCTCCGCCGACCGCGGCACCCGCCTGCTCACCTACCTGGCCGACGTCACCGTCAACAAGCCGCACGGGGAACGCCCGCACCTGATCGACCCCGCCCTGAAGCTGCCCGAGCTCCCGACCGGGTCCCCGCCCGCGGGGTCGCGGCAACGGCTCGCCGAACTGGGCCCGGAGGGGTTCGCCCGGTGGCTGCGCGCCTCCCCGAACCTGGCCGTCACCGACACCACCTTCCGCGACGCCCACCAATCGCTCCTGGCCACCCGGGTGCGCACCAAGGACCTGCTGGCCATCGCCCCGACCGTGGCCCGCACCCTGCCCGAACTGCTGTCCCTGGAGGCGTGGGGCGGCGCCACCTACGACGTGGCGCTGCGCTTCCTGGCCGAGGACCCCTGGGAGCGGCTGGCCGCACTGCGTGAGGCCGTCCCCAACATCTGCCTACAGATGCTGCTGCGCGGCCGCAACACCGTCGGCTACACCCCCTACCCCACCGAGGTCACCGCCGCGTTCGTGGAGGAGGCCGCCGCCACCGGCATCGACATCTTCCGGATCTTCGACGCCCTCAACGACGTCGAACAGATGCGCCCGGCCATCGACGCGGTCCGCGCCACCGGCACCTCCGTCGCCGAGGTCGCCCTGTGCTACACCGGCGACCTGTCCGACCCGGCCGAGGAGCTGTACACCCTCGACTACTACCTGCGCCTGGCCGAGAAGATCACGGCCGCGGGCGCGCACGTCCTGGCCGTCAAGGACATGGCGGGCCTGCTGCGCGCCCCGGCCGCGGCCACCCTGGTGGCGGCGCTGCGCCGGGAGTTCGACCTGCCGGTGCACGTCCACACCCACGACACCGCGGGCGGCCAGCTGGCCACCTACCTGGCCGCGGCGGGCGCGGGCGCCGACGCCGTGGACGGCGCGGTGGCGTCCATGGCCGGGACCACCTCCCAGCCGTCGCTGTCGGCGATCATCGCCGCCTTCGACCACACCGACAAGAGCACCGGGCTGAGCCTGGCGGCCGCCGGCGACCTGGAGCCGTACTGGGAGGCGGTACGGCGCGTCTACGCCCCCTTCGAGGCGGGCCTGTCCTCACCGACCGGCCGGGTGTACCACCACGAGATCCCCGGCGGCCAGCTGTCCAACCTGCGCACCCAGGCGATCTCCCTGGGGTTGGGCGACCACTTCGAGGAGATCGAGGCGATGTACGCCGCCGCCGACCGGATGCTGGGGCGGCTGGTCAAGGTCACCCCCTCCTCCAAGGTGGTGGGCGACCTGGCCCTGCACCTGGTCGGCGCAGGGGTCTCCCCGGCCGACTTCGCGGCCGACCCGTCCCGGTTCGACATCCCCGACTCGGTGGTGGGGTTCCTCCACGGCGAACTGGGGGTGCCCCCGGGCGGCTGGCCCGAACCGTTGCGCACCCGCGCCCTCCAGGGCCGCCCGGCGGCCCGCCCGGTGGTGGAGCTGGACGAGGAGCAGCGCCGCGGCCTGGACAAGGACCGGCGCGCCACGTTGAACCGGCTGCTGTTCCCGGCACCGACACAGGAGTTCCAGAAGCACCGGTCGGCCTACGGCGACACGAGCGTGCTCTCCAGCGCGGACTTCTTCTACGGCCTGCGACCGGGCCGGGAGTGCACGGTGGACCTGGACCCGGGGGTGCGGCTGCTCATCGAACTGGAGGCGGTGGGCGAACCCGACGAACGCGGGGTGCGCACCGTGCTGGCCCGGCTCAACGACCAGCTGCGGCCGCTACAGATCCAGGACCGGTCGCTGGCGTCGACGGTGCGCGCGGCGGAGAAGGCCGACAAGAACACGCCCGGGCACGTGGCGGCGCCGTTCGCGGGCGTGGTGACGCTGGTGGCGGGCGCCGGTGAGACGGTCCAGGCCGGTGCCACGATCGCCACCATCGAGGCGATGAAGATGGAGGCGGCGATCACCGCCCCGGTGGCGGGCACGGTCGCGCGGGTGGCGATCGACCGCGTCCAGCGCGTGGACGGCGGCGACCTGCTGGTCGTCCTGGAATAGCCGCGGCGGTTCCGTGTGAGCGCCCCCGCCGCGTCGCGGCGGGGGCGCTCACACGCCCCGGCGGTGTGTCGGGACGGGGTGCCCGAGAACACGGTGGTGTGGCAAAGCAGGAGTGACACGGGAGAAGATGCGAAGGCACCGCCCGGCCCCGCCCGGAGAAGACACACGCGGCGCCGTCCCCAACCCGACGGAACCTCCTCACCTGACAACAGAATCCGTTGCCATAGGGCAATTCTACAACCGTCTCAATATTTTGATGCAAAATCTATACAGGTTTCGGTTGCCCGACCGTTGACTCGCGACGGCTCCGGCACCTTCGGCGGACCGCCGTGCGCGAGAGCCGCCCCCGCCCCGGGGCGGCGGAACCGGTCCGCGACCGGTGCGCCGCACCGCGGGACAGGGCACGGCGACGGCTCACTCCTCGACGTGCACCGCACGGGCGGGCGCCGGCGCCCGCCCCCACTCCATACGCGACCACGGCGCCGCCAGCTCCGCCGTGTCAGCGATCGCCACCGGCTCCAACGACCCCGCCGCCACCGCCCGGCCGTGCCGGGCGAACACCGACTCCACGTACCGGTGCCCGGTGTCGGCCGCCACGAACACCACCCTCCGCTCCGGCGCCCGCCGCGCCTCCCAACGGGCCACCAGATGCGCGGCGCCCGTGGACAGCCCGGCGAACACCGCGTGCTCGCGCAGCAACGCCACACTCCCGGCCAGGGCGGCGTCGAACCCCACCCAGTGCACGACGTCGTACAGGGCGTGGTCCACGTTCCCGAAGGGGATGGAGCTACCGATCCCCGCGATGATGATCTCCTTGTCGCGCACCGCCTCCCCGCCGAAGGTGACACTGCCGAAAGGCTGTACCCCCACCAGCTCGGTGTCGGGCGCCCGCTCGCGCAGGAACGTCGCCAACGCCCCGGTGGAGGCGCCCGACCCCACCCCGCCGACCACGGTCAGCGGGGCGGGGTCCAACTCCTTGGCGATCTGATCGGCCACCGCCCGGTACCCCAGGTAGTGCACCGAGTCGTGGTACTGGCGCATCCAGTGGTAGTCGGGGTGCTCGGCCAGCAGCTCCCGCACCCGGGCCACCCGCCGGCTCTGGTCGAACCGCAGATCGTCGGAGGGCGGCACCTGCTCCAGGGTGGCGCCCAGGATCTCCAACTGCACACGGGTGGTCCGGTCGATGGTGGTGGACCCCACGATGTGGCACCGCAGCCCGTACCGGTGGCAGGCCAACGCCAACCCGTAGGCGTAGATGCCGCTGGAGCTGTCCATCAGGGTGTCGCCGGGGCGCACGACCCCGGTGTCGAGCAGGTGGCGCACGGCCGCGGCCGCCGAGGCCACCTTCATGGACTCGAACCGCAGGCACACCAGCCCGCCGCCGAGGTCGATCAGGTCCGGTCTGCCAAGGGTCTGGCACACGTGGTCGTCCACGTCGTCTCTCCAGGGATCGGGGGGCTGGTGGGAAAGACCCGGGTGGGCACGAGGCCCGCCCCGCGCAACCGTTCCAGGGCGGTGTCGATCCGGGCCCCCAGGTCGTCGGCACGGGCGTCGAAGAGCACACCGGCGACATTGCCGCTGTGCGCGACCTGGACGCCGACCGCCCCGCACAGGCGGGCGACTCCCTTGAGCGTCCCCAGTTCCGGCTTGGGCAGAACCCGTTGGTTCAACACGGCGCTCTCGGTACTGATCCGCCCCACCTCGGCGGCGTCGCGGGCCGCCACCGCCGCGCGCAGGGCCACGCGCAGGCGTTCGTGGACGGCGGCCTCGCCCCGGTCCACCCGGGCGCGCAGCCCCAGGGTGTTCACCGGGGCGCCCCCGCCGGTGAGGCAGCCCACGACGACCAGGGGCGGCAGCGGGGCGCCCAGGTCCTCCAGGACCCGGCCCTCGCGCTGGGCGAACAGCAGCGCCCGCCCGTCCTCCCACATGATGGGGTCGCTGGCGCCCTCGGCGGCCACCGCGATGCGGGCCACGGTGGCGGGGGCCGGGTCCACCCCGAACGCGGCGCACACCGCGCGCACCGCCGCGGTGACGTCGCTGGTGGAGGAGCCCAGGCCCAGCCCGGTGGGGGCGCCGCCGCGCAACCGCAGCGTCCCCCCGCACACCCGGAGGCGGCGGGTCGCGCACTCGGCGGCGGCCAGGGCCGCGGCACGGGCCGCCTTGACCCGGCCCGGCGGGTGCACCTCCACCCGGTGGGCGGGGGTGCCCGGCCGGGGCGTGAACACCGCCTCGGTGACGGGGTCGGCCATGGGCAGGGTGACCAGGCCCCGGCGGGGGCGTCCGCCCCGGTCCAGGAACACCCCCTGGACGATCTCTCCGTGGTGGCAGGCGGCGCGGCCGGTGCCGGTGATCACGAACCGGCCCCCGCCCCGTCGGCACGGTACCGGTACAGGGCGGTGGGGACCGCGCTGAACTGGGAGAACGGGAAGGGTTCGGCGGACAGGGCGCTGACCCCCTCACCGAGCAGGGCGCGGGCGACGGCGGCACCGCTCTGGGCGTACACCACCAGGGGGATCCCGCGCTCGCGGCAGCGCGCGAGGATGGTGTCGAAGCTGCCGTTGCCCAGGGTCATCCCGGTGGCGACCACGGCGTCGGCCTCCGCCAGCACCCCGTCCATGGACGAGGCGACCTCGTCCCCCCACCGGGTGCGGCGCAGGTTGAGGTCGCACGGCAGGCACTCGCCGCCCCGTTCGCGGATCGCGGCGACCAGCGGGTCCACCACCCCGATCAGCCCGACCTTGCGCCCCTCGGGGTCGGGCAGGAGTCCGGCGATGGCGGCGTCGCGGGCCACGGCGCGCTGTTCGGGGGTGCCCTCGGGCAGGGTGACGGCCTCGGCGCGCGCATCGCGGTGGTGGGGCAGGGCCGCGGCCAGGTGGGCGTCCAGGGCGGCCAGGCGCAGCGGCAGGGGCCGCTCCGGCGCCATCAGCTCGCCCAGGGGCAGCCCGGAGGTCTGGGCGCACACCGCCGGGTCGAGTTCGCCGTCCTCGAAGGCGCAGGCCCCGAAGGCGGCCCCGACCCGGACCAGCACGTACCGGTTGAGGTAGGTGACCTCGCCCCCGGCCAGGCGGGTGCCGTGGTGGACCCAGAACACGCTGGTGGCCACCGGCAGCGGCACCGGGTGGGTGCGGGCCGCCTCGAACAGGTCGCTGAGGGTCTTCACGCGTCCCCTTCCCGGGTCAGGCGGAACAGGTAGGTGAGCACACCGTCCGGCCAGTCGTGCCGGTGGGCGACCTCGGCGGTGAAGCCCAGGTCGGCGGCGCGGCCGATGATGGTGCGCAGGTCGGCGGTGTTGGAGACGATGAGGTGGACCTCCCCGCCCGGGGCGAGCAGGCCGCGTGCGGCGATCTGGGTGAAGAACGCGTCGGTCACCGGGGCGCCCGCGCACACGTTGCGCACCACGTCGGGGTCGGTGCTCACCGCCTGGCTGACGGCGGGCGGGTTGAAGGTGACGACGTCGAACGCGGTGCCCCGGGGCACCGCGGAGAACTGGTCGGACACCAGGGCGGTGAACGCCGTGCCGGGTGCGGCCCCGCCCACGACGGTCCGGTACACGGCCTCGGCGGCGGCGACGCTGGCGGGGTGCACGTCCAGGGCGTGGACGGTGCGGGCGCCGCGCAGGGCGGCGACGGCGGCCTCCACGCCCAGGCCGCAGCCCATGGCGGCGTAGCGGCGCCCGCGCACGTCGATGGCGTCGTCCAAGATGCGCTGGTGGATCATGCGGCTGGTGGCGCCGGGCAGGAAGACGCCGGGGGGAACGTCCAGGGTCCACCCGTTCCACTCGTAGCGGCGGTGGGCGGCCAGGTCGGCGCGGGGGCGGTTGAGGTCGATGATCTGTGCGGCCGGGAGCGGGGGCGGCAGCGTGGCGATGAGCGAACGGTCCACACGGTTCCTTTCGGGAAGGGGGTCGTCCTGAGCGGCACTATAGGGGAAATGAAAATCGTTGTCATTTAATCGCGGGAACACGATGCGTGATCCGCCCCGCACCCACCGGCACTCGGCACCGCGCCCGGAACGGACATTCCCACTTCTCCCCCCGCGAAAGCGGACCACTTCCGACCCACCGCCCTCCCGCGCCGGCCCGTCGCGGACACGGAGGCCCCCGCCAAAGTCGCTACTGATAATCGTTTTCACTAGAGTGGACGGGCAGCCATCACCACCTTCCGGAGAGTGAGAACCACCGCGTGTCATCGACAACGGCGCCGAACACCGAACCCTCCGCCCTCCCGGGCGGCCCGCTGCGCGACCCCGTCTTCTGGCGCCTGTGGAGCGCCACCACCGCCTCGGGGCTGGCGACCTGGGCGCTCCCCTTCATCCTGGGCCTGGCCGTCCTGGACGGCTCCCTCGGCGCGATCGACCTGGGCCTGGTCCTGGCCCTGCGCACCGCGGGCTTCCTGGTGGCCGTCCCGGCCGGCGGCCTGCTCGCCGACCGCCACTCCCGCCGCGCGGTCGTGCTCTGGTCGGGACTGGCCGCCGCCCTGGCCACCCCACTCCTCGTCCTGGGCCTGGGCTCCTCCACCGCCCTCATGGCCGCGGCCGCCACCGTCGTGGGCGCCGGGCAGGGCGCCTGCCGCCCCGCCTTCCAGGCCCTGACCGCCGAGGTCGTCCCCGAACACCACCGGCAGCAGGCCAACGCCGCCCTGACCTTCTCCACCCGGGTCAGCACCCTGCTCGCCCCCGGCCTGACCGCCCTGCTGGCCCTGGTCACCGGACTGTGGGTACTGCTGCTGGGCACCGCCGCGCTGTGGCTGATCGCCGCCCTGGCCCCCGCCCGCGGCGCCTCCGGGCCCCGCACCCGCTCCCGCGCCCCCTTCCACACCGAGTTCCTGGACGGCCTGGCCGAGGCCCGCCGCCACCCCTGGTTCCTGGCCGGGCTGGGCGCGCTCACCGTCGTCATCGCCACCGGCTACTCCGCCACCGGCGTCCTGCTGCCACTGGCCGGCCGCGACCACTACGGCAGCGAGGCCGTCCTGGCCGGGGCGCTGACCGCCTACACCGCCGGCGCCCTGCTGGGCGCGGTCATCGTGTCCCGCTTCAAGCCCCGCGCCCGGGGGTGGGCGGCCCTGGCCGGGCTGGGCCTGTACGCCCTGGCCCCGCTGAGCCTGATCGCCCCGGTGGGCCCGGTCGTGGTCATGGCCGCGTACGCGGTGGTGGGGGTGGGCATCGAGCTGTTCAACGTGCCCTGGTTCACCGCCGTGCAGCGCGAGGTCGCCCCGGACAAGCTGGCCCGGGTGTCCTCCCTGGACTTCCTGTTCTCCTACGGGCTGGCCCCGGTGGGCCTGGCGCTCATCGGCCCGGCGGCGGCCGCCTGGGGCACCGGCCCGGTCCTCATCGCCTGCGCCCTGGCCTGCTTGGCCGCCCCGGCCCTGGCCGCACTGGCCCCGGGCGGGCGCACCTTCTCCACCCCCCGCCCCGACCCGGCACGGCCCGCCGCGGACCC
>NZ_JASFDV010000084.1 GCF_030766825.1 Nocardiopsis sp. CC223A
GTGCGCGGGCCCTTCGGGGTGTCGGGGCCGGGCCCCTACTCGGCGGAGGAGCCCTTGCGCAGGCGCAGGGCGACCACCGCGACGGCGGCGATCGCGATCACTCCCACCGCGACGATGGCGATGAGTCCCACCGGCAGGCCGCCCTCGTCCTCGGTCGCGGCCTCGGAGGCCTCGACCTCGACGGGGGACTCCTCCGCGGTGGGTTCCCCGGCGGCCTCGGTCGGCTCCGCGGACTCCTCGGCGGGGGCGGCGGCCGCGACGGCCTCCTCGGTCACCGAGAACGTCAGGCTGTCCTGGATCGGGTGGCCGTCGGAGGACACCACCCGGAACCCGATCGTGTACTCGCCCGCCTCGTCCAGCGGCAGCAGGCCCACGGACACGTCGAGCCCGTCGAACGCCAGGTCCCCGTCCTCGTAGGTGGTCTCCCCGTCCGGTCCGGTGACGACCACGGCGCTGCCGGAGCCGCCCTCCATGGGCGCGTTGTTGAACGAGAGCACGACCTCCTCGGGGACGGTGTCCAGGGTCGCGCCGTCCTCCGGGTCGGACCCGGTCAGGACGTCGTGGGCCAGGGCGGGGGCGGGCGCCGCGACCAGGGCGGCGGCCAGCACGGCGGCCGGGATCAGGGCGCGCCGCAGGCGGGAGGTGTGGTTACCGGTCATTCTTCTCTTCTTCTCTCGGGCTCGTTCCGCGCCGGGAGGACTCGCCGCACGGCGGTTCCCGGTCTCCTCTCCTGTGCCGCCCGCGCCACCGGGGACACGGTGTCCTCGCGGGCTCAGGCGGCGGGGGAGAGGGCGGGCGGGCCGCGCGGCGGGTGCGCCGCGAGTCCCGGGGCGGCCGGCACCGCCGCGGGGGCGGCCGCGACGCCCGGGGGAGAGGGGGGCAGAGGGAGGTCGCGGGCGTGCGCCGGGGGCAGCACGCGCGACAGCAGCGCGGCCAGGAACCACAGCGCCGCCTCCCCGCGCGCCAGCAGCGCCGAGGCCAGCAGCGCCGCCCACAGGTGCGCCAGCAGCATGCCGGGGGAGAGGCCGAAGGTGTGCGCGAGCATCCCGTGCCCGGAATGGTCCACGCCGGTGTCGAAGGCCGCGAACGCGGGGTCGGCCGACCCCTGGAAGATCAGGTGCAGGGCCACCTGGACGCAGGCCATGACGGCGAGGATCTCGCCGAAGCCGCGCATGATGCGGGTGAAGTGCCACAGCACGGAGGTCAGGAAAGCGGTCGCCAGGGCGAACCCGCCCGCCCCCGCGGGCTCGGCGGCCCACAGGTCGTGCCCGGCCCAGGCGAGCCCCGTGCACGCACCGGCCAGGGAGGCCGTGCGCAGCAGGCGGAGTGTGCCATGGGCGGGTCGCACGTGAGAAAACCTAGATCCTGTCCGATTCGCCCGCAAGGGCACGGTGGGCCGCCGGGCGCGATCCCCCGCGCACCCGGCGGCCACCCCGTCATGGGACGGGTTCTTCTTCCCGGGCCGGTGTCAGACCGCGGGGGCCAGCTCGCGGCGCATGTAACGCCGCTCCTCCGGGGTGGTCCCACCCCAGACTCCGTGGGCCTCCCCGGATCGCAGTGCCCACCGCAGGCATTCCGGGCGAACAGTACAGCTGCGGCAGACGGCGAGGGCCTGCTCGGTATCGGCCCTGCCGATACCGGTGGAGCTCACCGGGAAGAAGATCTCGGGGTCGTACGCACGGCAACGTCCCTGCGTGACCCAGTCCTCGCTCTCGTGGTACAGGCGGTTCACGGGCGCCTCCGATCCGTGGCTAATCGGTCGCTGGCCGGTGGTCCGCGCCGTGTCCTCCACGGCCGGGTCGGCGGAAGTCTCGCGCCGTGCCGCGGTCCCGAAGGCCGGTGGGCCGGGAGCGGCCGTAGGGTGTTCGGCCACTTCGGAACTGCGGCGAAGCGATGCGACCAAGTGTAGTACTACATCGGGTCGTACTACAGGGGGTCTTCTTGGAACTTCGTCCCTTCTTCGGGGACCTTCGTCGGCTCCCGGGCCGTGCGGGGCCCGGGGATCGACGGGCCCGGATCACGCGCGGGCGGCTGGAGGCCCGGATCGGAGTCGGGGCGAAGCCCCTGCGCAGAACCGCTTTCGCCGCGCCCGCGGCGGCCCCCGTGACTTCCGCGTGACAGGCGCGTGACATTCGCACGTCGCCCCTTCGGCGTCGAGAAGACGTTATGTCGCGAGGTTTCCACCGAATTGATGTGACTTAACGCACGCTTAATATTGCTCGTCCAGGCTCTATGTTTGACCCTGACGCCCGCCACGCGCATTCTCCCGCCCGCGGCCCCCCGGCGCCGCCGCGACACGCGGCCGCCTCGCCGAGGCGGCACCGAATCCCCTGATGGGCGGCGTGTCCGGCGACTTTGCGCGCTCTATCGCGCGGTCCGTGAAAGCCCTGGTCACGGCCTTGAAATCGGGCTAAAAAGATAGGCCTTACCCGATCGCCTTCCGGTGAAACATCCGCGACGGATCATGTCGTCATCCCATTGACCTTCGTTCGCTAGTTTCAATCGACGTGCCGCATCTACGAACGAATCTCCAAGCCCGCGACCGTACCGACGAAGGAGCGCGCGGCTCCGCGCAGAGCGCCGGTGCCGCGAGCCGTGGGGACGTGCGCCTGGCACATCCCGGACCCGAGGACGGCCCGCACCTGTGGGCCCTGGCGCGGGACGCGGGGATGGATCTCAACTCCCCGTACGCCTACGCCCTCTGGTGCCGGGACTTCGCCGCGACCAGCGTCGTCGCCCGCGACGACACCGGTCGGCCCATCGCCTACGTCACCGGTTACGTGCGACCAGACAGCCCGGACACCTACTTCCTGTGGCAGGTGGCCGTCGACCCGGCCCACCGGGGCCGTCGACTGGCCCGACTCATGCTCGACTTCATCGGTGACCGCATCGTCGAACGGGGCATCGACCACCTGGAGGCGACCGTCACCCCGGACAACACCGCGTCGCGAGCGCTCTTCGCGTCGTTCGCGCGCGACCGCCGGGCGCGGATCACATGGTCCGCGCTCTTCTCCGAGGAGCACTTCCCGAAGGAGAATGGAGACTCACACGAGCCCGAAGACCTCGTGCGCATCGGACCTCTGGGTCTCCCCGACGAAGCACACGTGTGACCGGCCGTCCGCACCGCATCGACCAAGCCATCGAGCGGCCAAGCCATGAGCCCATGAACCTGGGGAAAGGAACCGAGGAACCCACGATGGAGACCTTCGAGCGCCTGGAGTCCGAAGTCCGCGGATACTGCCGGAACTGGCCGGTGGTCTTCGACCGGGCCGTCGGAAGCCACGTCTACGACGAGTCGGGCCGACCCTATCTGGACTTCTTCGCGGGAGCCGGATCGCTCAACTACGGGCACAACAACCCGGAGCTGAAGACCGAGCTCGTCCGCTACCTCACCGACGACCGCATCGTCCACAGCCTGGACGCCTACAGCGTCGCCAAACGCGACTTCCTCGCGACCTTCGAGGAGATCGTCCTCAAACCGCGCGGCCTGGACTACAAGGTCCAGTTCCCCGGCCCGGCGGGCAACAACGCCGTCGAGGCCGCGCTCAAGCTGGCCCGCAAGTACACCGGCCGCGAGACGATCGTCAACTTCACCAACGGCTTCCACGGCATGACCCTGGGGGCCCTGGCCGTCACCGGCAACTCGATGAAGCGCGGCGGCGCGGGCGTGCCGCTGGGCCACGTGGCCACCATGCCGTTCGACAACTACATGGACGGGCGCACCCCGGACTTCCTGTGGCTGCGCAGCCTGCTGGAGGACAGCGGCAGCGGCCTGGACAAGCCCGCCGCGGTGATCGTCGAGACGATCCAGGGCGAGGGCGGCATCAACGTCGCCAGCGCCCAGTGGCTGCGCGAGCTCTCGGAGCTGTGCCGCGAGTACGGCATCCTCATGATCGTCGACGACATCCAGATGGGCTGCGGCCGCACCGGCGACTTCTTCAGCTTCGAAGAGGCCGGCATCGTTCCGGACATCGTCACCCTGTCGAAGTCCATCAGCGGCTACGGTCTTCCCATGGCCCTGACCCTGTTCAAGCGCGAACTCGACGTCTGGGAGCCCGGGGAGCACAACGGCACCTTCCGCGGCTTCAACCCGGCCATGGTCACCGGCGCCGAGGCGCTGCGCCGTTTCTGGACGGACGACGCCTTCAGTGCCGCCACCAAGGCCAAGGGCGACCTGGTGGCCGCCCGCCTGGACGAGATGGCCGCCGAGCACGTCGACCTGGGCGCGCACGTGCGCGGCCGGGGCATGGCCCGGGGGCTGGCCTTCGCCGACACCTCCGTGGCCAAGCGGGTCGCCGCCGAGTCCTTCGAGCGGGGCCTGCTGCTGGAGACCTCCGGTCCCGAGGACGAGGTCGCCAAGCTCCTGCCCCCGCTCACCGCGACGGAGGAGGAGCTGACGGCGGGCCTGGACATCATGGCCGACGCGGCGCGCGCCGCCGTCAAGGTCGCCCAGCCCGCCTGATCCGAACACCGCTCGGGGCCGGCCGGCCGCCCGTGGGGGTGGTCGGCCGGCCCCGTGCCGTACATGACAGCCATGCGCGCACGAGCGCACCGATGAGGAGGAACCCCGTGATCGTTCGCAGCCTGGACGAGATCACCGACACCGAGGCGGACATCAAGACGGAGAACTGGCGTAGTCGCCGCATCGTCCTGGCCAAGGAAAAAGTCGGCTTCTCCTTCCACGAGACCGTGCTGTACGCGGGCACCGAGTCGACGTTCTGGTACGCCAACCACGTCGAGCTGGTGCACTGCATCGAGGGCGAGGCCGAGCTGACCAACGAGGAGACGGGGGAGAAGCACATCATCACCCCCGGTACCCTCTACCTCCTCAACGGCCACGAGCGGCACACCGTCCGCCCCAAGACCGACTTCCGGGTGCTGTGCGTGTTCAACCCGCCGGTGACCGGCCGCGAGGTCCACGACGAGAACGGTGTCTACCCGCTGGTCGTCGAAGCGGACTGAGCCGGTCCCTCCCAAGAGGGCCGATCCCGCGGGGGCGGTTCCGGGTCCGCCCGGGCCGCCCCCGCGTTTCGTTACTCCGGGTGCTGTCCGTGCTGCTGCGGGGTAGATCCCGGCATGTGCGCGGGCGTTGTACCGCCCATTGAATAACCAGTACATAACGGACCACCGGGGTGTCGTTACCTCCGGAGGGCCTCGGGGAGGGAGACCCCCGTACCGGAGCCGGTCCGGCCGCAGACCAGCGGTGGGGCCGGATCTCCCATGGCGCGGCGCCGAGCGGGACGACCCGCGGGGCGCGACGGACCGCGCGAGTGATGCGAGGAGTGAGAGTGAAGATGCAGGTATCAGCGAACAGTCGACGGGCCCCCGGGCGCCGGGACGCGTTCCGCCTGGCCGGCGTGGGGGCGATCACCCTCGGGCTCGCCGCGTGCTCACGTGTCGACGACGGCGGCAACGGCGGTGGCGGCGACGGCGGCGGACAGGCCGACACCGGGCTCCTGGACCGTCTGCGCGAGCAGGGTTTCGTCAACGTCGGGCTGGCCAACGAGATCCCGTTCGGCTTCGTCGACGGCGACAACGACCCGGCGGGCCAGTCCCCGGCGGTCGCCCGGGCGGTCTTCGAGGAACTGGGCGTCCCCGAGATCCGGGCCAACCCGGTCGCCTGGGACGGGCTCATCCCGGGTCTCCAGGCCAGCCAGTTCGATGTGATCGCCGCGGGCATGTTCATCACTCCCGAACGCTGCGAGCAGGTGGCCTTCACCGAGCCCACCGCGACCTCGCCCGAGGCGTTCATGGTGGCCGCGGGCAACCCGCACGGCATCCGGCACTTCACGGACTTCGCCGACAACCCCGACCTCAGGCTCGCGGTGCTCAACGCCTCCGTGGAGCAGGACTACGCCGAGCACTTCGGGGCCGAGAACCTGGAGCTGATCCCCGACCAGACCACCGGCTACGAGCTGCTGGAGTCGGGCCGGGTCGACGCCGTCTCCATGCTGAGCGTGTCCCACCACTACCTGTTGCAGGACCGGGGCGGCGACTTCGACGTCACCGAGCCCTTCTTCCCGGAGATCGACGGCCAGGAGCAGAAGGGCTGGGGCGGCCTGTGCCTGCGCCCGGCCGAGACCGCGCTGCTGGAGGAGATGAACCGGGTCATCGCCGAGTTCACCGAGAACGGCCGACTGCTGGAACTGGGCGAGGAGTGGGGCTTCACCGAGGCCGACCTGCCGGACGGCACCACCACCGCCGAGCTCTGCGAGGGCTGATCCCGCGTGGATTTCCTCATCGAGAGGCTGCCGGTCTATCTGGACGGTGCCTGGGTCACCGTCCAGTTGACCGTCGGCGGTATCGCGCTGGCGTTCGTCCTGGCCATGTTCTTCGGTGTCCTGGGCACCCGCCCCGGGTGGTTCCCGCGGGCCGTGGCCACGACCTACGTCGAGGTCTTCCGCGGGGTCTCCGCGCTGGTGCTGATGTTCTGGATGGCGTACGCGCTGCCCCTCATCACCGGCTACCAGCTGGACGGCCGGTTCGCGGCCATCGTCGCGGTGGGCCTCAACGTCGGCGCCTACGGGGCCGAGGTCGTGCGCGGTGCGATCAACGCCGTGCCCAAGGCCCAGTTCGAGGCCACCGTCGCCCTGGACATGACCTGGTTCCAGCGCATGCGCCTGGTGGTCCTGCCGCAGGCCTGGGCGCAGATGCTGCCGACCTTCGGCAACCTGTCCATCGAGCTGATGAAGGCCACCGCCGTGTCCTACCTCATCGGTGTCGCCGACATCACCGCCATCGCCGAGCGGATGCGCCAGGCGACCGGGGAGACGGTGCTCGCCTTCAGCGGCGCGCTGATCCTGTACTTCCTCATCGCCCAGGTGCTCATCTTCGGCGTGCGCCTGCTGGAACGCCGGGCCAACCACCGGCTGGGGCGCACCCCGCCCGGGGGCAAGGGGATCCTGGGCCTGCTGCGACCCCCCGCGCTCACCACCTCGGGGGGTGCGAAGTAGATGTTCTGGGATTTCGAGTGGACCTTCCAGATCCTGCCCGACCTCATGCGGGGCCTGGCGGTCACCGTCCAGGCGACCCTGCTGGGCTACCTCATCGCCCTGGTGCTGGGCCTGGCCATCGCCATGGTCCGCCGGGTTCCGGTGGTCGGAACGGCCGTGCACGCGGTCATGGAGTTCGTCCGCACCACCCCGCTGCTGGTCCAGCTGGTGTTCGTGTTCGCCCTGGCGCCCTCCACCGTGTCGGCGCTGACCGTGGGCATCGCGGTGCTGGGCGTGCACTACTCGGCCTACACCGCCGAGGTGTACCGCTCCGGCATCGAGGGCGTGGCCAGGGGCCAGTGGGAGGCGGCACGGGCGCTGAGCCTGCCCGCCTCGCGCACCTGGGGGGCCGTGGTGCTGCCCCAGGCGATCCGCAAGGTCATCCCGGCGCTGGGCAACTACCTCATCGCCATGTTCAAGGACACCCCGCTGCTGCTGGCGATCACCGTGGTCGAACTGCTCGCCATGGCCCGGCAGGTGGGCAGCGCGGACTTCCGGGTGGTGGAGGCGTTCACCGTGGTCGGGTTCCTCTTCCTCCTGGTCAGCATCCCCTCCGCGATCATCATCCGACGACTGGAGCGACGCTATGCCGCCGTCTGACGCTTCGGCGCTGATCAACTTCGACCAGGTGGTCAAGCGCTTCGGCGACCTCACCGTGCTGGACCACCTGGACTTCTCGGTCGCCCCCGGTGAGCGGGTCACCCTGATCGGGCCGAGCGGTTCGGGGAAGACGACCATCCTGCGCCTGCTCATGACCCTGGAGAAGGTGACCGAGGGCCTGATCGAGGTGGACGGCGAGCCGTTCAGCCACATGCCCCGCGGGGGCCGGATGGTCCCGGCCAACGAGGCCTACCTGCGCCCGCGCCGCAAGCGGATCGGGATGGTGTTCCAGCAGTTCAACCTGTTCCCGAACATGACGGTCCGCAAGAACCTCACCGAGGCCCCGGTCCACGTGCTGGGCCTGTCCCGGGGTGAGGCGAACGCCCGGGCCGAGGAACTGCTGGACCTGGTGGGGCTGTCGGACAAGGTCGACGCCCACCCCACACAGCTCTCCGGCGGCCAGCAGCAGCGGGTGGCGATCGCCCGTGCGCTGGCGATGCGGCCGGAGATCCTGCTGCTGGACGAGGTGACCTCGGCGCTGGACCCGGAACTGGTGGCCGGGGTGCTGGACGTGCTGCGCACGGTCGCCGAGACCACGGACATCACGATGCTGTGCGTGACCCACGAGATGGGGTTCGCGCGGGACGTGTCGCACCGGGTGCTCATGTTCGACAAGGGGCGGATAGCCGAGGAGGGCACGCCGGACGAGATCTTCGGCGACCCCCGGGAGGACCGGACCAAGGAGTTCCTCCGGTCGGTGCTCGACAACGGCCACTGACCGGAGCGCCGCTCCACGCGGGCGGGCGGGCCGTCGGCCCGCCCGTTCCGGCCGTCTTCGATGGCGACATACCGTAGTCGTAAAGTAGCTTTTAGTTTCCCCTTGGGCAGAATGGGTGTTCTGAGGCAGGGGGGACTCTTGTGACCATGGTGCGAAGATGGGGGCCGGCCGGGTGGACGGCGGTCGCGCTCCTGACCGTCCTGGCGGCCGTGGCCATCGACCCCGGCCTGCGCCACGACGTCGTCTTCGACTCCCCGGTCCTGTTCCTGATCTCCTGGGGTCCGATGCTCCTCGGGGGAGTGGTGGCCTGGGCACTGGTCAAGGCGTTCGGGAACCGGGCGGAACTGGACCGGCGCATCGCCGCCGCCATGCAGACGCACCCCATCAACCGTGAGCTGGGCTGGCTGTTGCTGTTCCTGGTGGGGTTCGTGCTGTGCATGGGGGGACTCGGCACCATCCTCCACCTGTTCGGGGAGGAGATCGGCGCCGACCTGGCCATGTCGGCCTCCCTGGTGTCCCGGCTGCTGTTCCTGTTCACGCTGCCGCTGCTCGTCATGGACCGCTCCGGGGTGGTCCTGGACGGCCGGGGCACCGCCATGCCCGCGATCGCCCTCAAGGTCGAACAGCCCTGGCGGTGGCTGGGCCTGATCCCGGTGGCCCTCGTGCTCGGCCTGGTCGGCTACATCTACCTCCTGGTGCCCGGCAGCGGCCTGCCCGAGCCCTCGTTCCCGCTCGTCGGGTTCGTGCTGGCCTTCGCGCTGATCTCGGTGTGCGAGGAGATCTTCTTCCGCGGGATGGTGCAGACGAGGCTGGAGATCATCATGGGGCCCTGGGGCGGGATCGTGGCCACCTCGATCCTCTTCTCCCTGATGTACGCGATCGTCCGGCCCTACGACGCGGTGTCCCAGATCCCCGGGGACGGCCTGGTCTACGACCTGGGGCTGGCCCTGCTCACCTACGGCACGGCGAGCCTGCTCTACGGCTACCTGTGGCTGTGCTTCCGCAACACGTGGCTCAACGTGCTGCTGCGCATCGGCATCTTCTTCATCCTCACGCCACCCGCCCTGAAAAACGGGATGATGTAGGACGAAGTCACCGTTTGAGCCAGAAAAGCCCGGAGATCCGTCCGGTCGGTCCGGCGTGTCGGCTCGTCTTTTCGCCCCTATTCCGGTCGTTGTCGCGTACATGGGCCGAAACCTGCGCAATCTATGCTCGGTAAGTGCAGGTGTTCGTGTGCATCTGGGTACAGAAGGTCCATAGCGGTCGTGTTGCGGTCATTTCCCCCTCACGGGGATGTCACCGTACGGTCATGAAAAGGGGGGAGTCTGCCAGCTGTGAGCACGGAATCCGTATCGACGCCAGCCGGTCCCAGTACCACCGAGTCCCGAGGTCTCCCCGCCGATCGGTTCATGGACCGTGAAGAGGGGTGGCTCCGCTTCAACCAGCGGGTCCTCGAACTGGCAGAGGACAAGGACATCCCGCTGTTGGAGCGCGCCCGCTTCCTGGCCATCTTCTCCAGCAACCTCGACGAGTTCTTCATGGTCCGCGTCGCCGGCCTCAAGCGCCGACTCGCCACCGGGCTCTCCGTCGCCTCGTCCAGCGGACACCACCCCCGCGACCTCCTCGAACGCATCTCCGAGTTCACCCACGACCTCATGCTGCGGCAGACCGCCTGCTTCCAGAACAGCGTCGCCCCCGGCCTGCGCGAGGTCGGCATCCGCATCGTGCGCTGGAACGACCTCGACGCCGCCGAACGCGAATACCTGCACGGATACTTCCGCCGCTCCATCTACCCGCTGGTCACGCCGTTCGCGGTCGACTCGGCCCACCCCTTCCCCTACATCTCCGGCCGGTCGCTCAACCTGGCCGTCACCGTCCGCGACCCGCGCGACGAGCGCCGCATGTTCGCCCGGGTCAAGGTGCCCGGCGCGCTGCCCCGGTTCATCGAGATGAGCACCAAGGGCGGCGGCCGCTTCGTGCCGGTCGAGGACATCATCGCCGCCCACCTGCCCCAGCTCTTCGAGGGCATGGAGGTCGTGGACCACCACGCCTTCCGGGTCACCCGCAACTCCGACCTGGAGGTCGACGAGGACGAGACCGACGACCTCGTCACCTCCCTGGAGAACGAGCTGCTGCGCCGCCGCTTCGGGCCGCTGGTGCGCCTGGAGGTCGAGGAGGACATCAGCGACGACACGCTGGCCATCCTCGCCGCGGAACTGGGTGCCGAGGAGGAGGAGATCTACCGGGTCCCCGGGCCGCTCAACCTGGCGGGCCTGGCCCAGATCGCCGACCTGGACCGCCCCGAGCTGCACTACGCGCCGATGGTCCCGGTCGAGCCGCGCGCGCTCACCTCCGGGGACCTGTTCGCCACCATCCGCGAACGCGAGGTGCTGGTCCACCACCCCTACGAGTCCTTCGCCACCACCACCGAGCGGTTCCTCGCCCTGGCCGCGGGCGACCCCAAGGTCGTCGCGATCAAGCAGACCCTCTACCGCACCAGCGGCGACTCGCCCATCGTGGAATCGCTCATCGAGGCGGCCCGAGAGGGCAAGGAGGTCGTGGTCCTGGTCGAGATCAAGGCCCGCTTCGACGAGCAGAACAACATCCAGTGGGCCCGCAAGCTCGAACACGCGGGCTGCCACGTCGTCTACGGCGTGGTCGGCCTCAAGACCCACTGCAAGCTGTCCATGGTCATCCGCCAGGACGACGACGGGCTGCTGCGCCGCTACTGCCACGTCGGCACCGGCAACTACAACCCCAGCACCGCCCGCATCTACGAGGACTTCGGCCTGTTCAGCGCCGCCTCCGAGGTCGGCGAGGACGTCAGCGACCTGTTCAACAGCCTCACCGGGTTCTCCCGCAAGAAGCACTACCGCAGGCTGCTGGTGGCACCCGCGGCACTGCGCGAGGGCCTGCTCCAGCAGATCTCCGTCGAGATCGACAACGCCCTCAAGGGTGAGCCCGCGCACATCCGCATCAAGGTCAACTCGCTGGTCGACGAGGAGATCATCGACGCCCTCTACCGCGCCTCCCAGGCCGGGGTCAGCGTCGACCTGTGGGTGCGCGGCAGCTGCGTCCTGCGCGCCGGGGTGCCCGGACTCTCGGACAACATCCGGGTGCGCAGCATCCTGGGCCGTTTCCTGGAGCACTCGCGGATCTTCGTGTTCGCCAACGGCTGGCGCCCCCAGGTGTGGATCGGCAGCGCCGACCTCATGCCCCGCAACCTCGACCGCCGGGTGGAGGCGCTGGTCCGCATCTCCGACGGGGAGCAGTGCCGCAGGCTCATCGGCCTGATGGACATGGCGATGTCCGACGACACGTCCTCGTGGCGCCTGCAACCCGACGGCATCTGGGACCGGGTCACCCACGCCCCCGACGGACAACCCCTGGTGGACCTCCAGGACAGCCTGCGCGGCGACCGCCACCTGCGGGTGGTGGAGGGCGGATGAGCACCGGGGACGACACCTCCGGGGCGGGGGCCGACGAGGTCAGGGTGACCAGCGCCTTCCCGCCCCGCAGCACCGCGGTCGGCGGCTACCTGGAACCCATCCGGGCGGGCGGCACCCTGCTGTGGCGCGACGGGGACGCCGGGGCCGAGGTCGTCCTCATCCGGCGGCCCGCCCGTGACGACTGGACCCTGCCCAAGGGCAAGCTCAAGAACGGCGAGCACCCCATCATCGGCGCGGTCCGCGAGGTGCAGGAGGAGACCGGCCTGAACCCCGTGCTGGGCCGCCGCCTGCCCCCGCAGCGCTACCTCAAGGACGGCTGGCCCAAACAGGTCGAGTGGTGGGCGGCGACCCCCGCCGAACCCGGCGGGACCATCGAATACCAGGCCAACGAGGAGGTCGACCGGGTCGAGTGGGTCCCGGTGGAGGAGGCGCGCGAACGCCTCACCTACGACCACGACGTGGAGGTCCTGGACAACTTCCTGGCCGGGCCCGCCGCGACCTTCCCGGTCATCCTGCTCCGGCACCTGTCGGCGGGGGAGAAGCGCACCTGGGACGACAACGACCTGCTGCGCCCCCTGGACGAGTCCGGCCGGGCCGACGCCCTGGGCCTGCCGCGGGTCCTGGGCGCCTACGGGCGGCCCGGGGTGGTGTCGTCGGCGGCGGCGCGCTGCACCGAGTCGATGCTGCCGTACACGGTGGAGGCGGACGTGCAGATGCGCACCGAACGGGCCTTCACCGTCCGGGAGGGCACCCCCTCCTACGACGTCAAGGGCGCCCGCGAGGCGTTCGCCGAGATCCTCGACGCGGGGCGGCCCACGGTGGTGTGCACGCACGGGGAGCTGATCCCGGACCTGATGGAGGAGGCGCTCACCCGCCTGGGGGCGCCGCTCACCCAGCAGCTGGGGCTGCGCAAGGGGTCGTTCTGGGTGATCCACGTGGCCGCCGGGGAGCTGGCCGGCGTCGAGCGGCACGCGGTCCGGGGGTAGGCGGTCCGGGGAGGCCGGAAGGATCTCTTCAGGGGGTGCTGCCATGATGGCCGCATGTCTGAATACAAGGTTTCCCGGAGCGTGGTGATCGACGCCCCCGCCGCGCGGATCTTCGAGATCCTCGCGTCGCCCGCACGGCACTCGGAGATCGACGGATCGGGCACCGTGCGCGGCAGCCTCTTCGGTCCGCCGGAGCTGGCCCTGGACGCGCGGTTCGGCATGGACATGAGGATGCTCGGCCTGCCGTACCGGATGACCAACCGGGTGGTGGAGTACGAGAAGGACCGCCGCATCGCCTGGCGGCACTTCGGCCCGCACCGGTGGCGGTACGAGCTGGAGGAGCTGCCCGAGGGCGGGACGCGGGTGACCGAGACCTTCGACTACTCCCTGGGGTTCTCGCTGTTCTACGTGCTGGGCGGGATGCCCGCACGCAACGCCCGGGGTATCGAGGCGACCCTGGTGCGCCTGAAGGAGCTGGCGGAGAAGAAGTAGCGGACGGGTGCGGTCCCGGCCGGGGGCCGGGACCGCACCGCCGTGCACAGGGCCCGGTCAGTAGTAGCCGTGCCCCCGGTCGCCGTGGTCCCCGTCGTCGTACCCGGGGTACCCGTCGTGGTGGCCCTGGAGCAGGATCGAGTGCACGTGGTCGTACCCGGGGTACCCGTCGTGGCCGCCGGCCGAGGCCGGCGCGGCGGTGAGGCCCAGGGCCGCACCGGCGGCGATGGTCATCAGGGTGATTCCAGCGATGTGCTTCACAAAGCATCCTCACTATTGGTGCCCAAATCGTTACCAACGGTTGCGACTTTAGGTTGCCCCGGTCGGTTTGGCCAGCTCATCGCCGCAGTTCGGGGCACATCCCCGAGGAAATGCGCCGAATGACTTCTTTGTTCACTGATCCGCCCGTGAATCGGCGGAGGAACCCGGGTGTCCTCAGAGCGTGCGCTCTCCGGGTCCGTGCTCTCGGGGGAGGGTGCCGAACGGGTGATGGTCCGCGCGGCGGTTCCGGCACGGACCTTTCCCGGAGGCGGTCCTCGGTCTGGAGGGGAAAGCGGTGTTCTCCGGGGCGGTCCGAACCGCCGGAGGAACCCGGGTGTCCTCAGGGCGTGCGCTCTCCGAGTCCGTGCTCTCGGGGGAGGGTGCCGAACGGGTGATGGTCCGCGCGGCGGTTCCGGCACGGACCTTTCCCGGAGGCGGTCCTCGGTCTGGAGGGGAAAGCGGTGTTCTCCGGGGCGGTCCGAACCGCCGGACGCCCGCCGCCGTCTCACCTTCCGTACCGATCCGCGCCGTTCGGGCCCGTCCCGGCGGGTCGCTAGAGTCGGGCAACGCCCCGTGCCCGCCCGGGCCGGGAAGCCGTCGAGACGCAGTTGGGGGACCACTGGTGGAAACGACCTTCGGTGACGTCTGGCAGGAGGTGCTGACCACCCAATCCGAGCCGGAGCAGTGGATCATCATCGGAGCCGCGGTGCTCGCCTTGGCCGCCGTCCTGTTCAACCCCGTGTGGCGGGTGGCCCGCAACGTCGTCACCATCGCCCACGAGGGCGGCCACGCCCTTGTGGCACTGCTCAGCGGACGCCAGCTCACCGCGATCCGTCTCCACTCCGACACCTCCGGTGTCACCGTCTCGCGCGGCAAGCCGACCGGCATCGGCATGATCCTCACCGTCTTCGCCGGATACGTCTCCTCGTCGGTCATCGGCCTGCTCGGCATCGTCGTGCTCATGACCGACCACATCACCGCGCTGCTGTGGCTGAGCCTGGTGGTGCTGGCCGCGATGCTCCTGATGATCCGCAACCTCTACGGCGTGCTCTCGGTGGTGGGTACCGGCGCGGTCGTGTTCGGGATCAGCTGGTTCACCCCCAGCGAGGTCCAGGCGGCCTTCGCCTACCTGTTCATCTGGTTCCTGCTGTTCGCCGGTGTCCGCCCGGTGTTCGAGCTCCAGGGCCAGCGCATCCGCCAGCCCTCCCCGCACTCCGACGCCGACCAGCTGGCCCGGCTCACCGGCCTGCCCGGAACCCTGTGGGTGGTCGTGTTCGGCCTGGTCAACCTCGCCGTCACCGGCCTGGGCGTGTGGATGCTGCTCATCGACTGATCGTGAGGACGCGCAGTGGCTTCTCCGGCAGGTCCGACCCACCGACCGACACCGACAGGTCGTCCGTCCGGGGAGGCCGCCGCACGCGACCGGGCGGGCGTTCCCGACCCCGTGGGAGGGGCATCCCGCCCCGGGCCCTCCGGAAGCCCGCCGGACCCCCGACGCATGGAGAAGGGGCACGACCTCGCAGGTCGTGCCCCTTCGCCGTGGCCGGAACCGGCCACGCGGGTTCAGTCGGCGTCGACCCGGGGCGCGGCCAGCGCCTCGGGGACGGTGCCGAACACCGGGATGCGGGTGTCCAGGGCGGTGATCCGCAGGGTCTGCATCACGCGCTGGGCCGGCGCGGCGATCGCCAGCACCGCGCGCTGCTCCCGGGCGGTCTTGTGCGCGCGGATGAGCACCCGCAGCCCGCTGGAGTCGATGAAGCGCAGGTCGGTGCAGTCCAGGACGACGCGCCCGCTCGGCTGGGTGATGAGCGCCTCGGTGACCGCGTCCTGGAACCGGGTCTCGGTGGCCAGGTCGATCTCGCCGTCCAGGGTCAGGACCCGGCCGCTGTCGTGCAGGGTGGACGAGATGGTGAGTGCGGGCATGGCGACTCCGGCGTGGTCGGGGCGTGCCCGCCGCACCGGCGAGGCGGGTCGCATCCCACGCCGGGCGCGGGCGTCGACCGGTACGTTCAGTGCGTTACCGCGGTAGCCAAGCTGATGGTTCATCGTGTCCTCGTGTGCCGCCCCGGTGATCCGGGGCCGGGGATGTGACGCCTTCTCCTCCGCCACGGGGCCTGCGTTGAACGCGGCCACCCTGGGAACGTCCGAGCGCGAGTCGGAAGTTCCCCGGCGGTCCGCGGGTCACCGGGGACCGGAGATCGGCGGCGTGCCGTGCCGGGCGACTCCCGCGCCCTTCACGACAACAAGAACCCGCCCCTGGGGGCGGTCATTCCCTCCCTGGGGGAGGTGCGGCGGCCGGATCGGTGGCCGGGATCTTCGGGAGACGGTGACCTACCGGCCCCCGTGGGGTACCGGCTGTCCCTTGCATCGGCCGCTCAGCCTCGGACTTTACCATAGTGCCGTGGCCGATTCGTGACGTGAGCGACGCAAGGTCGTGTTCGTTGTCATTTGCGTCGCGCGGCAACGATGAGGTAAGCGTCACAGGCAGTGGGCGTTCTCGGTGGGTTCGGTATCCGGTGTCGGATCCTCGTCCTCCTGCTCCAGCGCCCACACGCACGCCGACAGCGTGAGCGGAACCGCGATGGTCAGCGCGATCGCCGGGATCGCCACGCCCGAGTCGTTGACGGCGAACCCCGCCAGCGCGGTCACCAGCGACCCGGTCAGGCCGGCCCGCAGCGTCGGCGCGTACTCGTAGGCCCGCTGCAACGCGCCGATCCGCCAGTTGGTGGGCCGGTAGAGCACCGCGAACAGGAACACCAGCGCACAGGCCGCCAGCAGGGTCAGCTGCCAGTTGCCGAGCGTGCCCAGCATCGCCCCGAGCTTGCGGGCCACCACGGTGCCCGCCTCCCCGTCGAGCACCTGGGCGGCGAACGCCCCGAAGTGGCTGCGCTCCTGGGGCGGGCGCAGGTAGTCCAGCCACGACAGCAGGGTGATCGCGGCGACCGCCGCCGTGACCACCGCCGCCAGCCGCAGGAACGTCACCCGCACCCCCGCGATCATCATCGTCGTCACCGCCAGGCCCGGCACCAGCGCGATCACACCGCCGAAGTCGGTGCCCAGGCCGGGCCAGCCGATGATCACCACCGACGCCGCCCCCACCACCAGGGCCACCGCCGCGGCGGCGCGCCGGCGCCCCCGCCCGATGAGCCCGTGCGCGATCCCGGCCACCGCCATGAGCATGCCGGTGGCGAAGGTGGCGAACGCGATGTTGCCGATCCCGTAGAACCGGCCGCCGACGATCGGCGAGTACCCGGTGGGCGAGTTCATCTGTAGGTGCGCGCCGAAACACAGGTCGACGAACAGCACCGCCGTGGTCGCCCCCGCCACCACCGTCATCGGGCCCAGGATCGTGCGCCGCCACGGCCCGGCCACCGCCAGCACCACCACCAGCGCGTCCGCCGCCAGCACGCACCCCAGCAGCGCCGTCGGCGGCGAGTCGGCCGCCCACCACGGGATGAGGTTGGCCAGGTAGCTGGCGACCGGGAACGCCGCCCCGGCCAGGGCCACGATCCGGGTCACCGACAGCACCAGGACCCGCTTGCCGCGCTGACCGTCGGAGTAGCGGTGCAGGGCGTAGGCGGCGGCCGCGTAGATCAGCAGCTGCACCGCCACCAGCCCGCTGAAGAACCCGGGGATGGACGCCCCGACCACCACTGCGGCCGTGTTGAAGTCCATCAGCCGCTGCACGGCCTCCCCGGTGTCCGCGGGCCGCCCCGTCACGTGCCAGGCCCGCCCCGAGACCGCCGTCCGCGGGTCCATCCGCAGCTCGGCCAGGACGGTGGCGGTGACGTCGGTGAGCACCACCAGCCCCCGCCGCCGGGTCGACTCCGAGGCCAGGAACCCGATGGGCCCGGACGGGCCCTCCTGTGCCACCTGCGCGCTCAGTGCCGCGGTGAGCCGGGAGGGCGCGCTGTCCATGGACACACCCGCGACCATGAGCGAGGACCCGGTGGGCAGCATCGCGATGAGCGTGCGCAGCCGCCCGTCCAGCGTCTGGAGCGCCTCCTCGCGATCCACCTGCGGGACGTCGTCCCGCTCGGGGGCGTCGCGGTCGGCCGAGAGCGGGTCGTCCTCCGGGTACAGCCGGGTGAGCTCGGGCAGCTCCACCGCGGCCAAGGCCACGCCCTCCAGGCGTTCGGTGTCGAGGTCGCGCACACCCGGCAGGTAGTGGTCGACCCGCCCGGACCGGTCGGCGACGCCCAGCGCCGCCCCCGGGCCCACGGCCAGGGTGGTCCCGCCGTACCGTTGCACGGTGTCGCCGAGCAGCCCCACCTGTGCGGCGAACTGCGATTCGGCGTTCTGGCGCACGTAGGAGTCGAACCCCGGGACGACCGCGCCGGACCCGGTGCGCTCGGGTTCGGGCGCGGGCTCGCAGACCCCGAAGTCCTCCCGGGCGGCCAGCGCGCGGTTGCCCGCCGATACTGACAGCCACCCGTCGGTGGGGCAGGTGCGCGAGGTCGCGGTGCGGATCGACATGTTGCCGATGGCCGACCGCTCCGCCATCTCCCACAGGGTGGGTGTGTGATCGGGAGTGATGTCCTCCCACAACAGGCCCGGCACCCCCACCAGCACCAGGGGCTCCTCGCCCGGCCCCGGCCCCGGCCCCGGCCCCGGCCCCGGCCCCGGCACGTCCGGCCGCCGGTCGGGTGCCCCCGTGCCCGTCGGGCCCGGATCCGCCCACGAGGCGGGGGCGGCGCACAGCAGGGCGACGACCGCCACCACCGCCGCGCACCAGCGCGCCGGTACGGTGCCGACCGCCCTCCGGTGCGTCGCCCCCGCGGCGCCGGCCGCCCCCCGATGTGCCGATACCGCCCTGACGAACCGTCGTGGCATCGCGGACCCCCCGTCGCGCGCTCGACCTGAGCTCGTCACCCTAGCGACCCCGGGCCGCTCATCGGGGGATACTCGCCCTACCCGCCCGAATCCGTCCGGCCCCCGTTACCGAGGGCCCGGGTGTCGGATATCGGACGGGCCGGTTCAGCGGCCCAGGCCCCACCCCTTGAGGGTCTCGGCGGTGTCCGGCTGCGGCCGTCCCCGGGTCACCCCGCCGGGGGTGCGCGAGAAGCGCGGCGCCGGGCCCGGGATCACGCGGTCGCCCTCACGGACCAGTGTGCCCCGGTCGCGCACGTGCGGGTGGTCGGGCGCCTCCTCCAGGGACAGGACCGGCATCACACAGGCGTCCACGTCCTCGAACACCGCCGCCCACTCGTCCCGGCCCCGGGTGCGCAGCACCTCCGCGAACCGCTCCCGCAGCACCGGCCAGCCCGAGCGGTCCCACTGGTCGGGCAGGTCCTCCCCGTCGAGCCCGGTGCCCGCCAGGAAGGCGGCGTAGAACTGCGGCTCGATGCAGCCCACGGACACGTACCGGCCGTCGGCGCACTCGTAGACGTCGTACCAGGGGGCGCCGGTGTCCAGGTAGTTGGTGCCGCGCTCGTCGGCCCAGGACCCGCGCGCCCGGTCCTCGTGGACCATCGACATCAGCAGCGCCGACCCGTCGACCATGGCGGCGTCCACGACCTGTCCGAGCCCGGAGGCGCCGCGTTCCACCAGGGCGGCCAGGATGCCGGTGACCGCGAACATGGTGCCGCCCGCGAAGTCCCCGAGCAGGTTGACCGGCGGGACCGGCGGGCCGCCCGCGCGGCCGATGGCGTGCAGGGCCCCGTTGACGGAGATGTAGTTCATGTCGTGCCCGGCGGCCGCGGCCAGGGGACCGTCCTGGCCCCAGCCGGTGACGCGGGCGTAGACCAGCCGGGGGTTGAGCTCCAGACAGGTGTCGGGGCCCAGGCCCAGCCGCTCCATGACCCCGGGGCGGAAGCCCTCCAACAGGACGTCGGCACGCTCGACGAGGTCGCGGGCCAGGGCGCGGCCCTCCGCGGACTTCAGGTCGGCGCCCAGCACGGTGCGGCCCTCGCTCATGTGCGGGCCGGGGAGCCCGGCGTTCACCGCCTCGGCGGCCTGCGGGCGATCGAGGCGGACGACGTCGGCGCCCAGGTCGGCCAGGAGCATGGCGGCCATCGGCGCAGGTCCGATGCCGGTGAACTCGACGACGCGGATTCCGTTGAGGGGTCCCATGTGCGCGGCCTCCAGGAGGGATGGATTAGAACGACGTTCGGGTTCATTGTGCCGGGTCGGCCGGTGCGGCGCCAGGGAGGCGCCTCGGGGTGCCCGGGCGGGACTAAAGGGATAAAAAAATATAAATGGCGCTTTTCTATTTTCGGACGCCTCGGTTTTCGGCGAGTCCAAAAGTAGAACAATGGCGTGGTGCTAATGTGTCCGATGCCCGACGGGTCGCTCGCCCCCTCTGAACTGCCACGACGTCGGCATCCGAAAAGCGACGAGTGCCCGACGATGCCCACGGGCGCCCCCTTTCCTTCGTGTGATCCCAGGAACCGCCATGACCCGTAGGACCACCTCCCCGCGCCGTTCCCGCCGCCGTTCCCGCCGCGCCCGCGGCCGGCTGCCGCTGCCCCTGCTGGCCGCCGCCACCGCCGGACTCCTCGCCCTCACCGCGGGCTGCACCGCGCTCACCGCGCACCGGGCCGTCATCGTGGACGTCAACGGCACCGAGCGCACCGTCCACACCTTCGGCGGCACCGTCGCCGACGCCCTCGACGCCGCGGGCGTCACCCTCGCCGACGGCGACCTGGTGGCCCCCGCACCGGACGCCCCCGTCGCTTCCGGCGAGCACGTCCTGGTCCGCTCCCCGCGGGACATCACCGTCGAACTCGACGGCCACCCCCTGGCCCGCAGCGTCAACGCCGCCACCCTGGGCGAGGCCCTGCACCAGCTCGGCCTGGACCCCGACGGGATGTCCCTCTCCGCCGGGCACGACACCCCCATCCCCGCCGACGGGCTCACCGTCACGGCCGAACGCGCCCCGCGCATGGTCGTCCTGCGCGACACCGTCCGCACCGAGATCCGCTCCACCGGGGATACCGTCGCCGACGTCCTGGCCGCGGCCGGGGTCGACCTCGGCGAGCACGACCTCGTCTCCCCGGCCGCCGACGCACCCGCCGACCCCGACATGACCGTCCGGATCACCCCGGTCGTCGGCGAACCCGTCACCGAGGAGGTCCCCGTCGAGGCGGGGACCACCGAACGCGAGAACCCCGACCTGCCCGAGGGCGAGCGCGAGGTCGTCACCGAGCCCGAGGACGGCGTCAAGCGGGTGACCACCGCCACCGTCCTGCACCACGGCGAGGAGGTGGAGAGGGTGCTGGAGGAGGAGGTCGTCACCGAACCCGTCGAGGGCGTGGTGGAGGTCGGCACCAAGGCACCGGAGAACACGCCACCGGCGGGCGGCGGCGCGGCCGACGGCCTCAACTGGGCCGCCCTCGCCCAGTGCGAGTCCGGCGGGGACCCGACCGCCGTCAACTCCGCGGGCGGCTACCACGGCCTCTACCAGTTCAGCGTCCCCACCTGGAACTCGGTCGGCGGCACCGGACTGCCCTCCGAGGCCGACGCCCGGGAGCAGACACGGCGCGCCCAGGCGCTCTACGACTCGGTCGGGGGGAACTGGCAGAGCCAGTGGCCGCACTGCGGCGTCCACCTCTTCGAGTGACCGCCCCTCCCGTCGGCCACCGCCGCCCTGCCGTCACCCACCACCGCCCTGCCGTCACCCACCACCGCCCTGCCGTCACCCACCACCGCCCTCCCGTCACCCACCACCACCCTCAACGGACGGCCTTCGGCCGCAGGACTCCCTCTCACAGACGGCCTTCGGCCGCGGTTCCCACCCCGGCGGGCTGGCAAGATGTGAGGGTGACACAGACACCCGCACCCGATGACCGATCCCGCCTGCTCACCCCCGCCGACGTGCGGGTCCTCGCCGAGCGGCTCGGAGTCCGCCCCACCAAGACCCTCGGGCAGAACTTCGTCATCGACCACGGCACCGTGCGCCGCATCGTCCGGGTCGCGGGGGTCGGCGGGGACGACGTCGTGGTCGAGGTCGGGCCGGGTCTGGGCTCCCTGACCCTGGCGCTGCTCCCGCACGTGCGCCGGGTCACCGCCATCGAGATCGACCCGGTGCTCGCCGAGGCGCTGCCCGGCACCGTCGCCGAGCACGCGCCCGAACTCGCCGACCGGCTCACCGTCGTCCGCGACGACGCGATGCGCGTCGCCGAGGTCCCCGGCCCGGCGCCCACCGCCCTGGTCGCCAACCTGCCCTACAACGTGTCCGTCCCCGTCCTGCTCCACCTGCTCGAACTGCTGCCGAGCCTGGAGCGGGTCCTGGTGATGGTCCAGGCGGAGGTCGCCGACCGGATCACCGCCACCCCGGGCGGCCGCATCTACGGGGTGCCCTCGGCCAAGATCGCCTGGTACGCCGATGCCCGCCGGGCCGGGGCGGTGGGCCGCAACGTGTTCTGGCCCGCCCCCAACGTCGACTCGGGACTGGTGGAACTGGTCCGCCGCACCCCGCCCGAGACGAAGGCCACCCGAGAGGAGGTCTTCCGGGTGATCGACGCGGCCTTCGCCCAGCGCCGCAAGACCCTGCGCGCCGCCCTGGCCGGCTGGGCCGGGTCGGCCCCGGCCGCCGAGCAGGCGCTGCGCGCCGCCGGGGTCGACCCCGGCGCGCGGGGGGAGTCCCTGCGGGTGCAGGACTTCGCGGCCATCGCCGAGCACCGCCCGGATGTCAACGGCTGACCGGCGGAACACCGAGGGGGCGCGGCGGATGCCGCGCCCCCTCGGTGTCCCCGGCCTCACCCCCGGGGCGGGCCGTCCTCGCCGTCCCCGCCCCCGTCGGTGGCGGCGGCCCCGGCCGCCTCGGCGCGTTCCCGGGCGCGGGCCCGCGAACGCTGCACCGCGCGCACCACCCCGGCCAGGACCAGCCCGGCCACCAGCACCGGGACCGCCCACCAGACACCGAACTCCCAGTCCCCGGTGCCCCGCACGACGAACGCGACCGCGAGTCCGAGGAACAGCAGCCCCGCGACCAGCGACCCCCAGTCCGTTCTACGCTTCGCCATGCCGTACCTCCACAACCCCGACGCGGATGTCGGTGTCCACTCTGATCAGGGGGACCTCGTCGTCCCCGGCCCCGCCGACCGGCTCGAACACCTCGCTCAACTCCCGGGTGATGCCGAACTGCTCTCCCGTTCCCTCTTCCTCCTCGTCCACGTCGGCCGAGGCGGAGGAGTCCAGTACCCCGAAGCCGACGTCCGCGGCCACCTCCACCCGGGCGTCGTCGGGCAGCAGCAGGAGCAGCCGACCCCGGCCGACCTCCGCCCGCACGTCCACGGTCTCCCCGGGCTCCAGATCCTCGATCGCGGTCAGGTCCACCGTGAGTTCGCCCACCGTGAACCGGGGGGCGCCCCCGGCCTCCGCCTGCGCCACCGTGGTCGGCCGCCACACGTCCTCGCCGACCCGCATCCGGGTCACGTCCGCCGTGGACACCAGCACCAGCCCCAGCGTCAGCAGCACGCCCAGGAAACCCAGACCCCGCGGGTTCCCCGCCCACGTGCCCACCACACCGAGCAGCCCGACCAGCCCCAGCGCCCCGGCCAGGAAGTACACCCCGGTCTCGGGCCCCAACAGCAGGCGCGCCGTGTCGGTGCTCCACACCGACGACGCACCGTCGAACGCCAGAACCGGCGCCACCACCGCGGCGGCCACCACCGTCCACAGCGCCATCATCGCCAGCGGCACCCCGCGCCGGGGCCTCCGCTTCTTGCGGCCCTTCCCGGAACCGCGGTCCTCCGCGCCGGGACCTTCGTCGGCGCTCTCGTCATCCGTGTCCCCGCGGTCCCCGCCGTCCCCGTCGTTCGAGCGGTCGCCGTGCATCGTCCGCTCGGCCACCACCGCCAGATCCACCGGACCGGCGGGGGCCGACGCCCACGGCTGCGCCGGGTTGTAGTAACTCGGACTCGGACCGGGGACCGGCGTCTCCGGAGGCGGTGCCTTGGCCCGCAGCTCCTCGCCCAGGCCGGTGAACGCCGTCCGCAGGTCCACCCCGCGGCCACGCGCCGCCAGCACCCCCAGCACCAGCGGAACCGCCAGCACCAGAGTCGACCAGCCGAAACCACCGACCAGGCTGAACGCCGTCGCCACCGCCAGCCCCATCGCGAGCAGCTTCAGCACCGTCTGCGGCGGAATGCTCCGGTTCAGCATCTGCTCGATCGTCGCCGGCCCGCCCCGTGCGTCCCGCATGAGCATCCACGCGACGAGGTACAGCAGCACACCGGTGCCCCCCGCGAACGAGGTCAGCGCGAAGGCCGCCCGCCACACCACCGGGTCCGTCCCCGTGTAGCGCCCCAGCCCGGCGCACACACCGGCCAGGACCCGGTCCTCGTCCGCCTTGCGCAACTCCCGCCCCGGGCCGGGAACCGCATCGGCCGCCGGCGCGTCGGATCCCGTGGCAGCCGAATCCTCACTCATGGTCGCTCACCGCACTCTCCTCACACACCCATGGTCACCTGAAAGCGGTGAACAGGGGAATCCGGGACGACCCTGACCCCACCCTGACCGCGCGCCCCGGAACATCCGGGGGCTCCACCCCGATGCCCGCCGTCCCCGGTCCGGTGCATGCTGGAGTCGACGGGGGGCACCCGTGCGCCCCGGACCGGCAACGCGCACGGACGGAAGACATGGACAAAACAAGCGGTGACCGGGTGACCCCGGTCGCGGACGGCACCCCCGAGCTCACCCGGGCGGTCGACGGGCGGCTGCTGGGCGGTGTCGCCGCGGGGCTCGCCCGCCACCTGGGGGTGGACCCCGTCGTGGTCCGCCTCGCCTTCATGGCCCTGTCCGTCGGCGGCATCGGGATCGCCGTGTACGTCGCCCTGTTCTTCTTCGTGCCCGCCGAGGAGACCGAACGCGGGGACGGCGCCGAGGAGCGCACCGCCGACGGCCGCCGCAAGGGCCGCGACATCTCCCAGCTGGTCGCCTACGTCGGCCTCGCCGCCGGACTCGGCTTCCTGTTCCTACTGTTCGGCGGGGTCTTCGACCCGCTGCTGTGGTTCGTGGTGTTCGGCACCCTGGGCGCCGTCATCCTGTGGCAGCAGGCCAACCCGGGCCAGCGCGACGAATGGATGACCAGCACCGTCGGCCGCGGCAAGGGGCTCATGCGCGCCGGGGCGGGCATCCTCCTGGTCGTCGTCGGCGTCATCGGGTTCCTCGTCTTCCAGGAACAGCTCCAGAACGCCCGCGCCGGGCTGACCTTCGCGTTCACCCTGCTCGCCGGGGTCGCCCTCATCGTCGCCCCGTGGATCGTCGGCCTGGTCCGCGAACGCGACGCCGAACGCCGCGAACGCATCCGCAACGCCGAACGCGCCGAACTGGCCGCCCACATCCACGACTCCGTGCTGCACACCCTCACCCTCATCCAGCGCCGGGCCGAGGACCCCCGCGAGGTGCAGCGCCTGGCCCGGGTCCAGGAGCGCGCCCTGCGCAGCTGGCTCTACCAGCGCCCCGCCGACGCCGAGACCACCGTCTCCCCGGCCCTGGAGCGCGTCGCCGCCGAGGTCGAGGAGGAGCACGGCATCCCCATCGAGGTGGTCTGCGTCGGCGACTGCCCGGTGGACGACGGCCTGCACGCCATGCTCCGCTCCGCCCGCGAGGCCATGGTCAACGCGTCCAAGTACGCGGGCACCGACACCATCTCCGTGTTCGGCGAGGTCGAACCCGAGGAGGTGCTGGTGTTCGTGCGCGACCGCGGCGCCGGGTTCGACCTCGACGCCATCCCCGAGGACCGTATGGGCGTGCGCGGCTCCATCCTGGGCCGGATGGACCGCCACGGCGGATCCGCGCGCATCCGCACCGCCCCGGGCGAGGGCACCGAGGTCCAGTTGCGCATGCCCCGCATCCCCGAGATGTAGGGCGTTGCGGACACACCGGAAAGGCACGACCGACAGGAGACCGGGATGTGGAGCGGGCCGCCCCATGGGTAGAGTTCCCGTTGTGGGAGACGACAGCAACACGACCTTCAATGACGGCGACGCGCCACCCCGCGTCGTGATCGTGGACGACCACCGCCTGTTCCGCAGCGGAGTGCGGGGCGAGCTCGGCGACGCCGTCGACGTCGTCGGCGAGGCCGGCGACGTGGACTCCGCCGTGCAGGTGATCGAGCGGGTGCAGCCCGACCTCGTCCTGCTCGACGTCCACCTGCCCGGCGGCGGCGGTGTCGAGGTGCTGCGCCGCGTCCTGGCCCGCCACCCGCAGATCCGCTTCCTGGCGCTGTCGGTGTCCGACGCCGCCGAGGACGTGATCGGCGTGGTCCGCGGCGGCGCCCGCGGCTACGTCACCAAGACCATCTCCGGCAGGGAGCTCGCCGACGCCATCGTGCGCGTCGCCGACGGCGACGCCGTGTTCTCCCCGCGCCTGGCCGGGTTCGTCCTGGACGCCTTCTCGGCGACCGACGCCCCGCCGGTGGACCCCGAGCTGGACCGCCTCACCCAGCGCGAACGCGAGGTGCTGCGGCACATCGCCCGGGGCTACGCCTACAAGGAGGTCGCCAAGGAGCTGTTCATCTCCGTCAAGACCGTGGAGACCCACGTGTCGTCGGTGCTGCGCAAACTCCAGCTCTCCAACCGGCACGAGCTCAGCCGCTGGGCCACCGCCCGCCGACTCGTCTGACGCTCCCGGACCCCCGGACCCCCGGACCCCCGGGGCCGCGGTCAGCGCAGCGCGTCGAGCATCCGGCCGAGGAAGTCCTCGCCGGCCACGGCCGTGATCACCCGCACCGGCCGCCGGTCGTCCCCGCCGGGGCGCAGCCGCAGGTCCGCCACGGTCATGCCGCGGGTCAGCGACCCGGACAGCTCCACCCGCACCGGCGCCTCGACGGCCTCCGTGACCAGGTGCGGGTCCACCAGCACCGCCGCCGCCAGCGGGTCGTGCATCGCGCACTGGCGCACCCCGAAGATGCCCTTGTAGAAGTCGGCGTAGAAGTCCAGGAACTCCGAGGTGCGCGCGGCCCGCACCCCCGGCACCGCCTTCAGCTCCTCCAACCACGCACCGGTGGCCACCGTCTCCATGGTGATGTCCAGCGCCACCAGGTCCAGGTCGAACCCGGCGCCGAACACGGCCTCGGCCGCCTCCGGGTCGTTGTTGATGTTGGCCTCGACGTGCGAGGACACGTTGCCCGGCACCCGCACCGCGCCGCCCATCACCACCAGCCTGCGCACCAGCTCCGGCAGCCGCGGCTCCAGCCCCAGCGCGATCGCCAGGTTCGTCAGCGGGCCCACCGCCAGCACGTCCAGTTCACCCGGGTACTCGCGGGCCAGCCGCACCAGCAGCTCCGCGGCGCTCTCCGCGACCGGCGCCTTGGCCGGCGCGGGCAGCTCCACCCCGCCCAGCCCGTTGTCGCCGTGGACGTGCGGGGCCAGCCGCGGCTCCTGCACCAACGGCCGGGACGCGCCCACCGCCACCGGCACCTCCGGCCGCCCGTACAGCTCCAGCAGCCGCAGGGCGTTGTCGGCCGTCACGTCCACACCGCCGTTGCCGAACACCGCGCCGACCCCGACGATCTCCACCTCCGGCCGCGCCGCCAGATAGGCGAGCGCGACGGCGTCGTCGATCCCCGGATCACAGTCGACGAACACGCGCATGACGAACCCCCGAACACGAACGACGGCCCCCGCCCGTGCGGGGGCCCCAAGTCAGAGGAACAGCCTAAACGGGACGAACATCCGATCGGGTTATGAAGTGCCGCACTCGGCGGGCCCTGTCGCCGACCGGCCGTAACCTGGAGACCGTGTCCTCCCAAGAGCAGCTTCTCGAAGGTCTGAACGGTCCCCAGCGCGAGGCGGTCACCCACGGCGGCGGCCCGCTCCTCATCGTCGCGGGCGCCGGTTCGGGCAAGACCCGTGTCCTCACCCACCGCATCGCGCACCTGATGGCCGCCCGGGGGGTGCGGCCCGGGGAGATCCTCGCGATCACGTTCACCAACAAGGCCGCCGCCGAGATGCGCGAACGCATCCAGGCGCTGCTCGGCGCACGCGCCGCCGCCAGCATGTGGATCATGACGTTCCACTCGGCGTGCGTGCGCATCCTGCGCCGGGAGGCCCACCGCCTCGGCTACCCGAGCGGGTTCACCATCTACGACTCCGCCGACTCCGCGCGGCTCATGCAGCTGGTCTGCAAGGAGATGGACCTGGACCCCAAGCGGTTCCCGCCCAAGTCGTTCTCCGCCCAGGTCTCCAACCTCAAGAACGAACTGGTCGACTACGACACGTTCGCCGAGCAGGCCCAGACCGAGCAGGAGAAGAAGCTCGCCGAGGCCTACAAGCTCTACCAGCGCCGCCTGCACGAGGCCGGCGCCATGGACTTCGACGACCTGATCATGGTCACCGTCAACCTGTTGCAGATGTTCCCCGACGTCGCCGAGCACTACCGGCGCCGGTTCCGGCACGTCATGGTCGACGAGTACCAGGACACCAACCACGCCCAGTACGTGTTCATCCGCGAACTCGTCGGGGTGACGCAGGAGGCGCCGGTCGTACCGCCCTCGGAGCTGTGCGTGGTCGGCGACGCGGACCAGTCCATCTACGCGTTCCGCGGCGCGACCATCCGCAACATCCTGGAGTTCGAGCGCGACTTCCCCAACGCGCGCACGATCCTGCTGGAGCAGAACTACCGCTCCACCCAGACGATCCTGTCGGCCGCCAACGCGGTCATCGAGCGCAACGAGGGCCGGCCCGCCAAGAACCTGTGGTCGGAGCAGGGCGAGGGCACGCCCATCGTCGGCTACGTCGCAGACAACGAGCACGACGAGGCCGCGTTCGTGGTGGGTGAGATCGACAAGCTCACGGACGACGGGGCGATCACCCCGAGCCAAGTGGCGGTGTTCTACCGGACCAACGCCCAGTCCCGGGTGTTCGAGGACGTGTTCATCCGGATGGGCCTGCCGTACAAGATCGTCGGCGGGGTGCGGTTCTACGAGCGCAAGGAGATCCGCGACGTCCTCGCCTACCTGCGCGTGCTCGCCAACCCCGAGGACACGGTCAGCCTGCGCCGCATCATCAACGTGCCCAAACGCGGCATCGGCGCCCGGGCGGAGGAGTCCCTGGAGCTGTTCGCCGCCCGCGAGCGCATCACGTTCGCCCAGGCGCTGCGCCGGGTCGACGAGGTCCCGGCGATGGCGACCCGCTCGGTGAACGCCGTCCGCAACTTCACCGCCCTGCTCGACGAACTGGCGGCGCAGGTGGCGGGCGCCACGCCGTCCCAGCTGGTGGAGGCCGTCCTCGACAAGACCGGGTACCTGTCCGAGCTCACCGAGTCCAAGGACATCCAGGACGAGAGCCGGGTGGAGAACCTGGAGGAGTTCGTGGACGTGGCGCGGGAGTTCGAGAACACCTTCACCGCGCTGCTGGAGGACGAGGCCGCGCTGGAGGGGGAGGAAGTCGTCGAGGAGGACGCCGAACCGACCCTGGTGGACTTCCTGGAGCGGATCTCCCTGGTCGCCGACACCGACCAGCTCCCGGACGCCGACGACGAGGGCGGGGTGGTCACGCTGATGACCCTGCACTCGGCCAAGGGGCTGGAGTTCCCGGTGGTGTTCCTGACGGGTCTGGAGGATGGGGTGTTCCCGCACATGCGGACCCTGGGCGACAAGACGCAGCTGGAGGAGGAGCGCCGACTGGCGTACGTGGGGCTGACCCGCGCCGAGCGCCTGCTCTACCTGAGCCGCGCCGCGGTGCGCAGCGCGTGGGGGAGCCCGTCGTACAACCCGCCCTCCCGTTTCCTGGACGAGGTCCCGTCGTCCCTGATCGACTGGCGCCGCGGGGACTCCCCGGTGCTGAGCGCCCCGCCCACCCTGCGCCGGGGCCCGGCCGGCGGCGGCCGCTCCTCCGGTGGTTTCGGCGGTGAGGGCTTCGGCGGCACCTTCGGCCGGAGCAGGCCCAAGGCGGAGGCGCCGACCCTGAGCGTGGGGGACCTGGTCAACCACGACAAGTTCGGCATGGGCCGCGTCCAACTGGTCGACGGTACGGGCGACCGCACCAAGGCCCGCATCGACTTCGGCGCGGACATCGGGGAGAAGGACCTGATGGTGAAGTACGCGCCGATCGAGAAGCTGTGACCTGACGCTCGATCGACCCCGACGAGGGCCCACAGCAGGTGTTCTGTGGGCCTTCGTCGTTTTTGTCCTTCGGCTGTAAGGCACGACACGGGCAAGGATCGGCAAACGTGTCACGAGCACTCCCGGACAGGGGTAGTGTTGTCCAAGACCGAGCGAGACGGACGCTGATCCCCAGGGATCGGAGCGGACGGGCCGGTCGAAACCTCCCTTCCGAAGTGAACGGTCCGAAGCACTGCTTCGGCCATGTAAACTCGGTCGGGCCGCCTCGAAAGAGGCACACCCCTTCACGGAAAATCAGAAGGTCCCGGAAAACGCCGATTCGGAAAA
>NZ_JASFDV010000085.1 GCF_030766825.1 Nocardiopsis sp. CC223A
GGGAGGGGTCGGGCTCGTGTCCGGGCACCCACACGCCCTGTGCGGCCAGCGCGGCGCCGTGGGCGGCGAACACCGCGTGCGGCGGGCCGTCGGCGGTAACGCCGCCGCCGGCCGCCAGCACGACCACCCGGTCCACCAGGTCCACGACCTCGGCGACCCGGTGCTCCACCAGCACCATCGTCGCGGAGGTCCGCTCCAGCAGGCGGGCCAGCACGCCGCGCACCAGGTCGGCCCCGGCCGGGTCGAGGTTGGCGGTGGGCTCGTCGAGCAGCAGCAGGCGCGGGCGCATCGCCATCGCCCCCGCGATGACCAGGCGCTGCTTCTCGCCGCCCGACAGCGCGCCGGTGGGGTGGCGCGGGCCGTAGGGGAACCCGACGGCCTCCAGCGCCCCGCGCACCCGGTCGCGGATCTCCTCCGGCGGCACGCCCAGGTTCTCCGGGCCGAAGGCGACGTCGTCCCCGGCCCGGGCCATGACGATCTGCGACTCGGGGTCCTGGGCGACCAGCGCGGCCCCGGCCCGGCCGCGGCGGGCCTGCTCCCCGTCCACCAGGAGCAGGCCCTCCTCCTCCCCGCCGATCGCGCCGTCGTCCCCGGTGAGCCCGGCGAGGGCGTGCAGCAGAGTGGACTTGCCGGTGCCGGAGGCGCCCAGCAGCAGCACCCGTTCACCGGGCTCGACGGTCAGGTCGACGCCGCGCAGGGTGTGCGCGTCCCGGCCCGCGTGCCGCCATCCCCAGCCGGAGAGTTCGACGCGCGCGCCCGGGCGTCCTCGTTCGGCCACGGTCAGCCCTTGGCCGAGGCGAAGGGGGCCAGCGCGCCGGAACGGGCCAGGGCGGTGGTGAGCAGGCGCGCCCCGACCCCGGCGATGACCGCGGCGCTGATCACGACGATGACCCCGTAGGTCACCTGGTAGTGCAGCGGCCAGGTGACGTTGTAGGCGAGGTTGTCGCGGATCGCCGGGGAGATCCCGGCGACGGCGGCCGCCAGGACGGCGACGCCCATGCCCCAGCGGCGGTAGCCGAAGGCCAGGAAGACCAGCTCGGGCAGGATGCCCTGGAGGGTGCCGTCGAGGAGGACCATGATCCCCCACTGGGTGCCCAGGACCGCCGACACCGAGGCGGCGGCGATCGAGGTCAGCAGGGCGGCACCGGGCCTGCGGATGATGAGCCCGCCCAGGACGCCGGAGATCAGCCACATGCCGTAGATGGCGGCCTGCGCGGGCGGGAACCCGATGAACAGCGGCGCGGTGAGGGTCCAGAGGTGGCCCCAGGCCCAGAAGACGACGCCGATGGCGACGCCCAGCACGGCGGCGACGACGATGTCGACGGTACGCCAGCCGCGGGCCCGCGACCTGATGTCGGCCCAGGTGCCACCGGAGGTGGTGTCGGTGCCCATGTGATGTGTCCCTTCGTCGGTGTGACGAGGGGCGGATACGGCCAAGAGCGGCACCGGGGCACGGCGGCGCCGGAAGCGGACCTCCGGCGCGCGAGACGCGCCACCGGTGGCGGTTCCCACGACTTCCTTCGCCGGCATTACCCGGATCAGGTGTGTAAGGGTCTGCGGTCTGTCCGCACTCTCAGCGCTCACGCGCTCCCCTGTCGGTTCGCCCCCATTATGCGCCATATGACGGAAAAGACCAGCCCTGTACCGTAACGTCTCACCACCCGGAACGCCGCGGGGCCGCCCCCGAACCGGGTCCGGCCCCCGACCGCGCCTCCTCGGGCCCCGCTCCGCCCCGGCCGCGGGCCGTCCTTCACCGTGCACGGGCCCCTCGCCCTACGTGCCCCTCGCCCTGCACAGGCCCCCACCGTGCGGCCCCCGCCGGTCGGGCATCCCCGCCCCGGCCGACGGTCCTTCCTCCACCGTGCGCGGCCCCCTCGCCCTGAGTGCCACCTCGCCCGGTGCAAGCCCCCACCGTGCACGGACCCCGCCGTGCGGCCCCGCCGGTCGGGCGTACCCGCCCCCGGCCAACGGTCCCTCCTTCGCCGTGTGGGCCCGCCGGTCAGGCGCCTCGCCCCCGACCGACGGCCCCTCCTTCGCCGTGCGCGGACCCTCGCCCGGCGTGCCCCTCGCCCGGCGCAAGCCCCCACCGTGCACGGACCTCGCCGTGTGGGCCCCCGCCGGTCAGGCGTCCTCGTCCTCGTCCCCGTCCTTCTTCTTGGGCGGGGTCGCCGACGGGTCGCCGAAGCGGGGCGGCGACGGGGCGAACGACTCCGCGGGCAGGTCGGCCGTGGCACGGGACATCGTGGCCTGCCAGATCGGCCCCGGCAGCGTGCCGCCGTAGACGATCCCGTAGTACCGGCCGCCGATCCACACCCCCTGGAGCGGGTTCTGCTCCCCGCCCCGGATGTCGCCGACCACCACGGCCGAGGCCAGGCCGGGCGTGTACCCGGCGAACCAGGCGTACGCCGCGCTGTCGGTGGTGCCGGTCTTGCCCGCGGCCGGGCGGCCGATGCCCAGACCGTTGGCGGTACCGCCCTTGAAGGTCTGCTGGAGCAGGTGGTTGACGCCGTCGGCCACGTGGGTCGGCACCGCCTCCTCGTCGCAGTGCGAGCGCATCCGGATCTCGCGGTGGTCCTCGTCGCCCTCCCGGCCGACGGTCACCGAGGACACCGGACGGGGCTCGCAGTACTCGCCCCGCGCGGCGAAGGTGGCGTAGGCGTTGGCGACGGTGAGCGGGGAGACCTCCTGGTCGCCCAGGGTGAAGGAGCTCCACACGCCCAGCGGCTCGCCGTCGGCGCGGTGGATACCGGCCCGCTCGGCCATCCTGGAGGTCTCGCACAGCCCCACCCGCCGCTGGAGCTGGGCGAAGTAGGTGTTCACCGACCCCTTGGTCCCGCTGATCATGTTGTGCGATCCCGCATCGCTGTCACCCGCGTTGTTCACCTTCCACGTGGACATCGTCCCGCCCTCGCAGTTGGCCATCCCGCTCACCGAGACGCTCTTGGGCGAGTCGAAGCTGGTCCCGTACTTCAGCCCCCTGTCCAGCGCCGCGGCCAGGGTGAACGCCTTGAACGTGGAGCCCGCCTGGTACCCGTGCGAACCCCCGTCCGCGCGGTCGACGGCCAGGTTGATGGAGGTCGTCCCGGCCTCCTCCTCGTCGAACCCGTACCGCATGTTCTGGGCCATCGCCCGGACCTTGCCGGTACCGGGCTCCACCAGCACCTGGGCGGCGAACTTGGTGGTCTCCCCCGGCGGTACCCGGGCGTCGATGGCCTCCTGCGCGGCCGCCTGCATCCCCGAGTCCAGGGTGGTGCGCACGGTGATGCCGCCGCGCTCCAGCAGGAACTCGCGTTCCGCGGGGTCCTCGGCCAGTTCCTCGGACTCGCGGAGCCAGCGCATCACGTAGTCGCAGAAGAACGGCTGCTCACTGTGGTAGCAGCTGCCGCCGCGCGGGGTGGGGTCCAGCCCCAGATCGGCTCCGCGGTACCCGGCGGCCTCCTCCTCGGACAGGTGGCCGGTGGCGACCATGCGGTCGAGCACCAGGTCGCGCCGTTCGGCGGCGGCCTCGGGGTTGGACAGCGGGTCGTAGTAGGAGGGGGCGCGCACCAGGCCCACGAGGGTCGCCGCCTGGCCGGGGTCCAGCTCGCCCGCGGTGGTCGAGAAGTAGCGGCGGGCCGCGATCTCGATGCCGTGGGCGCCGGCGCCGAAGTAGGCGAGGTTGAGGTACCCCTCCATGATCTCGTCCTTGCCCAGACGGTCCTCGACGTCGATGGCGTAGCGCAGCTCGACGAGTTTGCGGGTCAGGGTCCGCTCGCTGGCGCGCCGCACCCCCTCCTCGTCGGTGGCCTGCTCGATGAGCAGGTTCTTGACGTACTGCTGGGTGATGGTCGAGCCGCCCTGGGTGTCGCCCTGGGCGGTGCGCGTGGCGGCGCGCAGCAGTCCGCGCAGGTCCAGCCCGGAGTGTTCGTAGAACCGTTCGTCCTCGATCGCCATCAGCGCGGCCGGGACCCAGGGGCTGATGTCCGCCAGGTCGACGACATCGCGTTCGCGCCGGGCCACCTCCGCGATGGGCTCGTGGTCGACGTCGGTGATGAGGACCCGCTCGGCCAGGCGGCGGATCTCCAGGTCGGCCGGCAGCGCCATGAACCCGGACGCGGCGTCGCGGGCGACCAGTCCCAGCCCGCCCACCCAGGGCAGGACCAGTGACGCGGCCAGCAGCCCCGCCAGCACACCCGTCCCCGCCAGCCCCAGGACCGTTCTGCGTCCCGGCCTCGGCCGGCCCTTTCGGTTCGGCTCCGTCACGTCGTCCCCCCAACGCAATGTGGCCCCCGCCCGCGCTCGGCGCGGACGGGGCACTGCTGCGTCGACCAGCCTCGCAGGGGCGTGCCGCCCCGCCCGGCACGGGATCGGGCGTGTCACTGAAACTCTTCATCAATCCATGGCAAAGCCCACAGACCGGACATCGCTCACGCCAGGTGCACGAATCAACGAAACGGGCATTTCAATTTCTCGACATCGAGATGAAACGAAGCCGTCAGGCGCGGCGCGTTGCAACGATGGGCCGGACCCCGAACAAGCGGACGACCGAAGATCATTCCGACACGCGGGCATGTCCGGAATAAGACCGGACCCTCCCTTCGGACATTCGGTCATCCCTACCCACCCACCACACCCCTGCAACATGACCGACGAGTTTTCCGACTTTTCACCACAGAGAATGGCAGAACAACCAGAGAGACACCCGAAACACCTGTCGCCTTCTGCCCGGTTTGCGCAGTTTACTCAGGTGAAACCAGGCAAATACCAGCAGGAGGCCCCCGCGCCTAGTGTGATGAGGATCACATAAATTATCCGGCCCGGACACTCCGCCAAACCACACGAGAGGGCAGACGATAGAGAGCGGAGGGCACCGAAGCCGCAATCCGGACAGAATCCGATCCGGGCACTCCGTTAACTCCGTCTTGCCTCGGATTAACTCTGGGTTATTTCCGCCTTCGGCGACCAAAGCGCCTCCCGAAAACGCCCGAACCACAACAATTACGGTGTAGCCAGTGATCGGACGCCTGCCCATCCTCGACATCTCTCCGGACAACGATCTCGGCCCGGTGAAAGCGGTTCCCGGCGAACGCTTCACCATCGGCGCGACGGTCATCCGCGAAGGGCACGATTCCCTCGCAGCGGGTGTGGTCGTCTATTCGCCCCAGGGCCGCCGGGAACGCCTCGTCCGCATGAGCGAACGCGCGCCCGGAACCGACCGCCACGAGGCGGAGATCTCGCTCCCCGCCGAGGGGAAGTGGTCCTTCGCCATCGAGGCCTGGAGCGACCCCTTCGCCACCTGGCACCACGCCGCCGAGGTCAAGCTCCCCCTGGGCCAGGACACCGACCTGGTACTGGAGGAGGGGGCACGGCTGCTGGCCCGGGCCGCCCGCCGCGTTCCGCGCCGACCGCTGCTCACCCGGGCGGCGGCCGCCCTGCGCGACACCTCGCTGGCCCCGGCCGAGCGCTACGCGGCCGCGGTCACCCCCGAGGTGCTCGCCCTCATGCACGAGCACCCCCTGCGCGAACTCGTCACCCGCTCGCCGCGCACCCGCGTGGTCGTGCACCGCCAACGCGCCCTGTTCGGCTCCTGGTACGAGTTCTTCCCCCGCTCCGAGGGCGCCCAGGTGGACACCGCCCCCGGCCAGGAGGTCTCCGGCACCTTCGCCACCGCGGCCAAACGGCTGCCGGCCATCGCCGACATGGGCTTCGACGTCGTGTACCTGCCGCCGATCCACCCCGTCGGGCACGCCCACCGCAAGGGTGCGAACAACGCCCTCACCGCCGGTCCGGGCGAGCCCGGATCGGTGTGGGCCATCGGCTCGGCCGACGGCGGCCACGACGCCGTCCACCCCGACCTGGGCACCCTCGCCGACTTCGACGCCTTCGTCGCCGAGGCGCACGGACACGGCCTGGAGATCGCCCTGGACCTGGCCCTGCAATGCTCCCCGGACCACCCGTGGGTCACCGAACACCCCGAGTGGTTCACCACCCGGGCCGACGGGTCCATCGCCTACGCCGAGAACCCGCCCAAGAAGTACCAGGACATCTACCCGATCAACTTCGACAACGACTTCCCCGGCCTGTACAGGGAGATCCGCCGCGTCGTCCAGCACTGGATCGACCACGGGGTGCGCATCTTCCGGGTCGACAACCCGCACACCAAGCCGGTGGTGTTCTGGGAGAAACTGCTGGCCGACGTGGCGAAAAAGCACCCGGACGTGCTGTTCCTGGCCGAGGCGTTCACCCGCCCCGCCATGATGCGGACCCTGGCCAAGGTCGGGTTCCACCAGTCGTACACCTACTTCACCTGGCGCAACGGCAAGGACGAGCTCACCGACTACCTCACCGAGCTGAGCCGGGAGACCGCCCACTACCTGCGGCCCAACTTCTTCGCCAACACCCCGGACATCCTCAACGCCTACCTCCAGGAGGGCGGGCGCCCCGCCTTCGAGGCCCGCGCGGTCCTGGCCGCGCTGCTCTCGCCCACCTGGGGCATCTACTCCGGTTACGAGCTGTGCGAGAACACCCCCGTACGGCCCGGCAGCGAGGAGTACCTGAACTCGGAGAAGTACCAGTACCGGCCGCGCGACTGGGCGGGGGCCGAGGCCGAGGGACGGAGCATCTCCGGCCTCATCACCCGGCTCAACCGGCTGCGCCGGGCCCACCCGGCCCTGCACGAGCTGCGCAACCTGCGGTTCCACCCGGTGGACCGGCCGGAGATCATCTGCTTCTCCAAGCACAGCCCCGGCGAACGCCCCGGCGACCCCGACGACCTCGTCATCGCGGTCGTCAACCTCGACCCGCACCACGCCCGCGAGGCGACGGTGCACCTGGATCTGCCGTCCATCGGCCGTGCGTGGGAGGAGGAACTCAAGGTGACCGACGAGCTGACCGGTGCCGCCTACACCTGGGGGGCGGCGAACTACGTCCGGCTCGACCCCGAGCGGGGTCCCGCGCACGTGTTCACCGTCAACGGCAGATAACGGCCCGCGGAGCGACCGGAGGGCGCTGCGGACGGTGTCCGCAGGCGCCCTTCCCATGCCCCGATCAGCCGTTGATCCGATGTCGAACATTCATTGGTGGGGAGCAGTAGATGAGCAACGACGAGTCCGGACCGGGCCGCCCCGAACACCCCGCGCACGGTCCGCTCGCGCCGGCCACCGGGGCCGCCACCGGCCCGCTCATGTCCTCCGGCGGTACCGGTGACCCCTACTGGTACAAGAGCGCCGTCTTCTACGAAGTACTCGCCCGGGGTTTCCACGACTCCAACGGCGACGGCACCGGCGATCTCGCCGGCCTGGTGCGGAAACTGGACTACCTCCAGTGGCTCGGCATCGACTGCATCTGGCTGCTGCCGATGTACGAGTCCCCCCTGCGCGACGGCGGCTACGACATCTCGGACTACTTCAAGATCCTCCCCGAGTTCGGCACCACCGCCGACTTCGTGGAGCTGCTGGACGAGGCGCACCGGCGCGGCATCCGCGTCATCACCGACCTGGTCATGAACCACACCAGCGACCAGCACCCCTGGTTCAAGGCCTCCCGCGAGGACCCCGACGGTCCCTACGGCGACTTCTACGTGTGGTCCGACACCAAGGACCGCTACCAGGACGCCCGGATCATCTTCGTCGACACCGAGACGTCCAACTGGACCTACGACGAGGTTCGCGGCCAGTACTACTGGCACCGCTTCTTCTCCCACCAGCCCGACCTCAACTTCGAGAACCCGGCCGTCCAGGAGGCCATCCTGGAGGTCCTGCGCTACTGGCTGGACCTGGGCATCGACGGCTTCCGGCTGGACGCGGTGCCCTACCTGTACGAGCGCGAGGGCACCAACTGCGAGAACCTCAAGGAGACGCACGAGTTCCTCAAGCGCGTACGCGCGGAGGTGGACCGGCTCTACCCCGGCCGGGTCCTGCTGAGCGAGGCCAACCAGTGGCCCTCCGAGGTCGTGGACTACTTCGGCGACCACGAGGTCGGCGGCGACGAGTGCCACATGAACTTCCACTTCCCGCTGATGCCGCGCATGTTCATGGCGGTACGGCGGGAGCAGCGTTACCCGATCTCGGAGATCCTCGCCCAGACCCCGGAGATCCCCAGCGGCTGCCAATGGGCGATCTTCCTGCGCAACCACGACGAGCTGACCCTGGAGATGGTCACCGACGAGGAGCGCGACTACATGTACTCCGAGTACGCCAAGGAACCCCGCATGCGCGCCAACGTGGGGATCCGGCGGCGGCTCGCGCCCCTGCTGGACAACGACCGCAACCAGATCGAGCTGTTCACCGCCCTGCTGCTGTCCCTGCCCGGGTCGCCGGTGCTGTACTACGGCGACGAGATCGGCATGGGCGACAACATCTGGCTGGGCGACCGCGACGCCGTGCGCACGCCCATGCAGTGGAGCTCCGACCGCAACGCCGGGTTCTCCACCGGCGACCCCGGGCGCCTGTACCTGCCGCTCATCCTCGACCCGGTGTACGGCTACCAGGCGATCAACGTCGAGTCCCAGCGCGCCAACCCCGGCTCGCTGCTCAACTGGACGCGGCAGATGATCCAGATCCGCAAGCGGCACCCCGTGTTCGGCACCGGCGCGTTCACCGAGCTCGACGCCAGCAACCCCAGCGTGTTCGCGTTCATCCGCGAACACGGCGACGACCGCATGCTGTGCGTCAACAACCTGTCCAAGCACCCGCAGCCGGTGGAGCTGGACCTGTCCCGCTACCTCGGGGTGAGCCCGGTGGAGTGCGTGGGCGGGGTGCGCTTCCCGCGGATCGGTGAGCTGCCGTACCTGCTCACCCTGCCCGGGCACGGCTTCTACTGGTTCCAGCTGCCTCCCGCCGCGGACGTCGGCCCCGGCCCCGTCGTCGGCGAGGAGGACACCGCACCGACCTACGGCCTGCCCGCGGCCGGGCTCAGTGCCCGGGCCGCGCTGGGCGGACGGTCCTCCCGCACCCGTGGCGCCCACCACACCACGGTCGCCATGCCGCCCTCCGAGGAGAAGGGGAACAGGCCCAGCTGACATGTCCCAACTCGAAGAGCTCCTGGCCGTCTGGATGCCCCGGCAACGCTGGTTCTCCGGCAAGGGCATCCCCATCCGCCAGATCCGGGTCGAAAGCCGGCACACCCTGGTGTCCGCCGGCCCCGACGGCCCCGACCTCAACCTGCTCGTCGTCCGCGCCGGACAGCGCGGCCTCAGCTCCCGCTACCAGGTACTGCTCGGCTCCCGGCCGTCGCGCTCCCTGCCCGCGGACCTGGCGGGCGCCGCCATCGGCGTCCACCAGTCCCCGGGCGGGAGGTCCCGGGTCATCTACGACGCGGCCAACGACACCCAGCTGACCGCCATGCTGCTGGAACGCTTCGCCGCCCCCGCGGCGGCCGGGCGCATCCGGTTCCGCACCCTGCCCGGTGAGCGCATCCGCACCGGCGCCGTGGGGCGGATGCTCACCGGGGAGCAGTCCAACACGTCCCTGGTGTTCGGCGAGGACTACGTCCTCAAGACGTTCCGGCGGGTGTGGCCCGGCCCCAACCCGGACCTGGAGCTCAACCGGGCACTGTACGGCTCGCCGTACGTGGCCCGGCCGTGCGGGTGGATCGAGGCGGACCTGCCCGGGTTCGCCGAGACCACCACTCTGGCGATGCTCCAGGACTACATCCCCGGGGCCTCGGACGGATGGGTGCTGGCCACCGCCGACGCCGAGGCGCTGACCCGGGGCGCCGGCCGCGCGGCGGAGACCTCCTTCACCGAGGACGCGGCCCTGCTCGGGCGCACCACGGCGGAGGTGCACCGCAGCCTGGCCAGGGCCCTGCCCACGGACGTGCTGTCGGTGACGGCCGTGGCGGAGCTGGCCGACGCCATGGTGGAGCGGCTGGCCATGGCCAGCGCCGAGGTGCCGGAGCTGGCCGAGCACGCACCCCGGGTGATGGAGGCCTACGCCGAGTTCGCCCGGGTGGACGAGCCGCTGCCGATCCAGCGCATCCACGGCGACTACCACCTGGGGCAGGTCATCCGCACGCGGTCCGGGGGGTGGGTGCTGCTCGACTTCGAGGGCGAGCCCACCGTCTCCGTCGCCGAACGGCGGCGGCCCTCCAGCCCGCTGCGGGACGTGGCCGGGATGCTGCGCTCCTTCGACTACGCCGCCGGGTACCTGCTGGTCGACCACCCCGGCGACGAGGAGCTGGAGTGGTCGGCGCGGTCCTGGGCACGGGCCAACCGCGAGGCGTTCTGCCGCGGATACGCCGACGGCGGCGGCGCCGACCCGGACAAGCACCTGACCGTGCTGCGGGCCTTCGAGTTCGACAAGGCCGTGTACGAGGTGCTGTACGAGGCCCGCAACCGGCCGCACTGGCTGCGGGTGCCGTTGGAGTCCATCGCCTCGGCGGCCGCGGCCCCGCCGGTGCCCCGCTGAACGGCGGCCCGCCCGGGGCGGACCACCCCCGGGCGGGCCGCGCCGCTCCCCCCACCCCTCCCCGTTTCCTGTCCACCGTCCCTGTCCACGAACACCACGGAGCAGCATTGTCCTCGCCACGCAGCGAACAGCGTCCGCGCGCGACCACCGATGAGGAGACCGCGAAGAAGACCGGGAGCAAGGCCGCCTCCGCGAAGAAGACCGAGCCCGAGGCCGCACCCGCGAAGAAGACCGCGGGCAAGGCCACCCCCGTGCAGAAGACCGCGGGCAAGACGGCACCCGTGCAGAAGACCGCGGGCAAGGCCGCCTCCGCGAAGAAGACCGAGAGCAGGGCGGGCGCGGCGAAGAAGAAGGCACCCGTCACCAAGGGCCGTGCCAAGGCCGCCCCGGCGGGGAGGGCGCCCGCGCGCACGGCCCCGGCCCGCGCCGCCGCCGGGTCCGACCCGGAGCTGCTCGCCGCGATCGACCGCGTGGTCGACGGCCACCACCACGACCCGCACTCCGTCCTGGGCGTGCACGCCCAGGGGCGGACCACCGTGGTGCGGGTACTGCGGCCCCACGCCACCGAGGTCCACCTGGAGCTGCGCGACGGCGACCGGGTGCGGGCCGAGCACCTGCACCGGGGCGTGTTCACCGCCGAGGTGCCCGGGAAGGGGCCGGGCGGCCCCGCCGGCTACCGGGTCATCGCCCGCTACGAGGACGGCGCCGAGCACACGGCCGCCGACCCCTACCCGTTCGCGCCCGTCCTGGGCGACCTGGACCTGCACCTCATCGGCGAGGGCAGGCACGAGGAGCTGTGGCGGGCGCTGGGAGCCCACACCCGCACCCTGGAGACCGGTGCGGGCGAGGTGTCCGGCACCTCCTTCACGGTGTGGGCGCCCAACGCCCGCGGGGTGCGCCTGATCGGCGACTTCAACCTGTGGAACGGCGTCGGCCACCCCATGCGCAGCCTGGGCGGCACCGGCGTGTGGGAGCTGTTCGTGCCCGGGGTGGGCGACGGGGCGCTGTACAAGTTCCAGCTGCTGGGCGCGGACGGGCACTGGCGGGACAAGGCCGACCCGATGGCGCGGGCCACCCAGGTACCACCGCAGACCGCGTCGGTGGTGACGACGTCCGGCCACGTGTGGACCGACCAGGAGTGGATGGCCGAGCGCAAGGGCGTGGAGCCGCACCGGGCGCCGATGAGCGTGTACGAGGTGCACCTGGGATCGTGGCGGCCCGGGCTGTCGTACACCGAGCTGGCCGAGCAGCTCGTCGAGTACGTCACCGAACTGGGGTTCACCCATGTGGAGTTCCTGCCGGTGGCCGGGCACCCCTACGACGGCTCCTGGGGCTACCAGGTCACGTCGTACTTCGCGCCCACGCCCCGGTTCGGCTCGCCCGACGGGTTCCGGCACCTGGTGGACTCGCTGCACCGGGCCGGGATCGGGGTCCTGCTGGACTGGGTGCCCGCGCACTTCCCGAAGGACGATTGGGCGCTGGCCCGGTTCGACGGCACCGCGCTGTACGAGCACCCCGACCCGCGCCGGGGCGAGCACCCCGACTGGGGGACGCTCATCTTCAACTACGGGCGCACCGAGGTGCGCAACTTCCTCGTGGCCAACGCCCTGTACTGGCTGGAGGAGTTCCACATCGACGGGCTGCGGGTGGACGCGGTGGCGTCCATGCTGTACCTGGACTACTCGCGCGAGGACGGCGGGTGGGAGCCCAACGTCTTCGGCGGCCGGGAGAACCTGGAGGCGATCGACTTCCTCAAGGAGCTCAACACGGTCGTGTACCGCCGCAACCCGCACGCGGTGATGATCGCCGAGGAGTCCACCGCCTACCCGGGGGTGACCCTGCCGGTGGACCACGGCGGGCTCGGGTTCGGGCTCAAGTGGAACATGGGGTGGATGCACGACACCCTGGAGTACCTCGCCAAGGAGCCGGTCCACCGCAGGTACCACCACGACGAGATCACCTTCTCGATGGTGTACGCCTACAGCGAGAACTACGTGCTGCCGCTGTCGCACGACGAGGTGGTGCACGGCAAGCGGTCGCTGTTCAACAAGCCGCCGGGCGACGAGTGGCAGCGGGCGGCGAACCTGCGGGCGCTGCTGGCGTTCATGTGGTCGCACCCGGGCAAGCAGCTGTTGTTCATGGGCGGGGAGATCGCCCAGGGCGACGAGTGGTCGCACCTGGACGGGGTGCCCTGGTGGCTGCTGCGCTACGACCACCATGCGGGAACGCAGCGCCTGGTCAAGGCGCTCAACGACCTGTACCGGCCGCGTCCGGCGCTGTGGTCGCTGGACACCGACCCGGCCGGGTTCCAGTGGCTGGACGGCGGCGACCGCGACGGCAACACGCTGTCGTACCTGCGGCGGGGCGAGGACGGCTCGGCGCTGGTGTGCGCGGTGAACTTCTCGCCGGTGCCGCGTCCGGACTGGCGGATCGGCCTGCCCTGGGAGGGCCGCTGGGCGGCGGTGCTCAACACCGACGAGGCCCGGTTCGGGGGCTCGGAGTACCCGGCGCCCGCGCACGTGCAGGCCCGGGCACAGGAGTGGCACGGCCAGCCGTTCTCGGCGGAGGTGACGCTGCCGCCGCTGGGCGCGGTCTGGTTCGAGCACCGGCCCTGAGCCGGATGGGCGCAGGGCGGCCCCGGTCCGGTCTCGGACCGGGGCCGCCCTGCGCGGCACCGTCATCGCGCCGTCATCCGGTGACACGCCGGTGACACCACGGGTCACGAGAACTTCATGGCCTTCCGTGTCCGTTCGGCGCTCCGCCGGGGGCGGGACCCGCCCGGAACCGGTCCGGAACGCGCCCGGGGAGGCCCGTTCAGGATGCGCGGTGGTGCCAGGCGGTGAGGCGGGCGACCGCCTCGTCCAGGACCTCGTCGCGCTTGCAGAAGGCGAAGCGCAGCAGGTGCTCGCCCTCCTTCTCGCGGTCGTAGAACACCTGCGCCGGGACCGCCGCCACCCCGGCCTCCCGGGGCAGGGCGCGGGCGAGGTCCACCCCGTTCGTGTACCCCAGCGGCCGGATGTCGGCCATCACGAAGTAGGTGCCCTCGGACACGCCCACGTCGAACCCGGTCTCCGCCAGCCCCGCCGCCAGCCGGTCCCGCTTGCCCTGGAGCGCGGAGCGCTGGGCGGCGATCCACTCGCCCTCGTTGTCGATGGCGTCGGCGATCGCGAGCTGGAGCGCCCCGTTGGCGCTGAACGTCAGGAACTGGTTGACCGTGCGCACCGCCGCCACCAGCGGCTCGGGGCCCATGACCCAGCCGGTCTTCCAGCCGGTGACCGCGAACATCTTGCCCACCGAGGACACCGACACGGTACGCTCGCGCATCCCCGGCAGGGACGCCAGCGGCACGTGCGGCCTGCCGTCGAAGGCCAGGAACTCGTACACCTCGTCGGTGAACGCGATGAGGTCGTGCTCGCGGCACACCGCCGCGATCTCCTCCAGCTCCTGCGCGGTGAACACCGTCCCGGTCGGGTTGTGCGGGCTGTTGACCAGCACCATCCGCGTCCGGGGCCCCACCGCGGCGCGCAGCTCGTCCGGGTCGAAGGTGAACCGGCCGGTCGCCGGGTCCGGGCGCAGGGTGACCGGGCGGCGGACACCGCCGGCCAGCGTGACCATCGCGGCGTAGGAGTCGTACATCGGCTCGAACACGATGACCTCGTCACCGTGCTCGACCAGGGCCAGCAGGGCCGCGGCGATGCCCGCCGTCGCCCCCACCGTGATGTACACCTCGGTGTCCGGGTCCAGGTCGATCCCGTAGTGGCGGGACCGGTAGCGGCTGACCGCCCGACGCAGTTCCGGGCGCCCCGGGCCGGGCGGGTACTGGTTGACGCCCGCCAGGATGTTGCGGGAGGCGGCCTCCAGCAGGGAGCGGGGCCCGTCGGTGTCGGGGAAGCCCTGGCCCAGGTTGACCGATCCGGTCTCCGTGGCCAGTCTCGTCATCTCGGCGAAGATCGTCTCGCCGTACACGCGCATTCGTTCGATCAGCGGATTGTCCACGCCCCGAGCGTATCCCCCGGGCCGCGGGCCGCGCCCGTCCGGGCGAACACGTGGGGCGGGACCCCACGGGTCCCGCCCCACGTGCGCACCGGGTCAGGGCAGGAGCAGGCTGAGCACGATCCAGACCACCGGTCCCGCGATGAGCAGCGAGTCCAAGCGGTCCATCAGGCCGCCGTGGCCCGGCATGAACCGGCCCATGTCCTTGATCCCCAGGTCGCGCTTGAACAGCGACTCGATGAGGTCGCCGACCGTCGCGGCCAGGACCACCGCCAGGCCCAGGACCACGCCGACCCACCAGGGGCCGTCGAGCATCAGCACCACGCACAGGGCACCGGCCAGGGCACAGCCGAGCACGGAACCGCCGAAGCCCTCCCAGGTCTTGTTCGGGCTGATCACCGGCGCCATCTTGTGCCGGCCCAGCAGGATCCCGGCGAAGTAGCCGCCGATGTCGCTGGAGATCGTCACCACGATGAACGTCACCAGGCGCTGCTGGCCGTCCTCGGGGTGGGCGATCAGCAGCATCCACGTTGCCAGCAGGAACGGCAGGTAGGCCAGGGTGAACATGCTCGCCGAGGTGTCGGCGACGAACCCGTCCGCCCCGCCCCGCAACCGCCACACCAGGGCGGCGATCGCGGTCAGGGCGGTGGTCCCCAGCAGCCACTCGGGGCCGCCGAAGTAGGCGGCGGACTGCATGGCGACGCCGCCGACGGCCAGGGGGGCCACCGCGACGTCCATCCCCTTGCTGGCGAACGCCCGGTTGAGCTCGCGCATGCCGATCAGCACCCCCAGGGAGGTGATGATCGTGAACAGCGCGGGCCAGGGGAAGACCGAGAAGAAGACCAGCGCGCCCAGAAGGCACCCGCTGGCGATGGCCACCGGGAGGTTGCGGCCGGTCTTGACCGGTTCACCCCCCGGCTTGTGCAGCACGAAGCGCTGACCGGCGGCCTTGTCGGCCCCGGCGTCACCGGGGCCGACCTGCTGAGCGTCGTCGGGTCTGTGCTCCGGCGAGTGGTCATCGCCTCCGGAGCCGCTGGAAGGAGTCGTCACCGGCTAGACCTCAAGGAGTTCCGATTCCTTGTGCTTGAGGAGCTCGTCGACGGAACCGACGTACTTGTGGGACAGCTCGTCCAGCTCCGCCTGCGCACGGTGGGCCTCGTCCTCGCCGACCTCGCCCGCCTTGACGGCCTTCTCGAAGGCGTCCTTGGCGCGGCGGCGGACGTTGCGGATCGAGATCTTGGCGTCCTCGCCCTTGGTGCGCGCGACCTTCACGTACTCCTTGCGGCGCTCCTCGGACAGGTCCGGGAAGACGACCCGGATGACCTGGCCGTCGTCGGACGGGTTGACGCCGAGGTCGCTGTTGCGGATGGCGTTGATGATCGAGGTCCGGGAGTTGACGTCGAACGGTGAGATGACCACCATGCGCGGCTCGGGGACCGAGAAGGACGCGAGCTGGTTGATCGGCGTCGGCGCGCCGTAGTAGTCCACGGTGATCTTGTTGAACGTCGCCGGCGTGGGACGCCCGGTGCGGATCGCCGCGAAGTCCTCCTTCGCGACGATGACGGCCTTCTCCATCTTCTCCTCGGCTTCGAGGAGGGTCTCTTCGATCATGGGGCGCTCCCGGTTCTCGGCTGTGGTGTGCGTGGCTTGAGGGTGTCGCCGAGGCCGCCTCAGGCGGGGGTCGGCCCGACGATGGTGCCGATCTTCTCACCGCGGACGGCGCGCAGGATGTTGCCCTGGCTCATCAGGTCGAAGACGACGATGGGCAGCCCGTTGTCCATGCACAGGCTGACGGCGGTGGCGTCCATGACCTTGAGGCCGCGGGTGAGGACCTCGTTGTAGTTGAGCTTGTCGAACTTGACCGCGTCCGGGTTGCGCCGGGGGTCGGAGTCGTAGACCCCGTCGACCTGGGTGCCCTTGAGGACCGCCTGGGCGCCGATCTCCAGGGCGCGCTGGGCCGCGGTCGTGTCGGTGGAGAAGAACGGGGCGCCCAGTCCGGCGCCGAAGATGACCACACGGCCCTTCTCCAGGTGGCGCACGGCGCGGCGGGGGATGTACGCCTCGGCGACCTGGCTCATGTGGATGGCGGTCTGGACGCGGGTGTCCACGCCCAGGCGCTCCAGGAAGTCCTGGAGGGCGAGGCAGTTGATGACGGTGCCGAGCATGCCCATGTAGTCGGCGCGGCCGCGTTCGATGCCGCCCTCGGTGAGCTGGGCGCCGCGGAACATGTTGCCGCCGCCCACCACGACCGCGACCTGGATGCCCTCGGACACGGCCTCGGCGATGGACTCGGCGACGTACTGGACGACCTCCGGGTCGATGCCCAGGCCGCCCCCGCCGGCGAACGCCTCACCGGAGAGCTTGAGCATCACGCGCTTCCAACCTGCGTCGTGCATGGCGGGTTCGGTGTTCGTCGCTGCGTTCACGGCCTGTGGCCTCCCTTGTCGTCCCCGAGCGGCACAGGGTCCCCCGAGTGCTCCTGCTGCGGGCGGTGTGGGCTGTCATGCCCCCCGAAACCGCCCATATCCACCGAAGGTGCCGGGGAGAGCGTTCTCCCCGGCACCTCCATCATGTCAAAACCTAGGCCTGGCCGACCTTGAAGCGGGCGAAGCGCTTGACCGTCACACCGGCGGCGTCGACGACCTGCTGGACCGTCTTCTTGTTCTCCTTGACGAACGGCTGGCCGAGCAGCGTCACGTCCTTGAAGAAGCCGTTGAGGCGGCCCTCGACGATCTTGGGGATCGCCTGCTCGGGCTTGCCCTCCTCGCGGGTGGTCTGCTCGGCGATGCGGCGCTCGTTCTCGACGACCTCGGCCGGCACCTCGTCCTTGGAGACGTACTGCGGGGCCATCGCGGCGATCTGCTGCGCGAGGTCCTTGCCGACCTCCTCGTTCACCTGGTCCAGCTCGACCAGGACGCCCATGGTCGGGGGCAGGTCCGGGTCGGACTTGTGCAGGTAGGCGGAGACGAAGGCGCCGTCGAACTTGGCGAAGCGGCGGAACTCCAGCTTCTCGCCGATGATCGCGCTCTTCTCCTCGATGTAGCCCTGGAGGGTCTTCCCGGGCTCGATCTCGGCGGCGGCGACGGTGGCGAGGTCGTCGCTGTCCTGGGCGGCGACGAAGTCGGCGACCTGGTCGGCCAGCTCGATGAACTGGGCGTTCTTGGCGACGAAGTCGGTCTCGCAGTTGAGCTCGATCAGGGTGGCCTTGCCCTCGCCCTGCTGGCGGAGGACGACCGTGCCCTGGGCGGCGGTGCGGCCCGCGCGCTTGTCGACGGACTTGGCGCCCTTGATGCGCAGAGCCTCGACGGCCTTGTCGAAGTCGCCGTCGGCCTCGGTCAGGGCCTTCTTGCAGTCCATCATGCCCGCGCCGGTCATGTCGCGCAGCTTCTTGACGTCCGCGGCGGTGAAGTTCGCCATGACTGTTGGATTCCCTTGGAAGTGAAGTCTGTACAGAGGGTGAGCGGTCCGTACACCCCACGGGCCGCCCCGCTCGGAGGCGGAGCGGCACCGGGGTGTCGTGGGTCCCGGAGGACCGTCTGTTACTCGGAGGCCGGCTTCTCGTCGGCGGCGGCCTCGGCGACCGGGGACTCGGCCACGGCGGCCTCGACCTCGGCGGCCGGGGTCTCCTCGGCAGCGGGGGCCTCGGACTCGATGGCGGCCTCGACCTCGGCGGAGGGGGTCTCGACCGGAGCCTCGGTGAGGTCCTTCTGGACGTCGGCGGAGTCGGCGGTCTCGGCCTTGCCTTCGAGGATCTCGCGCTCCCACTCGGCGAGCGGCTCCTCGGCGGCCTTCTGCTCACCGGCGCCGGAGCGGGTCAGCAGACCGTCGGCGACGGCGTCGGCGATCACGCGGGTCAGCAGGCTGACACTGCGGATGGCGTCGTCGTTACCCGGGATCGGGTAGTCGACCTCGTCCGGGTCGCAGTTGGTGTCGAGGATCGCGACGACCGGAATGTTGAGCTTCCGGGCCTCGCTGATCGCGATGTGCTCCTTCTTGGTGTCCACGATCCACACGGCGCTGGGCACGCGGGACATGTCGCGGATACCGCCGAGGGTGCGCTCCAGCTTCTCCTTCTCGCGGCGGAGGTTGAGGAGCTCCTTCTTGGTGAGCGAGGAGCCGGCGACGTCGTCGAAGTCGATCTCCTCCAGCTCCTTCAGGCGCTGCAGCCGCTTGTGGACGGTGGAGAAGTTGGTGAGCATGCCGCCCAGCCAGCGCTGGTTGACGAACGGCATGCCGACGCGGCGGGCCTGCTCGTCGATGGCCTCCTGCGCCTGCTTCTTGGTGCCGACGAACAGGACGGTGCCGCCGTGGGCGACCGTCTGCTTGACGAACTCGTAAGCGCGGTCGATGTGCGCCAGCGACTTCTGGAGGTCGATGATGTAGATGCCGTTGCGCTCCGTGAGGATGAAGCGCTTCATCTTCGGGTTCCAGCGACGGGTCTGGTGCCCGAAGTGGACGCCGCTCTCCAGGAGCTGGCGGGTCGTCACGACTGTGGCCATGACAGGTCCTCCTAGTGGTGGCGGGGATAGGGCTCCCCGCCTTCGGTTGTTCCTGACGCCCCGGCCGTACCGCCACTCCGCCGAGGCGGTGTGGACCGTGGGTACGACCCCTCCGGAGGGAGGCTGGTGGACGTGCGTAGTGTGTTCGGCCCGGTGGGCCACAGATGATTCTATCCTCCGCGGGGAACGGGCCGGACCTGCGCGGGGGACGGGGCCCGGGGTTGTCCACAGGTCCCGGAAAAGCCATGACCTCCGGGGCCGCGGCGGCGACCCTGGAAGGGTGCGAAACCTCCTGCTCCTCCTCTCCGTCCTTCTCCTCCTGCTCTCCCTCCCCCTTTCTCCCCCTGCGGCCGCCGACACCACCTGGCGCTGGCCGCTGGACCCGCCCCCGCGGGTGCTGCGGCCCTTCGACCCGCCCGAACGCCCCTGGCTGCCCGGCCACCGCGGCGCGGACCTGGCAGCCGAGCCCGGCCAGGACGTCCTCGCGGCCGGTTCCGGACACGTCCACTTCGCCGGAACGGTCGCGAACACCCCGGTGGTGTCGATCTCCCACGGCGACCTGCGCACCACCTACCTCCCGGTGGAGACCGACCTCGCCCGCGGCGACCCGGTGACGAACGGCCAGGTCATCGGCACCGTCGCCGCCACGCCCCGGCACTGCCCGGAGCGCGCCTGCCTCCACTGGGGCCTGCTCCGCGGCCCGGACTACCTCGACCCGCTCTCCCTCCTGGGCACGGTCCCGGTCCGCCTCCTCCCCCGCTCCCCGTGACCGCCCGATCACACCCGTCCGCTATTTTCCTTTTGCTGGAGAAAAGCCCGCTCAACCCTTTCTCTCCAAGAATTTTCCTACACGAAACACAGCGGAAACAAAGAGGGAGTTCATGTCCGGACACGAGGTCGGCGTCAACGCCCGCGACGCCTACCAGAGCGGGAACACCGCCGAGTCCTACGCCGCGGACTTCATCGGCCTGGGAGAGGACTTCAAGGCCGTGCTCGATGCCGCCAAGTCCGCCTGCGACCACGAACCCGAGGTCACCGGTTGGGAGGCCTACGGCGAGGAGCAGGCCGAGGCGATCGCCAAGGTGGAGGAGCACGGCCTGTCCCTGGCCGAGAACGTCCAGGCGGGTGCGGCCGAGGCCTCCCACACCGATGTCGACAGCGGCGACGGTTTCAGCGAGGCGGGCTCGCCCCTGGGCCGCCCCATCAACTTCTACTGACACCTCCGACCGAGGGAACACACGTGTACTTCTCCCCCCAGGAATGCGACGTCGACCCGGGCCGGCTCGACGAGATCGCCTCGGACGCGCTGGACCTCGTCTCCCGGATCACCGGGAAGACGGGCGACCTCGACTCCCTTTTCAACGACTCCGCGAAGGAGTTCACCGACCTGGTCGCCGCGGACATCCACGCCACGGCCTCGGAGAACCAGACGGCCTGGTCGGAGGCGATCACCGCCTGCTTCCACGTCCAGGGGCTCCTGGGCAAGTGGAGCGCGGAGGTCGACCGCTACCAGCAGAACATCGCCGGACTCCAGGAGGAGTGGGACGCCGCGCTGCGCAGCAACTTCGGCTTCGCCGACGCGGACGACTACGCGATCGTGGAGGCCCGCAGGCTCAAGGCGGAAGACCTGAACGGCCGGGCGGACGGGTACTGGACCACCCTGGAGGAGCAGGCCGAGGACAACTCCGCCAACCTGGCCGCGGGGCCCACCGTGGCCAGTCTGCGCGAACTCATCGACGCGGGGTTCCTGGGATTCGCCGCCTACAACGCGACCCGCCAGTACGTCTACTATCCGGCCACCGTCGGCAACGCCGAGGAACACGCCAGGGAACTCCTCCCCTATCTGACCGGTGAGAAGGCGCCCGACGCCCACTACGAGCACCTCATGGCACAGCTCGCGATGCTCAACGCGCTGGCCCTCGACGGCCAGCGCAACGGGACCTCCACGCTCCGCCCGGACCAGATCGACTACCTGGAGGACTTCTACGCGGAGCTGGAGGAGCAGTCCGAGGACGGCACGTTCACGAGCCTGGTGGGGCAGATCCAGGACAACCCGGACCTCGACGACCACCGCGACGAACTGCTGGGGGCGCTGGGCGGCGGCATCCTCACCCTGTCCGACGGCGGCCTGGGAGGCGGCTACGACCGTCTGCCGGAGAGCGTCCGCATGCTCGTGGAGGGCCCGAGCGACTACTGGGAACCCCAGTACGAGGGACGGGGGCCCTACGGGAACGAAGAAGGACGGCTCAACAACAACTGGGCCGGGCAGCTCGGGCTGCTGGCCGACGCCCTCAACGCCGCTCCGGGCCTGGAAGGTCAGCCGATGCGCGGCGGCACGGCCTTCTCCGCCCACCTCACGGTCACCGTGGGAGAGGCGCTGGACCTGGAGTACTACAACTCCCCCGGCCATGACGAGGTCTTCCAGGACATCCTCAACGTGTCCACGCGCAACCCTGAGGCCAACGCGGTGATCCTCACCGGGGAGACCACCAACGGCAACCCGTACTCCCACCCGGCCCACGGGGCGATCGACCTCGCGGAGTTCCTGCCCGACCTCTACGCGCACGACTGGGACGACGACGGCGCCGCCGTGAGCGGACTGACGGACTGGATCGCCGAGTACGCCAACAGCGACGACCCGAGGCAACAGCAACTGGCCGGTGATTCCACGGCGAACCTGATCGAGGCGATGACCGCCGACAACGACACCTATATGGAGCTCATCGGCATCGAGTTTGAGGAACAAGACGGGCAAACATCACCCAGCAACATCGACAAACCAAAGGTTTCATTCACTGAGATCAACCCAGAGGTCGCTGAAGCATTCTTTGAAATTTTCCATACTTATATCGATGACTTCGGAGCAGAAACAGACCCAAAGGCCTACGAGTATATCGGAGGCGAAACCGACCACTTGAACATAGACGAAGCCGCGCGAGCGAGATTCATGCAGTACATCGCCGGAGACGAGGAATCCGCTGTTCGAATGATCGCTTCGGTCGAGGCACAGATTCTGGACAATCTCAGTTTCGAGAATATCGACCCGGACAGCCCGCACACAGCAGGGACAGAAAACGGAACACTCCAGGCTCTTTTGGATACAGCCATCCAGAATGAAGCCATGAACCGAACCGCGAACCTCGACCAAGCAGCCGAAGAGCAAGCAGCTCGGGAACGTGAAGCCGCCATGATGGTCAGCGAGATGCTGCTTCGGACCGCGAAGACACCGACCAGCCTCCACCCCATGGGCGCACTCGGATCCGATCTCCTGGAAATGATCATAAAGAACGAGATCAAAGCAAACATTGACGAGGATATCCAAGCGGACATCGGGGATTACGCGCAGCCCCATGACCAAGGATGGACATCTGAAAATGAGGTGAGACGCAGCGCCTCGCTGTACCTAATCAGCCAGCTTGTCGAATCCGGGGATTCCGATCTCACACTGGAAGACATCGATGATCTGATGATCATCGACGAAGGAGGCGAAGAGCGAGTCGCACTCGGTACCCATGAGATCTACTCCAGAGATCTCTCCACCATGGATTCACGCATGGAGGACACCCTGAAGAATAATGATATTCCAATGGAGGACACGAGCATCTCGGCATACGAATTCACCCAGACCTACACCGGACAACATCAGGCCCGGTATGACGACATAGTCGAGCGCTTGCGGGTTGATAGCCCAAGCGACATCGAAGAAATAGTGGCCCGCACAGACATCAAGCCCGAAAAATAGAGCAAGGAAATATTCATGAACGAAGATCAAGCATCGAATTCCATAAGAGAACCTCTTATCGGACATCCGGATTTCCGGCTGTGGTTCACCGCGGCGTGCGGGGCACTCGCCTGCCTCATCGGCGTCGTAACCCTCCTGGTGATACTGACCCTGCCCTCCGTCCGTTTCCCGGACGCCGACAACCCGGTCGAATGCTTCCCGGTGTGGAACGTCTTCTCCGCCACCGAAGGCTACGACCTGCAATACGACCGGGTCGGCAGTCATACCGGCGACCTCTGCAACAGACAGCGCGTGACCCAGACAGGCAAGGCCGTGTTGGTGGCCGTACCCACGGCCATCGCCGGGTCGGTGACCGCCAATGCCTTCCTGTTCCGGGGACGACTGAGCAGATCACGAGAACAAATGGTGGAGACGGGCGAAGGAAAGGCGTGAATCGGTTGTAAGGTACCGTGCTTTCCCTCACCGGGTCCTACCTGTCGTAGAGACCCAACACGGAATCGATCAAGTTCTCCACCATGGAACGCCTCTGGCGCCGGGTTCGCGCAGGGCGCTGCCCTCAGCGGCGTTCTTCGGAGGAATCCCCCGATTGGAACACATCGGAGGCACGCTCATATGAGCCATGACGCAACCGGAGCCTGGAGCGACGGACGTCCCGAACCACAGGCCGCCTACCTGACCGCCGGCCTGCTCTTCCTTTTCCTCGGAGCCGCGGGGTTCGGGATCGTCCTGCACCTGCTGTTGGGCCCACCCTCCTTGGAGACCGAAACCCACGGAACGGTGGCATGCATCAGCACCCTCGGCGAAAATTCCGCATACGAAGAAGATAATGAAGAAATCTCATCGGAATGGAGATCAAAACAGGAGGACGCCTGCGAGGAGCTCCGCCGAGAGCGGATGGGAACAGCTCTCATCGTCACCGCACCAACAGCGATTTCCGGCTCCATCGGGTCAACCTTTCTCTTGCTCCGAAGGCACCAAAAAATCCTGAACAAAATAGAAGCCGACAGAAACAATAAAAACGAGAGAAGCCACGAAGGGCAAGAGTAAAAAATAATGGCAAAGGTGAACATCACGCGAAAGCCGCTCGTCCACCACCCGGCCTTCCGTCCGTGGTTTATCGCTATATGCGGGGCACTCACCTGCCTCGTTGGCGTCGCCATCCTCATATCTCTGCTGATGTTTCCTGTCCCAAGAACATGGACCGGGGACAGCACGCACGCATGTTTCCCGGTATGGAACGTCTTCCCGGTGCCCGGCGGCGACCACGACATGCAGTCCGACCAAGTGGGCAACTACACCGGCGAACTCTGCAACAGACAGCGTGTTACCCAGGCGGGCAAGGCCGTGCTGGTGGCCGTGCCGACGGCCATCGCCGGGTCGGTGGCGGTCAACGCCTTCCTCTTCCGGGAACGGCTCAGCCGACCACGGGGGCGGGTGGCCGAGGACCTGGAGGAAGGGAAGTCGTGAGTCGACCGGAGAGCGCGAGGATGCCCGCACGCAGGCCTCCCCTGGTGGAACGGCCCGGCGGGGTGTTGGCGGCCGGAGCCCTCGTGGGGCTGTTCCTCGCCGTGGTGGGCACGGTCGTCGTGTACCGCCTGCTGTTCATGGAGCCACCACCGGAGGGCGGGCTGTACGGGGAGGAACGGCTGACGGCGGCGGTGGCCGCCGCCCTGCCGACGACCGTGGCGTGGGCGGTGGGGTTGTGCTCCCTGATGCTGCGTGCGCAGTTCCTCCGGTGGGAGGTACAGCAGAGAAAGCGGACCGGAGAGACTTCCTGACCGGAAACGTCTCCGCCGACGGGGACCACAGGGAAGAGCAGTCGGAAGCCGTCGCCGTCGTCCCGGGCGGGGGCGCTGCCGACGGGTGTCGGTGCGGTGCAGTGCAGTGCGTCGGCAGGACTCCCTGGCCAGAGGCGGGGCGAGGTACCCGTGGGGCGATCAGGCGCGGGGGTGGGAGCGGCGGTAGACGTCGCGGAGGCGGTCGACGGAGACGTGGGTGTAGATCTGCGTGCTGCGGGGGCTGGCGTGGCCCAGGAACTCCTGGACGCTGCGCAGGTCGGCGCCGCCGTTGAGCAGGTGGGTGGCGGCGCTATGGCGCAGGTCGTGCGGGGCGGCGTCCAGGCCCGCGGTGCCCAGGTGGGCGTGGACGTCCTCGCGGGCGCGGCGCACGTCCAGGCGGCCGCCGCGCACGCCCAGGAACAGGGCCGGGCCGCTGGCGGGGGCGGCCAGGGCCGGGCGGCCGGTGGCGAGCCAGTCGTCCAGGGCGTCCAGGGCCGGGGCGCCCACCGGGACGGTGCGCTCCTTGTCGCCCTTGCCGACGACGCGCACGGTGTTGCGGGCGCGGTCGACGTCGTCCACGTCCAGGGAGCACAGCTCGGCGACGCGCACACCCGTGGCGTAGAGCAGCTCGACCACGGCGCGGCGGCGGGTGCCCACCGGGGTGCCGTCCACCGGGTGCGACAGCGCGGCCTCGGCCTGTGCCTCGTCCAGGACGGTGGGCAGTGTGCGCCGTTGGGCCGGGGCGGACAGGCGCGGGCCCGGGTCGGCGGCGAGCACGCCCTCGCGGTGCAGGTAGCGAGTGAAGGCGCGGACGGCGGCCACCCGGCGGGCGACCGTGGACCGGCCCGCGCCCTGGTCGCGGGCGCGGGACAGCCAGGCGCGCACCACCGGCACGTCGAGGTCGCCGATCTCCAGGCCGCGCTCCTCCAGGTCCGCCAGCAGGGACCGCAGGTCGGCGAGGTAGCCGCGCACGGTGTGCGGGGAGCGGCCCAGCTCGCCCGACAGGTGGGCGGCGAAGCCCTCCAGCGGGTTCACCGGCGGGGCAGGCAGGCGACGCCGTCGATCTCCACGTGGTAGGTGGGGTCGATGAGGGCGCTCACCTCCACCAGGGTCGCGGTGGGCCGGTGCCCGTCGGGCAGGTGGGACAGGAGCGCGGAGCGGAACTCGTCCAGGTCGCTGATGTGGCGCAGGTAGTAGGTGAGCCGCACCACGTGGGTGAGGTCCGCGCCGTGGCGGGCGAGGATCTCCTCGATGTTGCTCAGGACCTGCCGGGTCTGGCCGCCGATGTCCCCGGCGACCTCTCCGTCGGGGCCCACGGGGACCTGGCCCGAGATGAACAGCAGCGGGCCGTCGGCGATCAGGGCGTCACTGTAGGGCTTGGCCATGCACGCACGGTATCAGCGCGCCTCGGGCGGCGCGGTGCGCCGGACCACGCCGCGGGCGGGTTCGGCCCCGGCGAAGGCGCCGGAGCGGGCGCGGGCCGCCAGGGTGCGGGCGATGATCCGGTCGGTGACCGTCGGCAGGTGCCGGGCCAGGAAGAACTCGACCGCGCCCCGGCGGGTGGTCGGCAGGTCCCGGCGGGGGCGGCGCGACAACCCCGCCAGCAGAACGGTGTCCACGACCCCGTCGAGGCTCTCGTAGGTGCTCATCCCCTCCAGGGACAGCCCCGCCCGGGCGGTCGAGTCGTGGATGGGGCTGCGCACCATGGACGGGTAGACGCAGGTGACCGTCACGTGCGGGGCCAGTTCCAGGCGCAGGGCGTCGGCGTAGGCGACGAGCGCGCGTTTGGAGGCCCCGTAGGCGGCGGCCAGGGGCAACTGCATGACGGCCATGCGCGAGGCCACCACGACCACCCGGCCGCGGGACTCGACGAGGGCGTCCACGCAGGCGGCGCCGACCCGCCAGGCTCCGAGCAGGTTGACGTCCAACTGGCGGCGGGCCTCGGCGCCCGGGGGCAGCTCGGCCGGGGCGGGCCCGCCGACCCCGGCGTTGTTGACCAGCAGGTCGAGCCCGTCCAGCCGGGACAGTGCCTCCGCGACGGCGGCGGGGACCGCGGCGTCGTCGGTGATGTCGCAGGCGATGACCTCGACGGGGTCGTCCTCGCGGGGGCGGGCGTCCAGACCGATGACCCGCGCGCCCGCGGCGCGCAGCCGGGTGCACAGGGCCCGGCCGAAGGTGCCCGAGGCACCGGTGGCCAGGACACGCAGGCCACGGGGGTCGCGGCGGCCGCCGGACAGCAGGTCGCGCAGGGGTCGGCTCATCGGGTGTCCTCCCGGGCGCGGACGGGCGTGAAGGCGCGTTCGGGGCGGGCGGCCAGGCGCTCGGCCCCGGCGGCGCGTTCGCGGGACAGGTCGGCGACGTAGCGGTCGAAGTCCACCCGCATCATGGGGCGCTTGTCGCCCCAGCGGGCGGTGGCGGCCCGCAGGTCGCGGGCGACGGCGCGGCGGCACCCGGCCGGGTCGGGCAGGGCGTACTCCCCCGCCAGGTGGGCGGCGACCAGTTCGCCCTGGGCCTCCACGACGGGCAGGGCGGCGCCGGTGGACTGCATGAGGCCGACGAACGCCAGACTCGGGTCGTCCAGGTGGAACACCCGCTTGTACAGGGGCAGGCGCTCCGGGTCGGGGCCGGTCCAGCGTTCGCCGAGGAAGGGGAGGGTGACGCGGTAGCCGGTGGCCCAGACCACGATGTCGACGACGTCGCTGCGCCCGTCGGCGAACACCGCCCGGTCGCCCTCGAAGCGCACGATGCCCGGGCGGGCGGTGATCTCGCCGTGGGTGAGGCGGCTCAGGACGGTGTCGCTGATGGTGGGGTGGTTCTGGAGCAGCCCTCCGGCGGGGGCGGGCAGCCCGTAGTCCTGGGGGCGGCCCACGGCCAGCCGCAGCATGGTCTGGGCGACGGCCTGGCGGATGCGCCAGGGCAGCGCCGCCAGTGCCCCGCCGGCGGCGTCGGAGGGCCGTCCGAACAGGTACTTGGGCACGATGTGGACGCCGCGGCGGGCGGAGAGCAGGACCGGCCCGCGGGAGACGTGGGAGGCGTCGACGGCGATGTCCATGGCGGAGTTGCCCATGCCGACGACCAGGATCCGGCGGTCCCGGAACGGCTCGGGGTCGCGGTAGGCGTGGGCGTGCATGTGGACGCCGGAGAAGTCGCCCGGGTAGGTCGCGGCGGGCATGCGGGGCTCGCGGTTGTGCCCGTTGGCGACGACGACCGCGTCGTAGTGGTCGGCGCCCCGGTCGGTGGCGACCTCCCAGCGGCCGTCCTGCGTGCGCTCCACCGAGGTGACGGTGGTGCCGAACCGGATGCGCCCGGTCACCCCGAAGGCGTCGGCGTAGTCGGCGAGGTATCCGGCCACGAGGTCCGCCGACGGGTAGTCCGGCCACGTCCGCGGCATGGGGAAGGCGGCGAACTCGGTGCGCCCCCGGCTGGTGTTGAGGTGCAGGGAGGCATAGGCCGGGGAGTCGGGGTCCGCACGCACCCACAGCCCGCCGGGGCGCTCGCCGCGTTCGTGGACGACCGGTTCCAGGCCGCGGTCCAGCAGGGCCTTGGCGGCGGCCAGACCCGCCGCCCCGGCCCCGATCACGGCGACGCGGGGGCGGCTCACCCCGCCTCCCCGGGGTTGCGGGCGTCCGGGCCGGGCACTCCCGGGCCGTGGACGGGTCGTGTGCGCCGGGATACGGCGCGCACTGCTCGGAGCGCGGCTCGGCGGCCGGGCCCGCTGCGGTACGACACACTCATCGGGAGCCTCCTCGGGGGCGGGGTGCGGCGCCCGCCGGGCCCTCCCAGGTTCGGCGGGCGCCGCGGTTCTCCGGAGGGCTGCCCCGCCGACACCGGGTCCGGGTCAGGGGACCGGGTGCCGACGGGGAGACCGTGGGCCGGTGTGCTCGGGGAGAGGCCGGGGACCTCCGGGGCGCGGCCCTGTTCGGGGAGGGGGCCGTCGCCGCACACCGACCGACCGGATGCAGGGCTTGTGCGCAGGACCAATCGTAGGCGGCTTCCTGGCCGCAGGACATGGCCACGGGCACACTCTTGCCCACCGGCGTTGTGGTCCGCCACAATCCGACGGGGTACACGAGGAGGCACCGATGGACGCGCGGGGGGACTGGGGTGGGGTCGTCGCCGTCATCGAACAGGTGGTGGCCGACGACCGGCTGCTGTCGGCGACCGTGGCCGGTGTCCGCGGGTCGATACGTGAGCTGGCCGCGCTCACCCCGGGTGACATGAGCGCGCACACCCGGGCGCTGTTGCTGGCCGCGACCCGGGCGGTGGCGGCCCGGCGCGGCCCCACCGAGGCCGAGCTGGACTTCGTCCAGGAGCTCGGGGTGACCCGGGCCCTACAGGGCATCCCGGTGGAGGCGGTACTGGCCGCCATCCACATCGCCGAACGCGCGATCTGGGCACGGTCCAGGGAGGTCGCCCGCGCCCAGGGGGTGGGTGCCGAGCAGTTGCTCGACATGCGCGAGCTGTACGAGGACTGGGCCGAGGCGGTGCGCGGCCGTCTGATCACCGCGCACCGCGAGACCCTGGCCGATCAGGAGCGGTCCACCACCGCCCGGGACACCGCCCTGCTGCTGCGCCTGTTGGAGGGCGGTTCGGCGGCGTCGCTGGCCGCCGCCGAGGCGGGCCTGCCCGCGGAGCTGTGGGTGGTGACGGCCCGCTCCGGGGAACCGGCGGACAGCGCCCGCTGGGAGCGGGACCTGCGCGCCCCGGCCCCGGCCCTGGCGGCCGAGGTGGACGGGCTCTTCGT
>NZ_JASFDV010000086.1 GCF_030766825.1 Nocardiopsis sp. CC223A
GCCCCGGCGGCCGGCGTGCTCGCGGTCGAACTCCTCCAGCAGCGGCACCGGGTCCAGGCGCAGGGCCCGGCACAGGCCCCGGATGTGGCCGCGTGCGTAGAAGTCCCCGCCGCAGGGGACGAAGTCCTCCTCCTCGATCGCCCGGAGTACCGGTTCCCGGATGCGTGTACGGGCGCTGAGGTCGGCGACCGTGAATCCCGCCGCGACGCGGGCGGCGGACAGTGTGTGTCCGATCGTCGCCATACGCACTCCCCTCGCGACTATATGTATCTGACTGAGTCCACTCTGCCGCTCCCGGCGCGCGACACGCAGGCCACCACACCCCATGAAGCCCCCAAGATCCCGCCAAATCGGACAGAATTACGGCCAGAATTTTCGTCCGGATACGGTCATCCCCTTGTCCCCGGGCCCGTGTCTGCGATGATCTTGGATCCCCCGCCCCTCTCCCCCGAGACCTCACGATGCCCCAGCACTTCTCCGCCGCCGAACTCGCGGGCGACGCACCGGTCGACGCCGCCCGCGACGCCCTCGACGCGTTCCGCTCCTGGAGCGGCGCCCATTCCGGCGACATCGCCGCACACGTGTACCGGTGGTCCTCGCACCTGCCCGAGGTCCTCGAACGGCGCCCGCTGCTGAACCGGCTGCGCCGCGGCCTGGACCCCGGGGCCGCACGGACCGCCGAGCAGGCGCGGCTGCGCCGGCGCGCCCTGCGCCGCCACGCGCTCGCCCTGGGCGAGGTCCCCTCCCCCGGGGTCCTGGACCGGCTCACCGCCGACCCGCGCCGGCTGCCCCTGCCCGCGGTCCCCGCACCGGTCGACGGCGTCGGCATCGCACTGGACCGGGTCCGGTTCAGCGCCTCCCTGCGCCGGGTCCCCGGCCTGGGGACGCTGCGCGAGCGGATGGCCCGGCTGTACGCCGCGCTGCCCGAGGAGGCGATCGCCGCCGGGGCCATGGACCGGGCCGCCCGGACCATCGGCGGGGTGCTGGCCGTGGCCTCCCACGACACCCTCGGCGAGGACGACGACACCACGGCGGCGCACCTGCGGCGGGTCGTGCCGGGCGCGTACGCCCTGGCCGTCGCCCAGGCGGTCATCGACCTGCCCGCGCACGCCCGGCACGACGCACACCACCGGCTGCTGCCGCACCTGCTGACCGAGTCCGAGCCCGCCGAGGGGGTGCCCGACGACCCGTTGGCCGAGGAGCTGCACACCGCCCACGTGCTGCTGCTGGACGGCTTCCCCTTCACCGGGCACCGGGCCCTGTACCGGGCCACCGAGGTCATGTACCTGGCCCGCGCCCGGGCCGAGCGGCGCACCCGCGAGGACGCGGTCCGCGACGGCGGGGACACCCTGCTCGCCGACGCGGTGCTGGAGACCGGCGCGGGCGCGATCGCCGCCACCCTGCTGGGCCGCCGCAACCCCCCGGCGGACCTGCTCCGGCCGCACCTGGCCGCGGCGCTGGCCACCCGGTTCCGGCACGACCTGCTCAACCGGGTGCGGGACGCGGTGACCGGCCGCCTCACCACGTTCACCCTGGCCCCGCAGGACCTGGACGGCGACCCGCTGCACGACCTCTTCGCCGCCGAGGCCCACCTGGTCGCGACGGTGTTCGACGGCGACGCCGGGGTGGCCGACGCCCTGGCCCGGCACGGCGCAGCCCGGCTGGCCGACCACCTGGCCCGGTGGGGCGGCCGGGTGGAGGAACTGCTGGAGGTGCACCGGGTGACGCCGGAGATCGAGGCCCTGTTGCGCTCGGCCGCCCGGCCGCCCCGGCGCAACGCACTGACCGGAACGGCCGGGACGGGGCGCGAGGAGGTCCGGCCGACCGGGGCGACCGACCCGCGCACCTTCGCCGCCGACCGGTCCGTGTTCGTCGACGCCGCCCTGACCCGGCACGCCGCGGGCAACGGCGCCCGCGGCCCGCGCGGGGTACCGTCCCGTTCCCCCGACGGACCCGAGGGGCCGCTGCGCCCGGCGTTGGCGCTGATGCTGGTCGAGGGCGCGGCGGTGGACCCCGAACCGCTGGCGCCGCTGGTGGCCGCGGTGGAGCTGTTCCACACCGGGAGCCTGGCCTTCGACGAACGCGCCTCCCACCTGGCCGGGATCGCTCTGGTCTCCGGCGGGTACGGGCTCATGGCGCGGCTGGCCGCGACGCACCCGCCCGAGCGGGTGGTAGGGGCGATGGCCCGGATGGGCGCGCTGCTGGGCCCCGAGCGCCTGTGCCGGGGCCGCCACCTGGACAGGGCGCTGGCCCGCGGCGAGGCGCCCGCCGACCCGGCGGGGTTCCTGGAGGTGTACGCGCTGACCGCCTCGACGGAGATCGAGGTCGCGCTGGCCCCGACCGCGATCCTGCTGGGCCTGCCCGAGCACGAGGTGGACCTGCTGACCGCCTACGCCCACCACGCCGGGATCGTGCGGCGGGTCCGCTCGGACCTGCTGGCCGGGCCCGACGCCGACCGGCCCACCCTGGCCACCGCGCACGGCCGCGTCACCGCCGCGCGCCTGCTCGCCGAACACCGCGACCGGGCCGAGGCCGCCCTGGACGGCCTGGCCCTGGACACCGCCCTGCTCCGCGCCGTCCTGGACCACTTCGCCACCCGGAGGGGGTGAGGGCGCCGGCGGGGTTCCGAAGGCCCGGCGCGGACGTCCTCGGGGACGGGTCCGGGGCCGTCAGGCCGCCCGTTGGGGGCGGTGGCGGGCGGTCCAGTGTTCGGTGGTGCTGACGCTGGTCCGGAAGCGTTCAGCGGCTCGGCGTAGCGGCCAGCCGTCCTCGACCACGCAGCGGGCCAACGCGAGGCGGCCTGCGGGTGTGAGTTCGGCGTTGGCGTGGGTAGTGTGAGCCATCGAGGGCCTTCCGGTCAGCGGTGCAGATCTCGCAATCCACACCGATACCGGAGGCCCTCTTGTCGTGTGTCAGCCGGGGTGGGCGTTCCTAACGTCTGTGGTCGGTACACCTAGGGCGTATTCGGCGGATGCCCTCGTGCGGCTCGGCGCCTGCGCCGAAGGACACGGGCGGCCGCCGGGCGATCTCCCGCACGACGACGAGCGCAGGCGCCCCTACCCTGCCCTGCCCCGCAGGCTCGGCGGTGTCGCACAGCGGTCGGACACGCCCTAGCCTCCGCGGATGTCGGTGAGGACGGCGGGGAGGTCGTCGGGGGTGACGAGCACGTCGCGGGCCTTGGAGCCCTCGCTGGGGCCGACGACGTCGCGGCTCTCCATGAGGTCCATCAGACGGCCCGCCTTGGCGAAGCCGACGCGCAGCTTGCGCTGGAGCATCGAGGTCGATCCGAACTGGGTGGTGACCACCAGCTCGACGGCCTGCAACAGCAGGTCCAGGTCGTCGCCGATCTCCTCGTCGATCTCCTTCTTCTTGGTGTCGGCGACCGCGACGTCCTCGCGGTAGCTGGGCTCGGCCTGCTTCTTGCAGTGGTCGACGATCGCCCGGATCTCCTTCTCCGACACCCAGGCGTTCTGTAGGCGGATCGGTTTGCCCGCCCCCATCGGCAGGAACAGGGCGTCGCCCTTGCCCACCAGCTTCTCCGCGCCGGGCTGGTCGAGGATGACCCGGCTGTCGGCGAGGCTGGAGGTGGCGAACGCCAGCCGGGAGGGCACGTTGGCCTTGATCAGGCCGGTGACGACGTCGACGCTGGGCCGCTGAGTGGCCAGCACCAGGTGGATCCCGGCGGCCCGGGCCAACTGGGTGATGCGCACGACCGAGTCCTCGACGTCGCGCGGGGCGACCATCATCAGGTCGGCCAGCTCGTCCACGATCACCAGCAGGTACGGGTAGGGCTCGTACACCCGCTCGCTGCCCAGGGGTGCGGTGAGCTCCCCGGTGCGCACGGCGGCGTTGAAGTCGTCGACGTGGCGGTAGCCGGAGGCGGCCAGGTCGTCGTAGCGGCGGTCCATCTCCCCCACCACCCATTGCAGGGCCTCGGCGGCCCGCTTGGGGTTGGTGATGATGGGTGTGATCAGGTGCGGGATGCCCTCGTACATGGTCAGCTCGACCCGCTTGGGGTCGACCAGGATCATCCGCACCTCGTCGGGGGCGGCCCGCATCATCAGCGAGGTGATGAGCCCGTTGATGCAGGTGGACTTGCCCGCGCCGGTGGCGCCGGCGACCAGCACGTGCGGCATCTTCGCCAGGTTGGCGACGACGTTGCTGCCCTCGATGTCCTTGCCCAGCCCCACCAGCATGGGGTGGTCGTCGGAGGTGGCCGCCGGGGAGCCGAGCACGTCGCCCAGGCTGACGATGTCCTTGTCGGTGTTGGGGATCTCCACGCCGATCGCGGACTTGCCGGGGATCGGCGACTGGATGCGCACGTCGGCGCTCTTGACCGCCAGGGAGATGTTCTTGGTGAGCGCGGTGACCTTCTCGACCTTGACGGCCGGGCCCAGTTCGATCTCGTAGCGGGTGACCGTCGGGCCCCGGGTGAACCCGGTGACCTCGGCGTCGATGCCGAACTGGGTGAGCACGCCGGTGAGCGCGTCCACCACGTCGTCGTTGGCCTTGGTGCGCGGCTTGACCGGGCTGCCCGGCTTGAGCATGACGGGCGGGGGCAGCTCGTAGTCGCCCTCCACCACCCGGGAGGGGAGGGTGAGCTGCTCGGTGACGGCGGGCGCCGGGGTGGGGTCGGGGACGGCGATCTTCGCGCGGCCCTTCTTGCCGCCCTTGCCGGCCGCGGCCTGCGCCGCCGCCTCCTCTTCCTCGTCGGTGAGCGCCGGGGCGACGGGCTCCTCGGGCAGGACCGGGCTGTCGTAGGGGCGCTCGTGATCGCCCGCGACGGTCTCGGCGGCCGCCGCGTCCGCCGCCTTCTTGCGGGGGCGGCGCTTGCGGGCGGGCTTGGCCTCCGGTTCGGCGCCCAGGATGCCGATGCCGGAGTCCGGGCCGGTGTCGCGTTCCATGAGGGCGCCGAACAGCGTGTGCAGCCGCTCGGGGATGCGCCGGATGGGGGTGGAGGTGACCACGAGGATCCCGAACACCAGCACCAGGGCCAGCAGCACCCCGGTCAGCCAGGGGGTGATGACGGCGCTGAGCGGCCCGGAGGCGACGAACCCGATGAGGCCGCCCGCGTCCTGGAGCGCCTCCAGCCCCTCGGAGGGCTGCGGGATGCCGTGCGCGATGTGGATGAGGCCCAGCAGGCCCAGCATGATCGCGCTGGTGCCGATGAACAGCCGCCCGGCGTCGCCCTCCCGGGACGCGCCCGGGGTGCGCATCAGGCGGATCGCCAGCGGCAGGAACAGCAGCGGCAGGATCGGCGAGAACGTCCCGAACGCGCCGACCACCACCAGGCGGGTGTACTCCGGCAGCGGGCCGGCGCTCTCCCACCACACGGCCGCGGCGACCAGCATCCCGGCCGCCAGCAGCAGCAGGCCGGCCCCGTCCCGGCGCAGGTCCGGGTCCAGGTCGCGGGCGCTGCGGCCCACGGCGCGGGCGGCCCCGCCGACGGTGTGCGCGATGAGCTTCCACAGCACCAGCAGGAACTGGCCGAACATGGTGACCGCGAACGCGATGGGACCGTCGGGCATCCGCTTGGCCGCGGGTCTGCGGGTCGCGGGCTTCTTGCGCCCGGAACCGCCTGAGGAGGCGCGCGGGGACATGGGGTCACCTCCGTACGGGGGGAGCGGTCACGACCGGCGGGCGCGATTCCCGCCACGGCGGGCAGCCTATCGACTCGTCCACCCCCGGACCCCGTCCCGGGACCGGCGTGTCGCACGAAGCGCCGAACGGTCCGGGACCGTTCGGCGCTTCGCAGGGGTACCGGCCCGGGTCAGACCTCGACCAGGACCGGGATGATCATCGGGCGGCGGCGGTAGGTGTCGTTGACCCACCGGCCGGTGCTGCGCCGGATGAGCTGGCGCAGCTGGTGGGGGTCGTTGACCCCGTCCCGGGCCGCCTTGTCCAGGGCGTCCTGGATCTTGTCGATGACGTCGTCGTAGGCGTCGGCGCCGATGCCCGCGCCCCGGGTGTGGATCTCCGGGTCGCCCAGGATCTTGCCGGTGCCGGAGTCCACGGCCACGACGACGGAGATGAAGCCCTCCTCGCCGAGGATGCGGCGGTCCTTCAGCGCGGCGTCGGTGACGTCGCCGACGGAGGAGCCGTCCACGTACACGTACCCGGCCTGCACGGCGCCGACGATCTTGGCGCGGTTCTTGTACAGGTCGACGACCACGCCGTCCTCGGCGATGACGATCCGGTCCGCGGGGACCCCGGTCAGCTTGGCCAGGTCGGCGTGGGCGCGCATGTGCCGCCACTCGCCGTGTACCGGCATGAAGTTGCGCGGGCGCACCATGTTGAGCACGTACAGCAGCTCGCCGGCGGGGGCGTGCCCGGACACGTGCACCAGGGCGTTGCCCTTGTGCACGACCTTGGCGCCCCAGCGGGTCAGGCCGTTGATGACCCGGTTGACCGAGTTCTCGTTGCCGGGGATGAGCGAGGACGCCAGCAGGACGGTGTCGCCGTCCTCGATGCGGATCTGGTGGTCCCGGTTGGCCATCCGGCTCAGCGCCGACATCGGCTCGCCCTGGGAGCCGGTGCAGATGAGCACGGCCTTGTCCGGCGGCAGGTCGTCGAGCTGGCGCACGTCGATGATGGTGTCGCCGGGGATGCTCAGGTAGCCCAGGTCGCGGGCGATGTTCATGTTGCGGACCATCGACCGGCCCACGAACGCGACCTTGCGGCCGTGCTTGGTGGCGGAGTCGATGACCTGCTGGACCCGGTGCACGTGGGAGGCGAAGCAGGCCACCACGATGCGCTTGTCGGCCTGCCGGAACACCTTGTCGATGGCCTCGGTCAGGTTGCGCTCGTTGATGACGAAGCCGGGCTGCTCGGCGTTGGTGGAGTCCGACAGCAGCAGGTCCACGCCCTCGTCGCCGAACCGGGCGAACCCGGCCAGGTCGGTGAGGCGGCCGTCCAGCGGCAGCTGGTCCATCTTGAAGTCGCCGGTGTGCAGCACCGACCCGCCGGGGGTGCGGATGCCGACGGCCAGCGCGTCGGGGATGGAGTGGTTGACCGCGAAGAACTCCAGGTCGAACGGGCCGAAGTCGCGCCGCTCGCCCTCCTCCACCTGGACCACGACCGGCTTGATGCGGTGCTCGCCGAGCTTGGCGGAGATGAGCGCGAGCGTGAGCCGGGAGCCGACGATCGGGATGTCGGGGCGCTCGCGGAGCAGGAACGGGACGCCGCCGATGTGGTCCTCGTGGCCGTGGGTGAGGACGATCGCCTCGATGTCGTCCAGGCGGTCCCGGATGTAGTCGAAGTCCGGCAGGATCAGGTCGACGCCGGGCTGCTCCTCCTCGGGGAACAGCACGCCGCAGTCGACGATGAGGATCCGGCCGCCGAACTCGAAGACCGTCATGTTGCGGCCGATCTCGCCCAGGCCGCCCAGCGGGACGATGCGCAGGACACCGTCGCCCTGGGGCGGGGGCGAGCTCAGCTCGGGGTGGGGGTGGCTCATACGGAACCCTCCGTGAGGCGCTCGACGCGGACGGCGCTGGCCGGGACGGCCTGGTGCGGGGCGAGGCCGATGGGGCCCTTGACCCCGGCGGCGGCCAGGTCCTCGCGCAGCAGTGCCTGGAGCTCGGCGGAGGCGTCCGCGAGCGGTGTGCGGACCGGTCCGGCGGGCAGGCCGAACAGGTTGAGGACGGCCTTGGTCGTGATGACGCCCTGGGTGCGGAACATGCCGGTGTAGACCGGGGTGAGCCGGCGGTGGATGGCCAGTGCCTGGCCGACCTCGCCCGCCTCGTAGGCGTCGATCATGTCCTTGAGGTCGCTGCCGACGATGTGGCCGACGACGCTCACGAAACCGGCCGCGCCCACCGACAGCAGGGGCAGGTTCAGGATGTCGGTGCCGCAGTAGTAGGCCAGGTCGGTGCGCTCCATGACCCAGGAGCTGGCGCCGACGTTGTCCTTGGCGTCCTTGTTGGCCACGATGCGCGGGTGCTCGGCCAGCCGGACCAGGGTCTCGGAGGCGATGGGCGTCCCCGTGCGGTGCGGGATGTCGTACAGCATCACCGGCAGGTCGGTGGTGTCGGCGATCTCGGTGAAGTGCCGGATCAGCCCCTCCTGGGGGGGCTTGTTGTAGTACGGGGTCACCGTCAGGAGACCGTGCGCCCCGGCCTTCTCCGCGGCCTTGGCCAGCTTGACGCTGTGCCGGGTGTCGTTGGTGCCGACGCCCGCGATGATCTTGGCCCGGTCGCCGACCGCCTCGATGACGGCGCGCAGCAGCCGGTCCTTCTCCTCGTCGCTGGTCGTGGGCGATTCGCCCGTGGTGCCGCTGATGACGAGGCCGTCGTTGTGCTGCTCGTCCACCAGGTAGGTGGCGAGTCGGGCGGCACCGTCGTAGTCGAGCTCACCGTCTTCGAGCATGGGTGTGACCATCGCGGTCAGCATCTTGCCGAATGGGCGGTACTTGGTGTTCACCATGGTGTGTGAAAGGCGCGCGGACCGCCGCCGCGGGGCGGCGGGGATCCTGTGTCGCCCCTCCTCCTCTCGGTGTGTGCGGTCCCGCCGTGCGGGGCGGAGCCGGTGGTGTGGCGTACGGATGAAAGTGCGGAACCGTTGTCCGCGTCCGCGACCGGGGCCGGGTCGGACCACTGCGGGGTCCGACGGGGGCGGTCGCGGAGAAGCCTGTGCCGGTCGTGTCCGGGCCGCGTCCGCGCGGGCGCCGGTGGCCGGGTCGGCCCCGTCCTCGTGGGTCGAGGGAGGGGCTCGCATGTGAACCTACCCGTACCGTGTCCCGGCCATCGGGCCGGGACACGGGCGGGAACCCGCGGATTCGGGGCGGGCGGGTCGATGCGGAGGGGCTGCGGCCGTGACCGGTCAGTCGTCCTTGCCGTCCGGCAGGAAGAGGCTGGCCAGCCAGCTGATGATGCCGACGACGATCGCGCCCCAGAAGGCGGGCCAGAAGCCGTCGATCTCGATGGGCAGGCCGAAAAGCCCCGCGATCCACTCGGTGAGCAGGAACAGCAGCGCGTTGACGACGAGGCCGATGAGCCCGAGGGTCAGTGCATAGAACAGGCAGCCGACCGTCTTGACGATCGGTTTGATGACGGCGTTGACGACGCCGAAGATCAGGCCAAGTCCCAGGAAGACGAGGATGGTCTCCGTCGTGTCCGAGGTCGTGACCTCGATGCCGCTGACCAGGTAGGCCGCCAGCCAAAGGGCGAGCGCGTTCACGATGACTCTGATAATGAAGCTCACAACGTAGATGTTCCCACGCCGTGGCAAGGTCCCGAAACTCCGGCGTGGGCGCACTCGTGCCGATGACTCCCCCAGGAGGCCTGATCGTGTCCGGTGCCCAGTTCGTCCGTCCCGCCCGTTCCGCCGACGTCGACGCCGTTGTGGACGTCCAGGTGGCCTCCTGGCGGGAGGTGTACGGGGGCCTGCTGCCCGAGGCGGTGATCGCCGAGATCGGCGGCGAGGAGGCGCGCAAGAACTTCCACGCCCAGTGGTCGGCCGCCCTGGAGTCGCCGCCCACCTCCAAACACCGGCTGGTGGTCGCCACCGACCAGACCGACGGGGTGCGCACGGTGGTGGGCTTCGCCGCGTTCGGTCCGGCGGGCGACCCCGACCTGTGGCCCGCCACCGCCGCGGAGATCTTCGCCCTGCACGTGGACCCGGCCCTGACCCGGCGGGGGCACGGCGGCCGCCTGCTCAACGCGACCGTGGACCACCTGGTGGAGGACGGGTTCGCCATCGCGTACGTGTGGGTGCCCGAGGCCGACAACGCGCTGCGGGCGTTCTTCGAGTCCTCCGGCTGGGCGCCCGACGGCGCCCGCCGGGTGCTCGACCTGGGCTCGGAGCTGCCGATGGTGCGCCTGCACGCCGGGATTTAGCGCTCGCCCCGGTCCTCCGCTCCGCTTCGGACCGCACCCGGCGCCCCTTGAAGGCGGGAACCTTCGGCCCCTACGGAGAAGCCCCCGTACCTCGGACTTCTCCTCCAGGACCTCCAGAACGATGGTGTCCCATCGAGTGGTGTGACTTTTCCGGCCCTGTTCCCACGGATGCGCGTCAGCGGTGTCGGGCGGATCGGTGCGCCGCCGTCTCCGGCGGCTTCTTCATCCCGGCCGGCGGGCCGCCGGTACGCGATGGCCCGCCCGGTTTCGGCCGACCATCGCGATGACCCGCAAGGACGCACCCGCGCGAAAATCACACCACTCCCGGGGACGTGACCTCCAGAACCCCGCCGGCGCCTCGTTGTAGCCCCGGGGCGCGGCCCCGGGGCTCGGGAGCAGGCACTACCGTGGGGAGGTCGTAGCGGCGCGACGCGCGCCGGCCGTCGAGCGGTGGAGGGACCCGGCAGTGGCCACGGTCAGCGAATGGATCTCGGGGATGCGCCCCCGGACGCTTCCGAACTCGGTCGTCCCGGTGGCGGTCGGTACCGCGCTGGCCTTCGCCCTGGACGGGTTCGTGTGGTGGAAGGCGCTGCTGGCCCTGGTGGTGTCGATGGCCCTCCAGGTGGGAGTGAACTTCGCCAACGACTACAGCGACGGGGTCAAGGGCACCGACACCGCGGAGCGGACCGGGCCGACCCGGCTGACGGCGACCGGCCTGGCCGCGCCGAAGCAGGTGCTGGCGGCCGCGCTGGGGAGCTTCGTGTTCGCCGGGCTGGTGGGCCTGGTGCTGGTGGTCACCACGTCGTGGTGGCTGCTGCTGGTGGGCGCGGTGGCGATCGGCGCCGCCTGGTACTACACCGGCGGGCGCACCCCGTACGGGTACCGGGGCCTGGGCGAGGTGTCGGTGTTCGTGTTCTTCGGCGTGGTGGCCGTGGTGGGCACCGTGTTCGTGCAGCTGGAGTCCGCGCCCTGGCAGGCGTGGACGGCGTCGGTGCCGGTGGGCCTGCTGTCCTGCGCGGTGCTGGTGATCAACAACCTGCGGGACATCCCCACCGACCGGGAGACCGGCAAGATCACACTGGCGGTGCGGCTGGGCGACGCCGGTACGCGGCGGCTGTACGCGGGGATGGTCGTCGCGGCGTTCGCGGTGGCCCTGCCGCTGGTGGCGGTGTCCTGGTGGGTGCCGCTGGTGCTGCTGGCGGCCCCGCTGGCGGTGCCGCCGCTGCGCCGGGTGCTGGGCGGGCAGACCGGCCGCGACCTGGTGGCGGGCCTGGGCGAGACCGGGCGGCTCCAGATGGCGTTCGGCGCGCTGCTCTCGGTGGCGCTGCTGCTGGGCTGACCGGCCCGCGCCGGTGGCCGGGTGCGGACACGAACGACTCGTAGGCGGCCTGTTACCGGCCGGAGACCCTTCCCTGCCTAGGTTCGAGGGCATGGCGACTCCCCGCAGGACCGCCGCGGCACTGGCCGCCGCGGCGCTGACGCTGACCCTGGCCGCGTGCTCGGCGAGCCCCGGCAACCCCGCCGACGCCCCCGGCTCGGACGAGACCTCGCTGGGCCGTGACGGCCTCTCCGAGGCCGCCTCCCCCGCCCCGCGGCCCACCGCCGCGGGAGAGGCGGCGCAGACCGTCCCACCGGCCCCGTCCGACGGGGCCGAGGCGACCGTGGCACCGGCGGACGGGACCGACCTGCCCTCCCTCGCGGTACAGACCGACGGTACCGAGATCGTGGTGGTGGTCGGCCCGGTGCGGCGGACCGGCGGCGACCTGGCCGACCTCACGGTGACGGTCCACCTCGTCGGCGGATACGGTGCGCAGGCGTCGACCCTGGTGGGCTCGCTGGAGGAGAGCGAGCTGATCGACACGGAGAACGGGAGGGTCCACCGGGTGGCCCGGGACCGGGACGAGGTGTGCGTCTGCTCGCGGGTGGGAGATGTGTACCTGTCGCTGGACGACGCCATGGTGCTCAGCGCCACCTTCGCGGCCCCGCCGCGGGATGTGGACGAGGTCGACGTGCGGCTGACCCTGGGCGGGACGTTCTCGGGGGTCCCCGTTGTCTGAACACGGGACCGAGGCGGAGCCGGAGTCGGAATCCGCAGCCCCCGCCCGGTCCTTCGGGTCGTGCCTGCGCAGAATCGTCCTGGTCCTGGGCGGCGGCCTCGTCCTCTACGGCCTGTGGCGGATGCTCCCCGTGATCCTGCTGTTCGGGGCGTTCCTGTTCGGCTGCATGCCCTCCCCCCAGGACCACTTCGTCAACGACACCACGTACGTCCCCCCGGTCAACGAGAGCCCGGTGGACACCGCTCCCGTCCTGGGGATCAAGGCACCGGTCGAGGAGGTCGAGGCCCCGGTGGAGGACTTCGAGGCGCCCGTCGTGGACGCTCCCTGACACCGGGACGCCCCGGGCCGCGGTGCGGCGGCCCGGGGCGGAGGAACGACGGATCAGCCCAGGTCGAGCAGCGGCTCCAGGCCCACGGTCAGCGGGTCGGGCAGGTCGGCGACCCGGCGCACGCCCAGCAGCACGCCGGGCATGAACGAGGCCCGGTTCATGGAGTCGTGGCGGATCTTCAGGGTCTCCCCGTCGGTGCCGAACACGACCTCCTGGTGGGCGATCAGGCCCTGGATGCGCAGCGCGTGCACCCGCACCCCGTCCACGTCGGCGCCGCGGGCGCCGGGGATCTCGGCGGTGGTGGCGTCGGGCATCGGTCCCACCCCGGCCGCCCGGCGGGCCTGCGCGACCAGCTCGGCGGTGTGGTAGGCGGTGCCGCTGGGGGCGTCCGCCTTGTTGGGGTGGTGCAGCTCGATGATCTCGGTCGACTCGAAGTAGGGGGCGGCCTTGGCCGCGAAGTGCATCATCAGGACCGCGGCGATGCCGAAGTTGGGCGCGATGAGCACCTTGGCGCCGGGTTTCGCGGCCAGCAGCTCGCGCACCCGGTTCAGCTTCTCCTCGTCGAAGCCGCTGGTGCCGACGACGGCGTGGACACCGTGGCCGATCAGCCACTCCAGGTTGTCCATGACGACGTCGGGGTGGGTGAAGTCGACGACGCAGTCGGCCCCCAGCACCCGCTCCCGGTCCTCGCCGGCGTCCGCGCCGCCGACGAACTCCATGTCGTCGGCCCCCCGGACCGCGTTGACGACCTCTGACCCCATGCGCCCTTCGGCGCCGAAAACCCCTACCTTGAACACGGCACGAGCGTAGCGGATCGGCACGGCCCCGCGCGGTACGACCTGGGCCGGTGCCGGCCGTGTGAGACCATCGGCCCATGGCGGACGGGAGGGGCGCGGGCGGCGGCGAAGAGTCACAGCACCGGTTGGGCACTCTCCTGAACGGGCTGCGCGCGACCGTGCTGGGCGCCAACGACGGCATCGTCTCCACCGCGGGCCTGGTGGTGGGCGTGGCGGGCGCCACCCCTCAGCGCGAGGCCCTGCTGGTGGCGGGGATCGCCGGGGCACTGGCCGGGGCGCTGTCGATGGCGGCGGGCGAGTACGTGTCGGTGAGCACGCAGCGCGACACCGAGCGCGCCGCGCTGGCCCGGGAGCGGCGGGAGCTGGCCGACGACCCGACCGGGGAGCTGGAGGAGCTCGCGTCCATGTACCGGGACCGGGGGCTGAGCGAGGAGCTGTCGCGCCTGGTGGCCCGGGAGCTCACCGACCACGACGCGCTGCGCGCCCACGCCGAGGTGGAGCTGGGGCTCACCCGCTATCGGGTGGACCCCTGGCAGGCGGCGTTCGCCAGCCTGTTCTCCTTCGTGCTGGGCGCGCTGGTGCCGCTGGCGGCGATGCTGCTCAGCTCCGACGTATGGCGGCTGCCGGTGACGGTGGTCGCGGTGCTCACCGCCACCGGCGCTCTGGGCGCGGTGAGCGCCCGGCTGGGCGGGGCCCTGCCGCTGCGGGCGGCGGTGCGGTGCGTGGCGGGCGGTTCCTTCGCGATGCTGGTCACCTACCTGGTGGGGACGCTGGTGGGGACGCTCGCCCCGCTCTAGGACGTGTGCGGCGGATGCCTTCGTTCGGTTCGGCGCTCGCGCCGAAGGACACGGGCGGCCGCCGGGCGATCTTCCGCACGACGGCGAGCGCAGGCGCCCCCACCGTGCCCTGCCGCGCAGGCTCGGCGGTGTCGCACGGCGGGGCCCGCCCGGGTTCGGCCATCCGAGCGCAGGCGGCTCCGCGGAGGCGCCGCGCCGACGGCGTCCGCTGAGGTCGGCGGTGGGCGACGGGCGGGCGGAACGACCCGTCGAACACGCCCTGGCCCCGCCCGTCCGCGTCACCGCGCCGCGGACAGGCTCAGCGCGAAGTCCCCGTCCGGGTCGGTCCACCAGTGCGTCGGCTCGAACCCGGCCTCGTCCAGCTCCCGTTCCAGGCCCGCCCGGCGGAACTTGGCGGAGATCTCGGTGCGCATCTCCTCACCCGCCGCGAAGTCGACGTCCAGGTCCAGGGCGGTGACGCGCACGTGCTGGTCCACCCGTGAGCGCAGCCGCATCTCGATCCACTCCTCCTTCTCGTTCCAGCGGGCGACGTGCTCGAACTCCGACGGGTCGAAGTCGGCCGCCAGCTCCCGGTTGATCACGTTGAGGACGTTGCGGTCGAACTCGGCGGTCACCCCCTGTGCGTCGTCGTAGGCCGCGACCAGCCGGTCGGGGTCCTTGACCAGGTCGGCGCCGAGCAGGAAGGTGTCGCCCGGACGCAGCACCGCCCGGATGTCGCGCAGGAACGCCGCCCGCGGCTCGGGCTCCTGGTTGCCGATGGTCGAGCCCAGCACGGCGATGGTCTGCCGCCCGCCGTCCTCGCGCACCGGCAGCAGGCCCAGGTGGTGCTCGAAGTCGCCGACCACGGCGTGCACGTCCAGGTCGGGGTAGTCGTCGGCGACCCGGCGCGCGGAGGCGGCCAGGAAGTCGCCGCTGACGTCGACGGGGACGAACCGGGCCAGGGTGCCGTGGCGGCGCATGGCGTCCAGCAGCAGCCGGGTCTTGACGCCCGAACCCGAGCCCAGCTCGATGAGCGCCTCGGAGTCGGCGGCGTCGGCGATCTCGTCGGAGCGCTCCTCCAGGATGGTCCGCTCGGCCCGGGTGGGGTAGTACTCGGGGAGTTCGGTGATGTCCTCGAACAGGGCGCTGCCGCGTTCGTCGTAGAACCATTTGGGCGGCAGCTGTTTGGGGGTGGACGAGAGTCCTTCGGCGACGTCCCTGCGCAGTGCCTTGTCCAGGTCGTCGGCGGTCAGGTTGCGGTCGATGCGGAACACGGCGACTCCTCGGTCAGACGATGGGGTGGATCTCGGTCCGCTCCGCCGCGACCACGGCCACGGACCCCTCGGGCACCTCCCGCCAGTCCGGGGAGTCGTCGTGGGGCTCCGAGGCCAGCACGACGCCTCCCCCCGGTTCCCGCAGGGTGAACAGGGTGTCCCCGGCGGCGGTGCCCACGAGGGTCTCGCCGTCGGTGGCCAGCAGGTTGTAGCGCCCCTCGGAGTGTTCGCGGGCGTGGCGGACCACGGCGGCCAGCGCTCCGGGCAGGTCGCCGGAGGCCCGCCACAGGCGTACCGCGTGCCCGAACAGGGGTGCGGAGTCCACCGGGGCGCGGGCGTCGAGCACCCCGGGCGGCGGCGGCAGCGCCGCGACGAGGGCGTCGTCGTCCTTGACCGCCCCGTTGTGGCTGAACAGCAGCCGTCCGGCGCGGAAGGGCTGTGCGCTCGCCTCGTCGGTGCCGAACCCGACGGTGGCGTCGCGCACCGCCGCCAGCACGCAGCCGGAGGTCAGGCCGCGGGCCGCCTCGGCGAAGGAGGCGTCGCCCCACATCGGCAGGGCGCGCCGGTAGCGCAGCGGTTCGGGGGTGTCGTCGGGGTACCAGCCCACCCCGAACCCGTCGGCGTTGACCGTGCCGTGCCGTTGCAGCCTCGGCGCCCAGGACTGGACGTGGAGCGCGTGGGGCGCCGCGTACAGCAGGTCGTACAGTGTGCGCGGCGGCCCCAGGTAGGCCAGGTGGCGGCACATCAGGCGGGCTCCGCGTCGCGGGCGCAGCGGAATCCGCTGAAGATCTGCCGCCGGATCGGCAGGTCCCAGTTGCGGAACGTGGAGCGGACCGCCGTGGGGTGGGTGGCCCACGAGCCGCCGCGCAGCACCTTGTACCCGGAGTCGAAGAACACCTCCGAGTACTCGCGGTACGGGAAGGCGCGGAACCCGGGATAGCCGTGGAAGGTGGTGGAGGTCCACTCCCAGACGTCGCCGATGAGCTGGTGCACGCCCAGGGGGGACGCCCCGTCGGGGTGGCGGCCCACGGTCGCGGGGCCGAGCCTGCGCTGGCCCAGGTTGGCGTGGCGGGCGGTCGGCTCCGCGTCACCCCAGGGGTGGCGGTGGGACCGCCCGGTGGCCGGGTCGAAGCGGGCCGCCTTCTCCCATTCGGCCTCGGTGGGCAGCCGCTTGCCCGCCCACTTCGCGTAGGCCTGCGCCTCGTGGAAGTTGACGTGCTGGACCGGCTCGTCGGGCGGCACCAGCTCGCGGCGGCCGAAGCGGCGGCGGGACCAGCCCCCGCCCTCGCGCTCCCAGAAGGCGGGGGCCAGGGCCCCGCGCTTCTCCTTCCACTCCCAGCCGTCCCGGCTCCACCAGCGGCGGGTCTGGTAGCCGCCGTCCTCCATGAACTCCCGGTAGGCGGCGTTGGTGACGGGTGCGGTGTCGATGAGGTAGGCGGGCAGGTCGACGGTGACGGCGGGCTTCTCGTTGTCGTAGGCCCACGGGTCGTCGTCGGTGCCCATCGTGAAGGGTCCGGCGGGGACCAGGGCCTCGGCCTCCGCGGGCGGGCGCAGGGGCGCGACGGCGGGCGCCTCCTCCAGCAGCACGGGGGCGCCCCGGCGCAGCTGGTGGGTGGCGAGCATGGTCTCGTCGTGCTGGTGTTCGTGCTGGATGACCATGTGGTAGACGAACCCGGCGTCCAGCAGGCCGGGCGGGCCGGCCGGATCGTGGGGACGCCGCGGGGCGGGCACGGTGAGGTCGACGCCGTCCAGGGCGTCCAGGACCTCGCGGCGGACCCGCTCGTTGTAGTCGCGGGCCTCCTGCGGGCGCAGCAGCGGCAGGCCGGGCCGTTCGGCACGGGGGTTCTCGAAGGCGTCGTAGAGGTGGTCGATGTCGGGGCGCAGGGCCTCGCGCCCGGCGGCGGCCCGCAGCAGCCACTGCTCCTCGTAGTTGCCGATGTGCGCCAGGTCCCAGACCAGCGGTGACATCAGCGGCGAGTGCTGGGCGAGCAGCTCCTCGTCGTCGAGGGCGTCCAGGGTGAGGCCGAGGCTGCGCCGCCTGCTGTGGTCGAGCTCCGCGGCGATGCGCTCCTTGGAGATGTCCTGTCCGTTGTTCACCGAACTCCTCCACCGTGTCGGAAGTGGCGGTCCGCCGTCCCCGCGTGGGCGGGGCGCGGAGCGGGCACGCTCGGCCGCGTGTCGGCTGGGCTGAGCCCGCGCCGGGTGTGGCGGTCGGCGTAGTCGTCGACGAGGCGGGCCAGGCGCGCCGCACCCATGCGGGGCAGGGCGTCGACGGCGGCGTCGAGGCAGCGGCGGGCGCAGGCGGCCACGGCGGGGTCGGCCATGCCGTCGCGGGCCGCGCGCAGCCACAGCCTCCGGTCGGGGGCGGGGCCGCCGCAGAGCCGTTCCAGGGCCTCTTCGGCGGCGGCGCGGGCGCGCGGGTCGTCGAAGAGGGCGGCGGCGACCGCGACGGGGACCGGCCACCAGGTCAGGGGGAGGGTGTCGATCATGCGCAGTTCCCACCAGCCGCGGGGGCGCACCGGGGGGAAGAGGGTGCTCAGGTGCAGTTCGAGGTCCGCGGTGGTGGCGGGGCGCGGGCCGTTCCCGGCGATCCATTCGGCGAGGGTGATGCCGGGGTCGGTCAGCCAGGTGCCGCCGCCCCCGGGGGTCTCGGGGACCGCCATGACGGAGGCCTTCAGGGCGTAGGCGGTCCAGGCGTCGGCCGGGTCGGCGGGGCCCCCGGGTTCCAGGACGGGCGCGGTGCGGTCGGCGTCCATGCCGGCCCAGATGGCCCAGCGGGTGGACTTCCAGCCGGTGGGGCGGCCGCGCCAGAGCGCGGAGTTGGCGAACGCGGCGACCAGGACGGGGCCGAGCCGGTGCGCGAACCCCCAGCGGTCGCGCAGGTCGGCGGGGTCGGCTCCGGCGTCCAGGCACACCTGGAGTGAGGCCGTAGCGCACATCATGGTGTGTCCGCCGTAGGTGCGGCGCCCGGTGAAGAAACGGTCCATGGCCTCGTACCGGGGCAGCCGGAGCTGCCGGTGGGGTGTGCGCACGGGGTCCAGTGCGGACTCGACCAGGCCCAGGCCGTCCTGGGCGAGGGTCTTGCCGAGGTGCTCCAGGTCCTCGGCGAGCGCTTCGTGCGCTCGGGCCGGGCCGGGCAGGGCGGGCGAGCTGAGCTCGATCTGGCCGCCGGGTTCGAAGGTGACGCGGCTTCCCGCGGGCGGGGGGCCGGAGCCCTCCAGCAGCGCCGCGAGGCGGTCGACGGTGACGGTGGTGTCGGGTGCGGCGGTGTCGGTGACCAGCCACTCGGTCTCGGCCCCGACCTTGCCGGGAGGGCCGGTCTTGAAACAGACCCCGTTGATGTACTCGTGGACGTCGTCCGTGGTCATGTGCGCCATGGGGTGCTCTCCCTCAGGACGTCACCGCCCCCTGCGGGGCGGCGCCTCCCCTGTCTTCCCCCGGTCGCCGTCGTGACGAACGTACCGACCGGCCGGAAACATGAGCGGATGCGGACAGGTGTCGCATGTGCGACCTGTCTCCGGTTCGCGACATACCCGGTGACTTCGCCCTTCCCGCCGGACCGGGGCTCCCCCGCCCGCCCTCAAAGTGACTCAGATCACATTTTACGGAATCCGGTCGTGTGCGGGACGACGACGGTGTCCACCGAGTGGTGTGACTTCGTTCGGCCCCGGAGCCCCGGAGGCGACGACGCACAGATCAGCGATCCGTTCCTGTGGGAACAGCCGGTGTTCTCACACCACTCCACGGGACATGACCGGTACGGGTCCCGGGGCGCACGGCCCCGGACCGCCCGTCACCCCGCTTCGGGGGACGCCTGCCCCAGGGCCCGGACCCAGTGGCAGGCCGTGACGTGGGCGTCCCCGCCGCCGGGCAGGATCCCGGGGTCCTCGGTGCGGCACCGGTCGGCGACGCCCGCCCGCTCCGCCTCCCCCGAGGCCGGTACCGGGCAGCGCGGGTGGAACCGGCAGCCCCCCGGCACCTTCGCGGGGTCCGGCGGCTCCCCCGCCAACACCACCGGCTCGCCCCCGGCCTCGGGCAGCACCGACAACAGCGCCCGGGTGTACGGGTGCCGGGGACCGGACAGGACCTCCTCCACCGTCCCCAGCTCCACCACCCTGCCCAGGTACATCACGGCGACCCGGTCGGCGATGTTCCACGCCAGCCCCAGGTCGTGGGTGGCGATGAGGGCGGACAGCCCCAGCTCGTCGCGCAGGTCCAGCAGCAGGCGCAGGATCTCGCCGCGCACCGACGCGTCCAGGGACGCCACCGGCTCGTCGGCCACCAGCACCTCCGGTTCCAGCACCAGCGCACCGGCGATCACCACGCGCTGCCGCTGGCCGCCCGACAGCTCGTAGGGGTACCGGGACAGGAACCGCTCCGGCGGCCGCAGGCCCGCCCGGGCCAGCGCACGGGTCACCCGCTCGGCCTCGTCGGCGGTGGTCCCCCCGTGGATGCGCAGGCCCTCGGCGACCGACTCGTAGACCGTGCGCCGGGGGTTGAGCGAGCCCGTCGGGTCCTGCTGGACCAGCTGCACCCGGTGCCGGTAGGCGCGCAGGCCACGGGAGGAGTACCGCAGCGGACTCCCCTCGAAGGACACCGTGCCCGCGGTGGGGCGCTCCAGGCCCAACAGCACCCGGCCCAGGGTGGTCTTGCCGCAGCCGGACTCCCCCACCAGGGCCACGATCTCCCCGGCGGCCACGTCCAGGTCGACGCCGTCCACGGCCCGGGCGGCGGCGCGGCCGCCGCCGAACCCGGACGTGAAGACGACCCGCACGCCGCGGGCGCTCAGGATCGGCGTGCCGCTCCCCTGCCCGCCATCGGACGCGGACGCGGACGCGTCGGTCTCCGTGGTGCTCAACGGACCCCCTCCCCGACCGGACCCACGTGCACGCAGGCGGCGTGCCGCACGGACTCCCCGCGGGCGTCGGGCGCGACCGGCCACAGCGGCGGGTCGACCGTCGCGCACACCTCCTCCGCCACCGGGCAGCGCGGCCGGAACGCGCACCCCGGGGGCGGGTCGGCCGGATCGGGCGGATCGCCCGGCAGGCCGCGCGGGGCCCGCCGGGAGGCCGGGTCCCCGATCCGGGGGAAGGCCGCCCCCAGCGCCGCGGCGTAGGGGTGGGCGGGGGCGCCCATCACCTCGTGTGCCGGGCCCTGCTCCACGATCCGCCCCGCGTACATCACCGCGACCCGGTCGCAGGTGTCGGCGAGCACCGACAGGTCGTGGCTGATCATCAGCATCCCGATGCCGTGGTCGGCGACCAGGCGCTTGAGCAGGGCGAGGATCTGCGCCTGGATCATCACGTCCAGGGCGGTGGTCGCCTCGTCGGCCACGATCAGCCGGGGCGCGCAGGCCAGGGCCATCGCGATCATGACCCGCTGGCGCTGGCCGCCGGACAGTCGGTGGGGGTGGTCGGCGGCCCGGGAGGCGGGCAGCCCCACCTGCCGGAGGAGCTCCGCGACCCGCGCGGAGACCCCGTCCCGGGGGACGGTCCGGTGGATCAGCAGGGGTTCGGCGATCTGCTCGCCGACGCGGCGCACCGGGTTCAGCGAGTGCATGGCGCCCTGGAACACGATGGCCGCCTCCGACCAGCGGACCGCGCGCAGCCGCCCCCACCGCATGGTGAGGACGTCCTCGCCGGCCAGCTCCACGGCCCCGGTGACGCGGGCCGTGGCGGGCAGCAGCCGCAGCAGCGCCATGGCCACCGTGGACTTGCCGCTGCCGGACTCCCCGGCCAGGCCGAGCGTCTCGCCCGGCTTCAGGGAGATGTCCGCGCCGCGCACGGCGGGGACCTCGCCGCCGCCGGAACGGTAGGTCACGTGCAGGTCACGCACGTCGAGAAGGGAGGTCAACGCTGCTCCCGGAGTCGGGGGTCGATGACGGCCTCCAGGGCGCGGCCGCACAGGGTGAAGGCCAGGGCGACCAGGGCGATCGCCAGCCCCGGCGGCACCATGTACCACCAGATCCCGGAGCTGATCGCACCCGCGTTGCGGGCGCTCTCCAGGATCCCGCCCCAGGAGACGGTGGTGGGATCGCCCACGCCCAGGAAGGCCAGGGTGGACTCGGCGATGATGGAGGTCGCCACCAGCAGGGTGGTCTGGGCCAGCACCACCGGCATCACGTTGGGCAGCACGTGCCAGGCCATGACGTGCAGGTGGCCGCCGCCCAGCGCACGGGCCCGCTCCACGTAGGGCCGGGCCTCCACCGCCAGGGTCTGGGCGCGCACCAGGCGCGCGGTGGCGGGCCACACCGTCAGGCCGATGGCGATGATGATCGTGCCGGTACCGCGGGGCAGGACCGCGGCCAGCGCCACGGCCAGCACCAGGGTGGGCAGCACCAGGAACCAGTCGGTGAGGCGCATCAGGGCCGACGACAGCAGCCGCCCCCCGGTGCCGCCGGACGCCCCGAAGTGCCCGGCGGTCACGCCCACCAGGGTCCCCAGGGCCACCGAGACCGCGGTGGCCAGGAAGCCGACGGTCAGCGAGACCCGGGACCCCCAGATGAGGAGGTCGAGGATGGACCGGCCGTAGTCGTCGGTGCCCAGCGGGAAGCGGGCGCTGGGCGGCTCGAAGGCGGTGCCGGGCGCCCGGGTGACGGTGAGGTCGGCCGGGTCCACCAGCAGCGGCGCGCACAGGGCGAGGGCCACCAGGGCGAGCAGCCCGGCCAGGCCGACCATGCCGGCGCGGCGGCGGGAGTACTCGCGGGCGAACGAGCGCAGCGCCTCGCGGCGCCTGCGGCGGGCCAGGGCCCGCGGGGACGGGGGCGCGGCGGGCGGGGCCGCGGCGGAGTTCATGGGCGCACCCTGGGGTCGAGCAGCGGGTAGACCAGGTCGGCGACGAGGTTCATGACGATCACCGAGGCCGCGAACACCACGAACAGGCCCTGGACCAGGCCCAGGTCGGGCACGCTCAGGCCGGAGTAGAAGAGGCGTCCCAGCCCCGGCCAGGAGAACACGGTCTCGACGAGGATGACCCCGGAGACCACCTGGCCCAGGTTGAGGAAGACGAGGGTGACGGTGGGCAGCAGGGCGTTGGGCACGGCGTGCCGGCGGCGCACCAGCGCGTCGGTCAGGCCCTTGGCCCGCGCGGTGGTGAGGTAGTCGGCGCCCTTCTCGTCCATGAGGGACGAGCGCATGATCATCAGGTACTGGGCGTAGACGACCGCGACCATGGTGGCGACCGGCAGGACCATGTGCCGGGCGGTGTCCAGGGCGACGTTCCAGAACCCGGTGACGCCGGGGGTGGTCATGCCCCCGGTCGGGAACAGGCCGGGCAGCGGGTCGCGTCCGGACGCGAACAGGACGATGAGCAGCAGGCCCAGCCAGAACGTCGGCACCGACCAGAAGAACAGGGCCACCGTCGTGTTGACCCGGTCGCCCGCACCCCCGGGCCGCCAGCCCGAGCGCACGCCCAGGAACAGGCCGAGCAGGGCGGCGATGGCGGTGCCGGTCCCGGCGAGCAGGACCGTGGGGCCCAGCGCGTCCAGGATGAGCTCGGCGACCGGCCTGCGGTACTGGAACGAGGTGCCCAGGTCCATCCGGAACAGGCCCAGGGCGTAGTCGAGGAACTGCTGCCACAGCGGCTGGTCCAGGCCGAACTGTCGGCGCAGCTCCGCACGCTGTTCGGCGGTGACCTCGCGGCCCTCGGTCATGGCGCGGACCGGGTCGCCGGGCAGGATGCGGAACAGGAAGAACCCGGCGACGACCACCCCGGCCAGGGAGAGCACGGCGGTGAGCAGCCGGCCGCCGACGTAGCGGAGCACGCGGCCGGTGCGGCCGCGGGCGGCGGGCCGTGCGGGCCCGGCCGGGGCGGAGGCGGGGGTCTCCTCCGCCCCGGCGGTGAGCGGGGCGCCGGTCACTCGCGGTCCTCCGCGGTGGCCCGGCGGCGGAACAGCCAGAACGCGCCCCCGGCCACGAGCACCAGCGCGACCGCGCCGACGCCGACCCACACCCCGGTGGACACGCCGCCCGCGGCCGGCCCCGAGCCCGGCCCGCCCTCGACGGGCCGGGCCGCCCAGAACGCCCAGTAGCCGTCCTGGCCCCAGATGTTGCCGCCCTCGGCGGGCTGGGTCAGGAGGGTGCCCTCCTGGATCTGGTCGGTCCGGTAGGCCTCCCGGATGTCCGGGTAGGTCATGACGTTGACGACGGCCTCCTCGTAGAGGATGCGCTGGAGGCCGTGGATGATCTCGGCGCGCGCGGCCCGGTCGTACTCCTGGAGCTGTTCCGCGTACAGCTCGTCGTACTCCTCGTTGCAGAAGTACGCGTCGCCCTGCATGGTGCCCGGTTCGGTGGGCAGCGCGTCGCAGGTGTGGATGCCGAACACGTAGTCGGGGTCGGGGTTGACCGTCCACCCGGTGAAGATCAGGTCGTACTCGGCGGCGTACAGGGCGTCGCTGAGCACACCCGGGTCGACGGTGAGGTTCTCCACCTCGATGCCGATGTCGGCCAGGCGCTCCACGATGATCTTGCCCGCGCTGACGTTGTCGGGCCGGTCCTGGTGGACGTGCATGCGCAGTTCGAGGCGGTCGCCGTCGGGCGAGACGCGCACACCGTCGTCGCCCATCTCGTAGCCCGCCTCGTCGAGCATGGCGTTGGCGGAGTCGGGGTCGAAGGCGAGCACGGCCTCGGCGCCCTCCAGGGACCAGTGGAAGTCGGCGTAGCGGGCCGGGATGTAGCCCCCGGCCGCCGTGGCCCGGCCGCCGTGGGCCTTGTCCACGATCTCCTGGTTGTCGATCGCCATCACGATGGCCCGGCGCAGGGTGCGGTCCGCGAGGGCCGGGTGGCCGTCGCCGAACTCCTCGCCGTCCTGGGTGACGGCGCCCGGGTTGACGGTGAACGCCTGGAACCGCTTGCCGTCGGCGAAGTTGACCGCGATGTCGGAGGCCTCCGACAGGGCGTCGGCCTGGGCGGCGGTCAGCTCGTAGACGAAGGAGACCTCGCCGCTGCGCAGGGCCTCGACGGCGGCGTCCTTCTCGGGGTAGTAGCGGAAGACGAGGTCGTCGAAGCCGGGGGCGCCGTTCCAGTGGTCGGGGTTGGCCTGGAGCGTGATGCTCCGGCCGCGCTCGTGGGAGGTGAGGACGAAGGGGCCGCTGCCCACGCTGGGCAGGGCGTCGCCGTCGGCCGGGTACTCGGCGAAGGCGTCCCCCTCGCTCTCGACGATGGGCTCCCACACGTGCCGGGGCACGATGGGCACCGTCAGCGACTCCATGGTGGCCTGGGGTTCGGCGAGCTCCACCACCACGGTGTGGTCGTCGGGCGCGGTGACCTCCTCGAACCCGGCGACGTAGCTGCCGTTGGCGATGGCCGCGGACTCGTTCTCCATGATCGTGGTGAACGTCCACACCACGTCGTCGGAGGTGAGCGGTTCGCCGTCGGAGAAGGTGACGTCGTCGCGCAGGTGAAAGGTCCAGGTCAGGCCGTCCTCGCTGGTGTCCCAGCTCTCCGCCAGGGCCGGAGCGGGGTTGGCGGTCTCCTGGTCGTTGGTGACCAGCGGGTCGTAGATGTGGGACAGGATGTTGGTGGTGACGGCGAGCTGCGCGGTGAACGGGTTGAAGGAGTCCACCTGTTGGGCGACCGCCACCGTGAGGGTGCTCCTCCCGCCGGGGGCGGCGTCGGCGGCCGCGGGGGCGGCGGCGGTCCCGACGACCAGCAGCAGCGCGCTTCCCGCGGTCGCCGCCCGACAGAGCGGCGACAGGGTCGGAGGGTGGTGGGAGTGCATCTGGGCCCCTGTCAGGATCGTGGGGTGGTGGCCTGCGCCACCAGGGGGTGGTTCGTTGTCTACCAACGGACCCCGATAAGCGTCAATGACCTACAAGGTGCGCCGTGACATCGCAATACATTCGCGGCCGACCGCTTGAACAGGGGGGTTTCCGGGGCGTTGAGTGGCGAATGGTGAAGACCGTGATGACCCCGCCTTGGCACTGTTCTTCATACTCCGCTACGGTTCCCGCCATGATGGGGCACTCTCACGCACTGAGCGGCGTGGTCGGCTGGATGGCGGTCGTACCGCTCGTCCAGGGGACGCAATTCCTGGGCCTGGACTTCAACCTCGGCCCGAGCGAGATCATCGCCGGTTCTCTGGTGTGCGCGGGGGCGGCCCTGCTCCCCGACGTGGACCACAAGAGCGCGACGGTCACCAAGACCTACGGCAAGGTCACCGAGGTGCTGAGCGACATCCTGTCGTTCGTCTTCGGCGGCCACCGGATGGGCACCCACTCGTTCTTCTTCGCGATCCTCATGGGTGTGCTCGTACAGCTCCTGGCCCTGTGGTCGGAGCTGGCGGTGCAGGTCTTCGTGTTCCTGCTGATCGGCATCGCACTCCAGGGCCTGGGTTTCGGACTGGACAAGAACCGGACCGCGTCGGGGATCATCAACGCGCTGGCGACGGCGGCGATCACCCTGGCCCTGTTCTCGTCCGGGACCAACTACACCTGGCTGGGCCTGGCGGTCGCCTTCGGCGTGGTCCTGCACTTCATCGGCGACATGATCACCAAGATGGGCGTGCCGATCTTCTGGCCGTTCTGGAAGAAGCGCATCGGCCAGAACATGGGCTTCAAGACCGACGGCCCGGTCGAGCAGAAGGTGGTCACCCCCCTGCTCACCGTCGGTGTGATCATCGGCTCCATCTACCTCTTCGACTGGCCCTCCCTGCTCCCGGCCGGACGCTGACCCTCCCCCGTCCCCCGCGCCCCGCCCCGGCGGGGCGCTTCCCTTTTCCGGGCCCCGGGCTAAGGTGTGTCCCGTGACACGGACCACTGAGAGCCTCACCCCGGAACTGTACGAATACCTCGTCGCGCAGGGCACCCCGGTCGACGGCGTGCTCGCCGACCTGGTCGAGGAGACCGCGCGCCTGTTCCCCGCGGGCAAGGGGATGCAGATCGGCCCCGAACAGGGCACGTTCACCACCCTGCTCACCCGGATCTCCGGCGCCCGCGACGCCGTGGAGGTGGGCACCTTCACCGGCTACTCGTCGCTCTGCATCGCCCGCGGCCTGCCCGACGACGGCACGCTGCTGGCCCTGGACGTCAGCGACGAGTGGACCTCCGTCGCCCGCCGCTACTGGGAGCGGGCGAAGGTCGCCGACAAGATCACCCTCCGGCTGGGCCCGGCGCTGGAGTCCCTGCGCTCCCTGCCCGCCGAGCCGCGGTTCGACCTGGCCTTCATCGACGCGGACAAGGAGGGCTACGTCGGCTACTGGGAGGAACTCGTCCCGCGCATGCGCGCCGGCGGGATCCTGCTGGCCGACAACACGCTCTCCCACGGCCGGGTCGTCGACGACGCCGAAACGTCGGCGCACGTCCAGGGCATCCGCGACTTCAACGCCCACCTGGTCGCCGACGACCGGGTCACCCAGGTCCTGCTGCCCATCGGCGACGGCCTCACCCTGGCCCGCAAGAACTAGGAGTGTTCGACGGATCGTTCCGGGCCCGCCCGTCGCCCGCCGCCACCCTCGGCGGACGCCTTCGGCTCGGTACTTCCGCGGAGCCGCGAGGCCGCCTCTCGCCGCGCCGCCCGCGCTCGGCCGGCCGAACCCGGTCGGGCCCCCGCTGTGCGACACCGCCGAGCCTGCGAGGCGATGCACGGTAGGGGCGCCTGGGCTCGTCATCTTGCGAGAGACCGCCTCGCAGGCTCGGCGCCCTCGGAGTGCGGGAACCTTCGGTTCCGGGGGTGCGGTCCTCGTTCCTCGGACCGCGCCTCCAGAACCCCGCCGGCGCCTCGCGGGGCCTCTCCGGCACCACCCGGTGCGGGATTGTCCACAGGGTGACGGTTTTCCCACCCGGAACCGCCGCCCCTTCGATAGTGTCCGGTTCCATGCGGTTGCTGCACACCTCCGACTGGCACCTGGGCCGCTCCTTCCACCGGGAGAACCTCCTCGACGCCCAGGCCGCCTTCCTCGACCACCTCGTCGACACCGTCCGGGAGCGGGCGGTCGACGTCGTGCTCGTGGCGGGCGACCTGTACGACCGGGCCCTGCCGCCGGTGGACGCGGTGCGCCTCTTCGACCGGGCGCTGGGGCGCATCCGGGAGACCGGGGCGCGGGCCGTCCTCATCGCCGGCAACCACGACTCCATGGCCCGGCTGTCGTTCGCCTCCGACCTCATCGACGCCGCCGGGGTCCACCTGCGCAGCGCGCTGGACGGCATCGGCGAGCCGGTGCTCATCGAGGACGAGCACGGACCCGTCGCGTTCTACGGCATCCCCTACCTGGAGCCGGAGATCGCCCGCCACCACTGGGGGCTGGCCGAACGCGGGCACCCGGCGGCCCTCGGGCACGCCATGGACCTGGTCCGCGCCGACCTGGCCGGGCGGCCCGGCACCCGCTCGGTGGTGCTCTCGCACGCCTTCGTCGCGGGCGGCGAGCCCTCCGACAGCGAACGCGACATCTCCGTGGGCGGCGCCTCGCACGTGCCCGCCTCCGTGTACGCCGGGATCGACTACACCGCCCTGGGCCACCTGCACGGCCGCCAGACCCTCACCCCCGCGGTCCGCTACTCCGGGACCCCGCTGGCCTACTCCTTCTCCGAGGAGCACCACCGCAAGGGGTACTGGCTGGTGGACCTGGACGCCGACGGGCTGGGGGAGGTCGAGTTCGTCGACGCCCCCGTGCCCCGGCCGCTGGCGCGGATCCGCGGCCGCATCGACGACCTGCTCGACGACCCCCGGTGGGAGCGGTACACCGGCCACTGGCTCCAGATCACCCTCACCGACCCGCGCCGGCCCGCCCAGCCGATGGACCGGCTGCGCGAGCGGTTCCCGCACACCCTGGTGCTGGAGTTCGCCCCCGAGGGCGGCACGCCCGCCACCCGGCCGGTGGCCGCGCCGGTGGCGGGCCGGGCCGAGCGCACGGTGATCGGCGACTTCGTGGAGTGGGCGCGCGGCGTCCCCGCCACCCCCGAGGAGACGGCCCTGGTCGAGGCCGCCGTGGAAGAGGTCCGACTCCGGGAAGGACAGCGCTGATGCGCCTGCACACCCTGACCGTCCAGGCCTTCGGGCCGTTCGCGGGCACCGAGACCGTGGACTTCGACCGGCTCGGCGCCGGCGGGCTGTTCCTCGTCCACGGGCCCACCGGGGCGGGCAAGACCTCGGTGCTGGACGCCGTCTGCTTCGCCCTGTACGGCTCCCTGCCCGGGGCCCGCGGCAAGGACGACTCCTACAAGAGCCACCACGCGCCCCTGGACCGCCGCCCCGAGGTGCGCCTGGAGTGCACGGTGCGCGGCCGCCGTATCCGCATCACGCGGTCCCCGCGCTGGGAGCGGCCCAAGAAGCGGGGTTCGGGCACCCTGGTGGAGAACCAGAAGGTCATCGTCGAGGAGCTGGTCGGCGAGCGCTGGGACGGCGTGACCACCCGCCCGGACGAGGCCGGCCAGTTCGTCGGCGACCTGGTGGGGCTCACCCTGGACCAGTTCTGCCAGATCGTGCTGCTCCCCCAGGGGGAGTTCTCCCGTTTCCTACGCGCCTCCGCCAAGGACCGGCGCGCCTCGCTGGAGCGGATCTTCAACACCGGCGTGTTCCGGGAGCTGGAGGACTGGTTCGCCGAACACGCGACCCGGCTGCGCCGCGAGGTGGAGGCCGCCGACCTGCGGGTGCGCGAGAGCGCCGGGCGCATCGCCGAGACCGGCCGGTCCACCGCCCCGGAGGACACCGAGGCGCTGTGGGCCTGGGCCAGCGAGCTGACGGCGCTGACCGCGGCGGTGGCCGACGAGGTCGCCCCGGTGGTGGACTCCGTGGTCGGGGCCCGGGAGGCGGCCGCCCGCGCCCTGGCCGAGGCGCAGGCCCTGGACCGGCAGCGCACCCGGC
>NZ_JASFDV010000087.1 GCF_030766825.1 Nocardiopsis sp. CC223A
CCGCGGTGGGGGGACGCTCCCGCGACCGGCTGCGGATGCCGCCCGGAACGGTGCGGGCGCTCGCGCTCGGCGCCCTGGGCCTGACCGCGATCGTGCTCTGGTGGGTGCTGCCCCGCGAGGAGTCCGCCGGGACGCCGCCCGGCCCCGCGGCCCAGGTGCCCTGCCCCGAGCGGGTGGCCGCGCTCCTCCCCGGCGCGGGGAGCGGACCGCTGGTGGAGTCCTACGAGACCTCGCGGCACCGGATCGTCCTGTGCGCCGACGGCGCCGGGGACCTCTACTACTTCGGCGAGTTCATCGACGGCACCGAGGAGCCCGTGGTGGTCCCGGCGCAGCGCACCGGGGACGGCTACACCGCACAGGCCGGGGAGACCCGCTACGAGATCTCCGGCGGCCAGGTCGCCGTCATCGGCGGTGACGGCACCGAGCTGGCCCGCCACGACCTCGTGGAGGTCGAACCCGGGCGGTGAAGCGACGGGCGCACCCCGCAGGGCGCGCCCGGGAGCCCCGGCCGTATCGACCTGAGAGGTCGGTCACGCGCGAGGCGGGAGGGCCTCCTGGCCTTCTCCAGGTGTGGATCTCGACGATCCACATCCGTGTCGGAGGCCCTCTCCTGCCGTCAGATCGCCACCGGTCTGTATCCGACCTCTGCGGTCAGTACACCTGATATGTAAGGGTTGTTTGTCAAGAGAGCAGCTCTGACCAGCGGAGATAGGCAATGGCCTGTCACCGCTGGTGTCCTACGGGGCCTTTCCCGGCCCTCTCGCGAACCCTCACTACATACCGTCTAGCGGGTCTTGATCAGCGCGGCGATCAGGCCGGCGACGATCATCATCGACAGGCTCACGCACATCAGCACGAAGGCGATGGTTCCGATCACGGTGGGGCTTCCTCACGTTCCTTGCCGGTACTGGCCCGGCGTGTACCTCTACGGTCGGTAACCCTATCCCGCCCCCGGCGGATCGCCGTGCCGGGGCGCCCGTCGCGACCTGTGCGTTCACCCCTGGGCCCAGGAGCTGCGGTAGGTGTTCACCAGCCAGCCGTCGGCCCAGGCGGTGTCGGGCTCCTCGGGCAGGTCGGCGCTCGCGCACAGGGCGGCCAGCCGCGCCTCCAGTTCCCCGGCGCGCGCCAGCGCGTCGGCCTTGGAGTGCTCGCCGCGGCGCAGGGCGAGCAGCCACCTCCGGTCGGCCCCGGGCATGGGCAGGGTGATGCGGCCGGTCTCCATCAGCTCCACGCCCTGTAGGCCCAGCCGGACCATGTGGTAGGCGAACTTGGTATCGAACCCGTGCCGCCCGACGAGCTCGGGCCGGTTGGTGTGCTTGCCGCCGCGGGTGCCCTCCAGCCGTTCGCGCTGGGCGCGCAGGTAGCCCAGGAACCGCTGCCCGGCGCGCCGGGACACGATGCGGTCGGCCCGGGAACGCAGGTCGCGTCCGACGTCGGTGATCTCGACGATCTCGTCCTCGGGCACGAACAGCGGCAGCAGAACGGTGGGGTTGCCGTCCAGGGCCAGGCGCATCCACTTGCGCAGCGAGTAGACGGTGAGGTCGAGGTCGCCGGGCCCGGAGCGGACGTGGTCGTCCTGGGAACGGTACATGTACTGCTCGAACCCGCGCAGGCCGATCACGTACTCGGGGGGTTCGACGCAGATCCCCATCTCGTCGCGGTCGTTCTGGCCGGGGAGGCCGAGTCCGTGGACGCCGGAGCCCACCTGGCAGCGCAGGAGGGTGTGCTTCGCGGCGATCTCGGCGAACTCGGGTGACGCGTGCTTCACGGGCGGCTCCAATGGTGGGGTCGTCGGAAAACTACCGGCGGACGGTGGGGACCGCCCGTGGTTTTCGCGCTGGACGTCCGGACAAGGGGTGCATGTCCGTAATGCGAAATATTTGAAGATTGTGCGCCGAGGGGTCTTCGGTACTTGCCCGCCGGGCTCGGGAACCGTTTACTGGTCGGCATATCGCGCGCGCGGTGTCCCACACCGGCCCCGAACAGGAAGAAGGAACGTGTCCTCCGAAGCGCCCCTCAAGATCGACACCACCATCCCCCACAACGCCCGCATCTGGAACTACTGGCTGGGCGGCAAGGACAACTACCCGGTCGACCGCGAGATGGGCGAGCAGATCCGCTCGTTCTTCCCCGAGATCGTGGACAACGCGGTCGCCGACCGGGCCTTCCTGGTCCGCTCCGTCACCCACCTCGCCCGGGAGGAGGGCATCCGCCAGTTCCTCGATATCGGCACCGGCCTGCCCACCCACAACAACACCCACGAGGTGGCCCAGGGCATCGCCCCGGACGCGCGCGTCGTCTACGTCGACAACGACCCCCTGGTGCTCGCCCACGCCCGCGCCCTGCTCACCGGGACCGACGAGGGCGTCACCGACTACATCGACGCCGACCTGCGCGACCCCGCGGGCATCCTCGCCAAGGCCGCGAAGACCCTCGACCTGTCGCGGCCGGTCGCCCTGATGCTGCTCGGCGTGGTGAACTTCATCGACGACGACGCCGAGGTCCGGAGCATTCTGGACACCCTGCTGGGGGCCCTGGCGCCGGGCAGCTTCCTGGTGGTCTCCCACCCGGTGGACGACATCGACCGCGAGCGCGCCCACCAGGTCGCGGCGGCCTGGAACGAGAAGGGCACGCCCAAGCTCACCGTCCGCACCGGCAAGGAGGTCGAGGGCCTGTTCGCGGGCCTGGAGCTGCTGGAGCCGGGTGTGGTCTCCTGCTCGCTGTGGCGCCCGCTGGAGACCGAGATCGGCGAGATCCGCCCGGTCGCCGAGTACGGCGGCGTCGGCCGCAAGAACTGACCCGCGGTGGTCCCGCCCGCCGGGCGGGACCGCGCGCCCCGCCTGCGGCCCTCCTCGCCGGGCATCCCGCCGACCGCGGCGTCCTCAAGGCCGAGCCGATGTTCGAGCGGCCGACCCCCACCGGCGCGGTCCGGGCGGACGGCACCGCCGCCGCCGACGCGGTCCTGTGGTGCACGGGCTTGCGCCCGGTGCCGGACCGCCCGGCCCCGCCGGGGGGGTCGACGCCCGGGGCCGGGCCGCGGTTGTACCTGTCGGGCTACGGGGGCCGGACCGGTCCCGTCTCGGGCATCCTCATCTGCGTCGGTCGCGCCGCCGAGACGGCCGTGGCCGAGGTCGTCCGCTCCCTGGGACACGGTCCTGACCGGGGGCGGCGCGCCGCCGCTCCCGTGCCGGGCCGCGGTTGTACCTGTCGGGCTACGGAGATCGGACCGGTCCCGTCTCGGGCATCCTCATCTGCGTCGGCCGTACCGCCGAGACGGCCGTGGCCGAGGTCGTCCGCTCCCCGGAGCACGGTCCCTGACCGGCCGCCGCCCCCGCCTCAAGGAAGCAGCCGGCGGACCACGCGGCGGGCGTCGCGGCCGACCCCGCGCAGGGTGGCGGAGGCGAAGGCGCGCTGGAACTCCAGCCCCACGTACCCCAGTCCGGGGACGGTGGTGGAGATCCCGCCGCGGTGCAGCGGGCGGCCCGCGGCGTCCAGGGCGCCGGTCGGGGCGAGGTGGTCCAGGGCGGGCCGGTAGCCGGTGGCCAGCAGGACGGTGTCCGCCTTCTCCACGGTGCCGTCGGCCCAGGTGACCTTGTCGCCGTCCAGGCGGGTGAACATCTCCCGCCGGTCGGGGTTGCCGGTGGCGAACGCGGACCGGTACCGGCCGTCGTCGTTGACCAGGACCGGGGCCCTCTCCCAGAGCCGCCCCAGGGGTGCGGCGTCCAGGCCGCTGCGCACCAGCCACCAGTGGACGTCCCGCCCCAGGGGGCGCTGCTCCGCCCAGGCCACCGGGGCCCGGGTGGCCAGGGTGACCCGGGCGGTACCGGCGAGTTCGGCGGCGATCTGGACCCCGGAGTTGCCGCCGCCGACCACCACGATCCGCTGGCCGGCGAAGGGTTCGGGGGAGCGGTACTCGGCCGCGTGCAGCACGGTCCCGGTGAACCCGTCCAGCCCCGGGAGCCGGGGCCGGTGGGGGCGGGCGAAGCCCCCGGTGGCGGAGACGACCGCGCGGGAACGGATGCGGGACCCGTCGGCGAGGGTGAGGACGAACCCGTCCCCGTCGCGTACCACCCGGTCCACCCGTTCCCCGCAGCGCAGGTCGGCGTCCAGGCGGGCGGCGTAGTCGCGCAGGTAGTCCACCACCTCGTCGCGGTGCGGGTAGCGGTCGGGGTCGCCGGGCATCGGCGGACCGGGCAGGGAGGAGAAGCGTGCCGGGGAGAACAGGGTCAGACCGTCGTAGTAGTGCGGCCAGGAGCCGCCGGGGTGCTCGGCCGCCTCCAATACCAGGGCCCGCACGCCGCGCCGGGAGGAGGCATGGGCCGTGGACAGGCCCGACTGCCCCGCCCCGATGACGGTGAGGAGGGGGTCTTCCATCAGGTGTTCTCCTTTGTGGGTGGGGTCCCCGCGTGAAGCGCTCCGGGGGACGGTCGGGAGGGGACGGGGGAAGGGGGTCACCGGCCGCGGGGCCGGGTGGCCGTCGCGATCAGCGCGCCGACGGCCGCCAGGGCGCCCAGCGCCGTGAACGCCGCCGGGTACCCGCCCAACGGGGCGGCCAGGGCGGCTCCCGCCCAGGGCGCCACGGCGACGGCGAGCATGAGCGGTGTGTGCATGATGCCGTTGAGGACCGCGTAGTGCCCGGGCCCCCACCGGTCGGTGACGGCGGTGGCCTGGAGGAGGGTGAGGACGCCGCGCGCCATACCGGCCGAGACGGCGATGACCAGGACGGGGAGCAGAGGGCCGGGCACCAGGGCCAGGAGGACGGTGGTCACCGCACAGGCGCCCAGCACGGCCGCGGCGCGACGCACCGGGCCGGTCCACCGCTCCAGGGGCGCGTAGACCAGGCGGCCGAGGACCTGCCCCACCCCGCCGACCCCCAGGGCCCAGGCGGCTTCCGCCGTGCCGAACCCCCGCCCCTCCAGGAGGGGGACCAGGTTGACCACGACCGCGAAGACGGTGAAGGACCCCAGGGCCAGTGCCGCCGTCAGCGCCCAGAACGCCCGGCTGCGCACCACGGCGCGCACGTCCCCGCGGTCACCGCTGTGCTCACCGCCGCCGGGCGTCCATGTCCTGGGCAGGCCGAAGGCGTGCAGGGGCACCACCACGACGAGGAGCACGGCCGCCAGGGCCAGATAGGCGCCGCGCCACCCCCACAGCCCCTCCAACAGGGCGGTCAGGGGGGCGAAGACGGTACTGGCCAGCCCCGCGACCAGGGTCAGCGCGGTCAGCGCCCGCACCCTGCCCACTCTGTACCAGTGGGTCAGGGCCGCGAAGGCAGGCGGGTAGAACAACCCGGCCATCGCCGCCCCGGCCAGCAGCCATGAGACGCCGAAGACCCACGGGTCGGGGGAGACCGCGATCACCGCCACGGAGGGAGCCGCGACCAGGGCCGCCGCCGTCATCACCGGACGGGGCCCCTGAGCCTGCACCCGGCGGCCCACGAGGATGCCCGCCAGCCCCGCCACCACCTGGGATCCGGAGAACCACGCGGTCACCGAGGCCAGGGGCCACCCGGTGTCGGCGGTGATGCTCGAAGCCAGCACGGGGAAGGCGTAGAACAGCACCCCGTAGCAGGTGGTGACGGTGATGCACAGGACCCACAGTCCCCGGCGCGCACCGGCCGCGTTCACGGACGGATGCGTGCCGGGGACGGCTCCGGGGTCCGGTGTCACGACACCCGGTCCGGCTCGGTGGCCTCCGTCGTGCGCACGGACCGCCCGCCGTGGCATCCGTCGTCCGCGGGGGCGGCCGGGGCGGCCGAGAGCAGCGGCAGCGGCGAGACGGCCAGGCCGCCGCCGACTCCGGCCGCCGCGGCCGGAGGCTCCTCCGCCACGGCCGGTCCGCAGCAGCCGCCCGCGTCGGCCTCGGCGACGTCGGGGTCGTCGAACAGGCCCGCGCCGCCGCAGACCCCGGTCTCGGGCAGGGTCAGCTCCACCCGGGCGGCGGCCTCGTGGTCCCCGGCCAGGTGCGCGGCGATGCTGCGGACCTGCTCGAACCCGGTCAGGGCCAGGAAGGTGGGGGCGCGCCCGTAGGACTTCATCCCGGCCAGGAAGAACCCCTCCTCCGGGTGGGAAAGCTCGGCGACGCCGTGCGGGTACACCGTCCCGCAGGAGTGCACGTTGGGATCGATGAGCGGGGCCAGTTCCACCGGCGCCTGGAGGGTGGTGTCCAGGCCGAGGCGGATCTCGGACAGGAAGGACAGGTCCGGGCGGAACCCGGTCAGGGCCACCACCTCGTCCACCGGCTCCAGGGTCCTGCCCCCGTCGTCCACCAGGACGAGGCGGTCCCCCTCCGGGCGTACCCGGGCGGTGCGGAACCCGGTGACCACCTCGATGTGCCCGGCCGCCACGGCGGCCTCGGCCCGCTGCCCCAGGGCTCCGCGCTCGACCAGCTGGTCGGCGGCCCCGCCGCCGAAGGCGTCGCCGACCTCGCCGCGGCGCAGCACCCACACCGCGCGGGTGCCCGGAGCCTGCTCGGCGAGCGCGGCCAGGGCCACCAGAGCGGTCAGCGCCGAGTGGCCCCTGCCGACCACCGCCGTGGTCCGCCCCGCGTGGCGGGCTCGCACGGCCGGGTCGGCGGTGTCGGGGACGCGGTGGGAGATCCGCTCGGCCGCGTCGGCCTCGCCCAGGGCGGGCAGGCCGTCGCCGCCCACCGGGTTCGGCGTGCCCCAGGTGCCGGAGGCGTCGATGACGGCGCGGGCGAGCAGCCGCTCCTCGCCGGCGGTGGTGCGCACCCGCACGGTGAACGGCCGCCCGTCGCGGTCGGCGTCCACGATCCGGTCGCGGCCCAGGCGGCTCACGCCGGTCACCTCGGTGCCGAACCGCACCCGCTCGCCCAGGGCCGCGGCCAGCGGGGCCAGGTAGGACTCCACCCACTCGGCGCCGGTCGGGTACCCGTCGGCGGCGGGGCGGGTCCAGTCGGTGGCGGCGAGCAGCTTCTCGGCGGCGGGGTCCACCAGGTCGCGCCACATCGAGAACAGCCGCACGTGCCCCCACTCGGACACCGCCGCCCCGGCCCCCTCGCCCCGCTCCAGGACCAGGGTCGGCAGTCCGCGTTCGACCAGCTCGGCGGCCGCGGCCAGCCCGACCGGGCCCGCTCCGATCACCACGACGGGAAGTCCCTCGTTCATGACACGCCCTTTCATCGATCTGTGTCTATGGAACGAGACTCTATAGATGTGTGTCGATGGACGCAACCATAGATCATGGTCGATAATGAGTACATGACCGTGACGACCCCGGACTCCCTGTCCGCCCTCGACGCCGAGACCTACGCCGCCTGGTTCGCCTGCCTGGCCGAACCCATGCGCGTCCGGTTGCTCCACGCCATCGCCACGACCCCGGGCTCGGTCGGTGTCGGGGAACTGGCCGAGATGGTGGACGTCCGCCAGCCCACCGTCTCCCACCACCTGCGCAAACTCGCCGATGTGGGGTTCGTGACCCTCACCAGGGTGGGCACCTCCACCCGGGTCGCCGTCAACCCCGCCTGCTGCGTCGGCCTGCCCCACGCCGCCGACGCCGTCATGGGCCTGCTGGCCGCCCGCCCCTGCTGCCCCACCGACCTGCCCGGGGACGTCACCACCCGCCCGATGGCCGACACCGACCTGGAGCGCGTCCGCGACATCTACGCCGAGGGCATCGCCACCGGCGACGCCACCTTCGAGACCCGGACACCCCCCGCACAGGACCTGGGGGACAGGTGGATCCCCGGCCACCGCTGGGTCGCCGAACTCGGCGGCACCGTGGTCGGCTGGGCCGCCGCCGCCCCGGTCTCGACCCGCGAGGCCTACACCGGGGTCGCCGAGACCTCGGTCTACGTCACCGAGTCCGCACGCGGCCGGGGCGTGGGCAAGGCGCTGCTGTACCGGCAGGTCACCGAGGCCGACACCGGCGGCCTGTGGACCCTACAGACCTCGGTCTTCCCCGAGAACCGCGCCTCGCTGTCCCTGCACCACCAGGCCGGTTTCCGCACCGTCGGGGTGCGCGAGCGCATCGCCCGCCACCACGGCCGCTGGCGCGACACCGTCCTGCTGGAACGCCGCCGGGACGGGGGCGCGCCGGGGCCGGACTCCCCGGCCTGCGCCCCCTCCTGCCGGGCGTAGCGGCGGTGGGGCGCCCGCCCCGTGCCCGCTCCGCCGTGCACCGGGCGGTGCGGCCCCGGCTCCGGGGGCGCCGACCGGTGCCCCCGGAGGACCCCGCGCGGGTAGGACCCCGCGCGGGTACCCGTCAGACCCCGGCCCGGCGGCGCAGGTCGCCCGCGGACCGCGGCCCGATGAGCAGGCGGCTCGACGGTGAGCCGCCCAGTGAGATCCGCCGGACCCCCGGCCCCCGGGGGACGTCCGTCCACGGGTCGCCGCCGGGCGGGTGCTCGGGCGTGAAGTCGGGGAAGTCCCCGCCCGTCACGTCCAGCGCCAGCCGGTGCCCGGCGCGCAGCCGGTAGCCGACCTCCTGAAGGTCCACGACCACCGGTTCGCCCTCCCGGTCCCCGGTCAGCCGCAGCTGCCCCCGGGCCACCAGCCGCGCCGCCCCGCCGGGCTCCACGTCCAGCAGCCGGGCGTGCACCGTCGACCCGGCCCGCGCCGTCAGCGCCAGCACCAGCGCCGCCGACCCCACCAGGTCCACGTCCCCGGCGACCGGCGCGGCGGTGAACCGCACCACGTCGGGCCGCTCGCCCACCTCCGCCAGGTCCGCCCGGTCCGACAGCGCCGAGAACGGGTCGTCCCCCGGTGAGGGCACGGGGTCGCGCGGATCGTGCACGACCTCCACCACCGCGGGCCGCCCCGGTTCCGGTGACAGCGCGGGTCCCGGGTCCGCCGCCAGGTGCAGCTCCAGCCGCGAGCAGTCGGGGGGCGGCCACGCCCCGCTCTCCCGCCACGGCCCGTGGCACACCTCGTAGCGGACCCGCGGCGCCGGCTCCGGTTCGCCCGCGAGCACCGCGCCGAAGAACTCCACCGCCGGGTCCAGGTAGCGGGGCAGCAGCCGGTCCAGCGCCCCCGGACTCGCGGTGTGGTCGTCGTCCGGTCCCACCGGCGCCTGGTCCAGGTGGTGGTTCTCGTGGTCGATCGGCTCCACCCGCAGGTACAGGTGCCGGGCCCAGCGCTCGTCCGCGGCCAGGGCGCGCACGTCATGCCAGGACCACACCGCGCAGTTGTCGAACCAGCCGACCGTGTACAGCACCGGCAGCGGACGGGCCGCCAGCAGCACCTCCAGCGGGGGCGGGGCGAACCCCGGACCGCCGCCGAACTCCCGGTCGAAGTTGGCCGAGCGGCGCCCCAGCCCCGCGAAGAAGTCCTCGAAGGTCTCCTTGAGCGGGCGGCGCTTCCAGTCCGGCGGCCACTCGTACCGGTCGGCGTCCACGTAGTGGGAGGCGAAGTACAGCTTGCGGCTGGTCTGCTCCACGTCGCGGGTGCCGTCGCCGAAGTCCAGCACCGTCGACAGCTGGGAACCCGTCAGCCGCGGTGCGATCGCCTTCAGCGCCGGGTGCCCGCCCGCCGCCGCGGCCAGGGCGGTGTACCCGTAGTAGGAGTCGCCCCACATCACCACCGACCCGTCGCACCAGGGGCGGTCCGCGATCCACGCGATCGTGTCGTACCCGTCGTCCACCTCGTGGACGGCGAACTCGGTGGCGCCGCCGGAGCGGTACTTGCCGCGCACGTCCTGCACCACCACGTGATAGCCGCGGTCCCGGAGGTACCGGGCGATGCGCGGCATGAAGCAGTAGGCCCCGTCCTTGTCGTAGGGCAGCCGCACCAGCACCGCCGGGCCGGGCCGCTCCGGGTCGGCGAGGTACAGGTCGGCGGCCAGCACGACGCCGTCCCGCATGGGGATCCCGGCCTCGACGGCGTCCTCGGGGACGGCCGCGGGCCCTACCCGTTCGATGATCGGCACTGGTCTTCTCCGTGTCCTGTGGTGGGGGTGGGGGTGTCGAGGGCGTCCAGCGCCCGCCGGTCCCGGGCCGGCCGCCCGGGGTCCCAGCCGGGGGACGGCACCGAGTCGAGCAGCAGCCGGGTGTAGGGGTGGTGCGGGTCGCGCAGCACACGCTCGGTGTCGCCGTGCTCCACGACCCGGCCCCGGCGCATCACCAGGACCTCGTCGGTCACGTGCCGCACCACCGCCAGGTCGTGGCCGACGAACACGTACGCCGTCCCGGTGTCGCGGCGCAGCTCCTCCAGCAGCGCCAGGATCTGCGCCTGGACCGACACGTCCAACGCGGCCACCGCCTCGTCCAGCACCAGGACCCGGGGCTCGACCGCCAGCGCCCGGGCGATCGCCGCCCGCTGGCGCTGGCCGCCGGACAGGTCCCGGGGCAGGGCGGCGCCCTCGCGCGGGCCCAGGCCCACCCGGTCCAGCAGCTCGGCCACCCGGCGGTGCCGGTCCGCGGCGGGCCCGGGGAAGTGCAGGCGCAGCGGCTCCTCGACGGACCGGGCCACGCTCTGGCGCGGGTCGAACGAGCCGTAGGGGTCCTGGAAGATCATCTGGATCAGCCGGGCCCGGCGCCGCCGCGCCCCGCCGCCCGCGGCCGGCTCCCCGTCCAGGACCACGGTCCCGGAGGTGGGCCGCTCCAGGCCGACCAGGATGCGCGCCGTGGTCGTCTTGCCCGACCCGGACTCGCCGACGATGCCCAGGGAGGCGCCCGGCATCAGGGTGAAGCCGACGTCCTCGACGGCGGTGAACGATCCGAACCTCTTGGTCAGCGCGGTCGCGGTGAGGACGGGCCGGATCGCGTCGCCCCCGCTCACAGCGCCACCGCCGCGGGCCGCAGGCACGCCACCGCGGCTCCGCCGTGGCGGCGCACCGCCGGGACGGCCGCCGCGCAGGCGTCGTCGGCGGCGGGGCAGCGGTCCCGGAACGAGCACCCCGAGGGGGCCTCGGCCAGCGACCGGGGGCGTCCCGCGACGGGGACGGGCGCACCACGGTCCCCGTGCAGGCTCGGGCTCGCCGCCACCAGTGCCCGGGTGTAGGGGTGGGCGGGGGCGGACAGCAGCTCCGCCCCGGTGGTCTCCTCCACGATCCGTCCCGCGTACATGACGTGGACGCGGTCGCAGATGGCCGCGGCCAGGTCCAGGTCGTGGGTCACGAACAGCATCCCGGTGCCGCGTTCGCGGCGCAGGGAGTCCAGCAGTGCGATCACCTCGGCCTGGGTGGTCACGTCCAGGGCGGTGGTGGGCTCGTCGGCCAGGATCAGGTCCGGGCCGGTGGACAGCGCCCCGGCGATCACCACCCGCTGGAGCATGCCGCCGGAGAACTCGTGCGGGAACCGCCGGACCGCGGTGCGCGGATCCCGGATCCCCACCCGTTCCAGCAGGTCCAGGGCCCGGTCGCGGGCCTCCCGCCGCGGGACCCCGCGGGCCCGCAGGGCCTCGGTGAGGTGGTCGCCCACCCGGCGCACCGGGTTCACGGCCGCCCGCGGGTCCTGGAACACCATCGACACCCGGTGGCGGCGCAGCCCGCGCAGCGCGGCCCGGTCGGCGCCGATCACCTCGGTCCCGGCCGCGGTCACCGCGCCCGAGACCCGCGCGCCCGCCGGGAACAGGCCCAGCGCGGCCCGGGCGGTCAGGGACTTGCCCGACCCGGACTCGCCGACCAGGCCGACGGTCTCTCCGCGGCCGACCCGCAGGTCCACCCCGTCCAGCAGGGGGACCGGGGAGCCCGGGGGACCGGCCTCCATCCGCAGCCCCCGGACGGTCAGCACGTCGTCCGGGCCGTGCTCGGCGGCGCTCATGTCCGCTCTCCCTTCTTCACGATGGAACCTCCGATGTGTCCGCCGACGACGATGAGGGAGACCACGGTGCCCAGCACCGCGAGCCCCGGCACCAGGGCGCCCCACGGCGCCCCCTGGAGGATGGCGCTCTGCGACTGGCTGATCATCGACCCCCAGTCGGCCGCCGGGGGCCGCACCCCCAGCCCCAGGTAGGACAGGGCGGCCAGGTCCACCAGCGCGTAGCCGAAGGACAGCGTCCCCTGGGCGATGAGCATCGGCGCGATGTTGGGCAGCAGGTGCCGCACCGTCACCCACAGGCCGCCGAACCCCATCACCCGGTACGCCTCCGGGTAGGGGCGGGCGCCCTCCTGGACGGCCGCGTTGCGCACGAGCCTGCCGATGAACGGCGTGTAGCTCACCGCCAGGGCGCACACCGGCGCCACCACGCCCGGACCGAACACCGCCACCACCAGCATCGCCAGCAGCAGGCCGGGGAAGGCGAACACGACGTCCATGCCCCGCGAGACCACGATGTCGGCCCATCCGCCCAGACGCGCGGCGGTCAGGCCCAGGGTGATCCCCAGGAGGGAGGCGAGCAGCACCACGCCCAGCGGGGCCAACAGCGACAGCCGCGCCCCGTACAGGACCCGGGACAGCACGTCCCGCCCGGTGGAGTCCGTGCCCAGCGGGTGCCCGGGGGTCCCGGGCGGGGCCAGCGAGTTCATCAGGTCGGTGGCGCCCGGGGCCTGCGGGGCCACCAGCGGGGCGCACAGCCCGGCCAGGGCGGCCGCCGCCAGGAACGCGACCGCGGCCCACAGGCCCCAGGGCCGCCGGGCCCGGAACGAGCGCCCGCGCACGGCGGTGAGGTCGACCGTCATCGGACCGCCCCCGTCCGCACCCGGGGGTCGATGAGCGGCAGCGCCAGGTCCACCAGGGTGTTGACGGCCACGAACACCACCACGGCGACCAGGGAGACCCCCTGCACCACCGGCAGGTCGCGGCGGCTCACCGAGCCGACCAGCAGGGAGCCGACGCCCTCCAGCCCGAACGCCGTCTCCACCACCGCGGTGCCCACGAACAGGGTCGCGGTCAGGACGCCGATGACGGTGACCAGCGGCGCCAGCGCGTTGCGGACCACGTGGTCGCGCAGCAGCGCGAACCCGCCGATCCCGCGCCCGCGCGCCACCGTCACGTGGTCGCGGCCCAGTTCCTCGGAGAACGCGGCGGCGCCCACCCGGGCCAGCACCCCGAACGCGGCGACGGCCATCGCCGTCGCGGGCAGGGTCAGGTGCCACCAGCGGTCCCAGAACCCGGATCCCGCACCGGTGGCCGGAAACCAGCCCAGCCCCACCGCGAACACCGACAGCAGCACCACGGCGGCGACGAAGGGCGGGGTCGCGGTGGCGACGGCGGCCAGGACGGACGCCGCCCGGTCCACCGCCCCGCCCCGCACCGCCGACACCAGGGCGAGCGTGCAGCCCAGCAGGACGGCCAGGACCGCCGAGTACAGGATGAGCGGGACCGACACCGCGACCCGGTCGGCCAGCAGCGAGGAGACCTCGGTCCGGTAGTGCAGGGACAGGCCCAGGTCCAGCCGCAGGGCCCCGCCCATCCAGTCCAGGTAGCCCCGGACCAGGCTCTGGTCCAGCCCGGACGCCTGCCGCACCGCCTCGATCTGCTCGGGGCTGAGCCTGCGTCCGGCGGTCAGGGCCAGCACCGGGTCGCCGGGGACCAGGCGCAGGCAGCCGTAGATGAGGACCGAGGCGGCGACCACCGTGGCGGCGGCGCCGAGCAGCCGCCCGCCGATCCACGTCAGGAGTGCGCGCGGCACGGCTACCGCCCGCCCAGGCCGGTCGCCCACGGCGTGTACAGGTAGTTCTGGCGCGGGACGAGCCCGGTCAGGTCCGCGTCGTGGTAGGCGTTCACGTACTGCGAGGCGATGGGGATGGTGATGAGGTCCTCGGCCATGATGGCCTGGGCCCCGATCACCTCCCGGGCCCGCTCGGCGGGGTCCTCGGCGGCCGTCGCGGTGGAGATGTACCGGTCGTACTCCTCGTCGGAGTACCCGGCGAAGTTGTAGAAGCTGCCGGTGGAGAAGTACTGGTAGTACGTCAGCGGCTCGGGGAAGTCGAGGTAGCCGGTGGACAGGAGCAGGTCCACGCCCTCGCGGGCCTCGGGGGAGGAGAACACCGCCCCGAACTGCTCGGCGGTCAGCGGCATCAGCTCGATGTGCAGTCCCACCTCGGCGGCGTTGTCGGCCAGCGAGGTGGCGATCCGGGTCTCCTCCTCGACGAACGTGGCGTAGGCCAGCACGACCGTCTCCTCGGCGGTACCGGACTCCGAGAGCAGCCCCAGGGCCAGGTCGGGGTCGTAGGCCGGCGCGGGCAGCGCCTCGTACGCCTCCCGGTAGTCGTCCTCGGCGTAGCCCCAGGCGGCCGGCGGGACCAGGGCGCGCAGCGGTTCGGCCGCCCCCTGGTAGACCGACTCCACGATCCCGTCGTAGTCGATCAGGGCCTGGATCGCGCGCCGGGTGGCGATGTCGGACAGCGGCCCCTCCTGGTCGACGACGGCCAGGAAGGTGGGCGCCAGGCTCCGTCCGTAGAGCATGGACCCCTGCTCGGCGAGCTGGGCGTGGGCGGCCCGGGGCACGTTGAACTGGCCGTCGGCGTCACCGCTGGTCAGAGCGGCCGCCTGGGCGTAGGGGTCGGTGACGAAGGTGAACCGCAGCCGCTCGACGCGCACCTCGGCGTCCGTGTTCCACCAGTCGTCGTTGCGGGTCACGGTGATCTCGCGGCCCTGCTCCCACGACTCGAACCGGTAGGGGCCGGTGCACATGACGCCGTCCCGGGCGGTGCCGAAGCCGTCCCCGGCCTCCTCGGCGTAGGAGGCCTGGACGACGTTGAAGGCGGGGGTGGCGAAGTAGTTGGCGACGAGGACGTCCGGTTCCGTCAGGGTGATGGTCACCTCGTGGTCGCCGGTGGCCTCCAGGCCGTCCAGGCGGGCGGCCCAGCCGATCCAGGCGGCGCCCACGGAGGGGTCCAGGAGGCGTTCGACGCTGGCGACGACGTCCTGGGCGGTGACCGGGTCGCCGTTCCAGAAGGCGGCGTCCTCGCGCAGGGAGATCACGTAGGTGAGCGGGTCCGGCTGCTCGTACCCGGTGGCCAGCGCCGGTTCGAGCGTGTAGTCGGGACCGAAGGAGAACAACCCCTCGCACAGGGTCGCGACGACGGTGCTGGCGGAGTCGCTGGAGGACATCGCGGGGTCCAGGGACGGCGGCTCCCCGGCGGGCAGGTTCCAGGTGACGGAGTCGACGCCGGAGGTCGGCCCGGGGACCGAGGTGGTGATCTCGGGGGCGGCCGCCGCCTCGGGGGAGGCGGGGTCGGCGGACCCGGAGCAGGAGGTCACCGCCAGCGCGGCGGCCAGGGCCGCGCAGAGCGCGGCCGGGCGGAGGGGTGTCATGGCAGGTGCCCTTTCGGAAGGGTCGTGCGGGGGGAGAGGGTGCGCGGCGGGCGGGGAGGGCCGTCCCCCGGAAGGGGGGAGGGCGCCGCCCCGGACGGCCGTGCGGTGGCCGTCAGGCCCGGGCGCGGATCGGCGCGGTGCGGTCCTCGACGGCCTGGGCGGCGTCCAGGACCAGGGACTCCTCGAACCGGCCGCCGATGATCTGCACGCCCAGCGGCAGTCCGCCGTCGACCGCCACCGGGACGGTCGCGGCGGGCAGGCCGAGGATCGGGACGCTCGTCATCGGCCACATCGCGGAGAACATCTCCTCGGTGCGCTCGGGCCCGGCCTGGTCGGCGTCCTGCTCGAAGGGCGGTTCGGCGCAGACCGGGGTGAGCAGCAGGCCGTCGCCGCCGAGGAGTTCCTGTGCCCGGGTGATGAGGGCGGCCCGCCGGGCCCAGCCGTCGATGTAGGTCTGGAGCGAGGGCCGCTCGCCCCACACCCGGGCGGCCGCCCGGAAGTGTGCGGCCAGGGCGGTGCGGATGCCGTCGTCGCCGATCGCGTCCACCACGGGCAGCATCGCCCGGGTGTCCTCGGTGAGGAGCAGCAGCCACAGGCGGTGGGCCTCGCCCAGCAGGCCGTCGTCCTCATGGACCTCCACCGTGTACCCGGCGTCGGCCAGGTGCGCGGCGGCGGTGTCCAGGGCCCGGTCGACGGCCGGGTGGTCACGGGCCCCGCCGACGTCGCGGACCAGGCCCACCCGGACCGGTCCGCGCCTGCCGGGCCCGGGGAGCGCCGGGATCCCGTGCGGGGTGCGCAGGTCGGGGGCGCTCATCGCGTCCAGGGCGAGGCGCACGTCGGCGACGGTGCGTCCGATCGGCCCCTGCACGGCGCAGGCGTGCACGGTCGGCGGGAACTCCAGGCGCCGGGGGCCGTCGGGTGTGTCGGTGTACGCGGGCGGCGACCAGTCCGGGACCCGGCCCACGGTCGGGCGCAGCCCCACCACGCCGCAGCAGGCGGCGGGGAAGCGGATCGACCCGCCGATGTCGTTGCCCTGGGCCAGCGGGGTGAGCCCCGCGGCCACCCCGGCGGCCGCGCCGCCGCTGGAGCCGCCGGGCGTGCGGTCGGGGTCCCACGGGTTGAGGGTGCGGCCGTGCAGGTCGTTGGTGGAGAACCAGCGCAGGGAGAACGCGGGCGCGTTGCTGCGGCCGAGCAGGACGGCCCCGGCCCGGCGCAGTGCGGACACACAGGCGGCGTCGTCGTCGGCGACGGCCCCGGCCAGGGCGCGCACGCCGTTGGTGGTGGCGTATCCGCGCTGCTCGGTGTTGATCTTCACCGACACCGGGACGCCGTGCAGCGGGCCGAGGGTCTCTCCCGCGGCCACGGCCCGGTCGGCGGCGCGGGCCTGCTCCAGGGCCTCGTCGGGGCGCACCTCGACCAGGGCGTTGAGGCGCGGGTCGACCTCCTCGATGCGCTCCAGGCAGGAGCGGACGATCTCCTCGGAGGAGAGTTCGCGGCGGCGCACGGCCGCCGCCAGGTCGGCGGCACCGCGCCGCCACGGCGGGTCCGACGGTGAGGACGGTGATGGTCCCATGGGGTTCACCTCTCCGGGTGCGGAGGAACGGGTGGGGCGGCCGAGGCACGGCCACATGAACAAACGGTGTCATATAACAACGTTTTATGTAGGCGCCAGAGTGCGCCGCCCCACACCCCCTTGTCAACCCCTCGGCGGGGATTCCTCCGTCGGGCGGGCCCGGCCGAGCAGGTCGATCAGGGCCAGGGCGGTCCGCGTGCCCTGTTCGGCGGGCCAGTGGTCGGGCTCCTCCAGGGTGGCCAGCCAGTAGCCGCGGAACGCCAGGTGGAGCAGCTCGGCGGCGTTCTGCGGATCGGGCAGGCCGGCCTCCGCGGCCAGCACGGTCAGCTCCTCCCGGGTGCGGCGGGAGGCGGTGCTGCGGGCCTCGTCCAGGGCGGGGTCGTCCCCGGTCGAGGACCCGGCGATCTCCAGGAACAGCCGGCGCAGGACCTCGTCGTCCTTCTCGGTGCTGCACATCCACCGGGCCGCCGCCCGCAGGCGCTCCATCCCGGTCAGGCCGTCGAGCGCCGCGGCCATGTCGCGGGCCCAGTCCTCCTCGGCCTTGCGCAGGGCGTTGAGCATCAGCGCCGAGCGGCTGGGCAGGTAGTTGGTGATCATCGCGGTGGAGCCGCCCAGGCGGGCGGCCACGGCCCGGATGGTCACGGAGCGGACGCCCTTCTCGCGGGCGACCTGGATGGTGGCGGCGGCGATCTCGTCGAGTCGCCTGGCCTCGTTCACCTCGATCGGCATCTCATGACTTTCGTTTCGGGGGTTGACCGTGTCGTCACGTTTCTGCAATGTTGTCATATAACACTGTTTTATTACGTTCCGTCCACGGCCGACCATCGGTACCGGACCCTCCCAGGAAGCCGATCCCATGACCTTCGCACCCGCCCTGACCTACGCCTTCGAGATCCGGGCCCGGATCGACCCCGCCCTGCACATCGGCCACGGCGACGGCGAGCGCCTGGAGTTCACCCCCATCACCGGCGGCGACGTGCGCGGCCCCCTGCTCAACGGCACCGTCGTGGCGGGCGGCGGCGACTGGTCCGCCACCCGCGGCGAGGTCTGCGAACTGGAGGCGCGCTACCTCATCCGCGCCGACGACGGCGCCGTCATCGACATCGTCAACCGCGGCTACTACCGGCCCACCGCCGACGGCCCCGACCAGCACGACGGCCCCGTCCGGGTCACCCGCCCCGACGAGTACTTCCGCACCCAGCCGGTGTTCCGCACCGACGCGCCCGCCCACCGCCACCTCGCCGAGACCGTCTTCATCGGCCTGGCCCGCGAGCAGGACGGGCACATCGTCATCCGCTGCTACGCCCTGGACTGACCGCCCTCAGGGCCCTCCGCGGCCCGGCGCGCGGAGAACAGCACCAGCGCCCGGGCCGCCTCCACCGGGACGGTCAGGTCCAGCCCCGTCACCTCTCGGAACGCCTGGAGCCGGTTCACCACCGTGTTCCGGTGGCAGTACAGCGACTCCGCGGTCGCCTTGACCGACCCCGTCGCCGTGTAGTGCTCCAGGGTCTCCAACAGCCGCGCCCGGACGTCGACGTCCAGCGCCGCCACCCGCTCCACCGCCTCCCGGCCGAACCCCGGCAGCACCTCCAGCAGCCGGTCCCGGGCCAGCGCGGGCCACACCCCCTCCGCCCGCGCGAACCCCTCACCGGGGCGGGCGTACCGGGCCAGCCGCCGGGCCGCGGCGATCGCCGCGGGCACCTCCGCCAGCCCCCGCACCCCGGGGACCGCGCCCCCGGACATCCCCTCCAGCGGCACCGGCCACCGGGCCCGGCCCTCCCGCACCAGCGCCACCCCGTCGTCGAACTCCCACACCAGGCAGCCGTCCCGGGCCGGACCGCCCGGCTCCGAACGCCGCCCCGGACGCGCACAGGGCGCCGCGAACAGCACCTCGAACACCCCGTCCACGGCCACCCCCAGCACCGGGGCGACCTGCGCCGCCACCTCCGCGGCCCGGTCGCCCGACCCCAGCAGCCGGGACAGCGCCTGGGCCGCCTCGGCCCGCGAGTCGCGTTCCAGCGCCGCCCGCTCCTCCAGGAACGCGGCCTGCACGTCGCTGATGTACTGCTCGACGGTGCCGAGGATCTCCTCCACGTGCAGCACCAGGATCTGCGCCGAGTCCGCGCCGCCCGCGCGCACCAGCCCCGCCCACAGCACCCGGAAGTCCAGCCGCACCGCCTCCAGCAGGTCCTCGCGCGCCACCCCCTGGCGGGCCCGCCGCACCCCCAGCCGGGTCGGCAGGTCGCTCAGGTGCCCGGGCAGCGGCAGCCCGGACAGGCGCCGGGTGAGCATGTCGAAGGTGTCGGTCGCGGTCTGGCGCAGGTCGTCGTCGGGGATCAGCCCGTCGCTGTAGCGCCCCAGCGCCGCCAGCCGCTCCAGGAAGTCGGCGACCAGCCCGTCGCGGTCCCGGGCCAGCAGCTCCAGCATCCTCGGCCACGGCTGCGGTCCGTCCGGGTCCACCATGGTCCGTCTCCCTCACAGTGCGCTTGGGCGAATACACCGGGAACGATCGTGCCACGGATCGGCTGGATCCCCCTACCTGCCCGGACGCGGAGCGGACCTCCCCGGCCGTGGTCATGTGCACAGCCGCGTCCGGAAATCTTGGGTGAATGCCGATTGAGCGCGGCCGTCGTCCCCGCCGAGTATGGGAGCGCCACCACCGGACTCGAGAGGACCCACATGACCGCCCCCGGACGCACCGCCGCCGACACCCGTTTCCTGGAGGACTTCCGCGCCATGAGCGCCTTCGGCGCCACCCCCTCCGGCGGGGTCGACCGGCAGGCCGCCACCGAACCCGACAACGCCCAGCGCCGCTGGCTGGCCGGGCTGTTGGAGCAGGCCGGCCTGCGGGTGGTGTACGACCGCATCGGCAACCAGTTCGGCCTCCTGGAGCGGGTGCCCGGCGCCCCCTACGTGGTCGTCGGCTCCCACCTGGACTCCCAGCCCACGGCCGGGCGCTACGACGGCGCCTACGGGGTGCTGGCCGCGGCCCACGCGGTGCTGCGCGCCGCCGAACGCGACGCGGCCGAGGGGGCGGAGCCGCCGTACAACCTCACCATCGTCAACTGGTTCAACGAGGAGGGCTCGCGGTTCACCCCCTCCATGATGGGCAGCGCCGTCTACACCGGCCGCCTGCCCCTGGAGACCGCGCTGGCCTCCCGGGACCGCGCCGGGACCACGGTCGCGCAGGCGCTGGCCCCCACCGGGTTCCTCGGTGACACCGACGGGCCCGCGGCGGTCTTCTGCGCCGAGATCCACGTGGAGCAGGGCCGGGTCCTGGAGGACACCGGCACCACGATCGGCCTGGTCGAGGCCTGCTGGGCGGCCCGCAAGTACCGGGTCACGGTCCGCGGCGACCAGGCCCACTCGGGTGCCACGGTCATGGAGGACCGCCGTGACGCCCTGCTGGGCGCCTCCCTGCTGGTGGTCGCCGCCCGCGAGCTGGCCGACCGCTTCCCCGGCGTGCTGCACACCGCCGTGGGCAGCATGGACGTCTACCCCAACTCCCCGGTCACGGTGGCCTCCCGCGCCGAGCTGCTGCTGGACCTGCGCTCCCACGACGAGGCGGTGCTGGCCGAGGCCGACCGGCTGCTCGTGCAGGAGGTCGCCCGGATCGAGGGGCGCGCCCGGGTGGAGGTCGACCTCGACCTCTCCCACGCCTGGGGCATCGACCGCTACCAGCCCGAGGGCGTGGAGCTGGCCCGCGGTGCCGCCGAGCGCCTGGGACTGAGCCACCGCGGCATCCTCACCGTCGCCGGACACGACTCGATCAACATGAAGGAGCGCGTCCCCACCGTCATGCTCTTCGTGCCCTCCGTCGAGGGCGTCTCCCACAACGAGGGCGAGTACACCGAGGACGGCGACCTGCTGGCCGGGCTGGACCTGCTCACCGACGTGGTCCGCGGCCTGGGCTCCGGGGCGCTGCCGAGCACCGGGGTCCACGACCCGGCCGCCGCCCGCCCCTGACCCCCGAACGCGCAACGGCCCCGCCCGGGGATCCCGGGCGGGGCCGTTCCACGTGGGGCTAGCGGACCACGACCTCGTCGCGGACCCGCAGCCGCTCGCCGATCAGGCCGCCGACCGCGGTGACCAGCGCGATCCCCGCCAGCAGCAGCGAGGCCACCCACGAGCCGCCGCCCGAGACGTCCAGCAGGGCCGTGGCGGCGAACGGCAGGAAACCGCTGAGCGCACCGGCCAGGTTGTAGGCCAGGGCCACACCGCTGTAGCGCAGGTGCGCCGGGAACAGCTCGGTGAGCAGCGCGCCCGACACCGCGTAGGCGATGGACAGGATCGCCACACCCGCGGCCACCGCCAGCACCACCAGCACCGGGGAGCGCGTGTCGATCATCCAGAACACCGGGAAGGCGATGGCCGCGGTGGCCACACCGCCCCACAGCGTCACCCGGCCCGGGCCGATCCGCTCGGCCAGGCGGCCGAAGACCAGGATGATCCCGATCTGGCACACCGCCGCCACCAGGGTGGCGTTGACCATCAGCCCGCGCTCCAGCCCCAGGGTCCCGGTGCCGTAGCTGATCGCGAACGTGGTCATCACGTAGAAGCCGCCCACGCCCAGCATCGCCGAGGCGATCGCGACCAGCAGCCGCCCCCAGGCCCTGCGGAACACGTCCACGGCCGGGACCTTGGCCCGCGCCTCCTGGCGCTCCATCTCCTCGAAGACCGGCGACTCCTCGACCTTGCGGCGGATGTACACGGCCACCAGCAGCAGCGGGAACGCCGCCAGGAAGGGCAGGCGCCAGCCCCAGGAGTCGAACTGCTCCGGCGGCAGCGTCAGCACCAGCGCGAACGCGCCCGAGGACAGCAGGGTGCCGACCGGGGAGCCGATCTGCGGCAGCGCCGCGTAGCGCCCGCGCTTCTCCGGCGGGGCGTGCTCGACGGCGATGGTCACCGCGCCGCCCCACTCGCCGCCCACCGCGATGCCCTGCACCAGGCGCAGCAGCGCCAGCAGCAGCGGGGCCGCCACGCCGATCGCCGCGAAGTCGGGCAGCACACCGATGAGGCCGGTCGCCACGCCGATGGCGACCACCGTGATGAGCAGCGCGGGCCGCCGCCCGATCCGGTCGCCCATCCACCCGAACAGGACGGCGCCCAGTGGGCGGGCCACGAAGCCCACGCCGAAGGTCGCGAACGCGGCCAGGGTGGCCGCCGTCGGGTCCAGCGTCGTGAAGTACAGCCGGTTGAACACCAGGGCGGCCGCGGTGCCGAAGAGGAAGTAGTCGTACCACTCCAGGGCGGTGCCGACGAACGCGGCGAAGGCGATGCGTCCGGCCTCCTTGCCGCTCACCACCGGGGCCTTCTCGCCGGGCGGGGCCTCGGGGCCCGTGCGGTCGAGGTCGTTCATGGGGATTTCTCTCCTCTTCGGTGTCCGCGCCGCACCGGCGCGGGGTGTGCAGGGGATGGGGGCGCGGGTCAGGCGCCGTGGCCGGCGGCCGTGGCGGCCAGTCCGGCGAAGGCGTCCGCGCCGTGGACGGCCTCGCCGCCCACCACGGTCGCCAGCACCTCGACGGTGTCGATGCCCCGGTCCGCGGTGTCGACCGGGTCGCGGTCCAGGATCACCAGGTCGGCGAGCTTGCCGGGGGACAGCGAGCCCCGGCGGTGCTCATCGTGGCTCGCCCAGGCGGCGTCGACCGTGTAGGCGCGCAGGGCCTGTTCGGCGGTGACCCGCTCGTCGGGGGCGAGGACGGCGCCCCCGCTGCTGAGCCGTTCCACCATCGAGGCCATGCCCGCCAGCGGCGCCCCGGGCGCGACCGGCCGGTCGGAGCTGCCCGGCACCCGGATCCCGTGTTCCAGGAACGACCGGTGCCGGTACAGCCATCCCACCCGCTCCGGGCCCAGGGACGCCGCCATGGCGTCGCCGACGGTGTACAGGAACCGGGGCTGGGGGACCGGGACCACGCCCAGTGCGGCGAACCGGGCCAGCTGATCGGGGCGGACCACCCCGGCGTGCTCGATCCGGTGGCGCACGTCCGGGCGCGGCAGCTCCTTGTACGCCCGCTCGAAGGCGTCCAGCGCCAGGTCCACGGCCTCGTCGCCGATGGCGTGCGCGGCCACCCGCCAGCCGGCCCGGTGGGCGTCCACCACCAGGTCGCGCATCACCTCGGGCGGGTTCTGGAACACGCCGCGCCCGTGCCCGCACAGGGGTTCGGTGACGGCGGCGGTGCGGCCGATGAGCGAGCCGTCCAGCCAGATCTTCATCGGGCCCAGGCGCAGCCGGTCGTCGCCGAAGCCGGTGTGCAGCCCGAGGTCGATGCCGACGTCGATGCCGTCGTCGGCGTGCCCGTCCAGCGGGTGCAGGTTGTCGGCGGCCACCATCAGTTCCACGCGGGTGCGCAGGTCGCCGCGTTCGCGGGCCAACTGGTAGGCGGCGGCCTCGACCGGGGTGCGGCCGATCAGCCCGCGCCCGATCCCGGCCTCGACGACGTGGGTGAGGCCCTCGGCGGCGTACACCCGCGAGGCCCGCCCGATCGCGTCGGCCAGGTCGGCGACGGGGTAGGGCATGACCAGGGCGGTGACCGGTTCCTGGGCGCGCTCCTGGAGCAGGCCGGTGGGCGTCCCGGTGCCGTCGCGGACGATCACGCCGCCCTCGGGGTCGGGGACCCCCGCGGTGTCGGCGCCGATCCGGCGCAGCACCGCGCTGCTCACGGTGCACATGTGCCCGGACCGGTGCTTGAGCCACACGGGGCGCCCCCCGCCGGCCCGGTCCAGGCCGTACCGGTCGGGGTGCGCGCCCATGGCGGTGTCGTCGTAGCCGGAGCCGATGATCCAGGCGTCGGCGGGCAGGCCGGCGGCCCGGCGGGCCACGGCGGCGTAGAGCCCGTCCAGGGTGGTGACGTCCTCCAGGGCCAGTTCGCTCAGGGACTGGCCGAACCACGCCATGTGGTTGTGCGCGTCCCCGAACCCGGGGACCACCGCGGCGCCGCCGCAGTCGACCACGGCCCGGGCGGGCAGGTCGGCGACGTCCCCGTCGAACCCGAGGACGCGGCCGGCGGCCACGCCCACGGCGGTGGCGGCGGGCCGGTCGTCGTCGAGGGTGCGCACACGCGCGTTGGTGAGCAGGAGGTCGAGCATGCCGGCGGTGTTCTTCCTGGAAGGGAGGGGTGGGACGGTTCCCTCCAGGGTGCCGGGTGGGTGCGCGGGGCCTCAATGACGATCCGCAGCGGATCCCCCGCTCCGGGATGGGCATGTGCACAACGCGGGCCGGGGGAGCGGTGTGCCGCCCGCTCCTGCACCGACGGATCCTCGGCCCCGGCGGGCCGCCTTCCCCGTGCGCGGTGAGCGGGTGCGCCGGAACCGGACCCGAACGTTTCCCGAACCTCCCCGGCGGAGACTGTGCGCCCGGACGTGTCCCGGCCGGCCGCGCCCCCCACGGCGGTGCGGCCGACCGGCCGCACCACGAGGAACGGAGCAGGAGATGTCTTCCGCGGAACCGGGCGCACCCGCGCGCGCCACCCCGAAACAGTGGGCGGGCCTGGCGGTGCTGGCCCTGCCCACCATGCTGCTCGCCCTGGACCTGACCGTGCTGTACATGGCGGTCCCGCACCTGGGCGCCGACCTGGGGGCGAGCAGCACCGAACTGCTGTGGATCATGGACATCTACGGGTTCATGGTCGCCGGCTTCCTGATCACCATGGGCACCCTCGGCGACCGGATCGGCCGGCGCCGCCTGCTGCTGATCGGCGCGGCGGCCTTCGGCGCGGCCTCGGCGCTGGCGGCGTTCTCCACGAGCACGGAGATGCTCATCGCCGCCCGCACCCTGCTGGGGTTCGCCGGGGCGATGCTGATGCCGCCGACCCTGGCGCTGCTCACGGTCATGTTCACGGACCCGAGGCAGCGGTCGGTGGCGGTGGCCGTCTGGCTCATGTCCTTCACCGTGGGCGGGGTCCTCGGCCCGGCCGTGGGCGGCCTCCTGCTGGAGTTCTTCTGGTGGGGGTCGGTGTTCCTGTTGGCCCTCCCGGTCATGGCCGTGCTCCTGCTCGCGGGCCCGTTCCTGCTGCCGGAGTACCGCAACGCCGCGGCCGGGCGCATGGACCTGGTGAGCGTGGCCCTGTCGCTGGCGGCCATCCTGCCCTTCGTCCACGGCATGAAGGAGATCGCCGCCGGCGGGCCGGGGGCCGTGCCGTTCCTGTCCCTGGCCGCGGGCCTGGCGGCGGGAGCGGTCTTCGTGCGCCGCCAGCGCAGGCTGGCCGAGCCGCTGCTGGACCTGCGCCTGTTCTCCGGCCGCACGTTCACCGGTGCGCTGCTGGCACTGCTGCTGGGCCAGGTGGTGTTCTACTCCTTCACCTACCACTTCACCCAGTTCATGCAGCTGGTGCAGGGGCTGTCGCCGTTCGCGGCGGGCCTGTGGTTCATCCCCCTGGGCGTCGCCAGCGTGGCCGGCGCGACCGCGGCCCCCGCCCTCGCGGCGAGGTTCCCGCCGGCCGCGGTCATCGGCGGGGGCCTGGCGGTGTGCGCGGCCGGGTTCGCCGCCATGGCCCTGGTCGGCCCGGCCGCGGGGCCGGCCCTGTTCACGGCCGGTGCGGTCGTCGCCGTTCTGGGTGCCCAGCCGCTGCTGGCCCTGAGCACCGACATGGTGGTGGGGTCCGCGCCCCCGGAGCGCACCGGCACGGCCTCGGGCATGGCGGAGACCGGCGCCGAGTTCGGCGCGGCGCTGGGCATCGCCGTGTTCGGGTCGCTGAGCGCCGCCGTCTACGCCTCGCGCGTGGGCGGGCTGCTGCCGGAGGGCCTGTCGGCGGAGCAGGCCCAGAGCGCGCAGGGGGGCCTGGCCGGTTTGATCGCCGTGGCGGGGGAGCTGCCCGGCTCGCTCGCCGACCGGGTGCTCGCCGCGGGCCGGGAGGCGTTCACGGACGGCATGAACGCGGTGATGGCCTCCGGGGCACTGCTCATGCTGGGCACCGCCGTGCTGGTGCTGGTCCTGCTGCGCCACCTGCCCCCGATCGGCCGGGAGGAGGGCACCGCCGAGCCGGACCGCGGCGGGGACGACGTACCGGCCGCGGACCGGGGACCCGCGGCCGGTCCGGGGCCCGGAGCCGCCCCCGCCCGGCCGATAGAGTGAGCACCGGTCCGGGGCCGGGCTCCGCGGCCGCGGGGAAGGGGACGGGAACGGGGGGCGGGCATGCACTTTCGCCTTCTCGGGCCGTTGGCCGTGGAGACGGCGGACGGCCGCCCCGTCCGGGTGCCCGAACTCAAGGTCCGCCGGCTCCTGGCCGTGCTGCTCACCGGCGAGGGCCGGGCGGTCCCCGCCGACCGGCTGATCGACGGCCTGTGGGGGGACGCCCCGCCCGCCCGGCCGCTCCCGGCGCTGCGGGCCAAGGCGTCCCAGCTCCGCCGGGCCCTCGCCGAGGCCGAACCCGGCGGCCGGGACCTCGTCGTGTCCGTGCCCTCCGGCTACCGGATCGCCGCCGGCCCCGGCGACACCGACGCCGGCCGGTTCCGCCGGCTCCTGGAACAGGCCCGCACCGCCGCCGACCCCCGCCTGCGGTCCGTCCTGCTCTCCGACGCGCTCGCCCTGTGGCGGGGGCCGGCGCTCGCGGACTTCGCCGACGAGCCCTTCGCCCGGCCGGTGGCCGCCCACCTGGAGGAACAGCGCCTGGCCGCGCTGGAGGAGCACGCGCAGACACGCCTGGACCTGGGCGAACACCACCTGCTCGTCGGCGACCTGGCCGCGCTCGTGGACGAGCACCCCCTGCGCGAGCGGGCCCGCGCCCTCCACATGCTCGCCCTGTACCGGTCCGGGCGGGGCCCCGAGGCACTGGCGGGCTACGCCGAGGCGGCCCACCGCCTGCGCGGGGAACTGGGAGTGGACCCGGGGGCCGAACTGGCCTCCCTGCACCGGCGGATCCTCGCCCGGGACCCAGCCCTGCTGCCGCCGGCCGACCCTCCCGGCACCCCCCGGCGCCGGTCCGCCCCGCCGGCCCCGGTCGGCGAACTGATCGGACGCGCGGACCTGGTCGGGCGCCTGCGCGAGGTGGTCCGCGCCGAACGCCTGGTCACCCTCACCGGCCCTGGGGGGATCGGCAAGTCCCGGCTCGCCCTCGAACTCGCCCGGGACGCGGCCGACGCCTTCCCCGGCGGGGTCTGGTGGGTGGAGGCCGAGGCCGGCCGGCCCCCGCGCCCCGACGGCGCGTCCTGCGCCCGGATCGCCCGGGCCGTCGCCGACGCCCTCGAACTGCGCGACCCGCTCCCGGCCGGAGCCGACGGGGACCTGGTCCACCGGGTGGCCGACGCCCTGCGCCCGTCCCGCGCCCTGCTGGTCCTGGACGGCTGCGAGCGCGTCCTGGACGGCGTCGCCGACCTCGTCGGTCGCCTGCTGGGCGAGGTCCCCGGGCTGCACGTGCTCACCACCGGCCAGGAACCGCTGGGCATCGCCGGCGAGTGGCTGCACGCGGTCCCCCCGCTGGAGCTGCCCGCCCCCGACGCGGACGCGGCGACCGCGTGCACCGCCGGGGCGGTCGAGCTGTTCGTCCGCCGCGCCGCGGCCGCCGCGCCCGGGTTCGCGCTCACCGACGCCGACGTCGGCCCGGTGGCCACCCTCTGCCGCCGCCTCGACGGGGTCCCGCTGGCCCTGGAACTGGCCGCCACGCGCGTGCGCGACCTGGGCGTGCGCGGCGTCGCCGAACGGCTGGACGACCGCTTCCGGCTGCTCACCGGGAGCCCGCGCCGCACCCCGGCCCGGCAGCGCACCCTGCGCGCCGCCATGGACTGGAGCTGGGACCTGCTCACCGCCGCCGAGCGCCGGGTGCTGCGCCGTCTGGCCGCGCACGCCGACGGGTGCGCCCCGGCGGGCGCCGCGGCGGTTTGCGCCGGAGCGGACGTGCCCGCGGAGGAGGTCGCGGACGTCCTGGGGCGGCTCGTCTCCCGGTCGCTGGTGGTCATGGCGGAGGAGGAGGCCGGGCCGCGGTACCGCCTGCTGGAGTCGGTCGCCCTCTACTGCGGCGAGCGCCTGGCCGAGGCCGGGGAGGGCGAGGAGGCCGCGGTCCGGCACGCCCGCCACTACACCGGATTGGCCGAACACGCCGCGCCCTTCCTGTACGGGCCCGAACAGCGCACCTGGCTGCGCCGCCTGGACGCCGAGGCGGCGAACCTGCGTCTGGCCCTGGACACCGCCCGGCGCACCCGCGCCGACGACCTGTTCGCACGCCTGGTCCGCTCGCTGCTCTGGTACTGGTACCTGCGCGGCCGCGTCCAGGAGTGCCGCCGGGCACTGGACGCCCTGCTGTCCCGGCCCGGGACCCTGCCACCGGGCGAGCGCGAACACCTGTCGGTGTGGGCGGACGGCCTGGGGGCCCTCGCCGGCGCCGGACCCGACCCGGCGGTGTTCGCCGGCGGGCACCTCGCGGCGCCCCCGGACCCGGCCCGCGACCCCCTGGACACGGCCCGGTCCCGCTGGTTCGCCGCCACCGTGCTGTTCACGGTGGGCGGGAACGGACCCGGCGCCGCGCTGACGGAAGCGGCCCTGGCGGGCTTCGGCGCGCACGGCGACCGCTGGGGCGTCGCGGCAGCCCTCGCCCAACGGGCCCGGTTCCGCCTGGTCGCCGGGGATCACACCGCGGCCGCCCGCGACGGGGAGCGGAGCCTGGCCCTGTTCACGGAGCTGGGCGACGGCTGGGGGCGGGTCCAGGCGGGCGACGCGCTGGCGAGCCTCGCCGAAGTCCGGGGCGACCACGCCGCGGCCGGACGCCACCACCGGGAGGGCCTGCGCGTCGCCGAGGAACTGGGGCTGTGGCACGACGTCCCGTGGAAGCTCTCCGGGCTGGGCCGGGCCGCCCTGGCCGCCGGCGACCACGCGGCGGCGCGCGAGCACCACCTGCGCGCGGTGCGCGTCGCCCGGGAGCACTCCGACCGGGCCGGTCTCGCCTACGCGGAGACCGGCCTGGCCATGGTCGCCCGCCGGGAGGGGGAGCCGGACGAGGCGGAGCGCCTCCTGAGCGGACTGCACCGGCGGCTGCGGGGCCAGGGGGGCGTCCTGCTCGCCCAGGTCCTGGTCGAACGGGGCCTGG
>NZ_JASFDV010000088.1 GCF_030766825.1 Nocardiopsis sp. CC223A
GGGCCCAGGGTATCGGCGTAGCGCACCCGCACCCACGGCTCGGCCGCGCGCGCCCGCTCCAGTACCTTCGGCAGATCCACCTTGCTGTGGTAGGCCGCCGTCAGCAGCGCGGGCAGCACCACGACCTCGCCCGCCCCCTCGGCGGCCAGCGCCGCGAGGGCGTCCTGTGCCGACGGCGCCGTGTGGTCCAGGTAGGACACCCGCACGTCGGCCCCCGGCCGCAGCGCCCGCACCCGCGCGAACAGCGCCTCCACGGCCGCCGCCGACCGCGGGTCGCGGCTGCCGTGCGCCACCGCCAGCAGTGGCACACCCGACCCCGCCGGGCGCCGCCCCGGTGCCCGGCGCCGCGTCTCGCTCATCCCCGCCGCCTTCCCGGGATCACAGGTGGATCCCGCACTCGGTCTTGCCACTGCCCGCCCACCGGCCGCTGCGCGGGTCCTCGCCCGGCGCCACCCTGCGAGTGCACGGCTCGCAGCCGATGGAGGGGTACCCGTCGTACTGGAGCGGGTTGATGATCACCCCGTTCTCCTCGATGTAGGCGTCCACCTCCTCCTGGGTCCACCGGGCGATCGGGTTGACCTTGGTCATCAGCTTGCGCCGGTCCCACTGCACGATCGGGGTGTCGCGCCGGGTCACCGAGTCGGCCCGGCGCAGCCCGGTCAGCCACGCGCTGTAGGGCTCCAACGCCCTCTTCAGCGGCTCCACCTTGCGCAGGTGGCAGCAGATGCCCGGGTCGCGCCCGTGCAGCCGCGGGCCCAGCGCCAGGTCCTGCTCGGCCACGGTCCGGGTCGGCTCGACGTTGACCAGGGTGATGTCGTAGATCGAGGCCACGGCGTCACGGGTGCCGATGGTCTCGGGGAAGTGGTAACCGGTGTCCAAGAAGATCACGTCGATGCCGGGGACCGCTTTGGACGCCAGGTCGACCATGAGGGCGTCGGCCATGGACGAGGTCATGCACAGGCCGTCGCCGAACGTCTCGGCGGCCCACGCGATGATCTCCTGGGCGGTGGCCTCCTCCAGCTCGCGCGATGCGCGCTCGGCGAGCTCGGGACCGCCCACGGGGGTGATGGTGGCGTTCATTCCTACCCTTCCGTCGGTCTGGCAGGTGCGCCGCCCAGCGAGGCGGACCGCAGGCCCATGTACTTGACGCGGAACACCCGGGCGCAGGACAGGCAGGCCCACGGGTAGCCCTCGCCCTTGACGGGGGCGCCCTCCTCGGGCACCAGGTCCTCGTCCCCGCAGTAGGGGCAGTAGTAGGGTGCGGCCCTCTCGGACACGGCGCACCTCCTCGAATCGGGGATGTCGCGGATGGTGGTGTGGGGCGGGCCGGACACGTACACGCCCGGCCCGCCCGGGGCTGTTCGAGCCCGGACTACTTGAGGTCGTCGTCGGCGGCCCGGCCCACCCAGGCCGCGAACGACTCCCCGTCCTTCCTCTGGTCCTGGAACCGGCGCAGCACCCGCTCGACGTAGTCGGGCAGCTCGTCGGCGGTGGACTTGAGCCCGCGGACCTTCTTGCCGAAGGCCGCGTCCAGGCCCATACCGCCGCCCAGGTGGATCTGGTAGCCCTCCACCTGCTCGCCGCGGTCGTTCATCACCAGCTGGCCCTTGAGGCCGATGTCGGCCACCTGGATGCGCGCGCACGAGTTCGGGCACCCGTTGACGTTGATGGTCAGCGGCTCGGTGAAGTCGGGCAGCCGCTTCTCCAGTTCGTCGATGAGGGTCGCCGCCCGGCCCTTGGTCTCCACGATCGCCAGCTTGCAGAACTCGATGCCGGTGCAGGCCATCGTCTGACGGCGGAACGTGCTGGGCCGCACCTGGAAGTCCTCGGCCTCCAGGGCCGCGGTGATCGACTCGACCCGGTCCTCCTCGATGTCGAGGATGACGAGCTTCTGGTCGGCGGTCGTGCGGATGCGGTCGGAGCCGTGCGCCTCCGCGATGTCGGCGATCCGGTCCAGGGAGGTGCCCGAGACCCGGCCCACCTTGGGCGCGAACCCCACGTAGAACCTTCCGTCGCGCTGGCGGTGCACGCCCACGTGGTCGCGGCGCAGGCCCTGGTCCAGCACCGGGGCCGGGCCGTCGGGCAGCGCGTACCCCAGGTACTTCTCCTCCAGCACCTGGCGGAACTTCTCCGCGCCCCAGTCCTTGATGAGGAACTTGATGCGGGCGCGGGTGCGCAGCCGCCGGTACCCGTAGTCGCGGAAGATCGCGCAGACCCCCGCCCACACCTCGCTCACCCGGTCCGGGCGCACGAACGTGCCCAGCCGCTGGGCGAACATCGGGTTGGTGGACAGCCCGCCGCCGACGAACAGGTCGTAGCCCGCCTCGCCGGCCTCGTTGCGCACGCCCACGAAAGCGATGTCGTTGATCTCGTGGTTGGTGCAGTACACCGAGCAGCCCGAGATGGACGACTTGAACTTGCGCGGCAGGTTGGAGTACAGCGGGCTGCCGATGTGGTCCTCGTAGACCTGGAAGACCTCGGGGGTGGCGTCCAGCACCTCGTCCTCGGCCACCCCGGCCAGCGGACAGCCCAGGATGACACGGGGGGTGTCACCGCAGGCCTCGGTGGTGGACAGGCCCACCGACTCCAGCCGGTCCCAGATCTCCGGCACGTCCTCGACCCGGATCCAGTGGTACTGGACGTTCTGCCGGTCGGTGATGTCGGCGGTGTCGCGGCCGAAGTCGCGGGAGATCCCCGCGACGGCGCGCAGCTGGGCCACCGACAGCTGGCCGCCGTCGATGCGCACCCGCAGCATGAAGTAGCGGTCGTCCAGCTCCTCCGGCTCCAGGATCGCGGTCTTGCCGCCGTCGATGCCGGGGGCGCGCTGGGTGTACAGGCCGAACCACCGGAAACGGCCGCGCAGATCGGCGGGGTCGATCGAGTCGAAACCCCGCTTGGAGTAGATGTTGATGATCCGATCGCGGACGTGGAGTCCGTCGTCGTTCTTCTTGTTCTCCTCGTTCTTGTTCAGCGGCTCGCGGTAGCCGAGGGCCCATTGGCCCTCGCCGCGGCGGCGACGCGGCTTGGCCGCCGTCGTCGTCCGACCGTTCTGCGCGGAAGAGGGAGGCATCGCGGGTGTCTCCGATGGGGTCACGGGGTCCGTGCGACCCCGGCGCCCGCACCGCTGTCACCCGTCGGCACCGCACGTCGTCGTGCAGGTGCCACGGGTGGGAATCCGCGTGTGTGGGATGCGAAGAAAGAGGGGAGAGCGCCGGTGCCGCGCGCACCCCTGGGGTGCGTCAAAAAGGCGGCGAGATTAACCGACGCTGCAACAGATGGCACTGCGGACCCGAAGGTAGTCCACGTGGCGACGCACGCAGAGCATGGGGTCCAGGGCAGCGATCATGCAATGAGAATGTCATGTGCGCGCGGGCTTTGTCCAGGAGAGGCCGCAGGGCCGCGGAGTGAGTCACGTCACTCGGCGCGGCGCGGTGTCGCCCGGCACCGCACCGTCCGGCACCGCGCCGCGGGCCACCCGCCGAACGTTCCGCGGTCCTGGGGGTCGTTCCCGTAGCGCTAACGTTCTCCCCGTGGTGGGTTTCTGGGAGGGGCTGTGGCGGATCACCGACGCCTGGCTGAGGCGCCGCCCCGTGCTGCGCGGCGGTCTGCTGCTCGTGCTGCGCACCGTCCGCGCCTTCTCGCGTGACCGGGTCATCGGCCTGGCCGCCGAATCCGCCTTCTTCACCCTGATCTCGCTGCCCGCGCTGCTGCTGGGGTTGCTGGGCGCACTGGTGCCGCTGGCAGCGGTGCTGGGGGAGAGCACGGTGGAGGAGATCCGCGAGCTCATCCTGGACAGCACCGCCCAGATCCTCACCCCCGACACGGTCGACACCATGGTGGCGCCGTTGGTGGACGACCTCCTCCAGGGCGTCCAGGGCGGGGTGCTGTCGGTGACCTTCCTGGTGTCGCTGTGGTCGGGGTCGCGGGCGATGAACGTGTTCATCCGCTCCATCACCATCTCCTACGGCTTGGAGGAGCTGCGCGGCTGGCCCGCCCAGCGGGCGCTCGCCTTCGTGGCCTACCTGGGCGGGCTGGCGTTCGCCCTGCTGGTACTGCCGATCCTGGTGGCCGGCCCCGACCTGATCCACAAGCTGCTGCCGATCACGGTGGGGCGGCTCAACCTGCTGTACTGGCCGACCGTCGCGGTACTGGCCACGGCCGCCGTCACGCTGCTGTACGCCCTGAGCATCCCGGTGCGCACCCCGCTGTGGCGGCACCTGCCGGGGGCGCTGCTGGCGACGACGGTCCTCATCGCCGGTTCCATCGGGCTGCGCGTCTACCTGGACGCCTCGCTGGGGCAGGTGAACCTCTACGGTTCGCTGGCCGCGCCGATCGCGATCCTGGCCTGGCTGTTCGTGATGGCGATCGCGGTGCTGGTGGGGTCCTCGTTCAACGCCGAGATCGACGCCATGTGGCCGACGGTGCGCACCGCCGCGGCCCGCGCCGAGATCGCCAACCGCCGCTACGAGCGCGCCGACCGCCTGGTCCGCCGCCGCGAGCAGGCGGTCATCGACACCATCATCGAGAACAACGACCGCTGACCGGAACCGGTCACCGTGTACGCCGTACACCCGAATGCGACGACACGTCGGTATCTTCGTGGTGCCTCCGGTGGGCGGGCCGCGCCCCGATCCGGAAGGTGGCACCCGACCGTGCGACCCCGCGCGGATGCCTCCGGGGCGGGTTCCGGTGGTCTTCCACTCTTCCTTCGCCCACGGCCTGGGGACCGACGGCGGTCCGCCGGTCCGCCGCGCTCCGGCGGCGCCCTCGTCGTCGGGCCGCCGCCCGGCGGGCACATCGCCCGCGTGTAGGTGGACGGTTCCCCACCGTGCACATTTTCGGTCGCACCGGGCGGTATCGTGCACTTCACGGTCGAAACCGGGCCGCTCCCTGGGAGTACCCGGGTACGTGCACCGCCTGGCCCCATACGCGGCGGGGCCCGTGGGGGATACGGGTCCGACGTGAACCATGGGGGGCGGGTGGCCGGATTCGGCCAGTTACGGTGTGAACTCATCGACACATTCGCGTGTCCACATGAACGGGATCCCGGGAGGCCGGTCGGTCGGCCCTCCCGGTGTTCCGAGGACATGCCAGGTCAGGGGAGGGAGAGCGGTAACACCGTTGACCGCACAGCGCGCCGTGTCCGATACCGGTCGCCCGTACCCGGTTGGGCCGGGTCCGTCACGATCAGTATCATCGCGTTCAGCATTGACTTTGTGTACGTCGTCACCGGCGCTCGGTGACCTCCCGGGCCCGGTCCCGCCGTCGTCCCCGATCGACGTTCCCCGTCACCCGCACACGAACAGGTCCACCCTTCCCATGCCTTCGGAGGCACCATGAGCCGGGCGTCCCGTCCGGGGCATCCCCGGCCCACCGCCGTCATCGCCATCGCCCCCGACGAGCGCAGTGCCGAGATCGTCATCGAGGGACAGCGTCAGGTCGTCACCGGCAGCGTTCCCAAGGAGACCCGACGCGCGGCGCTGGACGTCGCGACCGGCTACGCCGCCAGGATCGGCCAGCCGGTGCTCATCGACGCCCGTGACAGCAACGGATACTGGAACCTGGTCGCCACCCCCGACGGCGTCGTGCAGGCCGCCGACCGGCTCCCGCCGGTGGCCGGGCCCGTTCCCGCCGCGGTCCGCCCCCCGGTGCCCGCCGAGCGGCCCGGACGCGGCAGGCGGGTCCTGGTCATCGCGGGCGCGGCGGTGCTCGCCGTGGCCCTCCTGGGCGGTGCCGGTGTCGCCGCCTGGAACCTGATCCCGGGCGACGAACCCGCCGCGCAGACCACCACGACCGAGGCACAGGCCCTGGACCACCCGGCCCCACCCGGTTACGCGGACACCGTGGAGTTCTCCGAGGCGCTCGCCCCGGGCAGCCAGCCCGGTGTCTCCCGCGACGGTGAGCTCATGGCCTTCATGAGCCCTGATGAGCGGCTCACCCTGTTCGACGCCGCAGGCGAGCGTCTGTGGTCGGTCACCCTCCCGGACGCCTCCACCGAGTTCCTGGGCCCGCCCCGGTTCGTCGACTACGACGGCGAGCGGGCGGTGGCCATGGAGACCACCGGGACACTGTGGTTCTGGCCGGTCGCCGGCGGGGACCACACCAGCATCACTCTGCCGGAGGACGCCTCCACCCAGTACGTGGGCTCCTCCGCGCTGGTCCGCAGCGACGATGACGCCTTCGTCCCGACCGGCGGCGAGCTGGAGCCGGTCGAGGTCCCCGGCGGGGCGGCGCCGATGCTGGCCGAGGACACCGAGGTGTTGACGGCGATCCGCAACGGCCCCTGGACCTGGGTCGACACCGAGGGTGAGACCGCCGAGGTCACCGCGCGGCGTCCGGAGAACGCCGGCGACATGGGAGCCGTGGTCACGGCGCTGCGCGAGTACGTGATCATCCGCTGGGAGCCGCTGCGCGGCGAGGGGGCCGTGCTGGCCTTCCACGACAGCCGCGACGGCTCCGTCATCGGTGCGGCCGAGATCGACCCGGCCGACCTGGAGGGCGTGCGGCACCGCTCGGGTCCCATCGGTACCGAGGTCGTCTCCTACGGCCCGGTCGTGATGGACCCCGAGAGCGGTGACGCCGCGGTCGTCCCCGGGTTCGAACCGCAGATGGCGGTGGGTGCCACCGTGTTCGGCCAGCTCGACGGGGCCCCGGCGGCGGTGGACGCCGCCGGTGAGGTCCGCGAGGTGGACCCGGCGGCGGCCCAGCCGGTCGGTCTGCTCGGCGGCGACGCCATCGTGGTCCACGAGGACCACCTCTATGCCATCCCCTCTCAGTAGCAACCCCCGATAAAAGAAGAAAGGAGTGGGATGTCCCCCAAGAAGCGGGCACTGACCGTGACTGCGGCCGGTCTCTTCATGGCCGGGTTCTCCGTTGGCCCGGCGTACGCCGAGACCACGGACACGACCACCCCCGAAGCCGGCTCCGGCACGGTCGAGGAGACCACCGAATCACAGAGCCTTCCTCAGGACTCGGTCGTCAAGCCTCTCTTCGAGGCTGAGAACGCCCCCGAAGCATCGAACTCTGACGACACTGGTGGCGACACTGGTGGCGACACGGGTGAGGATCCGGGAGACGACACCGGTGGCGACGGCGGTGGAGACACCGGCGGCGGTGACGGTGGTGGCGACACGGGTGAGGATCCGGGAGACGACACCGGTGGCGACGGCGGTGGAGACACCGGCGGCGGCGATGGTGATGGCGACGGCGGTGGAGACACCGGCGGCGGCGATGGTGATGGCGACGGCGGTGGAGACACCGGCGGCGGCGATGGTGATGGCGACGGCGGTGGAGACACCGGCGGCGGTGACGGTGATGGCGACGGCGGTGGAGACACCGGCGGCGGTGACGGTGATGGCGACGGCGGTGGAGACACCGGCGGCGGTGACGGTGATGGCGACGGCGGTGGAGACACCGGCGGCGGTGACGGTGGCGGCGACGGCGGTGGAGACACCGGCGGCGGTGACGGTGGCGGCGACGGCGGTGGGAACACCGGCGGCGGCGACGGCGGTACCGGCGGCGACCCCGGTGACGAGAGCCAGGCTCCCGGTACCAGCACCCCTGGCAGCACCTCCCCGGTGACCGCCGGCACCACCGGTTCCGACGGCCCCACCCCCACCCTGCCGACCACCGGTGTCGACATGGAGGGCTTCGTCCTCGGCGGTGCCATCGTCACGGGGATCGGCGCCATCGCCCTCTGGGCGGGCGCGCGTCGTCCCTCCGCGGTAGTGGTGCGGTAACACGGCGGAGCGGCACATTCCGTCGGCCGTCGCCCTCTGAGGGCGCGGACCACGTGCACGGGCCCCCGGACGCTTCGGCGTCCGGGGGCCCGCATCGTTCCCGCGCCCCGCTCAGGCGCGCGGGCGCAGCACCGGGGCGAGCAGGAACGCGCACACCCCGGCCGCCGCGATCGCCCACAGCGCGGTCCCCAGCGCCGTCGCGTCCGCGATCAGGCCCACCACCGGCGGGAACGCCAGGAAGCCCGCACGGCCCAGCCACCCGACGACGGTCACCCCGTCTCCGGTGCGCACCCCGGGCACGTTCCCGGCGGCCGCCAGGGTGAGCGGGAACAGTGTGGACACGCCCAGGCCCATCACCCCGAACCCGATGATCGTCGTCGCCTGGTGCGGCAGCGCCAGCGCCAGCGCCACCCCGCCCGCCGCCAACAGGCCGCAGGCCCGGCCCACGGTCGCGGCACCGAACCGGTCGGTGACCCGGTCGCCCAGCAGCCGGCCCACCACCATCATCGCCTGGCAGGCCACGAACGGCATCGCCGCCAGGAACAGCGAGGCGTCCAGTTCGTCGGCCATGTACACCGCGCCCCAGGATGCCGCGGCGTCCTCGATGCCCCCGGCCAGCATCAGCAGCACGCCCAGCGCCACGAGCAGCAGCACCGCACGCCCGGGCATACGCGGACGCCGCCCGTCCGGCTCCCCGGCGCCGTCGGCGCGTTCGCTGTCCTCGGGGCCGGGCAGCAGCATCCGGCTCACCGTCAGGTTCACCGCCACCAGCACCAGCGCCGTGCCGCCCAGGTGCCACAGGATCGGCACCCCGGCGCCCGCCATGACCGCGCCGAGCAGGCCGCCGGAGACCGCGGCCAGGCTCCACACCGCGTGGAAGGTGTTGATGATGGTCCGCCCGTACCGGCGCTGCACCCGCAGCCCGTGCGAGTTCTGCGCCGAGTCCGTCCAGGCGTCGGCGCAGCCCATGACGAACAGGGCCCCCGCCAGCGCCCACCAGTTCTGCGCCAGCGCGATGAGCGGAAGCGCTCCCAGTGACAACAGGCTGGTCCCCACCGCGGTGGGCCCGCTGCCGAACCGGTGGATCAGCGGCCCGGCGAGCATCCCGGTCAGGATCGCCCCGGTCGGCATCGCCGCGATCGCCAGCCCCAGCTCGGCGTTGCCCAGCCCCAGCCCCGCCTTGATCGCCGGGAGCCAGGGGACCGCGTTGGTGTACGTGAAACCGTTGACGAAGAAGAGGGTGGAGACCGCGGCCCGGGCCCGGCGGGCCTGCCGGGGCGGAGCGGTGGTCCTCGGGCTGTTCATGCGACTCCCACGGGTGGCCGTTCGATGCCTGCGGATGCTATCGGCCCCGTTCCGGGTGCGGCCACGCGATTTCCGGCCCCGTGATCGCCCGCCCGGCGGACTTGCCATCCGCCCTCGTCCCGATTTACATAGGACTCTGCTCCGTAACCGGCAGAGCACTCCGACGACCACCGACGACCGCCCACGACCGCACCCGGTCGCCACCCCTCCGGTCCCCGCCCCCAGCGACCCGCTCACGCGCAAGGGCACGGGCCCCCGACGCCGACTCCCTCACCCCGGCCGCCGTCCCCGCGGTGCCCGGGCGGAACCGGAAGAGCCCATGATCAACACGAGCGCGCTGCGAGACAAGCCCACACTCACCGGAAAGCACGTGCGCCTGGTGCCGTTGGGCCCGGAGCACACGGACGCCTACTTCGCGGCGGGACTCGACGAGGAGATCCGCAGACTCACCGGGACCCACCACCACCTCACCTACGAAGAGGCCAGGGAGTGGTGCCGCGGCCGCCTGCGGTGCCCGGACCGGCTGGACCTGGCCATCACCGCCCCGCACGACGGCCGCTACCTCGGCGAGCTGTCGCTGTACTCGGTGGCCCCGGAGAACGAGAGCGCCGGGTACCGCATCGCCCTGTCCGCGCTGGAGTTCACCGGGCAGGGCCTGGGCCGGGAGGCCACCCGGATGGTGCTGGAGTACGCCTTCGAACACGTGGGCCTGCACCGGGTGTGGCTGTACGTCTACACCTTCAACATGCGTGCCATCGCCGTGTACCGCTCCTGCGGCTTCTCCGTCGAGGGACGGCTGCGCGACTCGCTGCTGTGGGAGGGGCGCCGCCACGACGCCCTGCTCATGGCGGTGCTCAGGAACGGGTTCCGCAGCTCCTGACCCGGTGGGTTTTGACCGTGGCCGGGGTTGCAACCTCCGGCTCCCGGGGTATGTCCGGTACCACTTTTCATCGGCTCCTTCGACACGGCGAGAGGAGCGGCGCCCGAGCCCGGCGCCGGTGAGGCACATGAATCCGGTACCCGTTTCCCTGCCGTTCACCGACCGCTCCGAGGCGGGCCGCCGCCTGGCGGAGCGGGTCCGACCGTACGCTGTCTCGGACCCCCTGGTCCTGGCCCTGCCCCGGGGCGGTGTCCCGGTCGGCGCGGAGCTGGCCCGCCGCCTCGACGCCGATTTCGACGTTCTGGTCGTCCGCAAGATCGGTCTGCCGGGCCGCCCGGAACTGGGGGTCGGTGCGATCGCCGAGGACGGGCGCGTCCTCTTCGACGACCAGGCGCTGGCCCGGATGCGGGTGCCCCGCCAGGCCCTGGCCGGGACGGTCGACGCCGAACGCGCCGAACTCGACCGGCGCCGCCGGGTCTACCGGGGGGACCGCCCGCCCCCGAACATCGCCGGGCGCGACTGCGTGGTCGTCGACGACGGGGTGGCCACCGGCGGCACCGCCCGCGCCGCCCTGCGCATGGTGCGCCAGGCCGGCCCGGCCCAGCTGGTGCTGGCCGTCCCGGTCGCCTCCAGGGAGGCGATCGCGATGCTCAAGGAGGAGGCCGACGCCGTTGTGGTGCTCGGTGTCCCGGACAACTTCCGCGCGGTGGGGGAGTGGTACCGCGACTTCGACCAGCTCTCCGACGGCCACGTCACCGCCATCATGTCGGAGGTGGGGCGCAGCCACAGCCGGCCGGGCACGGCCCGGGGCGTGCGGGTGCGCGCGGGCGACGTCTACCTGGACGGCGACCTCACCCTCCCGGCGGTCCTGCGCGGCGCGGTGGTGCTGTCGTTCGGGGAGGCGCGCGGCGATCCGCGCTGGCGGGCGATCGCCTCGGTGCTCCAGCGGGCGGGGTACGCGACGCTCATGCTCGACCTGCTGGTGGGGGAGGAGCGTTCCTCGGTGGGCGGCGGTGCCGCGACGGAGGTGCTGGGCGAGCGGCTGAGCGCGGCCGTCACCTGGCTGCGCCGCGCCACCGACGCCGCCAGTGAGCCGGTGGGGGTGCTGGGTTCGGGGGCGGCGGCCCCGGCCGCGCTGGTGACGGCCGCGCAGCGGCCGGGCGACGTGGCCGCGGTGGTGGTGCACGGCGGCCGGATCGACCTCGCCGAACCCACCCTGCCCGACGTGCGGGCACCGGTCCTGGTGCTGCTGGAGAGCCGCGACTCGTTCGTGCGCGAACTGGGGGAGTGGGCCCGGGGCCGGATGGGCGGGCCCACCGACCTCAAGGTGATGTCGGGCGCCGAGCAACTGCTCCGGGGCGCCCAGGAATGGCGGCAGGTGGCGGTGGAGACCCAGGACTGGTTCGACCGGTATCTTCCGCGCCGCGGGGATTGAGGGCCCGGATCCGAGAACGAAGAACCCGCGCCACCACCGACTGTGTGTCGGGGTGACGCGGGTTTCGCACGGGGCCGGGGCCGCCGAGGAGGAAGATCGACCGGATCGCGGGTGCGCGATTGCCCGAGGAATCAGGCGGCGTTGGCGCGACGCATACGACGACGACGCTCAGAGGCGCGCTCGTCCTCGTTCAGGCCGCCCCAGGTGCCGTACTTCTCCGGACGCGAGATCGCATAGTCCAGGCAGTCGGTTCGAACCGGGCAGGCCGCACAGATCTCCTTGGCCTTGCGCTCGCGGATCTCCCGCTCCGGCTGGCGCTCGCCATCCGGGCCGAAGAAGAGCACAAGGTCCTCGCCCCGGCACGCGGCGGCATCCTGCCACCCCCAGCTCGGGCGGGGGCGCAGCGCGGCCTGCCGACGTACCTGAGACATGCTTGAACCACCTCTACTGAAATCACTAGTAAGCTGTCGGAAAAAGCTTCAGTCACCTAAAAGTCGGTCATGCGGCGTGAGCGACCCCGCACGACGCAAACGCCGAACGGTGCAGGCGATGTTCCCCGGTGTGGCTGAGACCACGAGAAGCACGCGAACCATGCGGCGGTGATCGCCGACTGCGGGTGTGTTCTCACGCGAACGGCTCTCGGAGGCGGTGACGGCCATCCGTCCGAGCCGGTACGTAATCATGCCATCCCCACTCCCGATCGTGCACGGGGGGTGGGGAAATTACTCGCCCAACCGTTACCGAAAACCGATGCCTAGGGGCGGGTCTCCGGTCGTTTGCCCGAGTTCGTCACTTATCGCAAGAACGAGTGCCTTGCGAAGGACACAGCACATCGTATGGGGCGATGTCGCTCCTGCCTAGGGGCTCCCCCTGATGCGCCGATCACATTGCGGACACGACACGTCACCGAGATTGGGTGCGGCCGTATGTCCTCACCCTCAGTCGCCGCCGACGGGGTGACGACCGGCGGGCACCGCCCGTCGGGCCGTCCGTGAGCGGACGGTCGGCGGCCGCGGGCCACCCGCTGAGGGCGGCGGGCGGTGGCGGGTGACGACGGCCGGCGGTGGGCGAGGGGCGTGCGGCGGCGGTCGACGGACGGACCCTTAGGGGAAGGACCAGGGGCGCGCAGGCGGAACGGGTCGTGGTGTCCGGGCGTCTCAAGCGATAGAAAACGAAGGACGCTCCCGGCACCGGGACGCCTTCCCGCACCACCACCAAGGAGTTTCGAGTCGCCGTGGCCCTCCTGCGGTTCATCCTCAACGTCATCTGGCTCTTCGTCGCGGGCTTCTGGCTCGCGCTGGGCTACGCCTTCGCCGGGATCATCTGCTTCGTCCTCATCGTGACGATCCCCTTCGGCGTCGCCTCCTTCCGGATGGCCGGGTACGCCCTGTGGCCCTTCGGTCGCGAACTCGTGCGCAAGCCCGGTGCGGGCGCGGGCAGCACCGTCCTCAACGTCATCTGGTTGATCGTCGCCGGCTGGTGGCTCACCCTGGGGCACATCGCCACCGCGATCGGCCTGGCGATCACCGTCATCGGCATCCCCATGGCCTGGGCGTCGCTCAAGATGATCCCGGTCGCGCTGGCACCCTTCGGCAACGAGGTCGTCGAGAGCGGCCGCCCCCGGGAACCCTGGCAGCTCTGACACCGTTCTCACGCCGACGGGTGCGAACCCCTCGTCCCCCGGACACGTCACCATCAACAGAACCCCCGTGCACCCCTCCACAGCGGACGGGGGCATCCGCAGCAGTGAAGAATGGAGTCGATGTGCAAGCCCAACGGCCGGGAGTCTGGGCGCTCCTGAACAAGTGGCTCGCCGCGCGCAGGGCCAACGAGGAGCGCCGCGCCAGGCTGGAGGCCGAGGAGCACGAGATCGCCGAGGCCCGGCGCCGGGCCGAGGAGGCGGCGCAGGCCGAGGTCGCCGCCCCGCCCGATCTGCTGCGCAGGGTCAGCGACGTCGCCTGGCGGATGCTGCTCATCGGATTCGTCGCCGGCCTGCTGATCTACGCGTTGGTGTACCTGTCGGTGGTCACCCTGCCGCTGATCCTGGCGGTCTTCATCACCGCGCTGCTGATGCCGCTGGCCAACTGGCTGCGCCGCAAGGGGCTGGGCCGGGGGCTCTCCACCACGATCTCCATGGTGGTGGCGCTCATCGTCTTCGGCGGCGTCCTGACGATGATCATCATGCCGGCGGTCCAGGGCTCGGACGCCCTGGTCTCCAGCGTCACCGAGGGCCTGGAGGAGATCCAGAACCTCCAGCTGCCGTTCGGGCTGAGCCCGGAGATGTTCGAGCTCGACGACATGATCGCCGACGCCACCAGGCAGATCACCACCATGATCGAGGAGAACAGCAGCCAGCTCATCAGCGGCGCGTGGACCGCGGGTGCCGCGGTCGTCTCGATCCTGGTCGGCATCGTCCTGATCATCGCGCTGACCGTGTACTTCGTGCACTCCGGCGACCTGCTCATGGACTGGCTGCTCACCCTGCTCCCGCCGGGGTCGCGCGCCGGTCTGCACCACGCCGGCCACGTCGCCTACAAGGTGATGGGCAACTACGTGCGCGGTGTGGCGGCGGTCGGCGCCATCGACGCCATCGGCATCGGCCTCCTCCTGGTGTTCATCCTCGACCCCAGCCTGGCGGTCCCGCTGATCGTGCTCACCTTCATCGGCGCGTTCCTGCCGATCATCGGTGCGTTCCTCAGCGGCCTGATCGCCGTCCTGGTGACGTTCGTGACCGTGGACTGGGTCATGGCCCTGGTCGTGCTCGGCTGGGTGATCCTCATCCAGCAGTTGGAGAGCAACGTCTTCGCACCGCGCATCTACGGGCAGGCGCTGGAACTGCCCTCGCCGATCGTGCTCATCGCGATCTCCATCGGCGCCGTCCTGGGGAACATCCCCGGCATGTTCCTGGCCACCCCGGTGGCCGCGGTGCTCGCCGCCCTGCTGCGCGACCGGCCGCCGGCCGCGCCGGAGGAGCAGGAGGAGGCCGAGCCCGACGACCCCGGCTCCGCACCGGCGGAGAAGGCCAGGAAGAAGCAGGCGGTCATGGCCACGACGCCCTCCCCGGGGGAGTCCGCCGCCAAGACCGCGGCCAAGCCCGGCAGGGGGGACAAGAAGGAGGACCGTCCGGAGGACCCGCCCTCCGACGGCTGACCCCGTCCCCCGGGAATGTCCGGCGTCCCCGTTCCTGTTCGACAGGACGGGGACGCCGTCGTCCGACCCGGGGGAAAACCCTTGGCGGCGCCCCCGAGCGCTGCCGTTAGGCTGGATCGGTCGGCCCCGCGCCACCGCCCCCCCGTCCGCCCGCATCGCCGCCGGACCGGCGCGCACGGCCGCCCGAACCGTCTCCACCTCGTAGGAAGCCCCATCATGCTGATCGCCACCGACCTCGAACTGCGCGTCGGTCCTCGCCTCCTGTTGGAGCCGACCACCTTCCGCGTCGCCGCCGGTGACCGCATCGGGCTGGTGGGGCGCAACGGCGCGGGCAAGACCACGATGACCAAGGTGCTGGCGGGCGAGGGCCTGCCCACCGGCGGCACGGTCACCTCCTCCGGGAGCATCGGCTACCTGCCCCAGGATCCGCGCACCGGCGACCTCGAAGTGCTGGCCCGCGACCGCATCCTGTCGGCCCGCGGCATCGACGAGGCCCTGCGCGGGCTGCGCGAGGCCGAGAAGAAGATGGCCAGCACCGACACCAAGACCCGCAACAAGGGTGTGCGCGCCTATGCGCGCTGGGAGGAGCGGCTCCACGTGCTGGGCGGCTACGCCGCCGAGTCCGAGGCCGCCGCCATCTCCTCCAGCCTGGGCCTGCCCGACAAGGTGCTGGGCCAGCCGCTGCGCACCCTGTCCGGCGGCCAGCGCCGCCGCATCGAGCTGGCGCGCATCCTGTTCAGCGGGGCCGACACCCTGCTGCTGGACGAGCCCACCAACCACCTGGACGCCGACTCCATCGTCTGGCTGCGCGACTTCCTCAAGTCCCACCAGGGCGGACTCATCGTGATCAGCCACGACGTGGAACTGGTCGACCAGGTGGTGAACAAGGTCTTCTACCTGGACGCCAACCGCAGCGTCATCGACATCTACAACATGGGCTGGAAGCAGTACCTGGCCCAGCGCGAGGCCGACGAGCGCCGTCGCAAGCGGGAACTGGCCAACGCCGAGAAGCAGGCCGACACCCTGCGCAAGCAGGCCGACAGGTTCCGGTCCAAGGCGACCAAGGCGCGCGCCGCCCAGCAGATGCTCAACCGCGCCGACCGCATCATGGGCGGTGTGGCGGGGGTGCGCCAGGCCGACCGCGTCGCCAAGCTGCGCTTCCCCGACCCGGCGCCGAGCGGGCGCACCCCGCTGATGGCGGAGGGGCTGTCCAAGTCCTACGGGTCGCTGGAGATCTTCACCGGTGTGGACCTGGCCATCGACCGGGGCAGCCGGGTCGTCATCCTGGGCCTCAACGGCGCGGGCAAGACGACCCTGCTGCGCCTGTTGGGCGGGATCGAACAGCCCGACTTCGGGCAGGTGGTCCACGGGCACGGGCTCAAACTGGGCTACTACGCACAGGAGCACGAGACCCTGGACGTCGACCGCAGCGTCCTGGAGAACATGATGAGCGCCGCCCCGGACCTGCCGGAGGTCGAGGCACGGCGCACCCTGGGCTCGTTCCTGTTCACCGGGGACGACGTGGACAAGCCCGCCGGGGTGCTCTCCGGCGGGGAGAAGACCCGGCTCGCGCTGGCCACGCTGGTGGTCTCCAGCGCCAACGTGCTGCTGCTGGACGAGCCGACCAACAACCTGGACCCGGCCAGCCGCGAGGAGATCCTGGCGGCGCTGCGCAACTACAAGGGCGCGATCGTGCTGGTCACCCACGACGAGGGTGCGGTGGACGCGCTCCAGCCCGAGCGGGTCATCCTGCTGCCCGACGGGGTCGAGGACGTGTGGAACGCCGAGTTCGAGGACCTCATCGCGCTGGCGTGAGCGCCGACCGGCGAGTGGCCCGGGTGATCCGGGACGAGGGGTGGACGCCCGGGGGACCGGGAGGTTCACCCCCTCTTTTTTCGGCCAGGGTTTGTGGCGTTCCGAAAATGGGGGATCGCTCGGTGCGTCCGGCGTGGCGGGCGTTCAATGTGGCGGTCCGCGATCATGATGTCCCATCATGAGGGTCCCTGACCGTCGACCCCTCCGAGGAGTGAACCTGTGAACGACGCGCTGGGAAAGGGCATCCGGGTGGCCGGTGAGAACCGCTCCGAGCTCGCCGTCGAGCTCAAGCGCCGCTATGACGCGGGCGAGAGCATCCGCCAGTTGGCGGCGGCCACCGGGCGTTCGTACGGTTTCGTGCACCGCCTGCTCGGCGAGGCGGGGGTGGAGCTGCGCGGCCGGGGCGGGGCGACACGCAAGGCCTGAGCCCGACCCTGGGTTACCCATGAGTAATATTCGGGGTGACACGGCACACCCACGGAAGGAACCCCATGGCACAGGCCCCGAACGGCGCCGGTGAGCCCCCCACCGAGGACGAACTCTCCCGGGCCGGACTCAAGCTGAAGGTGGACGGGCACATCGCCCGCATCACCATCAGCCGCCCCGAGCGCCGCAACGCGATGACCGGGCGCACCTGGACGACCCTGGCCCACATCGGCCAGACCCTTCCCGAGGATGTCCGAATCGTCGTGATCGCCGGAGAGGGCGACATCTTCTCCGCCGGGATCGACCTCGACATGTTCACGCCCGAAGGGGTCGAGGGCGAGCGCTCCCTGGTGGCCGGCGTCCTCGACGGCAGCGCCGACGCCGACGACATCGAGGACCACATCGCCGAACTCCAGGCGGGTTTCCTGTGGCTGCGCCGCCCCGACATCGTCAGCGTCGCCGCCGTCCGCGGGCACGCCATCGGCGCCGGGTTCCAGCTGGCCCTGTCCTGTGACATCCGCATCCTCGCCGAGGACGCCAAGTTCACGATGAAGGAGCCCGCCCTGGGGCTGGTCCCCGACCTGACCGGCACCAAGCCGCTGGTCGACATCGTCGGCGTCAACCGCGCCGTCGAGATCTGCCTGACCGCCCGCCGGGTCGAGGCCGCCGAGGCCGGGGAGCTGGGCCTGGCCGAGCTGGTCGTCCCCGTCGAGGAGCTCGACGGCGCCGTCGACGACGTCGTCGCCGCCCTGCTGGCGACCAACCCCGAGGCGGCCGTCGCCACCAAGGCGCTGCTCCAGCAGGCCGCGGGGAACACGCTGGAAGAGCAGGCGCGCGCCGAGCGCCGGGCCCAGGTCGACCGGCTGACCTCCCTGGCCAAGGCCATGGGCGCCGGGTCCTGACCCTTCGCCCCGATGGCGGGGGCGGGAAGGGGAGACCCGGATCACCGGCGAAAAACGCCCGTCCCGTCCCCACATCGGAGCGATCTCTAGTACGCTTCACCAAGCGGTCGTTCGCAATGCCGCGCGCATCAGGGCGCGCCGAGACCGCTCAAGACGCGGATCTCGTACGCCGACCACCTCGGCGCGACTCTTCCCGAAGAGACCAAGCCCCATGTTTCACGTCGGGGCCCACATCCGCGTGTGATCAGGCGCGTTTGTGTGATTTCTTCGCCGGGACCGCGATGGCCGTCCGTGTGGAGCCTTCCTCGAAACGCCGCCAACCGATGAGGAAGGTACACGTCACCTTGACGGACACTGCCGTAGAGCCTGCCTTCGACAGCCTCGGGCTTCCCCAGGACATCGTCGAAGAGCTGGCCAAGAACGGTGTGACCACCCCGTTCCCGATCCAGGCGGCCACGATCCCCGACGCCCTCGAAGGACTCGACGTCCTCGGCTGCGGCCGCACCGGCTCGGGCAAGACCCTGGCCTTCGGCCTGCCGGTCCTGGTCCGCGCCGCCGAGCGCCGGGCCGCCGCCAACCGCCCCCGGGCCCTGATCCTCGTGCCCACCCGCGAACTCGCCCACCAGGTCCGCGACGCACTGCGCACCTACGCCCGCATCGTGGGCGCCCGTGTCGGCGACGTCGTGGGCGGCAGCTCCTACACCCGCCAGATCAACGAGCTGCGCCGCGGCGTCGACGTCCTGGTCGCCACCCCCGGCCGCCTCACCGACCTCATCGAGCAGGGCGCCTGCGACCTGGGCGACGTCGAGGTCTCGGTGCTGGACGAGGCCGACCAGATGTGCGACATGGGCTTCATGCCGCAGGTCAGCGAGCTGCTCGACCAGGTCAAGCCCGAGGGTCAGACCCTGCTGTTCTCCGCCACGCTCGACGGCGACGTCGACAAGCTGGTGCGCAAGTACATGAACGACCCGCGCACCCACTCGGTGGACCCGCCGGTCTCCCAGGTCACCACCATGGAGCACCACCTGCTCAAGGTGCTGCCCCGGGACAAGAACAAGATCATCGCCCAGATCGCCGCGCGCGAGGGCCGCACCATCCTGTTCGTGCGCAGCAAGTACCGCGCCGACACGATCAGCGAGCAGCTGGCCGAGGCCGGCGTCCCCAGCGCCTCCCTGCACGGCGGCAAGACCCAGAGCGTGCGCACCCGCACCCTGGCCAAGTTCCGTGAGGGCCGCATCCAGGCCCTGGTCGCCACCGACGTCGCCGCGCGCGGCATCCACGTCGACGGCATCGACCTGGTCGTCAACATCGACCTGCCCACCGGGCACAAGGACTACCTGCACCGCGGCGGCCGTACGGCCCGCGCCGGTTCCTCCGGCTCCGTGGTGTCCCTGGTGGCGCCCAACCAGCGCCGCATGGCCCGACGCCTGCTCAGCGACGCCGGCGTCGACGCCCAGCAGCACCTGGTGAACCCCGGTGACGAGCTGCTCACCGAGGTGACCGGAGCCCGCGAGCCCTCCTGGGAGCCGTGGATCGAGCCGCCGGAGCCGGTGCGCGAGCGCCGCGGCCGCGGCGGCCCGCGCGGCGGCGGTTACCGCGGTGGCTACCGCGGCGACCGGCGCGAGGGCGGTTTCCGCGGCGGCGACCGCCGTGAGGGCGGTTACCGCGGTGACCGCGAGGGTGGCTTCCGGGGTGACCGCGAGGGCGGTTTCCGCGGCGGCGACCGGCGTGAGGGCGGCTACCGGGGTGACCGCGAGGGTGGCTTCCGGGGTGACCGCGAGGGCGGTTTCCGCGGCGGCGACCGGCGTGAGGGCGGCTACCGGGGTGACCGCGAGGGCGGTTTCCGCGGCGGCGACCGTCCGCGCGGCGAGGGCGGCGGCTACCGCGGCGGCGAGCGCCGGGGCGGCCACCGCGACGACTCCCGCGGCGGCCCGCGCGGCAACCGCCGGAGCGGCGAGCGCTTCGACTCCGCCCGCCAGTACTGAGCGAGGCACCGACACGACCCGGGCCCGGCAGGTGATCCTGCCGGGCCCGGGCCCTTACCGGGGGTAGGGACTCCTCTCGGACACAAGCCGCCGCTCAGTCCAGGGAACGGCCGCGGGTCTCCCGGGACGCCCACACCGCCGTCAGCGTGAGCGCGCCCATCGCCGCCACGTACACCGAGATCGGCAGACTCGTCCCGAACGCGGCCAGCAGGGCCGTCGCGATCAGCGGGGCCACCCCGCCCGCCGCGATCGACGCCATCTGGTAGCCCACCGAAGCGCCCGAGTAGCGCGTCCGCGTGCTGAACAACTCCGAGAAGAACGCCGCCTGCGGGCCGTACATGGCGCCGTGCATCACCAGGCCCACCGTCGCGGCCAGCGTCACCGCCCAGAACGCCCCGGTGTCGATCAGCGGGAAGAACGCGAACGCCCACAGGGCGACCCCGGCCGCGCCGAGCGCCGTCACCGGGCGGCGCCCCACCCGGTCCGACAGGGCGCCCCACAGCGGGATCGTCACCAGGTGGACCGCCGAGGCGATGAGCACCGCGTTCAGCACCAGGCCGTTGGGCATGTCCGCCTGCTGCGTCGCGTAGACCAGGATGAACGCCGTGACGACGTAGTAGGAGACGTTCTCGGCCATCCGCACGCCCATCGCGATGAGCGCCTCGCGCCAGTGGTGGCGCAGCACCCCGATGATGGGCGCCCGCTCCTGCTCGCCCGACTCCTCCGCCCGGGCCCGCGCCTCCTGGAACACCCGGGACTCGGTCACCGCCAGGCGCACCCACAGGCCGATCAGGACCAGCACCCCGGACAGCAGGAACGGGATGCGCCAGCCCCAGTCCAGGAAGGCCTCGTCGGGCAGGGTGACGGCCAGGACCGCCAGCACGGCGGTGGCCAGCAGGTTGCCGCCGGGCGCGCCCGCCTGCGGCCAGGAGGCCCAGAAGCCCCGGTGCTCGGGCTTGCCGTGTTCGGCGACCAGGAGGACCGCGCCGCCCCACTCACCGCCCAGGGCGAACCCCTGGACGACCCGCAGCAGGGTCAGCAGGAGCGGAGCGGCCACGCCGACGGCGGCGTAGGTCGGCAGCAGGCCGATCGCGAAGGTCGCGCCGCCCATCAGCAGCAGGCTCAGCACCAGGAGCTGCTTGCGGCCGATCCGGTCGCCGAAGTGGCCGAAGACCAGCCCGCCCAGCGGGCGGGCGATGAAACCGACCGCGTAGGTGGTGAACGCCAGCATGGTGCCCACCAGCGGATCGGACTCGGGGAAGAAGACGTGGTTGAAGACGAGGGCGGCGGCCGACCCGTAGAGGAAGAAGTCGTACCACTCGATGGTGGTGCCGATCAGGCTGGCGGTCACCACGCGCATGAAGGGGGTGCGCTTCGCGGCGGCGGGGTCTGGGGTGGTCGTGCTCATGTCCGGAACGTTAGAGACGTCGACCGGTAGTGACCATGGTCACATGCGCCATATGTGGCCGCGCCGATATGGGTGATCGCCCCGTGTGGCGCTCACATTAAGGTCCTTTACCGCGGTTCCGCGTGTCCGTATCCGCTCCCGGCCGGGCCGCGGTGGACAGTGGCGGGGAGACCCCGGTGTCGTCAACGGGGCCACCCGGCCGCCGGAAGGGAAGCGCGTGCCCGTCCTCAACACCTTTCTCGTCGCCGTCAACAACGTCTTCTGGTCCTACTTCCTCATCCCGCTCCTGGTCCTGCTGGCCCTGTACTTCACGGTCCGGTCCGGTCTCGTCCAGCTGAGGCTGCTGCCGGAGATGTTCCGGGTCATCCGCAGCAGCCCCGGCACCGCACCCGACGGCGGCAGGGAGATCTCCTCCTTCCAGGCCTTCGCGATCTCGGCGGCCTCCCGCGTGGGCACCGGCAACATCGTGGGCGTGGCGACGGCCGTCATGCTCGGCGGGCCGGGCGCGGTCTTCTGGATGTGGGCGATGTCCTGCGTCCTGGGCGCGGCCGCGTTCGTGGAGTCGACCCTGGCCCAGCTGTACAAGGTGCGCACCGCCACGGGCTTTCGCGGCGGGCCCGCCTACTACATCCGGTACGGCCTGGAGAACCGGTGGATGAGCGTGCTGTTCGCGGTCGTCATCACCGTCACCTTCAGCCTGATCTTCAACTCGGTGCAGGCCAACAGCATCGCCGGTGCCGTCTCCACCTCGGCCGGGAGCCTGGGCCTCCCCGACGGCCGGGTCCTCAGCGTCGTCGTCGGCCTGGTGCTGGTGGGCCTGACCGCGGCCGTCATCTTCGGCGGGGTGCGCCGCATCGCCACCGTCGCCCAGGCCCTGGTCCCGACGATGGCGATCCTGTACATCCTGCTCGGCCTGGCCGTCGTGGCCCTCAACATCGGGGAGCTGCCCCGGGTGATCGGCGACATCTTCGCCGGGGCGTTCGGGCTGCGCGAGTTCGTGGCGGGCGGTGCCGGGGCCGCGATCCTCCAGGGGATGCGCCGGGGGATGTTCTCCAACGAGGCCGGCCTGGGCTCGGCGCCCAACGCCGGCGCCACCGCCTCGGTCTCCCACCCCGCCAAACAGGGCCTGGTGCAGACCCTGGGAGTGTACTTCGACACCTGGCTGGTGTGCTCGGTCACCGCGTTCATCATCCTGGTCTACGGGCCCGACTTCACCACGGAGGCCGGGGCCGAGGTCACCCAGCGGGCCTTGGAGAGCACCCTGGGCGGCTGGTCCCTGCACGCGCTGACCGTGATCCTGTTCCTGCTGGCGTTCACGTCGGTGCTGGGCAACTACTACTACGGCGAATCCAACCTGGGGTTCCTGGACGCCGACCCCAAGCACATGACGTACTTCCGCTACGCGGTGCTGGCGGCGGTCTTCCTGGGCAGCGTCGCCCCGCTCACCGTCGTGTGGAACCTCGCGGACATCGCGATGGGCGTCATGGCCACCGTCAACCTGCTGGCCCTGGCGCCGCTGTCGGCGATCGCCTTCCGCCTGCTGGCCGACTACAGCCGCCAGTTGCGCAACGGGCTGGACCCGCAGTTCACGCTGTCCAAGATGCCCGACCTGCGCGGGGTCCGGTGTTGGGGCGAACCCGGCGGGGCACTGCCCGAGGACGTGGACCGCAGTGAGGGGGCGGCACCGCCCGATCCGGCCGATGCCCTGGCCGAGCACGACGACCGGCCGGAGGAGGGCCCCGGGGGCGACGGAGGCCGCGGCGACTGAACGCCGGTGAACCGCGCGGCGGGGCGGCGGCGATACGGGGGGAGCGAACGGCGCTCCCCCCGCCGTGTCCCGGCCGGCCACGCCCGCCGCCTTGCCGGTCGCCCTCCTGCCCGTCCCCCGGGTCGGGGCGCCCACCCTCCTGCCCGCGTCCGCCCCGACCCGGGGTCCGGGAACCGTCTGCACGGACGAGGTCCCGGGCCGGGGATGCGCTGCGGTCCTGCCGGGACCGCGGGCGTCCCGGCGGCTCCCGCCCCGGCAGGCGGCCCTCTGCGGGGCGGCGGCCCCCGTCGGCACGGTCCTCTGCGACCGCGCCGTCGCCGGAGGCCGGCCGCGCTGCCGGACCCGCGGTGGGTCACGGCCGCCCGGCAGCGGCCGGTGGCCGCCGGTCCGATCGGCCCCCTGCCCACCACCGCCGGGGTGTGGATCCGTCATCCGCCCCGGGCCCTCCGCTCGATCGGGCCCGGCCTGCTCGGCACGATGTGCGCGGACGAAGACCCGTACCCGGTCATGAACCGCTCCCTGTTCCGTATCCTGGAGCCCGGAGCCCCGGTTCCCGTGTTCGTCGGCACCGGGCTGCGGATGCTCCTGGGAGCGGTCCTGCTCCTCCCGGCGGCGCGCGTGCCCGGGGACCGGGCCCCGTGCGCCGACGGTGATGCCCTCCCCGTTGCGGGGGTCGTCGCCGTGGGCCGGGCGGTACGCATGTACCTCACCCGCGACCTGCTCTGACGGGCCGTCCACAGGCCGAAGCCGACCGACCCGGGACGAAAACGGTTTTCGGTACTATGCCCGAAGACCCACCCGATCCATCACGGAGTGCCACCGTGTCCGAACGGACCACACCCCAGCACACCCACGGGGGCGAGCCCCCGCCCGGCGACCCGTTCGTCCCCGCGCGTGAGGCCGAGCTGCCGCCCGACGACTGGGGGCGTCGCCGCGGCGGGCGCCGCACCGGGACGGTCTGGCTGTTCGCGGCGCTCATCACCGCGATGGCCGTCGGCCACGCCTGGTTCTCCGACCAGCTCACCGGGTCCGCGTTCCTGACCTGGGCGACCATCTTCACCGCCATCTGCTTCCAGGCGCTGCCCTTCCTGGTCTTCGGGGTCGCGCTGTCGGCGGCGCTCACCGCGTTCGTGCCGACCTCCGCTTACCAGCGGTTCATCCCGCGCAAGGCCAGCCGGGCGGTCCCGGTGGCCGGACTGTCCGGCGCACTGCTGCCGGGCTGCGAGTGCGCGTCGGTGCCCATCGCCGGCAGCCTGATCCGGCGCGGGGTCGCCCCCGCCGCGGCGCTCACCTTCCTGCTGGCCGCGCCCGCCATCAACCCGGTCGTCATGATCGCCACCGCCGTGGCCTTCGCCGGGCAGCCGGAGATGGTGCTCGCCCGGTTCGCCGCCTCACTGCTGGCGGCGGTCGTCATCGGCTGGATCTGGGTGCGCTTCGGCCGCACCGAGTGGCTGCGCCTGCCCTCCCGGCCGACCGACCCGGGCGAGTCCAAGTGGCGGGTCTTCCGCGAGTCGATGGTGCACGACATGATGCACGCCGGCGGCTACCTGGTCGTCGGCGGGCTGGCCGCCGCCACCATCAACGTCATGGTCCCCCGCGAGTGGCTGCTGACCGTGGCGGGGATGCCGGTCGTCTCGGTGCTCGTACTCGCGCTGCTGGCGATCCTGCTGTCCATCTGCTCCGAGGCCGACGCGTTCGTCGCGCTCAGCCTCACCGACTTCTCGCCCACCGCCAAGCTGGCGTTCATGGTGGTGGGTCCCATCGTCGACCTCAAGCTCATCGCCATGCAGGCCGGTGTGTTCGGCTGGCGGTTCGTGGCGCGCTTCGTCCCCCTGTGCCTGATCGTGGCCCTGGCGGCCACCTTCCTGATCGGAGGCCTGATCCTTTGAACCGCATCGCGCAAGGGCTCGTCCTGGTGCTGCTGGGTGCCGCGGCGCTCACCGCCACCGTGCCCACGAACATGTACCTCAACTGGGTCAAGCCCGCCTTCGGGCCGTTCCTCATCGCCGCCGGGGTGACCATGGCGGTGCTGGGCGTGTGGCTGGTCATCGCCGAACTGCGCGGGGAGGCCGAGGAGCACGCACACCACGCGCACACCGGGGACGACGAGGCCGTCGCCGAGGCCTACGTGCACGGCGGCGACCACGGGCACGACCACTCGCGCGCCCCGCGCGTGGCCTGGCTGCTGCTGCTCCCGGTGCTCGCCGTGTTCGTGGTGGCCCCACCGGCGCTGGGCTCCTACGCCGTGCAGAGCACCGCCTCGGAGTCCGCCGCGCCACCCCGGCCGGAGGGGCGGTCGGGGCAGTTCGACGACGGCCTGGAGGAGGCGGCCGAGGGCGAGGTCGTCCCCCTGGAACTGCGCCAGTTCGTCATGCGCGCCTGGATCGACGAGGACCGTGCGCTGGCCGGGCGCACCGTCGAGCTCACCGGGTTCGCCGTTCCCGCCGACGACGGCGAGGGCTGGTACCTGGCCCGGCTCCAGATGGCCTGCTGCGCAGCCGACGCGGTGGTCAACAAGGTGCTGATCACCGACGGGGCCGTCCCCGAGGCGGACAGCTGGTGGACCGTCCGGGGCACCTGGGTGGAGCCCGAAGGGGAGCTGTACGACGTCAACGAGCACCGGTTCACCGTCACCGAACTGGAGGAGGTGACCGACCCGCCGGACCCCTACGAGTGACGTCCCGCCCCCCGGGGCGAGCGCGGAGTACCCGGAATCGGGCCACGGGTCCGTGCGCCCACGGCGCCACACCGGGTCCAATTCGGCGGTTCACGGCCACGGCGGGTGACAATGGGCGGGTGTCGGACAGGAGCGGTGACCTCGGACGGATCTGGAACCGCGTACGTCCCCGGTCGATCAGAGGACGGGTCACCGCGGGGGCCGTGATCGTGCTCGTGATCGTCGTCGCCGTCGGCCTGGCCGTCTCCATCCTCCTGCTGCGCGACCTCATCACCACCCAGGCCCGGGACCGGGCCGACCTCGCCGCCCGCCACGTCGCCGAGGAGATCACCACGGAGCGCTACCCCGGGGCCGTACCGGCCACCGAACCGGTCCTGCGCCTACAGGTCGTCGACCGGCACTCCGGCGAGGTGCTCGCCGCCAGCGACGCCATGCGCGGCCTCGCCGCACTGACCCACGACCGCCCCAGCCGGGGCGACTTCCGGGTGGACACCACCACCTGCGTGGAACAGGGCGACAACGGCTACACCGACTGCTACCTGGTGGTCGGATACGCCGTCTCCGACTCCGCCTACGGCGATGTCATGGTGCTGGCGGCGGCCCGCGCCCCCTCGGTCCTGACCACCGGGACCCTGGAGACTGTGCTGATCGGCACGGCCTGCGGCCTGCTCATCGTCACCGCGCTGATCATCTGGGTCGGCGTGGGCCGCGCACTGCGCCCGGTGGAGATGATCAGGGAGCAGATGGAGACCATCTCCGTCACCGACCTGCACCGCAGGCTCCGGATCCCGCGCACCCACGACGAGATCGCCGACCTGGCCCGCACCGCCAACGCCAGCCTCGACCGGCTGGAGGAGGCCGTCACACGCCAGCGGCGGTTCGTCTCCGACGCCTCCCACGAGCTGCGCAACCCCATCGCCGGCATGCGCGCCAAGCTGGAGGTGGAGCTGTCGGATCCCCGGCCCGACCCCCGGGAGCGCGAGCGGCTGCTGACCGGCCTGCTCTCGGACACCGAGCGTCTGGAGAACATCGTCTCCGACCTGCTCGAACTCGCCCGCCTGGACACCGACCTGGCGTCCTCCCGCGAACCCTTCGACCTCGCCGCCCTGGTGCAGAAGGAGTTCGGGACCCGCAAGGAGGTGGTCGACCTGCGCATCCACACCCCGGTCGAGGTCCCGGTGTGCATGGACCGGCTGCGGATGGCCCGGGTGCTGACCAACCTGGTCGCCAACGCCGAGCGCCACGCCCACGAACGGATCGACATCATCGTCGATCGCGACGAGGACGGATCGGCGGTGGTGGAGGTGCACGACGACGGGTCGGGAGTCCCCGAGACCGACCGTGAACGGATCTTCGAGCGGTTCGCCCGGCTGCGCGAGTCACGCGAGCTGGACCCCGAGGGCAGCGGCCTGGGACTGGCCATCTCCCGGGAGATCGTGAAGGCCTACGGGGGCACCCTGGTGGCCGCTCACAGCGACCTGCTCGGCGGTGCGCTGTTCACCCTGCGCGTTCCTTCGAGGACGGGGACGGAGACGGCATGAGCGACGGGGAAGAGACGGAACCGAACGGTGGAGAGGACGGACCGCGCGAAGCACGGGAGCCGAAAGGGCCGCGGAGCGAACAGGCGGGGCAGGACGGGCAGCAGGTGCTGACGGAGGTCCTCCCGGGACCCCCGGCCCGGCGCCCGGGCTACTTCCGGATCGGGTTCGTCGGGGCCCTGGGCGTGCTCGTCGCCTGGCTGATGGTGCAGGCACTGGTGGGCGTGCGCGGGGTGCTCGTCTACATCCTGGTGGCGCTCTTCCTCGCCGTCGGGCTCAACCCGGTCATCGAGTTCCTGCGCGCCCGCGCCCGCATGCCGCGGTGGGCGGCCATCATCACCGTCTGCCTGGCCCTCGTGCTGTTCGTCGCCGTGTTCGTGTGGGCGATCGTCCCGCCGCTGAGCGCACAGGTCACCAGCCTGGCCACCGGGCTGCCCGCGATGATCGACGACCTCCAGGAGAACCGCTTCTTCGCCGACCTGAACGAGCGCTACGACCTGCTGGACAAACTACAGGGGGCCGTCGTCGACCCCGACGTGGGGCGGCAGGTGTTCGGCGGCCTGGTCGGGGTGGGGCAGGTGGTCGTCGACTCCCTGGTGGCCTCGTTCACGATCTTCATCCTCACCCTGTTCTTCATGACGTCGCTGCACGGCATCCTCGACGTCTGCTACCGGCTGGTGCCGCGCTCGCGGCGCGACGGGGTGCGCGAGATCGGCGACGAGATCGTGCTGCGCATCGGGGCGTTCATCGCCGGGCAGCTGGTGGTGGCGGCGGTCACCGGTCTGGTGGCGTTCCTGTTCCTGTGGGCGGTCGGGTCCGCCTACGCGCTGACCCTGGCCCTGGTGGTGGGCGTGACGGCGCTCATCCCGCTGGTGGGCACCACCATCGGCGCTCTGGCGGCCTCGCTGGCCATGGTGCTGGTGGATCCCTGGCTGGGGCTGTTCACGCTGGCCTTCTTCCTCGTCTACCAGCAGATCGAGAGCTACGTGATCTCTCCCCGGGTCATGCGCCGGGCCGTGCACGTCTCGCCGACCGCCAACATCACCGCGGCCCTGGTCGGCGGCGCCATGATGGGCCTGGTGGGGGCGCTGCTGGCGATCCCGGTCGCCGCGTCGCTGACGATCATCCTCAACAAGGTGGTGTTCCCCCGGTTGGAGGAGGCCTGACCGGCCCGGACACCGCATAGGCTGCCCGGATGGACGGACGCGGGGGGCGGGTGCGGGCGGTACTCGTGGTGGTGTGGGCGACGGTGCTGCTCGCCGCCCTGGCCTACGGGCCCGACCCGGGGCAGGTGCGCGCCTGGATCGAGGCGGCCGGCCCGGCCGCCCCCGTCGCCTACCTGGTGCTGTACGCGGTGGCGGTGTTCGCGCTGGTGCCGCGGCCCGCGCTGAACGTCGCCGCGGGGCTGCTCTTCGGGCTCGCGATCGGGCTGCCGCTGGCCCTGGCCGGCGGGGTGGTCGCGGCGCTGGCGCAGTTCGCGGTCGCCCGGTACGTCGCCGGGAACGCGGTGGCCGGACTGCTGCCCGCGGGCGCGCGTGCGCGGCTGGACGCCGTGGCCGGGGAGCACGCGCTCAAGGCCGTGCTACAGCTGCGGCTGCTGCCGGTGATCCCGTACCAGGTGGTCAACTACGGGTGCGGCCTCACCCGGATGCGGGTCGGGCCGTTCGCGCTGGGAACGCTGGTGGGCGGTGTCCCGGCG
>NZ_JASFDV010000089.1 GCF_030766825.1 Nocardiopsis sp. CC223A
TAGAGGTTTCCGCGCGAGTAGTGGCGGTCTGTCTGGGGATGAGGGTACTGATCAACCGTGTAACGGAACACGCGTCTATCGACATGGCCCCGGCAAGGAGCGCGGACAGGCCGGTTAGGGTGGCGTTCGAGAAGAAAGGGGGCCAAGTGCTGCTTCGATTCCGCCTTGCGAACGTGCGGTCCTTCCGTGACGAGCACGAGCTCTCGTTCGTCGCGGACGACGACCCGCCGCTTGTGGTCGCGCGCCGACTGGAACTCGGTGGAAAACGCTCCATGGATGTGCTCCCCCTCGTAGGGATCTTCGGGGCCAATGCCTCGGGTAAGTCGAACGTCCTGGCCGCGCTGACCGACATGCGCAAGGCGGTCCTGAACTCCTACGCGCAGTGGGCGTCCTTCTCCGGGACAGAACGCGTCCCCTTCGCCTTGGATGACAAGTCAGCCGACGAGCCGAGCTTCTACGAAGTGGACGTCGTCCTGGACGGAGTCCGCTGGACCTACGGCTTCGAACTCGGTACGGAACGTATCGAGTCGGAGTGGGTCCACAGCTATCCGCGCGGGCACCGCCAAGTGTGGCTCGACCGGGACGCATCCCGGCCGAAGCAGTACGACTGGCCCGGCAGCCGTGTGAAGGACCGAGCTCACCTGGAGCGTCGTACCCGTCCGAATGCGCTCCTGCTGTCCACAGCCGGCACGGACAACCACCCCCAACTCTCGCCGCTGTTTCACTGGTTCCGACGCAACCTGTGGCTGATCAACCCGGAGGACGAACGCACCCAGCGCGAAGCCTTCAGCGCCAAGGAGCTCACAGGCCCGCGTGCATCGCGCATCCTCGAACTCCTGAGGGTCGCTGACCTGGGCATCACCGGGGCCGACCTCGTACCGGACGAGCGGAAGCGGATGACGGTGCGGCTCCAGCACACTGCCTCCAGCAGGCCCGTCTCGCTGGACTGGCGCCAGGAGTCGTTCGGTACCCGGTCCTGGTTCGCGCTCCTCGGTCCCCTCCTCCTGGCTCTGGACGAGGGCGCGGTTCTGCTGGTCGACGAACTGGACGCGAGCCTCCATCCGCGTTTCGCCGCCGAGATCATCCGGCTCTTCCATGACAAAGAGGCCAACCCCAAATCGGCGCAGCTCATCTTCACCTCCCATGACGCCACCGTGCTCAGCACGCCGAGCGGCGGCCGCCTCTTGGCGCCTGCTCAGGTCTGGCTGACGGAGAAGGACGAGGAAGGTGCGAGCGATCTTTATCCGCTGACAGCGGCCGAGCCCGGAGAACACGAAGACCTCACCACCTCTTATCTGGCAGGGGTGTTCGGTGCCGTTCCCAGAGTTCTCGAAGGGGCTGTCTACCGGACCCTGCTCACTGACAGGGCACGGCGCGAGGACGAGGTGAAGCAGGGCTGATGGCACGCACCCGGGGCAAGGATTCCCTCAAGCCCGTGAAGAAGGGGCAGAAGCGCCGAAGGGACGTGTGGGTCTTCACCGAGGGCAAGGTCACTGAGCCCGAGTACATCAGGGTCATTCGGGACAGAGCGGGAGCGCCCGATGTGGAGATCCACATTGCCAACGCGTCCGTTCCCGGATCCCAGCGCAAGCCCATCAAGCTGGTCGAGGCAGCGGTACAGCTCAACTGGGAGAAGACACGGGAAGCCAAACGCGATGGCCGCCCGAAGCAGTACTGGCCCAGTGTGTGGTGCCTGTTCGACCGCGATGAGCACGAGCACATCGAGGCGGCACTGAAGCAGGCCAAGGAAGGGGGCGTGAGGGTGGCGTTCTCTCACCCCTGCTTCGAGCTGTGGCGGCTCCTTCACCACAAGGCGGTGACCAACTCCTTCAACGGCGCCTGTGGCGCGGTGGCGCAGAAGCTCCCGTTCGCCGGTTCGGTGGATGACCTCAAGTCCGTCCTGCCGGATCAGATACCCCCGGGTAGTTTCGCCAAGGCGAAGCAGCGGGCCGAGCAGATCAACCAGGCCTACGGCCCGCACGTGTCCAAGCTGCTGCGCGACCCGTACACCGACGTCCACGAGTTCGTGGAGCAGGGCATGGGCATCACCTCCTACTGAGCCCCCACGTCCGGTTATCACCTCAGGGTGCGCTCGGCATAGGGTTTCCCCGTCATACCCGGTCGGATGTAGGGAAGAGGGCTTCGTGGCCAAGCTCACGCTCGCGCAGTTGGAGCGCCATCTGTTCGCCGCTGCGGACATCCTTCGCGGGACGATGGACGCGGCCGAGTACAAGGACTACATCTTCGGCCTGCTCTTCCTGAAGCGGGCCAACGACGAGTTCGAGGCGGCCCGCGAGCGGATCCGGCACCACGCGGAACACCGGTTGGACATGTCCGGGGATGATCTGGACAAGTACCTGGAACGCCCTGCACCCTACTCGACGCGTGGTGTGCTTTATGTTCCCAAGAGGGCGCGATGGAGGCTGATCTCCTCCGGCACCCACAACATCAACGAGAATTACCTGCGACCTGCCCTTCAGGCCCTGGAAGTCCAAAATGAGGAGCTTAAGGGGCTCTTTGACCAACTGGACTTCAACCGTATCGGGGGGTCTGGATCGGCAGCCGCCGCCAGGTTGGCCGACCAACGGCTCAAATTGCTGATCGCGCACTTCGGTCGGGTGCGGTTGCGCACTGACGACTTCGAGTTCCCGGATCTGATCGGTGCCGCCTACGAGTACCTGATCAAGGAGTTCGCCGACTCGGCGGGGCGCAAGGGTGGAGAGTTCTACACCCCGCGTGCCGTTGTACGCATGATGGTGGAACTGCTGAACCCTCAGCAGGGCATGCGGATCTACGACCCCTGCGTCGGATCGGGCGGTATGCTCATCCACGCCAAGGAGTACGTGGAGGAGCACGGAGGCGACTCCTCCGATATGTTCTTCGCCGGACAGGACGCCAACAGCGGTTCATGGATCATGTCGACGATGAACATGGTGCTGCACGGGGTGTCCCGCTTCGATCTGAAGACAGGGGACACACTCTCCTCTCCCATGCACGTGCCGAAATCGGATGGGGACCGCTATGACGGGGTCCTGAGCAATCCGCCGTTCTCCATGGACTACGGGCTCGACGAGTTCTCTCATGCCGACGAGCGCGCGAAGTACGGCGTGACGAGCGAGCGTGGCAAGGCCGACCTGATGTTCCTTCAGCACATGCTCTGGGTGACCAAACGGCGGGGACGCGGGGGCATGGTCGTCACGGTCATGCCGCACGGGGTGCTGTTCCGCGGCGGTGGTGAGAAGGAGATCCGTACGGCGCTCTTGGACGAGGACGCTGTGGAGGCCGTGATCGGGCTGGCACCCAACCTCTTCTACGGCACCGGTATCCCGGCGTGTGTCCTGATCCTGCGCCCACCAGGCAAGAAGGACGCAGCGCGCGCCGGAAAGGTCCTGTTCATCAACGCCGACCGCGAGTACCACGCGGAGCGGGCCCAGAACGTGCTGTTGCCCGAGCATTCGGAGAAGATCGTCGCCACCTTCCGCGAGTACGCGGAGGTGCCCGGTTTCTCGCGGGTCGTGACGCGTGAGGAACTGCGTGACAACGACGACAACCTCAACATCCGCCGCTATGTGGACAACACGCCGCCTCCGGAGCCGCAGGATGTCCGCGCGCACTTGGTGGGCGGGATGCCTCGCGTGGAGATCGAGGAGAAGCGGGCGCTACTCGACGCCTACGGGGTTCAGGGCACCGACCTGTTCGCCGAACGTGACCCGGTGGATCCCGAGTATGTGGACTTCCTTCCGGAAGGGCGACGACCGGACGCGGCCCGGTTGGCCGAGTTGGCACGTCCTCGGGAGGAAGCGCTGCGCGTGGCGTTCACCAAGTGGTGGGAGGAGGAGGCCAGACACCTGGAGTCGGTGGCGGGGACGCCGGAGCGCTTGGCCAACCTTGAACCGGGAGAGCGTAAGGCCGCGCTGATGGCGGTGCGCGGGTCCTTGATGGAGTCGTTCGTCGAGCGGCTGGGCGGGATTGGACTGCTCGACCGCTATGCCCTGGCCGGAGCCGTCGCCGGGTGGTGGCACGAGGCCAAGTACGACCTGCTCGCGTTGTCGGAGAACGGGTTCAAAGGGGTATTGGAGGGTTGGGTTGAGAACGTGGAGACGATGCTCGCCCCGGAACAGGATCCCAGGACCCGCAAGCTGAGGAAACGGTCGGCGGCCGAGCGACGCCAGGCCTACGACCACAAGGTGGTCGCCGCGATCGCTCCGGATTTCCTGGAGGAACTGGCGGCGGCGGACGCTCGCAAGGCGGAGTTGGACGCGCGCTGGAAGGAGCTCAACGCCGAGCTGTTCGGGGACGGCGAGACAGAGGACGGGACGCAGGACGGCGATTCCAGCGAACCCGCCAACAGTGATGTCCATCTGAGTGCGGAACAGAAAGCCGAGCTGGACAAGGTGAAGAAGGAACGGGCGAAGGCCGGGGCGGCGATCAAGCGCCTCGAAGCTGACTTCTGGTTCCCGTGGCCGAGCGATCCGCCTACCTTGGACGACGAGAAGCCGAGACTGTTCAAGGCCTGGGACAAGGTGGTGGAGGATGTCGATGAGCTTCGGCGGGTGGTGCTGGAGCTCTTGCGGAACGATCTGGCGTCGAAACTGGAGGGACACATGGTACGCCGGCGCGGAGAGTTGATCGACGCCTACCAGGTGTGGACGGACAAGTACGCGGTCTCGCTGCGGGACATCCGCGCGCAGCGCGCGGACGTGGGGGCGTTCCTGGATGGCTTCTTGGAGGAATTCGGTTATGTCGACTAAAGCAGCTACGGTAACGCCGTTTAATGCACAGTGGCCTACACGCATGCTTGGTGACGCAACTGGTCTCTTGAGACGAGGCACTTCGCCTGTGTACGTGGAGACCAGTCCCGTGCGCGTTATTGGTCAGCGGTGCATCCAATGGCGCGGCTTCCGGACAGAGGCTGCACGAGCGCACGACCCCATGCTCTTGAGGCGGTCTCTTCGGGCTGAACCTGGGGATGTTCTGTTGAACTCGACGGGTACAGGGACCATCGGGAGGTGCTGCCTGTTCGAAGAAGAGGGGGTTTTCCTGGTTGATTCGCATGTCACGCTTGTGCGAGTTAAAAAGGATTTGTTGGATCCAAGGTGGTTGAACTTGATTCTCATGTCACGTTGGGGTCAGAATTATCTTGAATCACGCTGCTTCACGGGGTCAACGAGTCAAGTTGAGTTGTCTCGTGCTGATCTGGGGCGAATGCCTATACCTGTTCCGTCAATTAAAGAACAGAGGCGGATTGTTGAAGTGATTGATGCCATCGGCTCACAGGAGCGTGCTATCGAGATGGAGCTGGATAAACTGCGAACCTTGAAGCAAGGGGTCGTGAACGATCTGCTCCGGGGTAGGGTATGAACTCTCTTCTTCTGTGATCGGTGATCCGGGTCCATCTGTATGGTTTCGCAGCGCTGCGTAAAGCAGGCCGTCTGGGGCCGGTACGCTGTTCGCAGTGGACGAAGGGGCGCACGGTATGAAGCGGGCACAGGTCGAGCGGGACGAGGTCGAACTTCCCATCATCGCTCAGCTCACGGCGATGGGTTGGGACCACATTCCTGGAAAACAGGTCGGTACTCTCAGTTCTGTCTGGCCACTGCTCACTGAAACCGCAGGTAAGGCCCTGCGTCGCATCAATCGCCGTGCGGTGGACGATGAACCGTGGATGGTCGAAGTAGACGTCAGCCGTTCCTTGGCCGCGCTTACATCCGTCCCCCTTGGTGAGGGCATTGGCAAAGCCAACCTTGTCGCCACCGACCTCGTCCTCAGCGGAGTCCACCTCTCGGGTCCATCTGCCGCGCACGGTGCGGGCTCGGCGACCGTGCAGTTTGTCGAATGGCATGAGGAACGGTGGGAGGACAACGACTTCACCGTCGTCGACCAACTCCGCATCGAGAATCGTTCCGGCGACGTCTCGATTCTCGACCTCGTCCTCTTCGTGAACGGCATCCCGCTCGTCGTGATCGAGTGCAAGCGTCCCGACCTGGCCGACCCTCTCCACAGCGCCGTACTGGACCTGCGCCACTACGCCGGCGACCCGCTCGATGACGACACCCGTGAGGACACCGGTTCGGAGCTGCCCGCGGGAGTGCCCGAACTGTTCCGTACCGTGCAGTTGATGGTGGCCGTCACCGCGGAGACCGCCTACGTCGGGACGGTCACCTCCGGGCCCGAGCACTATCACCCATGGCGCAGCGTCGAGCCTGAGGACGAAGCGACTCTCCGGGCCGAACTTCCACCAGGTGTCGGACCGCTCAATGAGCGGCACAAGCTCGTCGGTGTCGCCCTGCGCCCCAAGAACCTGCTCAACCTCGTTCGGCACTACATCATTCCGCTGCCGGTGGACACTGAGACCGGCGGGACCCGAACGGTCAAAATCGTTGCCCGGCACCAGCAGTACCGCGCCGCCGAGAAGGCGGTGCGCAAACTGCTCACGGGCCGTACACGGAGCGAGCCCGACCAAGAGGACGAGCGCGGCGGGATCATCTGGCACACCCAGGGTTCCGGCAAGAGCCTCACCATGACGTTCCTGGTGCGCCGGATACACCTGCACCATCGGCTCAGTGAGTTCACGGTGGTCGTCGTCACCGACCGAAGGCAGCTACAGGCCCAGCTCTCACGCACGCTCAAACACAGCGAGTCCGAAGTCGAGACCGCGGAAACAGCGACCCAGATGGAGGGCCTGCTGCGCGACGGAGGCAGGCGGGTCGTCTGCGCGATGATCCAGAAGTACGGGTCATCCGGGTTCTCCTTCTCCGCCGAAGGCGGGGAGGACGGTGACGACCGGAACCTGGTGCGAGAGTACGAGGACGCCGCGAAGGCTCGGCGTGGACAGCAGGCCCGTTCCGTGCAGTCGGCGCCCAACCTGCCCGTGTGCAACACCTCGTCCGACATCCTCGTCCTCGTGGACGAGGCGCATCGCTCGCACACCAGTCTTCTGCACGCGGCTCTGCGCAAGGCGATCCCCAATGCGGCCAAGATCGGCTTCACCGGAACGCCGATCATGACGGAGCGGGCCGATGACACCCGCCGGATCTTCAGCGGCGGCCCCGACGGGGCTTTCCTCGACACCTACCGGATGCCGGAGGCCGAGCACGACGGCGTGGTCGTGCGGATCCGCTACGAGGGCCGCACCGGCGAGGGCGGTGTATCCGACGCCGAAGGCCTGGACCGCTCCTTCGATGATCTGGTCGCCGACCGGACCGAGGAGGAACGACGTCGGCTGCTGGAGCGCTGGCCCACCGAACGGGACGTTGCCGAGTCCCGGCCGATGATCGCCGCCAAGGCCAAGGACATGCTGGAACACTGGGTGACCACTGCCCTGCCCGGTGGCGGGTTCAAAGCCCAGGTCGCGGCGGTCAGCCGGAGAGCCGCCGTCGATTACCACCACGCGCTCAGAGCGGCCAGGGACGCCTTGATGGAGGACCTCGCCGGGTTTCAGCCGGAGTCAGTGACGGGGATTCCGTTGGAGGACCTGTCACGTCGGACGCGGTACCTGTTCGTCGCCTACCAGTACAGGGCGTTGCTGAGTCGAATCGACTTCGTGCCGGTTATCTCCCAAGGCGCGGAGCGCAAGCATGGTGACTGGTTGAACTGGACCGATCCGAAACGTCAGGCGGCCTATATCGACCGTTTCCATCAACCCTTCCCCACACTGCCGCCGGACCATGACTGGACGGCTGCCATGCCGTTCTCCGCTCCTGACCATGAGACGCAGGGGGGCGGCGGCCTCTCTGGCGACAACCCCTGGTCACAGGAGGGCGTGGAGCGACCGGAAAGAAGCGCCATCGGTCCCGATACCGTCCATCCTGACAGCCCGATCGCCTTCCTCATCGTCAAGTCCATGCTCCTGACCGGCTTCGACGCGCCGCGTGAGCAGGTCCTGTACCTGGACCGACCTATCCGCGGCGCAGAACTCCTCCAGGCCGTCGCGCGCGTCAACCGCCCCATGCCGGGCAAGGACATCGGGTACGTCGTGGACTACTACGGTGTTTTCGAGCACCTGACGGAAGCGCTGGCCGAATACCGGCGCGACGATGTTGAGGACACCATGCGCAGCATGTCCGAGGAGATCGGAGCGCTCGGACCTGCCGCCGAGGCCGTACGCGGTTATCTCACCGGACTCAATGTGGACGAGAGCCGCCTCACCGACGCAGCGGAGGTCCGCGCCGCCGCGCTGGAGTTCGAGGACGAGTCGGTGCGTCTGGGCTTCGACGAGGTACTGCACCTGTTCCTCGGTGTTCTGGAACGGGTCCTGCCGCACGAGGAAGGCCTCCGATACGCGGCCGAGGCCCGGCGCTGGACGATGTTGCAGAAGCGCATTCGCACTCTGCACCGTGACGGGCCCGGGGGTACGTTCACGATGCGTCTGTACGGCCGCAAGGTTCGGGCGATGATCGCCGACCATCTGGAAGGGCCGCAGATCGACGAGGTCATTGCACCGGTATCGCTGACCTCGTCGCTCTTCGACGAGCGGGTTGAGGCCATGCCACCGAGAGAGGCTGCGGCCGAGATGCGGCATGCGCTGCGTTTCCACTTGGAGGAGCGGGTCAAGCGTGAGGATCCTGAGAAGTACGCCAGGCTTTCGCAGCGGCTGGAAGAGATCCTGCGTGAAGCGCCCGACCGCTTCGAGGAGCAGATCGAGGAGTACGGAGCGCTCTTGGACCAGGTCAGACAGGAGGACGAGGACGACCCGAGGCTGTCCGGGCTCAGCCCTCTGGAACAGCGGCTGTACCGACTGCTCGACACGTTGCTGGATGAGAACCCGGGCTTGCGCAGGCCCGGTGAGGAGGCCATGAGGACCGTGGTCGCCGACGTGCTCGTCACCGCGGCCGGGATCATGGGCAAGGTGTCGTACCAGGGGCAGCACCAAGACGTGAAAAACCTGGCGGAGGGCATCCAAGAGGTGCTCGTCGAACACGGAGTGCGGCCCGACACATCCGAATGGGAGCTTGTGGACGGTGTCGCCGAACGACTCGCCGCGCACGCCGAACAGAACCGTGCGGCGTTTTTGGTCAACGGTCGGAGACAATAGGCCGGGTGAACCCCTCGACCGCTGATCCCACTCGCGGGACTCTCTCCGATGGTGACAAGCTCGTCACCGGTGGCTGGGACCTGCGCGTCAGCGTTAACCCTCGTCGTAAACGCTTCGCGCTGACCGTGGAGACGGATGCCTCCGTGACCCTGCATGTGCCTGAGGGACGGTCGGAGGCCGAGGCAAGGGATTTCGTCCAGGAGCATCGATCGTGGGTGGAGACCAAGATCGCGCTGCGGGAGAGAACCCGAGCGTTGAACCCGGCCAAGCGTTTGGTCGAAGGTGAGGTCTTCCGCTACCTGGGGAGGACGTACCGACTCGCGATGGATCCCACCCTGTCGGCGGACACACCTGTACGGCTCGTTGCCGGGCGCTTGGTCATGGGGGCGGATCTGTCCGGGAACCCGGTCCGAGGCAGAGCGGCTCTGGTCGACTGGTATTGCAGAGTCGGACGGGATTGGGCCTCTGGACGGCTTCAACCATGGGCGGCCCGTATGGGAGTTGCCGAACCGGACCTGAACGTACGCGACCTCGGGGGGCGCTGGGGGGCTTACCACCCGGATGGTGAAGGGCGAGGCCCGGGACGAATGAGCTTGGGGTGGCCGCTATTCCAGTTGCCCATGTCCCTGGTGGACTATGTCATCGCCCACGAGTTGGCCCATATCCGTGTCTCCGGCCATGGCGTGGGCTTCTGGAGACTCCTCGGGCATGCGCTGCCCGAGTGGGCGGACCGTCGTGATGAACTCGACGAGTTGGGGCGCCGTCTGTGGATGGGAGGGCTCGATTCCTGATGCCGCGACGGAAGGCACCACAGCGCCTCATGCTGAAGGTGATGGAGGCCTCAGTGTGTACCAGGGCTTGGGCTCAACGCTCAGAGACGTCGGTGAGAGAACCGGCAAGTGCTCCGTGTCGGCGGAGGTTCTCGAGTTCTGCCTGGGCATGGGCATGGAGCTTTTCGAGCCCTTGCGCTTGGGCGCTTCTTACGATGCGCTGAATCTGGTGCGGCAGTCCGTGTCGGACCGCGAGGCATAACGCTTCGCCGTACAGGGCGTGTGCGCTGGTGAGATCTCCCGCTGCTGACAGTACGTTGGCCGAGGTGACCGTCTCGATGACCGCCCACTGAGGAGCCGGAGCCTCCCCTGGTCCCGGGCGTGACTGAGCCAGCTTCGCCGCAGCAGTGGCGCGCCCGGTTTCCAGCAGCCCCCTCATGCGCACCTCGCGCAGGGAGAAGGAGGTGAAGAGGATTCCGCTCGGCCCTGCTTCATCCATCAACCGATCGGAAGCGGCCACGGAGCCATCATGCAGTTCCGTGTTTCCCTGTTCGCCTGCCGCGCGGGCGAGCAGGATCAGGGTCTGTCCGCGTTCCTGCGTCTCATGGGAGAGTTCGGCGGCCTCGGTCAGTCGCGCGATGGCGGCACCGTGGCGACCTGCCTTTCTCAGCTCATTGCCGTGCATGCGTAGGGTGTGGCCGAGGAAGGAGCTGTCGTCCAGGTGCCGGGCCAAGCGCATGGCCTGCCCTGTCCAGTAGGCGGCCAAGTACAGCCTTTCCTCCGCCAGGACGTGACCCAGCGACGTTCCCAGCGTCGCGCGTGCCCGCGCCAGCAGGGATGCGGTCCCATGGTCGACAAGCCCTTCCTTGAGCCGAGCCTCCAACCGTGCCACCAGGGGCCACAGCTCCTCGACTGCTTCGGCTGCGCGTCCGGCCTGCCGGGCTATCTCCGCGAGCCGTACGGTCGACTCCCCGAACTGTAGGGCCGCAAGGAAGTCCGCGTCTTCCTCGGTGCTGATCCCCAAGGCGTGGGGAGGGATCGACAGAACCCGACTGATGTGCGCCAAGCCCTGACGGTCGCCGATGATGCGCTGGCGACGCTCCAGAAGGGAGACATAGGAGGGGTCGTAGCCCAACAGCTCACCCATCGCAGCCTGGGACAGTCCTGTCAACCTGCGGTAGCAGCGAAGGATCACCGCGAGTTCACGGCTTTCCAGGGCCTGGCGTGCTTCGGGCAGCAACCAGAGCCAGCGCGCCGTCGGCCTGGCGCTCATGCGCGCGATCGGGAGAACCAGTCCAGCACCGAGCGCTTGTAACCCTCTGGCATCGGCAGGCCGGGGACCTCGGCCTCGGTGAACAGGCCCGCCTCCTTGTGCTCGCTGGAGACCACGACCGGCGCCCGGGAGTTCACGCGGCACCCGTAGGTGACGATGAAGACGTGCCGGTCGACCTGGGTGATGTGATAGATCCACGAGTCGAGGACGGCGGCCACCTCGACCGGCCAGCCCGTCTCCTCCTCGATCTCCCGGGCCAGGCACTCCTCGGGGGTCTCTCCGATCTCGATCTTGCCGCCGGGCAGTTCCCACTCATCGCGCTCGTTGCGCAGCAGCAGTACCCGGTCGTCACGGATCACCACCCCCTTGACGGAGACGGGGAACATACGCGGAACGTAGGGGGTGTCGGACACGGGAGGGCTCGCTTTCGAAGGTGTACGGGCTCGACGCTAGCGAAACTAGCATCGGGCCGCCCGGTTTTCGGTGGACACCGCCTTGACGGATTGTCACTGGACCTTCCCGAAGCCGGTCCGTGAAGCTGAGCGGTGTGGACGAGACGACACTCCCTCCGGCCATCGACGACGGCTCCCTCCTCATCCGGTACCTTGTCGACCTGCACGGCTCCGACTTCCAACGGCGCCTGTTGTCCGCCCTCTCCGGAGACGGCCTGGCTACCTTCACGGGAATCCTTGACCGAGGCGCGTTCGCGCGTCTGGCCCGAGGTCTGGCGGCCCTTTACCCCCACCCCGACGCGGACCCTGACGGGCTTACCCTGCTGCATGCCCGAGAGAGTGGGGAGACGCTCGGAAAGCGCGGGTTCAGCGACGCGGAGCTTCTTCCGCACACGGAGCGGTCGTGCACGATGGTTCCTCCGCACCTGCTCATGCTCATGTGCCTGACGCCTGGACTCCACGGCGGAGAGACCCTTCTCATCGACGGTCGCTCCGTGGCCGAGGACCTCGCTCGGACCGAACCGGAGTCATGGCGTGTGCTGTCGGGTCCGCGTACCGCCTATTTCGGGGGAGCGGCCGGCCATGCCGGATCGATCTTCGAACATCTCAGTTCCGGAAGGTGGATGATCCGTCTGCGCCTGGACGAACTCGTCCGCTTCGCACCCCAGGCCCTGCCCCATGTGGCGATTCTGCGGAAGGTCATAGGCAGGCACACGAAGACTCTGCTTTTAGAGCCGGGACAGGGATTCATCCTCGACAACACCCGCTGGCTCCACGGCCGCCGCTCCTTCCAAGGGCCGCGCACGATGCTGCGGGCCCTGGGAGAACTGCGTGAAGGTCTTTCCCCGGAACGCGGCTTCCCCGTACTTCTTACCGACCTCGAACGCACGACTGGAAAAGGGTGCACATGACGAAGATCGTCAAGCAGGGCGCTCGTGCCCTCCTGTTCGACGAGCACCGACGGCTGGTGCTCATCAAGCGCACCAAACCCGGGCAGGAGCCTTACTGGGTGTCCGTGGGCGGTGGGCTGGAGCCGGAGGACGCCGACGCCGAAGCCGCGCTGCACCGCGAGGTGTTCGAGGAGCTGGGCGGGAAGATCGACCGGGTTCGCCAGGTCCTGCTCATCACCGACGACCTCCCTGAGGGCGTGGGTCTCCAGCACGTCTTCGTCGCCCGGCTGCTCTCCGCTGACCCGGGGCAGCGCACAGGGGCCGAGTTCACCGAGCCCGGCCGCGGCACCTACGAGGTGGTCGCCGTTCCCGCCACCCATGACGCTCTCGCGGACATCCGCCTCCTGCCGCCCCGGCTCGCCGACTTCCTCCAGGCGAACCTCCACGGCCTCCTCGCCCTGGTGAACCAGGGCGACGAAACCTGACCGGGACGGGACTTGATGGCCGGATTCGTCAGCCTCAACGGCCCCGACAACAGCGGCAAGTCGACGCAGGTGCGCATGCTCGCCGACAGTTGGGAGGGGTTCTGCGACCTGGGCCCCGTCCACCGGCACGACCCGGTTCCGTGGGCCCGGGTGTCGGGACAGGACTACGCCACCTGGTGGTTCACCACCTCCACGACGGAGGAACTGACCGCCATGCTGTTCGCCGGCCACGCCAAGCGGGCACGGGCACTGCCTCCGGGAAGGACCGGGCTGCTCGACCGCGGCTGGTACATGCTGCTCGCCACGGCGATCGCCACCTGCGCCGTCAAGGAGTCAGTATCGGTCGAGGGTGCCTGGCACCGTGTCAGGGCTCTCGTCGGTACCGAGGAGCCCGAACCGCGCGAGGTTTCGGTTCTGCTCCTGCCCTCAGCCGACACCGAACGCAGCATCGCCATCGCCCGCCACCGCGACCACAGCCCGTGGAACGGAACCTACCTCGGCTACCAGAGGCACCTGCACCACGTGCTCCTGCGCATGGCGCACCAGGACGTGTTCGCCGAAGTCGTGTCCGACGACCTCCTCGATGCCGACGAGACAAACGTGCGCATCCGCCGAGCCCTCCTCGCCCGAGGGATCGGCGCCCCCGCGAACCGCTGACCGTGAAGGACGGACCACCCCCGTGACCCCTCCCGACCTCTTTCTCGACGAACCCCTCGAACCCCTGATCATCCGGCTCCCTCCCAAGGAACGCGAACACCTCCGGGAGGTGGCGGCCCGACTGCACCACACGAACCACCTGTTGTGGACGGCCGAAGACACGGTCCGGGGCAGCACACTCACCGCGCCGCAGGTCGCCGACGGCAAACGCACCATCGACCGGCTCAACATGGACCGCGTCCGCCACACCGAGCGCCTGGACGAACTGATCGGCGCGGCCTGCCCGCCCTGCGACGCGACCGCGCCCCTGCACACCGAATCCATCGGCTCCGTGGTCGACCGGTTGTCGGTGTCGGTGCTTCGACTGCACCACACCCGGCTGGCGGCGGACGGTGACCCCGGCGTCCGATCACGTCTGGTCGGGGTGGAAACACAGCTCCAAGAGGTGGGCGAAGCGCTCCGACTCCTTGCCGAGGACGTCGCGGCCGGTCGACGGCGGCTTCCTAACGGGGCGCGGTTCAAGCTTTATGGCACCACCGTGCGCACCCGGACACGTCCGGTGCCGAGCCCCCACCTGCCACGGGTCATCGCACTGGGCGGCCTGAGCGAGTGCGGCAAGACCACCTCCGGGGTCTTCCTGAACCGGGACGAGGGCGCCGCACGGTTCAAGATCGGCTACCTCCTCACCCAGGCCGCCACCCGCCAGGGCCTGGCCGACCCCTACGTCCTCTCACCGCGACGGCAGGCCGAACTCCTCCTGGAGGAACTGAACCGGTTCGCGGACGCCCACCGGGACATCCGCCTGATCACCATCGAATCCGTGCACAGGGCCGAGTCGATCACGGCTCTCAAGGAGATGATGGGCGAACTCCTCCACATGGTCTACATCGACGCTTCCCGTCCGCTGAGGCTGGCACGGTCGGGAGGGGACGAGCGGGCGCTGGAGGAGAAGGACCGGGTCAAGACCGGACGAGGCGCGGACCGGATTCCGGCCGATGCGGTCCTGGACAACTCCGGCAGCGTGATCCGGCTGCACAGCAGGTTGCGCCACCTGGCCGCGCCTGCGGTCGGCGCTCGGTTCAAGCTCCTTCCTCCCCAGGAGCTGGCCCTGCCCCCGGCGGTTCGGGAGGCGACATCGCGGCTCACCGATGCGCTGTCGGCACTTCCCGACGACCGCTGCCTGGCCGCGTTGACCGGCAGCGCGGCCCACGGCGCCTGGAGGCAGGGGTGGTCCGACATCGACCTGCTCGTGTTCTCCGAGGAAGGACACAGCGGAGAGGTGAAGCGGGCGGTCGAGGCCTACCGGGCCGCCCTCATGGCCCAGGGTGGCATTCACCTGGGGGCGACGCTCCTGCCCATCGCCGAAGCACAGGCCCGCCGTCTCCCCAATCGGGTGCTCGCGGCGCTGGTCATGCTCCAAGAGGGCGCCCCTGCCCTCCTTGCCGGGCCTGGCCTGAGGCTCCCGGTGATCTCACGGGCAGAAGTGGAGCGAGCGACCCCTGCCGCCCTGGCCGACGTGGTCGCCACCACCCGACGCCTGCGCCACGACCCCGGCCGGGGACGGATCCGTCCCCTGTACAAGCACGTGGCCCTGATCTGCCGACTCCTGCTCAGAGAACAGGCGGTCTGGGTGAACGGCGACGACGCCGTCACCGAAGCGCAGAGGCTGCTGCCCGACCTCGGATCCCTCGGTCTGCCGCCTGTGGACGAGGCCATCGCCGCCCACCGCGAGGGGGTGGACCGGCACCGGGTGCTCGAAGCGATCGAGACGGCCGCCGACCGGCTGCTCGCCTGGCACCGACGACAGTGCGCCGCCTGAACGCGACCAGGAGAGGAAAGACATGGAAGCCGTGACCGAGGAAACCGGATTCCACGCCGAGATCGTCCCCCGGCTGGACGCCGGGCCCGGAAGCCGCCCCGAGCGGGTACTGCACGCCCTGGACGGCACCCGCTCCGCGGTACCGCCCGCCCACCTCGCCGATGCCGGACAGTCCCTGTGGGAGTCCCTGCAACACAGGCTGCCCGCAGCCGCGCGCGCCGACGCGGTCCTGGGCCTGGACGCGGGCGGGATCGTGCCCGCCCTGACCCTCAGCCTGGCGTCGGGACTGCCCTACAAGCTTGCGTGGAAAGTGCGCGTCCCGCTTCCCGGAGCCGTCCACTTCGTCGAGGGCCACGCCAACCGCCCGAACGTGTTCGCCTACGGCATCACCCCGGGGCAGGCCTACCTCCTGGCCGACGACGAGGTGACGACCGGCGTCACCCTGGTCAACCTCGCCCAAGCCCTGCGCGCGCAGGGAACGCACCCGTTGGCAGCGGTCTGCCTGGTCGAGGACACCCGATACAGCGCCAGGTCTGTCATCGAGGAACTCGGCATCCCCCTGGTCTCCCTCACCCGGATCGGGCAGGAGCGATGAGACCGACGAACCCGCCGGTGCGGTGCCACTGGGGTGGGGCCGTCTACACACCGGGGCAGGTGCGCAGCGAACCCCTCGGCTACGACCGCGAAGTGTTTCCTGTCGGCCGGGCGCTGCCCGAGCCCCCTGACCATCTCCTTCGGCGAGCCGTGGAACAGTGCGGTCAGGTAGTGGTGGCCTTCGACGGCAAACTGGGGGATTCGCTCCTCGCCTTCGGTGCGGTCGCGGCGGTCACGGACACCCTCGCCCTCAACGGCCAGACCGTTCCCCTCAGCACGGTGGGCCGGTACGGGCGGCTCTACCCGGTGACACCCTCGGCTCCCTCTCCACGGCGTTCCTCGGTTCGGCTGATCGTCGGAGACGAACCCGGTGTGGCCTTGGCACAGCCCACCGGAGAAGACCACGTACTGATCTGCCGCCCGGAGAGAGCCCGCTGTTTCCACGACGGCCGACACGCCCACCCCTTCCTCCCCGCCCGCTACTACCTGGAGGTGGAGCGGGGCGTCGGTGCCCGTCTGCCCGGTGAGCCGCCGTTCCTGCCGCCCCTGTCCCGTGACGGCGGAGCCCCGGCCGGGGGAGGGCTGACGGTCGCCGCCGTCATCGCCACCAGCCGCCCCGACCGCAAGGACTACGGAGCCGAGCGATTCGCCGCCGCCGCTCGGATCATCGGTGAGCGGACCGGGCGCCGTGTGCGGCTCCTTCTCATTCCCGGACGTGAGGAGAGGGCTCTCCGGTCACTGGAAGCCACGGATGGTTTCGAGGTGGAGTGGGCACCGGACATCCCGTTGGAGGAGCTGGCCGCACTGTTCGCCCGGTGCGACGTCGTCCTGGGCAACGACACCGGCCTCACCCACCTGGCCGCGCTCAGCTCGGCCAGGGCCGAGGTCGTCGGCCTGTATGGGAGACACTCCCACAGCAAGTGGCGGACCGGCCTGAGCCGCCACCACGCACTGGCCACACCCTTCTCCGAGCGCATGCACCGCCGGGACCTGTGTCCCGTGCGCGACCGCCTGGACGAAAGGGACGCACCACGGTCTCCGCTGTCCTCGATACCTTTGGCCACCCTGGCGGAAACCGCCGTCCTCGCCCTGAATCGAGGAACTCCGTGAACACTCCGGCGTTCTTCCCGCGGATCGGACGGCCGCTGAAGCACACCCGAAACCGGCTCTACTCGATCGACACCCCGAGGCGAAGCCTCATCGCCAAATGCATGCCCGACCACGGCGAGGCCCGCGCCGAGGCGACAGGTCACCGGCTCCTGCGCGAGTGGTACCCGGTGCCCGCCCTACACCACCACATCCGGCTCCCGGGACGCTCGGTCCTGGTGTACGACAGGCTGCCCGGCGGCCCTGACCGCGGGCTCCTCCTCGACCTGCTCAACACCCCCGACGACGGAGACCACGCCGCCCTGGAGGCCTACATGGGGGAGCTGACGGCCACCTACGCAGGGGTTTTCGCGAAGACCGCCGAACTGACCCCACCGGAGGCCGTCGTCGGGAAGCTGTACCGGGACCGCGCCGCCCCGGGCGGACGGCTCGACCGCTACTACGCCGGACGCGATCTGCCGCTGACCGACACCGAGACCGGGCCGAAGGCGAGCGACCTGGCCCGGACGGGCCTGTACGTCAATGGACGCCACTACAGGCTCGACTGGGAGGGAACACGCGCCTGGCTGCGCAACGCGTTCGACGCCCCCGTCTGGAGCGCGATCAGCCAGGGGGACCCGACCGACGTCAACCTCGCGGCACCCCTGGCCTGGCTCGACTACGACACCGCCGGACGCAACGCCATCGCGGGAGAGATCGCTAATTTCAGCTTCCACACTGCCGTCCTCGGGGGCTGGCTGGTCCCCATCCTCAACGCGGAAGCGTTCGCCCGGCACCCCGCCACCTTCGACCGCATTCCCGCGAACACACCATGGATCAGCGCACGCCTGCGTGAAAGCGCACTCCATATCCGCTTCACTGACCGGCTTTCTGCCACACGGCGGATCGCTCTGGACCGCTATTGGGAACGGCTCGTCCACCCGATCGCGGCCCGGTGCTTTCCCGGGGAGTCCCTGGCCCAAGCCCTTGGCCCCTACCTGGCGATGCGCATCATCGGCGTCTTCGACCTCGCCCGCATGACCCTGGAACAGCGGTTGTACCTGCTGGCCAAACTCGCCCTGTGCACGGCCCCCGACTTCTCCCCGCAGCGCTTCTTCGACCTGGCGGAGTCCTCATGCCCTACTCCTTGAACGGCCGCCTGGCCCTGGTCACCGGAGCCACCGGCGGCATCGGCTCGGCCATTGCCCGCGCTCTCGCCGCCAACGGCGCCCGAGTCGCCCTGGCCCACTTCGACGACCCCCACGGCGCCGAGCACCTCGCTCAGGAGATCGCCGACCGCGGGGGAGCAGCCGAAGCCTTCGACGCGGACCTGCGCTCGCCCGCCGCGCCGGCGGAGCTCTACGCGCGCGTCCATGACCGGATCGGGCCGCCGGATGTCATCGTCACGGCGGCTGGCGACTACCCCCGCACCCCGCACGCAGACCTCACCCAGGGTCGCTGGTCTGAGTGCCTTGCCCTCAACCTGACCGCCCACCACCTGCTCACCCAGGCCGCCGCTCCAGGGATGATCTCCCGGGGGCACGGCCGTCTCATCAGCATCGGCAGTGTGCTCGCGGCCGCGGGCAGACACGACCTCGCCGACTACATCGCGGCCAAGGCCGGACTCGAAGGGCTCACCCGTGCCCTGGCACGCGAATACGGTCAGCACGGGATCACCGTGAACTGCGTGGCTCCGGGGTCCATCCGCGTGCCCGCCGAAGAGCAGGTCGTTCCCGACCCCGAAGCCATGGAGAAGCGGCAACTGGCCCGGCAGTGCGTCCGCCGCCGCGGCCGACCGGAGGACGTCGCCTCCGCCGTCGCGTTCCTCGCCAGCGAGGAGGCCGGATTCATCACCGGCCAGACCCTGCGAGTCGACGGAGGATGGGTCCTTGGCTGACATCCACTTCATTCGCCACGCCCACTACACCGGGCACAAGCCGGGGTACCACGCACCCGACGACGCCGAACTGTCTCCTGAGGGGCGTCGGACTGCGATCGCCGCGGCCGGGGCGCTGCCCACGGTCGCCGGTATCGTGACCAGCCCGCTGCCTCGCGCGTTGCAGACGGCCGAGCTTCTCGCCGAGCATTCCGGAACACCCTTGCTGGACGTCCTCCCCGAACTCCGCGAATGGCGCAGCCCGACAGCAGTTCAGGGCATCCCTCCCAAAGCCTTCCCCGAGGACTAAGCCGCGTGGCGGGTGAGACGCACCCTTGATCCGACCAGCCGTTACGGGGACGGAGAATCAGAACGCGAGCTGACTGAGCGGGCCGCGAGAGCCGGTGAGTGTCTCAACGCCCTTGCCGCCGGATACGGCTCCGTTCTCGTCGTCTCCCACAAGATGCTCCTGCGCGCTCTGGACCATTTCGAGGTCTCGGCATTCGATCCGAACCACTGGGATGAGTGGGGTTTCCTGGAACTTCGCACAGGCGAGGAGATCTGGTCCGGTCAACGGAGGAGGACTACATGGCGGATGACGTACGCGCCATCACCCAGGAGCAGTGGCGGTACGCGGAGTTGATCTGGGAGTACCACCGCATGCACCACGAGGTGCGGCGGTGCGATGCGGCGATCGCCCTGGGCTGTAACGACATCGGTGTCGCCTCCTATGCCGCCGAGCTCTACCAGGCCGGGTACTTTTCCACCCTGGTGTTCACCGGAGCCAACAGCTCCGCGACCGCGGAGATCTTCCCGCGCGGGGAGGCGGCGCACTTCCGCGAGCGGGCGCTTGAACTCGGCGTTCCCGACGCCGCGGTGCTGGTGGAGCCGGAGGCGGCGAACACCGGCCAGAACATCGCCTTCTCCCGAAAGGTCCTGGCGGAGAACGGGAGCGCCCCTATCTCGGTGCTTTTGGTCTGCATGCCCTACATGGAACGGCGCGCCTTCGCCACCGCGCGCAAGCTGTGGCCCCAGGTCGAGGTCGTGTGCGCCTCCGCGCCGCTGAGCTTGGGCGACTACGTCCAGGAGATCGGGGACACCGGGCTCGTCATCGACATGATGGTCGGCGACCTGCAACGCGTGATGGAGTACCCCGAACTGGGCTTCGCCATCGAGCAGGAGGTTCCCCTCCAGGTTCAGAACGCCTACGAGTCCCTCGTCGCCTCGGGGTTCGACAGTCGGCTGATCTCGGACTGACCTTGCTTGGCCGGGCCGGGCCGAGGGCGAAGGCCAGCGGGGGCGACCCGGAGATCGGTGATCCCGGCACATGAGCCGCGGAGGCCCGACCGGGAAGAAGTTAGTGTCGGGGCATGGTCTCTGATCCCACGGAATCCTTCTCCCGCCCCCGGGTCGCCGCCGGTGTCCTGTTCTTCGACCACTTCGGCCGGGTGATGATGGTGGTCCCCTCCTACAAGGACTACCGGGACCTTCCCGGCGGCTACATCGAGCACGGAGAGACACCGAGCCGGGCCGCCGCCCGGGAGGTGAAGGAGGAACTGGGGATCACCCCACCCCTCGGGCGGCTCCTGGTCGTCGACTGGGCCCCCAACCGGTCCGAGGGCGACAAGCAACTCTTCGTGTTCGACGGGGGAGTCCTCGACCAGGAATGGCTGGACCGGATCGTCCTCGACCCGGGCGAGCTGACCGGGTACGAGTTCCACGAGGTGGCCTCGATCGAAGAGGCCACCATTCCCCGGCTCGCGCGCAGGATCACCCACGCTGCGTACGCCCGCGAACAGGGCACGGTGGCCTACTTGGAGAACGGAGAAGTGCCCGCGTAGGGAGTCGGTCGCCTCTGCTGGCAAGAGAGCGGGGAGGCGCGCTGATCTGGCTTCTCAGGACAGAGGTGAGGTTCGGAGGAAGGCAGCCCACTCCGGGGCGGGGAAGGAGAGGTGCCCATCGGTGGGGTTCTTGGAGTCCCGAACAGCAGACCCTGAGGGCAGGTCGGCAACCTCGACGCAGTCCTGATCCCGGCCGCTGTAGCTGCTCTTGCGGAAGTCGAGTCGGTGGCTCATGCCTGCTCCTTCAGTGACGCGGCGATCTCGTCGATGAACTCGACGGACCGGGCTGTGGACAGGGATATGCCCTGTAGGTTGCCGAATGCCACGTTATATTCCTCGATCTCCTCTGGGCGCTCCAGGAAGAGGCCAGTGGTCGCGGTTCCTACGTACACGATCGGGGTGTCTTTGGGTTCGGGGAAGTCCAGAATGGTGAACGACCCCTCCATGCCCAGGTGCTCGCCCGCCTCGTAGGGCAGGACCTGGATATCGATGTTGTGTCGCATGGCCAGATGGCCCAGGTGTTCGAGCTGTTCCAGCATCACCTCTCGGCCGCCGACCAGGCGCCGTAGGGCCGCCTCGTCGATGACGGCGGTCATGCGCGGCGGCTTGACCCGGTTGAGGATGGCCTGCCGGTTCATGCGAGCCTCGACCGGTCGGGCCACCTCTTCCTCGCTGATGGCACGGCCTCCACGAAAGACTGCGGCGGCGTAGCGCGGTGTCTGGAACAGGCCGGGAACGAGCTGGGCCTGGAAGGCGCGGATGGCGGCGGCTTCGGCCTCCCAGTCCGGGAGGGCGTGCTCGCCGAACACGTCCTTGTACCGGGACCACCAGCCGCTCTGCTTGGCCTGCCTGGCCAGTTCGTGCATGCCCTCGCGGGTCTGGGTTTCCACCCCGTAGAAGTCGGCGAGGGCGTCAAGGTCGGTATGACGCAGCCGTCGGGCCTCGGAGGTCTCCATCCGGCCCAGGGTGGATCGGGGGACGCCGGAGCCCTTGGCCGCGGCTTCCAAGGTGAGTCCGGCCTTGTCGCGAAGGCCGCGCAGGACGTGCCCGAGACGGCGGCGTCGGATGTTGGGGCTGTGCGAGGTCATAGGGGCATCCTAACCGGACATTGCGGGAATCTCATTCAACAGTCTTGACTTGTGGGATTCCCATTCTAGGGTGGATGATGATCGGCCGAACGCCGGCTGTTCTTGGGGCCGAACGCTACGCCCTGTCCACGTCTTCATGTGCGACTTCGCGAAGGCCGATGGGCGGGGAGCCCCTGTTTCCTCCACCTGCGCAAGGAGTGTGTCCGTCATGCCCGAAACCGTCCACGACCCCCGCCTGCACCCGGTTCCGGTGGCCGGGGCCGCGTTCGTCCGGCCCGGCCACCGTCACTACTTCACCGGCACTTGCGAGCGCGCCCCCTACCGGCTGCGCCGCTACGCCTTCCCCGGCCTGGGCGAGGTGATGCCGCTGGTGCGCGCGTTCCTGGACACCTGCGCCGCCCACCGCGATGCCGACTACCGGTACCTGTTCACCCTGTTGGGCTCGGAACTGGCCGCCAACGCCGTGCGCCACTCCCTGTCCGGACGCCCGGGCGGCCACTACACGCTGCTGGTCCACCGCAACCGCCACGGCCTGCACCTGACCTGCCGCGACCTGGGCGCCGCCACCGGCGAGGACACCTGCCTGTCTCCCGGGCGGCTCCCGGCGGAGGCCGAGACGGGGCGCGGTCTGGCCCTGGTTGACGCCCTGGCCACGGACTGGGGCGACAACGGCTACGCCCGCTGCCGCACGGTGTGGTGCTACCTCGCCTACGACCTCCAGGGGAGCCGCTGGAGGGAACTCGCACTCATGGCCTGAAGCCTCCGCTCGACCCCAACGAAAAGGGGCCGGTACGAAGACGGGCCCAGAAGACGCGCCAACGCCTTCTGAGCCCTTGATCCCGAACTCCTATCTGCGAAAACCAAGAAAACAGGATCCGATGCGCCACCCTATCCCGCGGCCCCGCCGCTCCGACGATGACCGACGTGCTCCGCTCCTGCCGCTGCCCCGCAGGCGGCCGCTCATCGGCCCGGTCTGCCCGGCCTGCGAGCACCCCTCCTGCCGGGCCCGCCGCGCCCAGCGCCTGCCCCGCCTGGGCGGGCACCGCACCGAGTTCGCCCCCGAACACGCACGTGCCGCAGCCGTCCAGGCCCGGCACCCCGGCCTGATCGTCTACTACGGGGAGGCCACCCAGTCCTTCTGGGCCGTCACCCCCACCGGCCTGCTGGAAGCCCCCGACACCGACGCCCTGCTGCTCGCCTTGTGGCAGCACACGCGAGCTTCCGAACAGGTTCGGGTGCCGGTGCTCACCTGAAATCGTTGATCGTCTCGACCTTCGACGGGGCGGTGCCGCGTACGCGCGGTATCGCCCCTTTTCGTCGTGTCTGAAGGCCCTCTGATCACGGTTTGAGAGCCCCGTGAGAGTGCTCTGATCACCACGGCCCACCCCCAGACGGGGACTCGATGTCGCATCCCCCTCCCGCACCGGCTTCTTAAGAGAACAGAAAGCAGGAAGAAGAGAAGACCACCACGGGAGGATACGTATGGGTGACGGGGACGACTACGAGCAGGCTCTGATGAGGCTGGTACCGCGGATCACGGACCGGGACCGGAGGATCCTGGTGGGGTTGTGGGAGCACCGGGTGATGACCACCCACCACCTGCACCGTATCTTCTTCCCCCACGCCGGGGGCCGCCGGGCCCGGTACCGGTTGCTGGCCCTGCACCGCTACGGGCTCATCGACCGGTTCCGCCGTCACGCCCACGACCGCAACGCTCCCGACCACTGGGTGCTGGCCCCCACCGGGGCCGCCCTGGTCGCCCTGCACCGCGGCGAGGACCTGCCCCTGGGGCGTCATCGGCACGACCGGGCCCTGGCGCTGGCCTACGCGCCGAACCTGCCCCACATCCTGGGATTGGCCGAGACCCGCGCCGCCCTCTACGAGGCCGCCCGCGAAGCGGGGGCCGAGGTGGTGCGGTGGGTGGGCGAGCGCGAGAGCGCCCGCCGCTGGAACGACTACGTGGTGCGCCCCGACGCCCACCTGCGCTGGCGTCAGCACGGACGGGTCCTGGACGCCTTCCTGGAGTACGACACCGGCACCGAGAACCTCAACCAGGTGCAGTGGAAGCTGCCCGGGTATCGGCGTCTGGCCGAAGCGACCGGTCGGCCGGTGGTGGTGTTGTTCCTGTTCCACTCCCAGCAGCGTGAGGACAACGCGGCCCGCAAGTTCGCCGAGTACTGCACCGGCACCCTGGGGGTGTACATGAGCACGTACACGCGGCTGTACACCCTGGGGGCGGCGGAGCCGATCTGGAGGCTGGCGCACTGCCGAGACCGGGCACCCCTGGGAGAGATCTCCTTGGCCTACCCCCAACGGGTGAGGCAGGTGGAGTGACCTCCCCTGAGGTGGGGGCGTGCGCGGGGTGCCGATCGGTGGGCCTGTGACTGCTCCGGCCGTTGCTCCGGCCCCTGCTCCGACTGCCGCTCCACTTGGTGGTCCGGCCTTGGGTGGACCACCCTGGGGGCGTTATCAGTGCAGGTGGCGCGGGCTTGGGGGTGGTCCACCGGCCGCCCAGGCTGTATACCGAGTTCGGTAGTCCTCTTCACGTAGGGCGGGCGGGCCCGAGGGTGTGCGGGGGCGCGGGCGCCCCCGCACACCCCTGAACCGTGCCCGGTCTCGCCCAGGTTCTCCTGCTTCTTTCCGTCTGGAAAAGACGCACCTTCCTGACCACCAGGAAGGTTGGTCTTCACCAGCAGGCAGGCGCCCGGTGAGGGCGTCCGCCGGTGCGAGGGCGAGGTTGATGATGCACACCCCTGCCGCGCCACCTCCGCCCGACCGGTGGTGTTTTCTCGCGAGGGTGTCGCATCGGCTGCCTCGCGGGTCTTGTTCTAGGGACGACATCGGGGCGAAGAGCGGCGAGGACGGCCGCGCCGCCCCGGTGACGGAACAGGTGGTGCGTGTTGGGGGATCGGCGGCAGCGGGCGCGTGGGGCGGACGTCGGGCCACCGGCCCCGGACCGGGCGCCCAGACACCAGTCCAGGGCGACGGGCGCGCACGGGCCCTCTGGCGGCCCCACAGCGCCCGGGCGCGGGCCCGGGGGCTGGTGGGCGTACGCGGCCTGCCGGGGCCTGGACCCGGATCTGTGGTTCCCGTACCAGGGCGGGTCGGTGCGGGCAGCCAAGCGGGTGTGCCGGGCCTGTCCGGTCCGGTTGGCGTGCCTGGCCGAAGCGGTGCGGCGCGGCGAGCTGTACGGGGTGTGGGGCGGGGCCTCGGAGGAGGAACGGCGCGGGTTCCGCGCAGCGGTCCGCCAACAACGGGATGGAGGTGACCATGGCCGGGAGCGCGCCGCCTGACAGCGGGGGGAAACCAGAGGCGGGGGAGGTGCCGGGGCGGTTGTTGACGATCCCGGAGGCGGCCCGACTGCTGGCGGTGCCGGAGTCGTGGCTGCGAGAGCGGGTCCGCCTGCGCAGGGTCCCGCACCGCAGGCTCGGCAAGCACGTGCGGTTCACCGCCCGGGATCTGGAGGAGATCGTGGAACGCGCAGCCCAGCGCGAGGTGGCGCCGAGACGGTTCGGCAGGTAGCCCGGAAGCCGGGGGAGGGGCGGGCCCTCGCGGGCCCGCCCCTGCTTGTGTACCGCCGGTTCAAGAGATCAGGCGCAGGTGCTGTTCTCCGCCCGGGTCGGTGTGCGGGTCGGTGCCCGTGGGCGGGCCGTCGATGGCCTCGATCATGGTGTCGTCGATGTCGGTGACCAGGTGCCCGTACCGGTCCATGGTCGTGGTGATCGAGGTGTGTCCCAGGCGGCGCTGGATCTTGAAGACGTGCACGTCCTTGTCGATCAGCCATGCCACGTGGGTGTGGCGCAGGTCGTGGATGCGCGGCTTCTTGCCCAGCCCTCGCCGCTGGGCCTCCTTGACGCCGGGTGCCCACCTGCGCCCGTAGAAGGAGGAGTGCCGCCACCACGACCCCTGGTCGGTGGTGAACACGAACTCCTCGGCGCCCTTGCCCTCCAGCCGGGGCCGGATGAGGTCGATGGTGCCCGGGGACAGCGGTATGCGGCGGCGGGAGCTGCGGGTCTTGGGAGATCCCAGGTGGAAGGTGTTGTCCGGGCCGCGCTTCCAGGCCCGGCGCACGTCCAGGTGGCCGCGCGCCCGCCGCTGCCCCTGGGGCCCGATCACGGGGGTGAGGGTGATGTCGCGGACCTGGAGCGCGACCAGTTCGCTGTAGCGCATCCCCGTGCGCACCAGGACCTCGACCATGTCGCGCACGTCCGGATGCATCGAGTCCCGCAGCAGGGCGAACTCCTCGCGGGTGAGGAAGCACATCTCGCGGTCGGCGGTGTCGACGCGGGGCAGGCGGGTGCGGGTGGCCGGGTTGGAGGGCCGGATAGGCGGGTCCTCGCGGACGGCGGCCTCGCAGATGGTGAACAGCAGGCCGTGGAGGTTGTGGATCGACTTCGGGGACAGGGGCCGCCGGAGCCAGCCGTCGCGGCCCGCGGGCGCCAGAGCTGAGCCGGGCCGGTGGCGGGGGTCGGGGACGCCGGTGCGCAGGTGGTTGACCCAGGCCCGGACGTCCTTGGGTGTGAGCTGGGCGGTGTCGCGCAGGTCGGCGGTGCCGAAGCGGGGGACGAGGTGGCGTTCGAGGTCGCGGCGGTAGTCGGCGCGGGTGCGCTCCTCGATGCCGGTCATCGAGCCGATGAGGTCGCGGGCGAAGTCGGCGAACAGGACCGGTTCGGCCTCGGTCTCGGGTTCGGTGTCCTTCTCGGTCGTGACCCAGCCGTGGCCGGGGATCCAGCCTTGCGCCCAGCCCTGGCGGGGGATCCAGTTCTCGGGCCAGTGGTGTCCGGCGGCCTCGACGTGGAGTTTGAAGGTGTGGGCGTCGGCGCGGGTGTCGAAGGGTTCGGACTGGGGTGCGCCCTTGCGGGTGCCGCCGAGCCGCCATTTCACCCAGTAGCGGGTGCGCCCGTCGGCCAGTTCGCGCTGGTTGATGGTTGCCATGGTGCAGACCATCGCTTGGGTCGGGGCCGAAGCGAAGGGAATCGGCGGAAGATCTCCGGAGATCTTTTGCGCTGGTCAGAGCGGGTGCGGTCGTGGTCGAACGCGTGGTCGGCGTGCACCCGGGTGCACCACCCGCTTCATCGGTGAGTGACGGGATGGGCGGTGCGCACTCACTGGGTGGATCTTTACCCCCGTGCACCCGCTGGTGCGCCCCCGGGAACGCGAAAGCCCCTGACCGGTGCGCATCCGCGCTGGTCAGGGGCTTTCGCTCGTGGGGTGAGTGACGGGACTTGAACCCGCGACTTCTTGGACCACAACCAAGTGCTCTACCGGCTGAGCTACACCCACCACGTGCGCCGGGCCTCGCGGCCCTGCGTACGTATGAAATCTTAGCGGATTCCCGGGAGTGCTTCGATCAGTTTTCCGGGGAGTCCTCGCGCGGCTCCACGCGGCCGGTGCCGCCGGCGACCACGTCGGCGGCGATGGCGCGGGCCGTGGCGGAGTTCGGGCCCGGTTCGGGGACGAACGCGGCGGCGCGATAGTAACGCAGCTCACGGATGCTCTCGGTGATGTCGGCGAGGGCGCGGTGGCCGCCGTTCTTGTCCGGGCTCGCGTAGTAGACGCGCGGGTACCAGCGGCGCAGCAGCTCCTTGATGGAGGAGACGTCGACCATCCGGTAGTGGAGGTACTGGTCGATGCGCTTCATGTCGCGGGCGAGGAAGGTGCGGTCCGTGGCGATGGAGTTGCCGCACAGCGGGGCCTTGCCCGGTTCGGTGACGTAGCGGCGGATGTGCTCCAGGACGGCGTCCTCGGCCTCTTGCAGGGTCACGCCCTTGTCGAGTTCGGCGAGCAGGCCGGAGGTGGTGTGCATGTCGCGGACGAAGTCGCCCATGGCGTCCAGTGCGGCCTGCGGGGGTTTGATCACGACGTCGATCCCCTCGTCGAGGATGTTGAGCTCCCCGTCGGTGATCAGACAGGCCACCTCGATCAGCGCGTCGTTCTCGAAGTCGAGGCCCGTCATCTCGCAGTCGATCCACACCAAACTGTCGTTCATACGGCCAGCTTAGGGGTTCGGGGGCGAGGGCCCGGACACGCCGCGGGGCGGCCTCCGGCGGAGGCCGCCCCGGGTGGGGACGCGGTCAGTCCCAGATGAAGGGGTCGGAGACGCCCGGGGGTCCACCGAGGTCGAAGAACAGGTACAGCCAGTCCCAGTAGCCCCAGAACTGGACGAAGCCCAGGCCCAGGAGCACCAGCAGGACCAGCAGGAAGGTGAAGCAGCCGCATCCGCAGCCGCCCTTTTTCTTCTTCGGCGGCTGGGGCTGGGGCGGCTGCTGCGGGTAGGGCTGGTGGCCCGGGGCGCCCGGGTGCGGGCCCCAGTGGGGATGCTGGGGGCCGCCGTGGGGTGCGGGCGGGCCGC
>NZ_JASFDV010000090.1 GCF_030766825.1 Nocardiopsis sp. CC223A
GGCCGGCGTCGCCGGGGGCGGGGTCGTGGTGGTCATGGTCGTGTACCTGTCCTCTCGTGTGCGGTGGTGTCGCGGTGGCCCGGCCGCGGGTGGACCGGAACGCCGCGCAGGTAGAGGCCGATCCCCCGGGTGCGGATGCGGGCCGCGCCGACGAGCGGGGCGAGCGGGCGGCGCAGGGCCAGGCGGAGCAGGGAGGCGGCGGTGGCCGGGACGCGGCGCCCCCGGACCGAGGCGGCGAAGGGCGGTGACCCGCCGGTGTGCAGGGTGACGGTGAGGGAGAGCCGCTCCCCCGGTTCGGGCAGGGCCAGGCGGTAGGTCCCGTCGGTCCCGTGGAACGGGGAGACGTACATGGCCTTGGCGGTCTCCGCGCGCCCGCGCGCGTCCACGTCGAGGAGGTAGCGGTGGCGGTCGCCGTAGGTGTTGTGCACCTCGGCGACGACGTGGGCGAGGGTCCCGTCCCGGCGGTGGCACCAGTAGACGGTCAGCGGATCGAAGGCGTACCCCAGGACCCGGGCGTGGCCGAGCACGAGGACCGGCCCGCCGTCCGGCCGTACGCCCCGCCCGGCCAGGTACCCCTCCAGGTCGGCGCGGTCGGCCCGGTGCCCGAACCCCGCCAGGACGCGCAACGGCCACGGGAGCCGGGGCGGGTGGTCGAGATCGGTCAGCCAGTAGTAGGTCCGGTGTGCGAAGGCGGAGCGCACCGGGGCGGCCCGGACGTGCCGGACGACGGCCTCGTAAAGTGCGGGCACCGCGGGGGTGCTCACCACGCCGCCCCCAGGCTCTCGGCGGCTCGGACCCCGGAGGCGCAGCCGTCCTCGTGGAAGCCCCAGCCGTGGTGGGCCCCGGCGAACGCGACGACGCCGTCGTCCAGGTCGGGCAGACGGCGCTGCGCGGCCAGCACCTCGGGGGTGTACACGGGGTGTTCGTAGTCCATCTCGGCCAGCACCAGGTCGGGACGGATCCGTCCGTCGTCGTTGAGGGTGACCAGGTGGCGGCGTCGGCCGGGCAGGCGCTGCAACCGGGTCATGTCGTAGGTGACCCGCACGGCCCCCTCGCGCGGGTCGCAGGAGGGCAGCCGGTGGTTCCAGCTCGCCCGGACCGCCGGGTCGCGGGGCAGCACGGAGGCGTCGGTGTGCAGCAGGGTCCGGTTGCGGGAGTAGCGGAACGAGCCCAGCACCGCCCGCTCGTCGGGGGTGGGCCGCTCCAGCAGGGCCAGCGCCCGGTCGGCGTGGACCGCGACGACGGCGGCGTCGAACTCCAGCACGTCGCCGCCCGCCCGCAGCCGGACCCCGCCCGGACGACGCTCCAGCGACCGGACGGGCGCCCCGGTGCGGACCGCGTCGAGGTTCTTCGCGATCCGCTCGACGTAGGAGCGCGAGCCGCCCGCGACCGTCCGCCACCGGGGCGATCCCCAGACGCCGAGCATGCCGTGGTGGTCGAGGAACGTGAACAGGTATCGGGCGGGGTAGTCCAGTGCGGTCCCGGGCGGGCACGACCACACCGCCGACACCAGGGGAACCAGGAAGTGCGCGATGGTGTGGCGGCTCAGCCCGCGGTCGGCGGCGAACTCCCCCAGGGTGGGCCCGGGTCCGTCGTCGGGGGCGGCCAGGAGCGCACGGGCGGCCCGGTGGAAGCGGGGGATCTCGACGAGCATCCGCAGGTGCGCGGCACCGGCGCGGGAGCCGGTGGGCAGCAGGGCGCGGGCGCCGCGGGCGCCCGCGTACTCCAGTCCGCAGCCGTCGCAGGACACCGAGAGGCTCATCTCGGCGGGCCGGGTCTCCACGCCCAGCTCATCGAAGATGCGGGTCAGGTGAGGGTAGGTGCGGCGGTTGTGGACGATGAAGCCGCTGTCCACGAGGAGTTCGCCGCCGTCCTCGCCGGTGACCCGGTGGGTGTGGGCGTGGCCGCCCAGGCGGTCGTCGGCCTCCAACAGGGTGACCTCGGCACGGCCGCGCAGGATGTGCGCGGCGGTCAGCCCGGAGACCCCGGAGCCGACAACGGCGATACGGCGGCGATGGGTGTGCCTGTCCTGGGCCACACGTGTCCCTTCAGTGGGGGCTGGTACCCGGTATTCGGGGCCGGTCGGGCCGCGGATGGGTCACCCGCGCGGGAAAACATGTGAGGCGGGACACAGAAGTGTCCGCGGGGCCGGACCCACCGGGGGTCCTGGACATCGGAGCGGCACGGCGGCACCGTGGACGGATGCGTGCACTACGAGCCATCGACCGCCTGGACCGCAGGATCCACCGCTTCGTGACCGGCCTGGGGGCGCCCGCCCTGGACCCCTGCACTCCGAGGTTCGTGCAGGCCACGGACACCGGCCCCGGCCCCGTCCTGAGAAATTCCAATCGACCGGGGCCTGGCACCGTAGACGGTTCCTGGTGTCGGCGACACTGGCCGCGACCGGCGGCCCCCGGATGCGGCGCACCGCCCTGCGCGCCATGGCCGCCGCGGCGGCGGCCAACGCGGTCTCCGCCGGGGTCAAGCACCTGAACGACCGCACCCGTCCGGACCTGTCCCGGGTGCCGCGGACCCGGATCCCCTACCGCGACTACCGCAGCTCCTCCTTCCCGTCCGGGCACACGGCGGCGGCCGTCGGCTATGCCGCGGGGATCGCCGCCGACGCCCCGCGCCCGCTGGCGGCGCTGGTGGCGGTGCTGGCCGGGGCGGTGGCGGTGTCCCGGGTGCACAGCGGCGTCCACTACCCCGGGGACGTGCTGGGCGGGGCGGCCATCGGGCTGGCCGCGGGGCTGGCGGCGCGGGCGGCGGTGCCGCCCCGGCCGGAGCTGGCCCACGGGGCCGAGACACTGCCCGGGGGTGTGCACCGCGAACCGGCCCCGGACGAGGACGCGCTGTCCACCGGGGCGCTGCCCGGGACCGGGGTGACGGTGGTGGTCAACCCCCGCTCGGCCGACGTGCTCCCGGCCGTGGTCGCCGAGGGGCTGCCCGGACCGGCCCTGGACGGCACGCCGTCGCGGATCGCGCGGGCGCTGCCGGGCGCCACGATCGTCGCCCTGTCCGAGGAGGACGACATCGCCGAGGTGATGGACGGGGCCGCCGCGGCGAGCGCGGTGCTGGCGGTGGCGGGCGGCGACGGAACCGTCAACGCGGGGGCGCGCGCCGCCCTGGACCACGACCGGCCGCTGCTGGTGATCCCCGACGGCACACTCGACAACTTCGCCCGGACGCTGGGTCTGACCTCGGTGGAGGCCGCGCTGCGCGCCTACTCCGACGGCCGCCTCGCCCGGGTGGACGTGGGCGAGGTCGACGGGCGCGTCTTCCTCAACACCGCGTCGTTCGGCTCCTACCCGCGCATGGTGGAGCGGCGCGACCGGTGGGCGCCGCGGATCGGCAAGTGGCCCGCGTTCGCCCTGGCCCTGTGGCACGACCTGCGCGAGGTCGACCCCGTCGCGGCCGTCGTGGACGGGCACGAGACCAGGGTGTGGTGGGCGTTCGTGGGCAACGGCCGCTACCGCACGCACGCCCGGGTCCCGGCGCTGCGCGAGAGCCTGGTGGACGGGCGCCTGGACGTGCGGGTCCTGGGCGCCCGCTCCCCGTTCCCCCGGCTGCGGGCGGCCCTGGACGTGCTGCTGGGCCGGTACTGGCAGGGCGAGGGCTACCGGGAGCGGACCGCCCGGGAGCTGGAGCTGACCCTGCCCGGTCGGCCGCGGCTGCTGGCCGTGGACGGGGAGGTCGTCGAGGGCTCCCGGACCGTGCGGTTCACCAAGCGACCGGCGGCGCTGCGGGTGTTCGTCCCGGCGTCCGGGGCGTGAGGGCCGTCAGCAGCGGTCGCGGTCGCAGCAGTCGCCGATGACCAGCGCCAGCCCGGCGCCGACCAGCCAGGAGTCCTTGGCGATGGGCGTGCCGTCCTGGGTGGGCACCAGAGTGCCCGGACGGCGCATACCGGGGGTGCGCAGGTACAGGCCGACCAGCCCGGCGCCGAACGCGGCGAGCCCGGCGCCCGCGATCCGGCTGGGCACCAGCGGCACCAGCAGGGCGGTGCCCAGGGCGATCTCCCCGGCGGACAGGAGCTTGACGAAGGTGGCGGGGTCGATGTCCTTGAAGAAGGGGTAGGTGCCGGCGGCCATGCCGTGCAGTCCCTGTGCGGTCTCCTCGTCCGCGTCGCGCTTGGACAGTCCGGAGTTGAGGATGAACGCGCCGGTGGCCAGGCGCAGGGGGATGTCGCTGATTCTCATCGGAAGTCGCATGTCGTCTCCGTGGGACGGACGTGGATGACTCAGGGCGATCTGAATGCTACCCAAAGCGACGATCGGGGGCGGGGAGGCCCGCCGTCGGCCCGCCGCACCGGGTTCAGAGCCCGGCGACGATCTCCTCCAGGGCCTGCCACGCCTGTTCGGTGTCGCGGTCGCGCACGTGCGGACGGGAGAAGGCGTCGACGAACTCGGCGACGTCCTGCAACGCCCAGCGCAGCCGGTACAGGTCCAGCCGGTCGGGGTCCACGGGGTGCCCGGAGGCCTCGCTGTAGCGCTCCAGGTCGGCGGTGTCCTGGGCGACCAGCCACAGGTCGCGTTCGGGGGCGGCGGTCCCCACGGTGTCCCAGTCCACCAGCAGCGGCCGGGGGCCGCGCCAGATGACGTTGCCGGGGTGGGGCTCACCGTGGGTGACGACCTGCGGGGCGCCGGTGAGCCGGGCGGCCCGGCGGTCGTACTCCTCCAGGCGGGTGCGCACCAGCTTGGTGTGCTCGGCCAGCAACCGGGCGGCGGGTCCGGAGTAGGGGCCGTGCGCCCCGAGCAGGGACGGGTCCTCCAGCGCGGCGTCCAGGTGGGCGCGGTGCCCGAGTTCCACGGGCGCCGGGGGCACCCCGCGCACCGGGGCGACGCGGTGCAGCCGGGCCAGGGCGTCCAGCAGCAGTCCGCGCAGGTACGGGGTCAGCGGGCGGCCGAACTCGCCGGAGGCGCCCTCCACGTACGGGAAGAGGCTGAGCACCCGGTCGCGGCCCACCGCCCGGACGGTCCGCCCCTCGGGGGTGCGCAGCGGTGCCACGACGAACCCCAGCCCGGAGTCGTCGTGCAGCCGGGCCACGGTGTCCATGGCCGCGGCCAGCCGTTCCCGGGCCTGCACCGGGGTCGGCCCGAGGTAGGCCTTGCGGGACAGGTCGGCGACGGTCGCGAACCAGCGCCGCCCCGAGGTGTCGGTGACCCGCCAGTGGTGGTCGGCGAAGCCGAGGGGCACGTGGGTGAGCGCGACCGGGCGGATGCCCCACGCGCCCAGGGCTTGTCCGATCCGGTCCTCGTGGAGGTCTGGCAACTCCCGCATGCCGCGAAGCTACCAGTGCGCCCCCGGCGGTGCAGGGGTTTTCCCGGGGTTGCCCGTCCCCGTCCGCCCCGGCGGGCGTACGGCCGTGGACGCCGGGCGGTTCGCCGGCCTGTCCGTCGGCGGCCGGATCCTCCGACCGGCGCCCCCACCCCGCCCTGCTCACGGGCTCCCTGGGGATCGCGGTCCGTCGGTCGCCGCGATCCACCATGAACGGGTGGCGGTGCCCACGGTGTTCCTGATCGGTACGGCCGCGTTCATGCTGAACCCCGCCCTCTGCGGACGGCTCCTCGCGATCGCGGCCGACGCCCCGGCCCTTGCGGGGGCGAACACCGTGTCGGCGTTCCGGCCGGGGATCGGCATCACCCCGGTGCCGGCGGCGGTGTCGCTCGCGCAGGGCGCCGCCCTCGCCGCGGCCGCCGTGCCCCCGGTCCTCCTCGACCGGGCCCGGCGGAACCGTTGAACGGCTCCCGGGGCGGGCGGCCGGGGGCCGGGTCGGCGCAACGGCGAAGGGTCCGCGGGCTCAGGCCGCCAGGCCGTGCAGCCGGACCGCGCCGACGCCCCGGGCGAGGGTGACCAGCGCGCCGGGGACGGCCACCGCCCGGTGGTCGTCGGCTCGCGGGCCCAGCGGCAGCGGCCGGGCCCCGCCCGGCGGGTCCAGGACCAGGAGCCGGGGTTCGGCGTCGAAGGGCACCGACCACAGCACCGGGACGTCGGCCTCCTCCCCCGTGTCGGCCCGGACCGCACCGAAGGGCACCGCGACCGCGGCGGGCAGCGCCACGGCCAGCCCCGGACCGTACTCGGGCACCTCGTCACCGGCCAGTGCGGCGGTGTCGGCGATCTCCCCGGCCGGGTCCACCCGGTGGAACAGCACCCGGTCGGCGGCGGTCTCGGCGACGACCGCGCCGGCGGTGTCGGCGTGCACCAGCACGGACCCGCCGTCGGTCCAGGGTTCGGCGGTGATCCGCACCGCGTGCGACCCGTCCCGCGGGTCCAGGACCGCCGGGGCGGTCCCGCCCGTGAGGGGGCCGGCCACCACCACGGGGCGGGCCTCGGGGTCCGTGGCCGCGCCGCCGGTGCGCAGCGCGGGGAACTCCTCCAGCCCCGGCAGCTCACGGGTCCAGCGCTCCCGCCCGTCCCGCGGGTCCAGGGCGGTGACCACCCCGGTCAGGCGGGCGCCGGGGGTGTCGGCGATCTCCGCCAGGGAGGTGTCGCGCAGCCGTTCCTCGGGGGCACAGGCGTAGGCGACCAGGAACAGGCCGGGGGTGCGCAGGGTGTTGTCGGCGTTCCACCCCTGCCAGGGTTCGCAGACCCGGCCGGGCTCCTCCGGGACGGTGAACGACCACGTCTCCCGGAAGTCGGCGGTGTCCCGGGCGCTGATCCGGGGTGCCCCGGTCCCCTCCCGCCAGGAGTACAACAGGGTGCCGGATCCGGCGGCCAGGACTTGCGCGCTCGCATCATCCGGCGGGGGCGGGGTCGTGAACGCCGCCACCGTGGCGCCGCGGGCGGTGTCCAGCTCCACCCAGGCCAGGGTGCCGGTGCGCTCGGGGTCGTCGGGATCGCCGTGGGCGACGTGCACGCGGGTGCCGCCGCCGTGGACGGCGGCGCGGGCGTCGGCGCCGCGCAGCCGGTAACGCCACAGCTCCCCGCCGGTGGCCCCGTCCAGGGCCACCACCCCGTCGTCCAGGACGACCACCGGGCCGAAGGTGCCGGGCAGCACGTCCACCACGGCGCCGTCCGCGGGCGGTGTCCAGGACCAGGCGACCCCGGAGACCTGTGCGGGGACCGGCGGGGCGGTCCCCGGGACGGAGGCGGCGACGGTGTGGTCGACCATCAGGGACAGGGTCAGGGCGCGCACCCCGAACCCGGCGACCAGGGCCAGTGCCAGACCGGCCGCGGCCGGGGGCAGAGAGCGCCGCCGCGGGCGCGCCCGCATCCGGCGCCGCCCGGCCGCGATCAGCAGCAGACCGGTCCCCGCCGCGGAGAGCGCCGCCCACCAGGGGACCTCGGGGGCGAGCGCCAGCGCCGCCCCGCCCAGGCACAGCCCGGTGCCGCACCAGCCCAGCGGGCCGCGCAGGGAGGTGTCCCCGGTGTCCCGGCCGACCGTCGGGTCCTCGACCACGCACGCCTCCCCTCGCACCGGCGCACACGCGCCGACCATACGACGCGCGGGTGGTGTGTTCGGTTTTCCGGCGTGCGCCGCGGCCGCCGCCCGGAACGGATGATCCCCCTGATTCCGGACGGTATTCCCGTGACCACCGCACCGTGACCCCCGGCGTCGGTAACCTGGCGGACCGCGCACCGGCCACGAGGAGGATCGGCATGGGAGAGGGCACCGCCACCGGGCCAGCGGCGGCCGCGCTCACGGAGGTCGTCGAGGGGGTGCACGCCTGGGTCCAGCCCGACGGCACCTGGTGGGTCAACAATGCCGGGGCCGTCGTCGGCCGGGACGGGGTACTGGTCGTGGACACCTGCGCCACACGGGAGCGCACCCGCCGGTTCCTCGCCGCCCTGGCCTCGGCCACCGGGGGCGCACCCGTGCGTTGGGCGGTCAACACGCACCAGCACGGCGACCACGCCTACGGCAACTCGCTGCTGCCCGACACCACCGCGCTCATCGGCCAGGCCGCCATGCGCGAGGCGCTGCTGCACGACCCGGTCTTCGAGGACTGCCCGCCCGCCTGGGAGCCGCACCCCGACTGGGGCGCGGTCACCCGCCGGGTCCCCTCCATCACCCTGGACCGGGAGCTGACCGTGCACGTGGGCGGGCGCCGGGTGGAGCTGCGCCACCCCGGGTACACCGCGCACACCCCCGGCGACGTGGTGGCCTGGCTGCCCGAGGAGGGGGTGCTGTTCACCGGCGACCTGATCTTCCACGGGTCGACGCCGCTGGTGTTCACGGGCTCGGTGCAGGGGGCGCTGCGGTCGCTGGCGTGGCTGCGCTCCTTCGGACCCGGGCACGTGGTGCCCGGCCACGGGCCGGTGTTCGGCGCCGCCGACCTGGACGCGGTGCTGGCCGCCCACGAGCGGTACTACCGGTTCGTGCTGGCCGCGGCCCGGGACGGGGCCGCCGCCGGGCTGAGTCCGCTGGAGAACGCGCGCGCCCTGGACCTGGGCGAGTTCGCCGACTGGGACGACGCCGAACGCATCGTGCTCAACCTGCACCGCGTCCGGGCGGACCTGGCCGGGGAGCCGGTGGACCCGCGCGCCGCCCTGGACGACGCCGTCGCCTGGAACGGCGGACCCCTGGCCACCACCCTGTAGCCCGCGGGACCGGGGGAATGTCGGGGGCGTGCGGTTCACTGGGCCGCACACCCCGCCCCCCCACCCCCGGAGCCCTGCGTGGACACCCTCGAACTCGACACCCGGGCGGTGCGCCGCCTGGCCGTGCGCCGCCAGCGCCTGTCCGGGCCCCGGCCCGCCCCCGGCCCCGACGGCCTGCGCGAGGTGCTGCGCGACCTGCGCTGCCTACAGATCGACCCGGTCGGCGTGGTCGCCCGCAGCCACCGGCTGGTGCTGTGGAGCAGGCTGGGCGGGTTCCGGCACGCCGACCTGGACGCGCTGCTGTGGGAGGAGCGCTGGCTCTTCGAGTACTGGGCGCACGCGGCGTCGATGGTGCTCACCGAGGACCTGCCGCTGCACCGGCGGCTGATGCGCCGCCACCCGGGCGAGGGCTCCCGCCCGGCGGTGTGGGCCCAGGCCAACGGGGAGCTGCGCGAGCACGTCCTGTGCCGGCTGCGCGAGGCCGGCCCGCTGCCCACCGACGGGTTCGAGGACCGGGCGGCGGTGCCCTGGGAGTCCACCGGGTGGACGGCCGGTCGCAACGTGGAGCGGATGCTGGAACTGCTGTGGTTCCAGGGGCGGATCATGGTGGCCGGGCGGCGCGGCCGCACCCGGCTGTGGGACCTGGCGGAGCGGCGGCTGCCCGCGTGGGCCGACCGGTCGGAGCTGCCCGACGCCGAGATCGAGGAGCGGTCGGCCGAGCACGCGCTGCGGGCACTGGGCGCCGGGCGGGCCCGGGACGTGCGCCGGCACTTCGTGCGCGAGCGGTACGGCGACGCGGCGGCGACCCTGGAGCGGCTGGTGGCCCGGGGGCGGGCGGTGCGGGCCCGGGTGGAGGGGAGCGACGAGCCGTGGTTCGTGCACGCCGACGTGCTGCCGCTGGTGGAGACGGCCGCGGGCGCCGGCTGGGAGGGGCGGACGACGCTGCTGTCGCCGTTCGACAACCTGCTGTGCGACCGGGAGCGGACCTCCCTGCTGTGGGGGTTCGACTACGTCAACGAGATGTACACGCCCCGGGCGAGGCGGCGGTTCGGGTACTACGTGCTGCCGGTGCTGCACGGGGACCGGCTGGTGGGGCGGGTGGCGGCCCGCGCGGACCGGCGGCGCGGGGTGCTGGAGCTGGAGGGCGTGTACGCCGAGGAGTGGGTGGCGGACGAGGGGGCGGCACCGGGGCTGGCGGAGGCGGTCGCGGACCTGGCCGGGCCGGCCGGGGTGGGGTCGGTGGCCCGCACCGGCCCGGTGCCGCCGGTGTGGCGGTCGGCGCTGGCGGCCCTGGACTAGGGTGTTCCGCGGATGCCCACCCTGCCTCGCGGTGTCCCGGCACATCCCTCACCGCGTTCCCGTCAACCGGCGGGAGAACCGCCCCGGCTCCTTCCCCGGCCTTGCGGTGCAGGCACCAGGACCCCGCTCGCGACGAGCGGCATCCGCGGAGAACACCCTGGAGGCTAGAGGTCGAAGACCAGGCAGGTGGAGGAGGCGGTGGCCACGACCTTGCCGGACTCGTCGCGGATGTCGCCCTCGGCGAAGGCGACGCGGCGCCCCGGTTTGGGCACCCACCCGCGGGCGGTCAGGGTCGTCCCGGCCGTGACCGGGCGCAGGTAGTTGACCTTGATCTCGATGGAGGTGTACCCGGACCCGGCGGGCAGGGTGGTCTGGACGGCGCAGCCCGCCACCGTGTCGAGCAGGGTGCAGACGTAGCCGCCGTGGACGATGCCCAGCGGGTTGTAGACGGAGTCGTCGGGGGTGCCGGTGAAGACGATCTCGCCCTCGCCGACCGACACGAGGCCGAAGCCCATCAGGACGGCGATGGGCGGTGGGGGAAGCTCGCCGTCGGCCATGGCGCGCAGGTGGTCGGCGCCGGTGAGGCCCTCGCGTCCGGCGACGACGACCTTGGGGTCGTACCAGGTCACGGTCTTCTCGCGCGGCTCTCCCCAGGTGGCCGGGGCCGGTGTGCTGTCGGTCATGGACGCACCCTAACAGGTCGGTTTGTTTTTCCAACTCGCCGGGGTGTGCCATTCTGGGGACATGGCGCAGACGGAGACGACGAAGCCCAACCCCACCGTCCCGGGACGCCCCTGCCCGGCGGCCGGCGCGCTGCGCCTCGTCGGCGAGAAGTGGTCCCTGCTGATCGTGCGCGAACTCCTCCTGGGCGTGCGCCGGTTCGACGCCATCGCCCGCAACACCGGCGCCCCGCGCGACCGGCTCGCCGCCCGTCTGCGCGCCCTGGAGGAGGCGGGCGTCGTCGAGCGCCGTGCCTACAGCGAGCGCCCGCCGCGCCACGAGTACCACCTGACCGATGCCGGCCGCGACCTCGCCCCGGTCGTCACCGCCCTCGCCCACTGGGGCTCCACCTGGCTCTACGACGAGCCCCCGGTGGTGTTCCACCACCGCGACCACGTCGCCGCCCTGGACACCACCCCCACCTGCACCGCCTGCGGCTCCCCCGCCGACCACCTCACCCCCCACCCCCACTCCTGACCCCCGGCCAGGGGAAGTGTTTACGCGGGGAGGCAGGAAGGCGGGAAATCCGGTGGGGAGATAAGGGGCAGGGGCGGCGGGAGGGGGCGAGATGCGGGCGCTGCGATTGCACGGGCCCCGGGACCTGCGGGTGGACGAGGTGCCCGAGCCCCGGCTCGTGCCCGGGGCGGTGAAGATCCGGGTCGGGTGGAACGGCATCTGCGAGTTCGACGTGCGCAACTACCTCGACCCCGTGCTGCCCGACGAGTACCTCCACCCCGTGCTGCGCACGCACGGCCCGCACGTGCAGGGGCACGAGTTCTCCGGGCGGGTCGTCGAGGCCGCCGCCGACGTGCGCGGACCGACTGAGGGCGCGGTGGTCGCGGTGGAGCCCCTGGTGTTCGACGGCAGCTGCGCCGCCTGCCGCCGGGGCGAGTACAACCTGTGCGAGAACTTCGGTTTCATCGGCCTGATGGGCGGGGGCGGCGGCATGTCCGAGTACGTGGTCGTGCCCGCCGACCGGGTGCACGTGATGCCCGAGGACGTCTCCCCCACGGTGTCCGCCCTGGTGGAGCCCCTCGCGGTGGCCTGGCACGCGGTGGGCCGCGCCGGGCTGGGCGAGGGCGACAACGTGCTCGTCATCGGCGCCGGATCGGTGGGGCTGGGGGTGCTCATGGCCGCCCGGGCGCACGGCGCCGCGCACGTGACGGTGAGCGAGGTGTCCGCGCTGCGCCGCCGGATCGCCACGGACCTGGGGGCCGACCTGGTGCTCGACCCCGCGACGACGGACGTGGTCGCCGCCGTCCGCGAGCGCGCGCCCCTGGGGGCCGACGTCTCCTTCGAGACCTCCGGCGCCGGAACGGACTCGGTGACCTCGCTGATCGGTGCCCTGCGCAAGGGCGGCCGGGCCGTCACCGTGTCCGAGGGGCGGCCGGTGATGCTGGACCCCGCGGTGCTGGCCTTCACCGAGATCGGGCTGGTGGGCAGCTTCGGCTACGGACCCGTCGACTTCCCCGAGGTCATCGAGGCGATCGGCCGCGGCACCCTGCACCCCAAGGCGCTGATCACCGACCGGCTCTCGCTGGAGGAGGCGCGGGAGAAGGGCTACGAGGAGCTGATCGCGCACGGCGACGACCACGTGAAGATCCTCGTGCACCCCTGAGGCCCAGGGAACGGTGAAATCCCCGTCAAAATGCGCCAAGTCCCTACTTTCCCGACAGCACACTCGGCCGCCGGTGTTTCCCTTGTTCGGACAGACCATCACCTTGAGTGACGAAAGGGGCGCCATGGCACAGCCGAGCGGTACGGCGCCGGGAACGATCCGCGACCACTGGATCCCGCTGGGCATCGCGACTGCGGTGGCGGTCCTCCTGGTCGTCGTCTGGTCGCTGGTCGACGCCCTGTTGCCGGGGACCCAGCGAATCCACGCCGGTGACGAGATCACGCTCGGCGGGGACGGCGGGTACCGGGCCGCCCTGACCCTGCCCCAGGACGGGTGGCTCCTCGACGTCGGATCCAGCCAGGCCGGACAGACCTACCGGTTCCACCGGGGGACCGTGGACCTGACCGTCACCTCGGTCACACCCGTCGGCGACCCGCTGCCCGACGCGAAGCAGCTGTGGGCGGGCATGGGCGACATCGCCCGCGCCGGGGACCCCACCGCGAGACTGGGCGAACCCGAGGTGATCACCACCGAGCAGGGCGTCGAGGGGCTGACCGGGGTCATGCGCAGCCGCACCGAGGAGGGCGCCGCCGTGCTGTACCCCTCCCCCGACGGGGAGTTCGCCGTGGAGATGACCCTGGGCGGTGCGGACGCCACCATCGCGGACCTGGAGGCGGTCGCCGACGTCGCCCGCGCCGTCACGTTCACCGAGGAGGGCGAACGATGAGCCAGGCACCCGACGGGTCCCGGCTGCCCGACACCGCGGCCGGGGCGGTGCCCGCCCAGCGCCACTCGCGGCAGGACGCACCCGGGCCGCAGCGGGTCCCGGCGCCCCGCGCCCCCGAGCGGACCGTGCTGGGGTACCACCTGCCCGCGTTCACCTCGATGGTCGTCATCGGCGTGCTGAGCCTGCTCGGGCTGGGCACCCTGGCTGTCCAGCTCGGCGGGACGGTGCGGGTGTTCTTCGCCGAGGCGGCGCTGGGGCTGGTCTTCGCCGCCGCGACCCTGCTGTTCGGGTTCTGGCTGTTCCGGCGCATCCGGCCGGTGCGCGCCCCCGACCTCGCCGCCTCGCTGGTGGCGGTGCTGTGGGGGCTGACCGCGGCGACCGGCGGCGCCCTGCTGGCCAACAGCGCGCTCACCGGGGTGTGGTCCAAGACCCTGGGGCTGGAGTTCTCCGCCGTCTGGGGTGCGGCGATGACGGCGCCGTTCAACGAGGAGCTGTTCAAGCTCGCCGGGATCGTCCTGGTGGCCGTGGCCTTCCCCCGCTCCGTGCGCGGGCCGATCGACGGGTTCATCGTCGGCGCCCTGGTGGGCCTCGGCTTCGAGGTGACCGAGAACCTCATCTACGGGCTCAACACGGTGATCCAGGCGGGCGGGGTGAACGGCGGCGAGGCGGTGGCGCAGTCGATGGTCGTGCGGGTGTTCCTCACCGGCCTGGGCTCGCACTGGGCGATGTCCGCGGTGGCCGGAACCGCTGTCGGCCTGCTCGCGGCCGCGGGGTGGCTGCCGAGCGGGCGCCGGGCGCTCGGGGCGGCGGCCCTGGTCCTGACGGCGATGGCGATGCACTGGCTGTTCGACTCACCACTGCCGGCGGGCGTCGTCGGCATCGTCGTCAAGGTGCTGATCGACTTCACAATCGCCATGGCGGTGTACTTCGCCGCCCGCCACGCCCACCGGCGCCGGGTCCGCAGAGCCCTGGCCAGGGAGGGCGAGGAGGTGGGCCTGCGCCGCTCCGCGGCGGTCGCCCTGGCCCGGCGCCGCGCCCGCCGCAGGGCGCTGCACGATGTGCCCGAGGCCGAACGCGCCGAGGCCCGGCGCGTCCAGGCCCTGATGGTGGACTCCGCCGAGGACCGCGCCTTCGCACGCACCGTCTGACCGCACGGCCGACGAGGGGCCGGGGGCGCCCCCGGCCCCTGCCTCCGTGCGTCAGGCGCTCGCGTCCAAGAGTTCCCGGGCCGGTTCCCGGAAGCGGGCGACGAGGGCCCGCTCCGGCTCCGGGGCGAGGGCGCCGTCCCGCGCCATCGCCGATTCCCACTCCAGGGAAACGTAGAGGAACCCCAGGTGGTCGTACTCGCCCTCGCCCCAGGAGGCGTTGGAACACAGGTGGCCGTACACCGCCTCGGCCGCCCGGACCGCCTCCCGCGCGTCCGGGTCCCCCGCGAGCGTCCGGGTACGGATCCGGCGCGCCGCGTACACGTGCGCCTCCCCGTAGCCGGGCCAGGACAGGCCCAGCTCCGCAAGCGCTTCGGCGAACGGTTCCTCCGCCGGGTCGGCGCGGCCCAGCCCGGCCACCTCCCGCAGAGCGGGCGAGTCCAGCCCCCGGGCCAGCGCCTCGGCCGCGACCATCGGCAGGTCGACGTGCGTGCGTCCGATGACCGCGTCCACCAGCTGTTCGCGCGGCACGTCCATCAGGGGCTCCTAGGGGGTGGGGCGGACGAAGCGGTGCAGCAGGGTGCCCCCGGCCTCCAGGATGAGCCGGGGGCGCAGCTCCAGGCCGGCCGGGACGCCGAAGGCGATCCGGCGGGCGTCGCCGCCCGCCAGCAGCGGAACCGTGGTCAGGCACAGCTCGTCCAGCAGGCCGTGGGCGGCCACGTCGGCCAGCAGGGACGGGCCGCCCTCGCACAGCACCCGGGACAGCCCGCGGTCGGCCAGGTCGGCCAGGGCCGCGCCCAGGTCCACCTCGGCATCGCCGTGCACCAGGACCCGGTCGGCGCCCAACAGCGCGCGGGCGCGCTCCAGCGCCTCGGCCCCCGCCCCGGCGCGGGTGACCATCCACGCCCCGCCGCGGTCCCGGGCCGGGGCCGCCAGGCCCGGGGGCACCAGCGCCGAACGGCTCACCACCGCCACGTCCGGGCACGGGGTGCGCCCCGGCCGCACCCGCGGCCCGGGGCGGCGGTAGCCCTCGGCGCGCGCGGTCCCCGCACCCACCAGGACGACGTCGGCCAGGTCCCGCAGCAGCCGGTAGACCTCGTGGTCGGGCGGGGTGTTGATGGACCCGGTCAGCCCGTCCTCGCCGGTGCCCGCCCCGTCCAGGGTGGCGACCATGTTCGCGCGCGTCCACCCCTCCGGGTGGGCGTACAGCACCGCCAGCGCCTCACCCGAGACCTCGGTCCCCGGGACCGCCGTGCGCGGGGCGATCTCGTTGAGCAGGACCCTCATCGCCGGGCCCCCGGCCAGAGGGCCACCAGGTACAGCACCCCGAAGGGGTCGTCGGCGTAGAGCAGGCGGGCCCCGGCGACCGGCGTCCCGGACCGGGCGTGCGCCAGGGCCTGGAGGGCGGAGCGGCCGCCGATGAGCAGGTCCGCGCACAGCGCGGGGTCCAGGTCCAGCAGCGCCGCCGTGTCCCCGGCCGCCAGGGCCGCGCGGATCGCCTCGTCCACCGGGAAGGTGCGTTCGTCCAGGTGGCCGGGGGCGCGCAGCCCGCGCCGGGCGCCCGCGTCGGCCATGACCAGCAGCCCCACCCGCTCGGGGCGGTCGGCGATCGCCCGGCCCCGCCGGGCCGTCTCCGCCGGGCCGGCGTCGACGGCGATGGTGCCCATCTCCACCGGCACCCGTACGCCCAGGTCGTCCAGCAGGCGGCGGGCCACGGCCAGGGAGGTCGGCAGCGCCTCGGCCTCGGGGACGCGCTCACCCGGCCCGCCGAAGGCCGACAGCGGGATGCGGCCCTCGACCCGCTCGGCCGAGCGCTCGTCGGCGCCCAGCACCACGATCACGTCCGGTGCGGCGGCGATCAGCGCGCCGACCGCCTCCTCGCACGCCTTGCGCAGGTCGGCGGCCACGTCCCGGCCGCCGGTCAGCTCCCGCAGGAGCAGCGGCGGCGACGGGCACACGGCGGTGGCGACGATCAACGGTCCCCCCTCCCGGAGCGGCGGCCCCTCATGCCAGCCCCCGCACGGTCCGCGCGGGGGGCCGTACCCCGCGGATCGAGGCGACCATGTCCAGGATCTGCCGGGTCTCGGCCACCTCGTGCACCCGGTACACCCGGGCACCGTGCCAGGCGCACACCGCGGTGGCGGCCAGTGTTCCGGTCAACCGCTCCCCCACGGGCAGGTCCAGGGTCTCACCGACGAAGTCCTTGTTGGACAGCGACACGAGCACCGGCCACCCGGTGGCGGTCATCTCGTCCAGGCGGCGGGTCAGTTCCAGGGAGTGCCAGGTGTTCTTGGCGAAGTCGTGGGCCGGGTCGATGAACACCGACGCCGGGTCCACCCCCAGCGCCACCGCGCGCTCGGCCAGGGCGACGGTGGCGGACACCGCGTCGGCGACCACGTCCTCGTAGCGCACCCGGTGCGGCCGGGTGCGCGGGGTGACCCCGGCGGTGTGGGTGCACACCAGGGCGGCCCCGAACTCGGCGGCGACCTCCGCCAGCCCGGGGTCGTAGCCGCCCCAGGCGTCGTTGAGCAGGTCGGCCCCGGCCTCGCAGACCGCGCGGCCCACCGAGGCCCGCCAGGTGTCGACACTGATGACCAGGTCGGGGAACTCGGCGCGGACGGCGGCGACGAAGTCGACGACGCGGCGCTTCTCCTCGTCGACGCCGATCTCCTCACCGGGCGCGGCCTTGATCCCCCCGATGTCCACGATGTCGGCGCCCTCGGCGACGACCCTGCGCACCCGCTCGAAGGCGGGTCCGTCGTCCCAGGTGGCGCCCTTGTCGTAGAAGGAGTCGGGGGTCCGGTTGACGATCGCCATCACCAGCGACTCGTGCTCACCGTACTCCCGGCCCCGCAGCCTCATCACCGGCCGACCGCTCCTCCCAGCACCCGGAAGCGCTCCGGCCCGACCCCGACGGCCGGCGGGCGCTCCACGGTACTGACCGTACCCGTGTGCGGACGCCCGTGCCCGTCGGAGGCGTCGAACCAGCGGATCGGGACGTCGCCGCCGTGTTCGATCCCGCACCGCCGGTCGGCGATGGCGAGCAGCTCGGTGGCCATGGCGCCCAGACCGCGCAGCGACTGGTGGCGGTGGGCGCGCCGCCCCAGGTCCACCTGGGCCACCGCGTGCACTCCGCACCGCAGGTGGGTGTCGATGAGCACGGCCAGTTCGACGCCGTACCCGGTGGGCACCGACAGCTGTTGGAACAGGTCCCGGCGGATCGCCCACTCGCCCGACAGCGGCTGGACCACACCGGACAGGGCGGGCCAGCGCAGTGCCAGGGTGGGGCGGGCGACCAGCTCGGTGACCCGGCCGCCCTCGTGGCTGACCCGGGTGCCGCCGGGCAGGTCGAGCAGCCGGTCGTAGAACCCCTTGACCAGCCACACCCCGGGCTCGGTGAGCAGCGGCCCCAGCAGGGCGGAGACGAAATGGGTGTCCCATTCCACGAGGTCGGCGTCGAGGAAGGCGATGATGTCGCCGGAGGTGACGAACTGCGACTTCCACATCGCCTCGCCCTTGCCGCGCCGGTGCCCCAGGTCGGGACGGACGTCGACGGTCCGGTGGACGGTCGCCCCCGCCTCTGCGGCCGCCCGGCCGGTGGCGTCGGTGGAGTCGGAGTCCATGACGACGATCTCGTCGAGCAGGGGCGTGCGCTCCACCAGGGCGGCCCGCACCCGGGAGACGATGCCCCCGACGGTGGCCTCCTCGTTCCGGGCCGGTATGACCAGGCTGACGGTCAGGCCCCGCCGCCGTTTGAGGTCCAGGAGCCGTTCCGGCGTCCAGTCGGTGTGCCGATAGGTGCGGTCCTCGAACCAGGTGTCGCTCACAAGCCCTCCCACAAGCCCTCCCAGCGGCCAAGACTACGGCCCACTGTGCCCGGCCCGGCCGCCGGTCCGTGTTTCGTCCACCCTGAATCCCGGTGAAATCCGCGTCACCGCCGGTCACGGGGACGGACGCCGCGGGAGGTTCCGGGAATCCCGAGGCCGTAGGCTGAGCGACAGCGGCGAAACGCTCGCCCCCGAGCCCGGACCCGCCCCCGTTCCGACGCCAGAAGGACCTCTGCCCGTGCAGCCCCTGGACCCCACAGACCCCGAACGCATCGGCCGCTACCGGCTGACCCACCGCCTGGGCGCGGGCGGCATGGGCCGGGTGTACCTGGGGCGCACCGCAGCGGGCCGCAAGGTCGTGGTGAAGGTGATCCTGCCCCAGTACGCGGGCGACGCCGAGTTCCGCGGACGGTTCGCCCGGGAGGCGGCGGCCGCCGCCCGGGTGGGCGGGTTCCACACCGCGCCCGTGGTGGACGCCGATCCCGACGGGGATCCGCCGTGGATCGTCAGCGCGTTCATCCCCGGCCCGTCCCTGCACGAGGTGTTGGCCGGGCGGGGACCGCTGCCGCACCCGACACTGCGGGTGCTGGCGGTGGGCCTGGCCGAGGGGCTGGAGGCGATCCACGGCGCCGGGCTGACCCACCGCGACCTCAAGCCCGCCAACGTGCTGATGGCCTCGGACGGGCCGCGCATCATCGACTTCGGCATCGCCCGGCCCAGCGGGGACTCCTCCGGGCTGACCCGGACCGGGGCCACCCTGGGCACCCCGCTGTACATGTCGCCCGAGCAGGTGGACGCGCTGGAGGTGGGCCCGGGCTCGGACATGTTCTCGCTGGGCACGGTGCTGGCGCACGCGGCGGTGGGGCGCAACCCGTTCGACGCCCCCACCCTGGCCGGGATCGTGCGCAACCTCATCGGTCCGCCGCCGGAGGTCCCGGAGAGCGTCCCGGCGGAGCTGCGGGCGGTCATCGCCCGCTGCTGGCGGCACTCCCCGGCGCAGCGGCCCACTCCGCAGGAGGTCACCGAGATGATCGGGGACGTCGACCCGGAGCTGGACTGGCCGGCCTTCGGGGCCGGCCAGGCGGGCGCCCCCGGGACGGGGTCGGCCGCGCCCCGGCCGACGGACCGCCCGGTGTACGGCGGCGGCCCGTCCTACGGCTCCGGAGCAGGGTCCGGAGCCCCGGCGTACAGCGTGCCGATGGGCACCCGGGAAACAGGTGTTCCGGCGGGGACCGCCCCCCGGGCGCCGGAGTCCGAGGAGTCCCTGCGCTCGGAGTCGGCGGTCTTCGACCGGCTGCGCGAGGGCGGCGACCACGCCACGGCGCTGGCCGGGTACGAGCGCCTGCTGCCCCGGCTGCGGGAGTCCCTGGGCCCCGACCACCCGCGGACCCTGAAACTGCGGTCGCGGATCGCGGTCTGCAAGGAGGGTCTGGGCGACCACCGGGGCGCCCTGGAGGAGTACCGCTCCCTGCTGTCCGAGCAGGCGGCGCTGCTGGGCACCGACCACGTCGACACCCTGGGCACCCGGTTCCAGATCGCCTACCAGCTGGGCGAGCTGAACGACCATGAGGCCGCGCTGGCCGCCTACCGCGCCGTCCTACCGGACCTGGCCCGGGTGCTGGGCCCCGACCACGACCACACGCTCACCGCCCGGGAGAACATCACCGACCACCTGTCGGCGGTGAGCGACCACCGGGGCGCCCTGGAGGAGCACCGGCGCCTGCTCGGCGACCGCATCCGGACGCTGGGCCCCGACCACCCCGACACCCTCGCGACCCGCCGGGCCATCGCCAACACCCTGGGGGACCTGGGGGACGACGCGGCCTCGTTGGCCGAGCACCGCAGGCTGCTGCCCGACCGGTCCCGGGTGCTGGGCCCGGACCACCCGGACACGCTCACCACCCGGTTCGAGATCGCCTACCGGCTGGGCGAGCTGGGCGACCACGGGGCGGCGCTGTGGGAGGCACTGACGCTGCTGCCCGACATGACCCGGGTCATGGGCGCCGACGACCCCCGGACCCTGGCGTTCCGCCTGGAGATCGCCCGGCTGCACCGGCTCCAGGGGAACCCGTCGGCGGCGGGCGCCACCCTGCGCTCACTGGCCGCGGACCTGGACCGGCTGCCGCGGGGGCGGGGGGCGGACTCGCTGCGGACCCGGGTGCGGGTGGAGTCGGAGGTCCTGCGGGAGTGGACACTGCCGCGCCTCCCGCAGAGCGGTCCCCCGCCCTACACGGGCTGACCGCCGTCCGGTGTTCCGGGCCGCCCGGCCGCCGCGGCGGCGGTCAGGCGGTCCGGCCCGGCGAGGTCGGGGACGCGGACGATGGTGTCCACGCCGGTCCCGCCGACGACGAGGACGTCGGTCCGGGGGTGCGTCACGTGCGTCCCCTTCCATTGCGGCGTCCCCGGCGGCGCGCGTCGGCGGACGGTGTCGGGGAAAGCCCAGGAGTACCGCGGCGCGGCCCCGGACCGCCGGTGACGGCCCCGGACCGCCGGTGACGGCCCGGGGCCGTCACCGCTCCTGCGCCGCCCGTGTCGTGAGCCAGGTGAACAGGCTCGGGTCGGTGCCCATCTCCGGGTGCCACTGCACGCCCAGAACGGTGTCGGTGTCCTCGTATTCGAGGGCCTCCACGGTGCCGTCGTCGGCCCACCCGGTGGCCCGCACCCCGGTTCCGAGGTCGGCGACGGCCTGGTGGTGGTAGGAGGGCGCGTCCAGGCGGGTGCGGCCCAGCACCCGGGCGGTGAGCGTGCCCTCGGCGACGGTGACCGGGTGGGGGTCGAACACCCCGGTGCGCCGCCGGTGCCCGTCGTGGCCGACCGCGTCGGGCAGGTGCTGGTGCAGGGTCCCGCCGCGGAACACGTTGAGCAGCTGCATGCCCCGGCAGACCCCCAGCACCGGCAGGCCCCGGTCCAGGGCCGCGGTCAGCAGCGCGTCCTCCGCGGCGTCCCGCGCCCGGTGGACCCCGGCGGTGCGCTCGGCGCGGTCGGCGCCGTAGCGGGCCGGGTCGATGTCGCCGCCGCCCGCCAGCAGCAGCCCGTCCAGGGCGCGGACCGCCCCGGCCGCGTTCGCGACCGGGGGCAGCAGAACGGGCACCGCGCCGGTGGCGGCGACCGCGTCCACGTACTCCTGCGGCAGCAGGGCGGCGGCCGTGTCCCACACCCCCCAGCGGGCGCGTTCGGCGTAGGCGGAGATCCCGATGACCGGCGCGGCCACGGCGCGCCTCCCTTCCGTGTTCGGTGGTGCTCCCTACAGCGGGGTGACGTAGGCCCCGGAGATGCCGCCGTCCACCAGGAAGTTGGACGCGGTGATGAACGCGGCGTCGTCGCTGGCCAGGAACGCCACCGCGGCGGCGATCTCCTCGGCCTCCGCGAACCTGCCCAGCGGCACGTGCACCAGTCGGCGGGCGGCCCGCTCGGGGTCCTTGGCGAACAGCTCACGCAGCAGCGGCGTGTTCACCGGCCCCGGGGAGAGCGCGTTGACGCGGATGCCCTCGCGGGCGAACTGCACGCCCAGCTCCCGGCTGAGCGCCAGTACGCCGCCCTTGCTGGCGGTGTAGGAGATCTGGGAGGTGGCGGCGCCCATGGTCGCGACGAACGACGCGGTGTTGACGATCGACCCCCGGCCCTGTTCGCGCATGTGCGGCAGCGCGTACTTGCAGCACAGGTACACCGAGGTCAGGTTGACCTCCTGGACGCGGCGCCAGGCGTCGATGCCGGTGGTGAGGATGGAGTCGTCGTCGGGCGGGGAGATCCCGGCGTTGTTGAAGGCGACGTCCACGCCGCCGTACGTCCGCACGGCGGTGGCGAAGAGCGCCTCCACCTCCTTCTCGTCGGTGACGTCGGTGCGCACGAACGTGCCGCCGACCTCCTCGGCGACCGCGCGGCCCACCTCCTCGTCCAGGTCTGCGGCGACGATACGGGCGCCCTCGGCGGCGAGCCTGCCGGCGGTGGCCCGGCCGATGCCCCCGGCGGCCCCGGTGATGACGGCGGTGCGGCCCTCGAAACGGTTCATCTGTGCTGCTGCTCCCTGCTCGTGTGGGGTGGGTCAGGTGTCGTCGGAGAGGAAGACGGTCTTGGTCTCGGTGAAGGCGTCCAGCGCGTCGGGCCCCAGTTCGCGGCCGATGCCGGACTGTCCCATGCCGCCGAACGGGGTCCAGTAGCGCACCGCCGAGTGGGAGTTGACCGACAGGTTCCCGGCGCGGATCCGCCGGGAGACCCGCAGGGCGCGGCCCACGTCGCGGGTCCACAGCGATCCGGCCAGGCCGAAGGGGGTGTCGTTGGCGATGCGCACCGCGTCGGCCTCGTCCTCGAAGGGCAGGACGGACACCACGGGCCCGAAGATCTCCTCCCGGAAGGCCGGCTCGGCCGGGTCGGTGGTGGTGAGCACCGTCGGCGGGTACCAGAACCCCGGCCCCTCGGGCGCCTTGCCGCGGAAGGCGACGGTGGCGCCGTCCACGTAGGCGGCGACGCGGTCGCGCTGGGCGGCGGAGATGAGCGGCCCCACCTCGGTGTCCGGGTCGCGGGGGTCGCCCACCGCGACGGCCTCGACGGCGGGGCGCAGCAGTTCCAGGAACCGGTCGTACACGCTCGCCTGCACCAGCAGCCGGGAGCGGGCGCAGCAGTCCTGGCCCGCATTGTCGAACACACCGTAGGGCGCGGCCGCGGCCGCCTTCTCCAGGTCGGCGTCGGCGAAGACGACGTTGGCGCTCTTGCCGCCCAGTTCCAGGGTGACCCGGGTGAGGTCCCGGGCGGCGGCCGCCATGATGCCCTTGCCGACCCGGGTGGAGCCGGTGAACACGATCTTGGCGACGTCGGGGTGGCGCACCAGCCGGTCCCCGGCGACGGGTCCGGCACCGGGCAGGATCTGGAGCACCCCGTCGGGCAGCCCCGCCTCGCGGGCCAGTTCGCCGATGCGCAGGGCGGTGAGCGGGGTGAGCTCGGCGGGTTTGACGATGACGGTGTTCCCGGCGGCCAGTGCGGGCGCGGTCCCCCAGGACAGGATCGGCATCGGGAAGTTCCAGGGGACGATGACGCCGACCACGCCCAGGGGTTCGGCGAAGGTGACGCTCCACCCGCCGGGGACGGGGATCTGCCGCCCGGCCGCGCGCTCGGGGGCGGCGGCGTAGTACCGGAACACGTCGCGGGCGTTGCCCGCCTCCCAGCGGGCCTGGCCGACGGGGTGTCCGGCGTTGCGGACCTCCAGGTCGGCGAGCTCCTCCAGGTGGGCGTCGATCGCGTCGGCGACGGCCCGCAGCAGCCGGGCGCGCTCGCCGGGGGCGGTGGCCCGCCAGTCGGGGAGGGCGGCGCTGGCGCGGGCGACCGCGGCGTCGGTGTCGGCGGCGGTCGCCAGCGGAACGGTGGCGATGACCTCCTCGGTGGTCGGGTCGACGACCCGCTGTGCGGTCGGTGGTGGCGCGTCGGCGGCCATGGTCCCCCTGTCGGTGTGCGGTGGTGGTGATGTCCGGTGGTATCGACGTTCAGTGACACGGACATTCAGTAGTGCTGACGATCGGCGTCCCGGGTGTTCGGTACCCCTGCGTTCGGGTGTTCGGGCGTCCAGCGGCGCCGATGTTCAGCACTACCGACGGTCGAACCCCATGACGGTCACATCCGCTCGAAGCCGCGGAACATCTCCCAGTCGGTGACGGCCGCCTCGAAGGCGGCCAGCTCCACCCGGGCGTTGTTGGCGTAGTGGGCCACGACCTCCTCGCCGAACACCTCCCGGGCCAGAGCGCTGCCCTCCCACAGCTCCAGCGCCTCGCGCAGGGTCGAGGGGACGGTGGGCAGCCCGGAGGCGTAGGCGTTGCCCGCGAAGGGCTCGCCCGGCTCGATCCGGTCCTCGATGCCGTGCAGGCCCGCGGCGATCAGCGCGGCCACCGCCAGGTGCGGGTTGACGTCGCCGCCGGGTACCCGGTTCTCCACCCGCAGCGAGGGCCCGTGGCCGACCAGGCGCAGGGCGCAGGTGCGGTTGTCGTGGCCCCAGGCGACGGCGGTGGGCGCGAAGCTGCCCGGCACGTAGCGCTTGTAGGAGTTGATGTTGGGCGCCAGCAGCAGGGTGAACTCGCGCAGCGCGGCGAGCTGGCCGCCCAGGAAGTGCCGCCCGGTCTCGGACATTCCCTCCCCCTGTGCCAGCACGGGTCCGCCGTCGGCGTCGCGCAGGGAGATGTGGATGTGGCAGGAGTTGCCCTCGCGTTGGTTGGGTTTGGCCATGAAGGTGATCGCCATGCCCTCCTGGGCGGCGATCTCCTTGGCGCCGTTCTTGTAGATGGCGTGGTTGTCGCAGGTGGCGCGGGCCTCGTCGAACCGGAAGGCGATCTCGTGCTGGCCGAGGTTGCACTCGCCCTTGGCCGACTCCACGTAGAGTCCGGCCCCGGCCATCTCGTTGCGGATGCGCCGCAGCAGCGGCTCGACCCGGGCGCCGCCCAGCACCGAGTAGTCGACGTTGTACCGGTTGGCGGGGGTCAGGTCGCGGTAGCCGCGGTCCCAGGCCTGCTCGTAGCTGTCGCGGTACACCACGAACTCCAGCTCGGTGCCGACCATCGCCGCCCAGCCGCGTTCGGCCAGCCGGGCGCGCTGGCGGTCCAGGATCGCGCGCGGCGAGGCCGCCACCGGGGTGCCGTCGTGCCGGGAGAGGTCGGCGACGGCCATGGCCGCGCCCTCGGCCCACGGGGTGAGGCGCAGGGTGGCGAGGTCGGGGACCATGGCGAAGTCGCCGTAGCCGGTGTCCCAGGAGGACATGGCGTAGCCGTCGACGGTGTTCATGTCCACGTCCACGGCGAGCAGGTAGTCGCAGCCCTCGGTGCCGTGTTCGAGGACCTCCTCCAGGAAGAACCGGGCGGACAGGCGCTTGCCCTGGAGCCGGCCCTGCATGTCGGGGAAGGCGACCAAGACGGTGTCGACGGTCCCGTCGGCGACGGCCGCGCGCAGCTCGTCCACGGTCAGCGGGGATCGGCGGGGGTCGGCGTGCGGTCTCACCTGGGGGCTCCTTCGGGGGTGCCGATACGGGCGCTTTTGGTTCGAGATCAGACCTTATCTGGGGACAGATAACCAGCGAGATAAACGCGTGTCAATAGCGCGTTACCCCCCTTGACAAGCACCGAATCAGAGGCGGAGCATCTCCGGCAATAGAAAAGGACTGTCCATATACCTTTAGTTGCACCCCCGTCACCCCCCGGGAGGCCCCCAGTGTCCGACGGCAAGAGTCCCCTGCACATCCAGGGCGCGGACTTCTCCCGCGCCGACGACGACTATCTCGAACGGCGCCGGCTGCGGCGGGGCGCGGCCGGGTGGCTGCTGCTCGCCGGGCTGGGCGTCGCCTACGTGATCTCCGGCGACTTCGCCGGGTGGAACTTCGGCCTGGCCGAGGGCGGCTGGGGCGGGCTGCTCATCGCCACCCTGCTCATGGGCACCATGTACCTGTGCATGGTGCTGGGCCTGGCCGAGCTCGCCTCCGCCCTGCCCACCGCAGGGGCCGGGTACGGGTTCGCCCGGCGCGCCCTGGGACCGCTGGGCGGGTTCGCCACCGGGACCGCGATCCTCATCGAGTACGCCATCGCCCCGGCGGCCATCGCCGTGTTCATCGGCGGGTACGTGGAGGCGCTGGGCCTGTTCGGGCTCACCAGCGCCTGGCCCGTCTACCTGGTCTGCTATCTGGTCTTCGTCGGCATCCACCTGTGGGGTGTGGGCGAGGCGCTGCGGGTGATGTTCGTGATCACCGGTGTGGCCATGGTGGCGCTGGTGGCGTTCGTCGTGGGCATGGTCCCGCGGTTCGACCCCGCCAACCTCTTCGACATCGAACCCACCGCGGCGGCCGGGGCCAGCGCGTTCCTGCCCTACGGCTACGTGGGGATCCTCGGGGCCTTCGTCTTCGGCATCTGGTTCTTCCTGGCCGTGGAGGGCGTGCCGCTGGCCGCGGAGGAGTCCCGCGACCCCCGCAGGGACATGCCGCGCGGCATCATCGGCGCGATGCTCGTGCTCATGGTCACCGCCGCCGGCATGCTGCTGCTGGCCCCCGGCGGGGCGGGCGCGTCGGTGATGGCCGAGTCGAGCAACCCGCTGCCCGAGGCGCTGCGCGAGGCCTACGGCGGCGACACCCTGCTGGCGGACTTCGTGAACTACGTGGGCCTGGCCGGGCTGGTGGCGTCGTTCTTCTCCATCATCTACGCCTACTCGCGGCAGCTGTTCGCCCTGTCCCGGGCCGGGTACCTGCCCCGGTGGCTGTCGGTGACCGGCCGCCGCCGCACCCCCTACCTGGCGCTCATCGTGCCGGGCACCATCGGGTTCGTGCTGGCGGTGACGGTGGCCGACGGCGACCGGCTGATCAACATCGCGGTGTTCGGGGCGACCGTGTCGTACGTGCTGATGACGCTGTCGCACATGGTGCTGCGCCGCCGGGAGCCGGGACTGGAGCGGCCCTACCGCACCCCGGGCGGTTCGGTCACCACGGGGATCGCGTTCGTGCTGGCGCTGTGCGCGGTGGCGGCCACGTTCTTCGTGGACATGGTGGGGGCGGCGATCACCGCGGGCATCCTCGTGGTCTTCCTGGCCTACTTCTGGTTCTACTCGCGCCACCGCCTGGTGGCCAACGCGCCGGAGGAGGAGTTCGCGCTCATCGAACAGGCCGAGGCCGAGCTGAAGTGACGCGGCACGGGCCGGGGCCGTACCGGCTCCGGCCCGCCGCGCCCGTACGCTGGTCGTACCAGTGCGAAGGGCGCGCGACGAGAGGACCGTGGTGAGGACGAACGCCGAGCCCACCGCCGAGGAGGCGGGACCGGCGGCCGAGGCGGTGTTCCGGCCGGTGCGGGCGGGCAACGCCTTCGAGGAGACGGTGGAGCGCCTGCTCTCCGCGATCCGCCTGGGCGTGGTCCCCCACGGCGGCCGCTTCCCGGCCGAGCGGGAGCTGGCCGCCCGGCTGGGGGTCAGCCGCATCACGCTGCGCGAGGCCATCCGCGCCCTACAGGAGGCCGGCTACGTGGAGTCGCGGCGGGGCCGCACCGGCGGCACCTTCGTCACCTACGTGCGCCCCCGGCCCAGCCGGGCCGAGGCCCGGCGGGTGCTGGAGGGCATGGCCGTGGACCTGGACGACCTGTTCGCGTTCCGGCGGGCGCTGGAGATCGGCGCGGCGACGCTGCTGGCCGAGCGGGGCCTCACCGCCGGGCAGGACCGGCTGCTCACCGAACGGCTGCACGCGGTGGACGGGGCGGAGGTCGCCGACTACCGGAGGCTCGACACCGTCTTCCACCTGACCCTGGCCGAGCTGGCCGGGTCGCCGTCGTTGACGGCGGCGCTGACGGACGTGCGGATGCGGGTCAACGACCTGCTCGACGCCATGCCGATGCTGGTCAAGAACCTGGAGCACAGCAGCGCCCAGCACCGGGCGATCGTGGCGGCGGT
>NZ_JASFDV010000091.1 GCF_030766825.1 Nocardiopsis sp. CC223A
CGTGCTCGCCGCGATCGAGGCCGCCGAGGCCGCCGAGGCCCCGGCCGCCCCGGCCGCCCCGGCACCCGCCGGGGCAGGCGCCGCGGATCCGCGCACCGGTCTGGCCGAGTCCAGCCGGGTGCCCATGAGCGGGTTCCGCAAGAGCGTCGCCGCCGCACTCTCGCGCAGCCGCAGCGAGATCCCCGAGGCCACCGTGTGGGTGGACGTCGACGCCACCGAGCTGGTCCGCCTGCGCACCGCCCACCCGGACGGTCCGGGGCTGCTGTCCTACGTCGCCCGGTTCACCGTGGCCGGGCTGCGCGCCCACCCCGAGCTCAACGGGCTGGTGGACACCGAGCGCGGCGAACTGGTCCAGTACGACGGGATCAACCTCGGCCTGGCCGTGCAGACCGACCGCGGCCTGGTCGCCCCGGCCGTGCTCGGCGCGCACAGGCTCACCACCGCCGAGCTGGACGCCGAGATCCGGCGGCTCACCGCCGCGGCCCGCGCGGGCAGGGCCACCCCGGCCGAGATGACCGGCGGCACCTTCACCCTCAACAACTACGGTTCGCTGCGGGTCGACGGAAGCGCCGCCATCATCAACCACCCGCAGGTGGCCATCCTCGGCATCGGCCGGATCATCGACCGCCCGTGGGTGGTGGACGGCGAGCTGACCGTCCGCAAAATCACCCAGCTGTCGTTCGCGTTCGACCACCGGGTGTGCGACGGCGGCGCGGCGGCCGGCTTCATGCGGGTCGTCGCCGACGCCATCGAGGACCCCGCCGCGGCCATCGCCCGCCTGTAGCGGGGCCCCACAGCAGCGCCCCGGAGGGAGTCGGCACCCTCCGGGGCGCTCCTCGCGCTCGGGTCAGGGGGCCGTGGCGGCCCGCTCGGCGGGCAGCACCGCATCCAGGTAGTCGGAGATGGCTCTGCGGTTCTGTTCCAGGCAGCGGATGCGCCGGTCCATGCGTTCGAGCTCGGCGCGCAGGGTCGCGACCATCTGCGGTGAGACGTCGGAGATGAGGATCGAGCGGGGCCCGTTCAGACAGGGCATCATCTGCCTGATGACCCTGGTGGGCAGCCCGGCGTCGAGCAGCCCACGGATCTGGACCACCCGGTCGACGGTGTCCTCGTCGTAGTCCCGGTAGCCGTTCTCCATACGCCGGGGCAGGATCAGCCCCTGCTCCTCGTAGTACCGCAGCAGGCGGCGCGGGGTCTCGGTCCGCTCCGACAGCTCTCCGATCCTCATGTGGTCCACCTCACCCGTCGGCCCGTTGACCTTCACATAGATGTGAGGGTTCGAGCATGACGTCATGAACACCACCGCACAAGGGGTCATCCCCGAACGGTCGGCGCGGATGCCGTGGACCGCCCTCCTCGCCCTGGCCTCCGTCGCCCTCCTCGTCGTCCTCACCGAGCTGGTGCCCGCCGGTCTGCTGCCCGCCATGAGCGCCGACCTCGGGGTGGACGAGTCCACTATGGGGCAGGCCGTGACGGCCTACGCCGCCGGCACCGCGTTCACCGTGATCCCGCTCGCGGCGGCCACCGCCGGGCTGCGCCGCCGCCCCCTCCTGCTGGGGACCGTGGCACTGTTCGCCGCGGCCAACACCGTCACCGCCCTGTCCTCCGACCACCTGCTCACCCTGGCCGCCCGGGGCGCCGCCGGGGTCGCCGCGGGGCTCGCCTGGGCGATGCTCGTCGGCTACGCGCGCTCCCTGGTGCCGGACCGCCTCCAGGGCCGGGCGATCGCCGTCGTCCTCATCGGCATCCCGGTCGCCCTGTCCCTGGGGGTGCCCGCCGGCGCCTTCCTGGGCCAGGCGGTCGGCTGGCGCACGGTGTTCCTGACCATCACCGCGATCGCCGTGGCCCTGGTCGTGTGGATCCTGGCCGCCGTGCCCGACCGGCCGGGACAGCCCCGCGAAGAACGGGTGCCGTTCGCCCGCGTGTTCGCCCTGCCCGGGCTGGTCCCGCTGCTGGCCGTCACCCTCCTGCTGGTGACCGCCCACACCGTCCTGTACACCTACATCGCCCCCGTCCTCGCGGACGCGGGCCGGGGCGGCGGCGTGGACCTCGTCCTCCTGGTGTTCGGGGCGGCCTCCGTGGCCGGGGTCTGGATCGTGGGCGTCCTCATCGACCGGAGGCTGCGGGCGCTGACCGTCGGCGCGGTCCTGCTCATCGGCGCGGCCGCCCTGCTGCTGGCCCTGGTCGCGGACCTGCCGGGCGCGGCCCTGGCCGCGGCCGCGCTGTGGGGGCTCGGGTGGGGCGGGGTGCCGACCCTGCTCCAGACCGCGGTCGCCGACGTCGGCGGGGCGGCGGCGGTCACCGCCCAGTCCGTGTACGTCACGCTGTGGAACGTCGCCATGGCCGGCGGCGGCGCGGTGGGCGGGGCGCTGCTCGCCCGAGCGGGCGCCGGTGCGCTGCCCTGGGGCGTGCTCGTCCTGACCGTCCCGGTGGTGCTGCTGGTCCTGGCCTCGCGGAAGGCGTTCCCTGCCGCACGGTCTTGAACGCGGTGGTGCCCCCGGTCGGCCGGGGGCACCGATTCGTCGGCGGGGTGACCGGGCGCTACTCCTGCCCGTCGCCCTTGGCGACCAGGGTGAGCACGTCGTAGGTGGCGACGGCCGCGCCGTCCTGGTCGGTGACCACGGCGTCCCAGCGGACCTCGCCGTACTCGGCGTTGGTGCGCGGGGTGATCTGCTTGGCCGTCAGCGTCACCTTGATGACCGCGTCCTCCTTCACCGGGGTGAGGAACCGCAGGTCGTCCACGCCGAAGTTGGCCAGCACCGGGCCCGGCGCCGGGTCCACGAACAGGCCCGCGGCCAGCGACACCACCAGGTAGCCGTGCGCCACGATCCCGCCGAACAGCGGGTTGGCGGCCGCGGCCTCCTCGTCGGTGTGGGCGTAGAACGTGTCACCGGTGAACTCGGCGAAGTGGTCGATGTCGGCGCGGGTCACCGTGCGCTCCGCCGACTCGATGGTGTCGCCGATCCGCAGCTCCGCGAGGTTCTTGCGGAAGGGGTGGACGTCGCCCACGTTCCGCTTGGACCCCGTGGTCCAGTGTCCGGTGATCGCGGTGAGCATGTCCGGCGAGGCCTGGATCGCGGTGCGCTGCATGTGGTGCTTGACGCCGCGCACGCCGCCCAGCTCCTCGCCGCCGCCGGCGCGGCCCGGGCCGCCGTGCACCAGCACGGGCAGCGGGGAGCCGTGGCCGGTGGACTCCTTGGCGTCGTCCCGGTCGAGCACCAGGATGCGGCCGTGCCAGGGGGCGACGCCCAGCACGACCTCGCGGGCCACGTCGGGGTCGTGGGTGACCAGCGAGCCCACCAGGGAGCCCCGGCCCAGGGCGGCCAGTTCGACGGCCTCGGCCACCGACCCGTAGGTGATGACGGTGCTGACCGGGCCGAACGCCTCGACCTCGTGCGGTTCCCGGGCGCCCGGCTCGGCGCGCAGCAGGATCGGCGACATGAACGCGCCGGACTCGGCGTCGGCGCCCACGACCTCGACCCGCTCGGGGTCGCCGTACACCAGCTCGCAGGAGGTGCGCAGGGCCTTGACCGCCTTGCGGACCTCGTCGCGCTGGGCCAGGGACACCAGGGCGCCCATACGGGTTTCCGGGTGGTCGGCGGCTCCCACCACGACCTTGGCCAGGCGTGCCCGCAGGGCCTCGACGACGGTGTCGGCCATGGCCTCGGGGACGATGACGCGGCGGATGGCGGTGCACTTCTGCCCCGCCTTGACGGTCATCTCGGTGACGACCTGCTTGATGTACAGCTCGAACTCGGGGTCCTCGGCGGTGACGTCCGGACCCAGGATGGAGCAGTTGAGCGAGTCGGCCTCGACGTTGAGCTGCGTCCCGCCGCTGACGACGTTCGGGTGGTTGCGCAGGATGGCGCCGGTGGCGGCCGAGCCGGTGAAGCCGACGATGTCCTGCGGGCCCAGGTCGTCGAGCAGCCCCCGGTGCCCGGCGACGAGCAGTTGGAGCGAGCCCTCGGGCAGGATCCCCGACTCGACGGCCCGGCGGACCACGGCCTCGGTGAGGTAGGCGGTCTGGGCGGCGGGTTTGACGATGCTGGGCAGCCCGGCCAGGAACGCGGGGGCGAGCTTTTCGAGCATGCCCCACACGGGGAAGTTGAACGCGTTGATCTGCACGGCGACACCGGGCCGTGAGGTGTAGACGTGTCGGCCCACGAAGGTGCCCTCGCGGCTGAGCCGCTCCAGGGGGCCGTCGAGGATGACCGTGGAGTTGGGCAGCTCGCGGCGGCCCTTGCTGGAGAAGCTGAAGAGGGTGCCGAACCCGCCGTCGATGTCCACCGCGCTGTCGCGCTTGGTGGCGCCGGTCCGGTGGGAGAGCGCGTAGAACTCGTCCTTGTACTGCATCAGGTGCTGGGCGAGGGACTTGAGCAGGTTCGCGCGCTGGTGGAAGGTGAGGGCGCGCAGTGCCGGGCCGCCGACGGTGCGGGCGTAGTCGACCATGGCGGCGATGTCGGGGCCGTTCTTCGACATGCGGGCGACGGTCTCGCCGGTGTTCGCGTCGGCGAGGGGTTCGCCCTCGTCGGTGGGGGTGAACCACGATCCCAGCGCGTAGCTCTCCAGTGCTTCGGACACCTGACGGTCCTCTCCTCGGGCTGAGTGTCTTCCGGCACAGTATTACAGACCGATCGTTCAGTAAATAGTGTCCAGGTGGCCGCGTCCGCCGCCACCTGCGTTTTCCCGCCATGTGGACGTGTGGAGAGGCCGTCTTGTCGACATCCCGAAGAAGGCCTGTAATGAACGGCCCGCCGCGGACAGAAGAGGAGTGGGACCGGCACGGGCGCGAGGGCGAGCTGTTCCCGGTGGAGGAACGGGGCGAGGAGACCCCGGAGCGCCGGATCATGTTCGACGCCGACACCGGGATGCCGCTCTACTTCGAGATCGTCATGGTGGAGTCGGAGTACGAGCAGCCCGCGGGGGTGGAGCCGCCGGTGGTCGACCACTGCTCGGTGATCGTGGACACGGCCTGGGTCGCCGAGGTCGAGGACCGGCCCCGCCCCGGGAGGTCGCCGCCTGCCCGGCTCGTCCACAGCCTGTGGACGGACCGCGCGGACCGTCGTTCCCGCGTGCCACGCTCACCCCATGGAAACCGAACGGGCCCTCGCCGCCGACCTCGACGTCCTCCGGGCGGCCTTCGCCGCCGCCCGCCGCCTTCCACCCCTGGGGTGGGACGCGGTCCGGGCCTTCGAGGCCGGGCACGGCATCACCCTGCCCGAGCCCTACCGCACCTTCGTCGCCGAGATCGCCGACGGGTCACCCGAGGGCCCGCCCGAGTACGGGCTGCTCCCCCTCGCGGAGATGCCCCGGGACTGGGGCGAGGGGCGGCCGGAGCGCCTCCTCGCCCGCCCCTTCCCCCTCGTCGGGGCGTGGACCTGGTGCGCCGACGACGAGGAGCCCGAGGACGAGGTCCTCGACCCCGTTTTCGACCACGGGTCCCTGGTGCTCGGCACCGACGGCTGCGGCCAGTACTGGCACCTCGTCGTCACCGGCCCCCAGCGGGGGAACGTCTGGCTGATCGCGGAGGAGGGGGCGGGCCCCTTCGGCGGGGAGGCGGGCGTCACCTCCGGCGGCGTCCCCGGGTTCGCCGGGTGGGTCTCCCACTGGGCCGCCGGACTCCCCTGGTTCGGGTGACCCCCGGACCCGGCGGTCAGCGCTGGGCGAGGGGGAGGACCTCGGCGCCGGGGAGGGCGGCCACCAGCTTGCCCGGCACCCACAGCTTGGACCGGCGCAGCCCGCTGCCCACCACCACGTGCGGGGCGGTCGCCACGGCCTCGTCCACGAGGACCGGCCACCCCCGCGGCAGCCCGAACGGGGTGATCCCCCCGTACTCCATCCCGGTCAGCCCCGTGGCCTCGGCCATCGGCGCGAACGACGCCTTGCGCGCACCCAGGTGGCGGCGGACCGCGCCGTTGACGTCGGCCCGGTCGGTGGCCAGCACCATGCACGCCGCGTAGGTGGTCTCGCCGCCGCGCTTGGCGGCCACCACCACGCAGTTGGCGCTGGTCTCCAGTGTCATCCCGTAGTGGGTGCAGAAGGCCGCCGTGTCCGCCAGGTCCGGGTCGATCGGCGCGACCCGCACCTCGGCGTGGCCCCGCACGGCCTCCCGGACCGGCGCGGCCATCAGGTGCTCCTGCTCGCCGGCGTCCACCCAGTTCAACGTCACGGACATGGGTATGCTCCTCGCTTCGCGTTCCGGACGCCCCCAGCCTAGGGCGGGTCCGGCGGATGCCTTCGTGTGGCTCGGCGCTTGCGCCGAGTGCGGGGAGCGGCCGCGACCCGCAATGATCCGCCGAACACGTCCCAGGGAACTATCGTGCGGAGTGCCGCCGCAGGATGTCCAGGGCGAGTCCGGCCAGGTCGTCGGCGCGGTACCCGGGCCACCCGTGCACCGCCGACAGGTACCCCGCGGGGATGCCCGACGCACCCCACAGGGCTCCGGCCAGCGACCCGGCGATCGACGCCACGGTGTCGGTGTCGTTGCCCGCGCGCACCGCCGCGTGCACGGCGGGCACGTACCCCTCCGGGTTGCGAGTGAGGGCCGACCAGGCCGCCTGGAGCGCGCTCAGCACGAACCCGTTGTCGGGGAAACCGTGCGGGGCCGCCTGCTCCGCCCCGTCGATCCAGGTCTTCCACTGCCCCCGGCGGCCTTCCGGCAGCAGTTCCACCCCGGCGCGGACCCCGTCGGGCGTTCCCTCCAGCACCGCCCGGCGGATTCCCTCACACCACAGCACACACGCCTCCGACGCCAGCGGGTCCCCGTGCGTCAGGCGGCTGTAGGCGTCGGCGGCCCGGGCCAGCCCCTCCGGGTCGTGCAGGTACGCCAGCGCCAGCGGGCCGGTGCGCATCAGCGAACCGTTGCCCGCGCTCGGCATCCCCTGCTCGAACAGGCCCGCGGCGTACGCCGTCATCACCTCGGCGACCTCGGGGCGGCGGAAGGCGTGCCCGGCGCCGAGCATCACCTTCCGGGTCTGGTTGCCGATGTCGGAGGCCCCTCCGTTCGCCCATTCCAGGAAGGCGTCGGCGGTCGCGCCCAGCGCCTCGGCGGACAGCGGGTCGTCGTGGTCGCGCAACGTGCGGGCGATGCACACCGCCATCTGGGTGTCGTCGGAGTACTCCCCCGGCGCGTAGGGGCCCAGTCCGCCGCCGACCATCTCCGGCACCCGGCGCTCGGACAGGGCGGGGCCGAACTCGTAGGGCACGCCCAGCGCGTCGCCGCAGGCGGAGCCCAGCAGCACGCCCACGGCGCGGTCCTCGATGCTTCCGGTCGACGGGGTTCGCACGGCTGCCTCGCAACACTTCGATGGAACGGGGACAGCGCCGACATTACCGTTCGGACCACCGCCGCGGGGGTCGGGTGAGCGAACCGGTACGGCCGGAAATCAGAGCCGAATTCCGGAATTTCGGCCCGTACAATTCCGAGACATGGAGACCCCCACCCCCGATCCCCACTCCGGTGCCGTCCTGGACGGGCGCTATGCCCTCGGCGAGCTCCTGCACAGTGACGCCTCGGGGAGCGCCTACCCGGCCCACGACTTCACCACGGGGAACACCGTCCTGGTCATCGTCCTGCACTCCTGGCTGGTGGGCGAGGAATCAGTGGTGCACGCCTTTCGGGGCCGGGCCCAGCACCTGGAGGCGGTCTCCCACCCGGGCCTGGCCCGGCTCCTCGACCACGGCCGCGACGGCGACCGGGTTTACGCGGTCACCGAGTACCTCCGGGGGGAGACCCTCGACCGGGCGCTGAGCTCAGGCGACCTGCACTACACCCCGCACACGGCGCTGGGGATCGCGGCCTCCCTCCTGGAGGTGCTCGACACCGCCCACGCCCAGGGCATCGTCCACGGCGCCCTCACCCCCGACCGGATCGTCGTCGGCAGGGACGGCGGGGTGGGTATCACCGGTTTCCCCCTGCTCTTCGACGCCGCCGAGGACGAGGCCCCCGACACCCGCACCGACGTGCGGGCGGTGGGACTCCTCCTCCACCTGCTCCTGACCGGTGAACGCGTCGCGCCCGAGGACGTGCGCCCGCTGCGCCCCTCGGCGCTGGTGGACTCCCTGCCGCCGGACCTGGACATGCTGGTCGCCAACGCGACCGACCCCAACCCGCGTTACCGGCCCCGCGACGCGGGCCAGTACCTCACCCTGGTCGAGCAGGTGATGCGGTCGCTGTCCCGACCGCTGGAGGAGGGCGGCGCCGACACCACCCGGCCCATACCGATCGCCGCCGCCGAACTCCCCGCCCCCCGCCCCAGGCCGTTCCGGCGCCGCCTCCCCGTGCTCGCGGCCGCCGTGCTGCTGGTCGCCGCGCTGTTCGCGGTCGGATGGGCGCTGCTCCCCGAGGAGCCCGAGGCCGTCCTCCCCGACCTGGTGGGCGTCGGCGCCGAGGAGGCGGAGGAACGGCTGGAGTCGCTCGGCCTGGGCCTGGAGATCCGTTTCCGGGACACCTATGACGACACCGTCGAGCAGGGCGGGGTCGCGGGCAGCGAGCCGGGTCCGGGCACCGTCCTGGCCCAGGGCGACGAGGTCACGCTGGCGCTGTCCGTCGGCCCTCGCCGCGCGGTCGTCCCGGACGTGGTCGGCGACACCGAGAACGAGGCCCGCAACCTGCTGCGCGAAGCGGGTTTCACGCGCATCGACGTCGTCCAGGAGCACTCCGCCGAGCAGTTGCCGGGGACCGTCCTGGCCACCGAACCCGCCGTGGGCGAGGAGGGCGACCGCGAGGAGGAGGTGGTCCTCCGGGTCAGCGAGGGGGTCATCGTCCCCTCACTGGACGGGATGACGGAGGAGGACGCCGTCGACGCCCTCACCCGCGTCGGCCTGACCGCGGTGGTCGTCGAGGAGCACCACGAGACCGTCGAGGCGGGCGGGGTCAGTGCCCAGAACCCCGAACCGGGATCGATCCTGCCCGAGGAGGGAGAGGTCGCGGTGACCGTCTCGACCGGCCCGGAACCCGAGGAGGAGGACGAGGAGGAGGACGAGGAGGACGAGGAGCCCTCGGAGTCCTCCGCGGAGGAGACCGACGACGACCGCGACGAGGAGTCCGGCAACGGCAACGGGAACAACGGCGGCGGCAACGGCGGCGGAGGCGGAGGCGGAGGCGGCTGGGGCGACGACTCCTGCTCCGCCCCCGCCTGGAGATCCGGCACCGTCTACGAGGAGGGGGAACGGGTGAGCCATGACGGCCGCGAGTACGAGGCCCGCTGGTGGAACCAGGACTCCCCGCCCGAACCCGGCTCCCTCTGGGGCCCCTGGTCCGACCGCGGCCGCTGCTGAGCCCGCGCCGCCGGTCACCGGAAGTCGGCGGCGTGGTCGCGCGCCCACGCCGCCGCGGCCGGGTCGGTGACGTCGCCGACCACTGCGTCCACCCCGTCGGGCAGGCCGTGGTCCGCGGGCCGGACGAGGGCCCGCACGGGCACACCCTCCGCCGGCAGTCCGGCCACCACGTGCCGTCCCGTGTTCCCGGTCGCCCCGGTCACCAGCACCGGTCGCTCCATGCCCGGACCCCTGTCGGCCGTGCACCCGGTGCTCTCCGGGCGCTCGGCCACCATCCTCGTGCCTCAACGAATGTTGAGGTCAACTGCGCGGGGGCCCGCGCCGGGCCGTCCCGGCGGCCCGTGTGGTCTCCCTCTACACCGGTTCGCGCCTGAATGTATGTCACATGTACATGTGAAACGAATCACCATGGCTCTACCTTCGGGTTGGCACCCCATCCCCCAGCGCGGGCGATCGTGACCAGGCGGTGCCGACTGGAGGAAGAGAAATGCGCAAGACCCCCCTGACCGTCGCCTCCTGCGCGGTCGTCCTCGCGCTCACCGCCTGCGGCAGCCCCGGAGAGGCCGCGGGAGGGGGCGAGGACGGGCCGATCAGGATCGGTATCGTCTACTCCGCCACCGGCCCTCTGGCCACCTACGGCGAGCAGTACAGGCAGGGCCTGGAGGCGGGCCTCGACTACGCCACCGCCGGCTCGATGGAGATCGACGGCCGCGCCGTCGAGGTCGAGTACATGGACGACGGCGGCGACCCCACCGCCGCGGTCTCCGCGGCCCGCGAGCTCATCGGCACCGGACACGACATCATCGCCGGGTCCACCGCCTCCGGCATCGCCGTCCAGGTCGCCCCCCTGGCCGAGCAGGACGACATCCTCTTCATCTCCGGCCCGGCCGCCACCGACGCCGTCACCGGCATCAACGCCAACACCTTCCGCTCCGGCCGCCAGACCTACCAGGACATCCTCGCCGCGGGCAGCTTCATGGACGACCCCGAGGGCTCCAAGGTCGTCGTGTTCGCCCAACAGAGCACCTTCGGCCAGGCCAACGTCGACGCCGTCACCGCCGTCCTGGGCGGGGAGGGCGCCGAGGTCGAGAGCGTCCTGGCCCCGGCGGACACCACCGACCTCACCCCCTTCGCCGAGCAGGTCGGCCGGGCCGACGCCGACCTGGTGTTCGTCGCCTGGGCCGGGGAGACCGCCGCCGCCATGTGGCAGGCCCTGGACCAGCAGGACGTCCTCTCCGCCACCGAGGTCGTCACCGGCCTGGACATCAGGGCGTCCTACCCGGTCTTCGGCGAGGCGGGCGGCGATATCTCGTTCCTGTCCCACTACTTCGACGGCGCCTCCGAGACCGACGCCGCCCTGGCCATGCGCGAGCGCGTCGAGGAGGCGGGCGGCACCGTCGACCTGTTCACCCCCGACGGCTTCACCGCCGCCCAGATGATCGTCCACGCCGCCACCGAGGGCGACACCACGGCCGACCGCGTCGCCGCCCTGGAGGGCTGGACCTTCGACGGCGTCAAGGGCGAGCTGACCGTCCGGGCCGAGGACCATGCCCTGCTCCAGCCCATGTACCAGGTCGAACTGGTCGGCTCCGGCGACGCCGCCGAGCCGGAGCTGGTCGCGGAGATCCCCGCCGCCGACATCGAGCCCGTCATCGCGGAGGCGGAGTAGGCATGGCCGCCGACAACGCCACGGGCACGGCGGCCGCCGCGCCCGGCGCCGCGGCCCCGGCCGCCGCGACCTCCCTGGCCCTGGACCACCTGAGCTGGTCGGTCGGCGGCGCCGTCATCGTCGACGACATCACCATGCACGTCGCCGAAGGCGAGTTCGTCGCCCTCATCGGACCCAACGGCGCAGGCAAGACCTCCCTGTTCAACCTGGTCTCCGGCCTCACCCGGCCCACCGCGGGCACCGTCTCCCTGGGCGGCGCCGACATCACCCGGCACGCCCCGTACCAACGGGCCCGCCTGGGCATGGGCCGCACCTTCCAGACCTCCAGCGTCTTCGCCGACCTCACCGTCGGCGCCAACGTGGGCCTGGCCGTCCAGGCCCGCACCGGCGACTCCCGCAGATTCTGGAAGCGCGCCGGGGACGACGGCGGCCCCGAGTCGGCGGCCGCCCTGGAACTGGTCCGCCTCTCCCACCGCACCGCCGCCCTGGCCGGGGACCTCTCCCACGGCGACAAGCGCAAGCTCGAACTCGCCCTGCTGCTGGCCCGCCGCCCCCGGCTCATCCTCCTGGACGAGCCCATGGCCGGGGTCAGCGCCGGGGAGATCGGCGAACTCACCACCGTCATCCGGGACGTGCACCGCGAACAGGGGTGCACCGTCCTCATGGTCGAACACCACATGGAGGTGCTCCTCGACATGGCCGACCGGCTGGCCGTGATGCACCACGGCGCACTGCTCGCCTTCACCGACCCCGACTCCGCCATGGCCGACCCCGGCGTCCAGGCCGCCTACCTCGGGGACGGCGCGTGACCGCCGCCGGACCGCTGCTGGAGGCGGCCGACCTCAACGTGTGGATCGAGGGCTCCCACATCCTCCAGGGCGTCACCTTCGCCATGCCCGAACGCGGCGTCACCTCCCTGCTCGGCCGCAACGGCGTCGGCAAGACCACCACCGTCAAGGCCGTCCTGGGCCTGGTGCCCCGCACCGGCCGGGTCGCCTTCGACGGCGTCGACATCACCGCCGAACCCACCCACGCCATCGTCACCCGGGGCATCGGCTACGTCCCCGAGGAACGCGGCGTCTTCGCCGCCCTCACCGTCGCCGAGAACCTGCGCATCGCCGAACGCCGCCCCGGAACCCACCGCTATGACCTCGTACACGAACTGTTCCCGGAACTCGAAAAGCGCCGGGAGCAGCCCGCGGGCACCCTGTCCGGCGGCCAGCAGCAGATGCTCGCCATCGGCCGCGCCCTGCTCAACGACAACCGGCTCCTCATCGTCGACGAGCCCACCAAGGGCCTGGCACCGCGGATCGTCCGCGAGGTCGCCGACGCGGTGGCCCGCGCCGCCGAGGAGGTGCCGGTGCTGCTGGTCGAGCAGAACCTGTCCCTGGTCCGCCGGGTCGGGGGCGCCGCCGTCGTCCTGGACGCCGGACGGGTCGTCCACACCGGGCCCGCCCCGGACCTCCTCGACGACGCCGACCGCGTCCGCGAACTCCTCGGCGTGTCCCGCGCGGCCGCACCCGCCGCCGGCACCGCCGCACCCGCCGACACCGAAGGGAGGCCGACCGCGTGAGCACCGTGGTCCTCCTCATCGTCACCGGGCTCGGCCTGGGCGCCCTCTACTTCCTCATCGCCTCCGGCCTGTCGCTGATCTTCGGCCTCATGGACGTGCTCAACTTCGCGCACGGGGCGTTCCTCGCCCTGGGGGCCTACGGAACCTGGTGGGCGGCGAACTTCCTGCCCGGGGCCGGCCCCGACGGGGCCGGATTCCTGCTGGCCCTGGTGTTCGGCGTCGCCGCCGGGACCCTGGCCGCCACCCTCGTCGAACTGTGCGTGATCCGCCCGCTCTACGGCAGGCACCGCGAACAGATCCTCGCCACGGTCGGCCTCAGCCTGGCCACCCCGGCGCTCCTCCAGGCCGTCTGGGGCGCCGACCCGCTGACCTTCCCCAAACCGGACCTGGTCCGCGGCACCGTCGAGGTGCTGGGCGCCAACATCCCCAGGGACCGGCTGCTGCTCATCCTCGCCGCGGTCGCCCTGTTCACCGCACTGTGGCTGTTCAACTCCCGCACCCGCTACGGGCTCATCGTCCGCGCCGGGGTCCAGGACCGGGCCATGGTCACCGCCCTGGGCATCGACGTGCGCAAGTCCTTCACCCTGGTGTTCGCCATCGGCGGCGCCGCCGCCGCGCTGGCCGGCGCGCTGGGCGGCCTCTACTACGGAGTGGTCACCCCCACCCAGGGGATGTCGCTGCTGATCTTCGCGTTCATCGTCGTGGTCATCGGCGGCACCACCTCACTGACCGGCTGCGCGATCGCCTCCGTGACCGTCGCCCTGGTCCAGCAGTTCGCCAACTACTACACCGTCGCCGGGCTCGGCGACATCGCCGTGGTCATCGTCCTCGCCCTGGTGCTGCTCACCCGGCAGGGCGGACTGGCCGCGAAGAAGTCCGCGGAGAGGGTGGCATGATCACCGAGACCGAACCCCGGGCGACCGCCCCGGACGACGACACCGCGCCCCCGGCCCCGAGCGCCCGGCGCCGAATCCCCCGCTGGGCGGGCCCGGTCGCCGTACTGGTGGTCCTGGCCACCCTGCCCTTCTCCACCCTGACGGTCCCCGGCCTGTTCGAGGGCGCCCTCAACAGCCCGGCCACCCTGCACCTGCTCGCGTTCTGCCTGGTGTTCGGCGGCCTGGCCACCAGCTACGACCTGCTGTACGGGCGGGTGGGCCTGCTGTCCTTCGGGCACGCCCTGTACTTCGCCTGCGGCGCCTACACGGCCGCGCTCCTGATGCGGATGCTGGAACTGCCCCTGCTGTGGGCGGCACTGGTCTCCGTCCTGGCCGGAACCCTGCTGTCCCTGCTGCTGGGCGCGGTGGCGCTGCGGGTCAACGGCATCGCCATGGCCATGGTCACCCTGGCGTTCGCCCAGGCCGGGTCCATCCTGGTGGCCCGCGACCCGGGCCGGGTGACCGGCGGCGAGGAGGGGCTGTCCCTCGACACCGCCGTGGTGCCCGACGCGTTCGTGGGCGTCATGAACACCGTCAACCTGTACTGGGCGGCGGTCGCCTACGCGGCGGTCGCGACCGTCGTGGTGTGGTGGCTGTCCGCCTCCCCGGTGGGCCGGGTCTGGCAGGGCATCCGCGCCAACGAGCAGCGCGTCGCGGTGCTGGGCGTCAACCCCTACCCGTACAAACTGGCGGCGTTCACCGTCGGCGGCGGCCTGGCCTCCCTGGGCGGTGTGGTCTACCTGCTGGTCACCGGCGGTGTCACGCCCACCATCACCACCGCCGAGTTCACGCTCACCCTGCTGGTGATGGTGGCCCTGGGCGGGGCGGGCAGCCGCTGGGGCGCGGTGCTGGGCGCCGGGCTGTACACCTACGCCGAGCACCGGCTGCGCCAGTCGGGCGGGGAGGCCTTCTCGGCCCTGCCCGACTGGATCGCCGCACCCCTGTCCCAGCCCCTGTTCATCCTCGGCACGCTCTTCGTGCTGATGGTCTTCTTCTTCCCGGGCGGGCTGACCGCGCTGCCCGGTCGGGTCCGGTCGGCGCTGCGCGACCGGCGGACCGCACACGAGTGAGAGGGACACCCCCATGAGCGACACCACCCCGGTCGGCGGGGACGAGTACACCGTCCCCGTCGCCGGGGGCGACCTGGCCGTCACCCGGTGGGGTGACGGCCCCGGCGTCCCCGTCCTGGCCGTCCACGGCATCACCGCCAACGGCCACTCCTTCGCCCGGACCGCGGCCGAGCTGGCCGCCCGCGGCGGACCCCCGCTGCACGCACCCGACCTGCGCGGGCGCGGGGCCAGCGGCACCCTGCCCGGTCCGCACGGCCTGGCCGCCCACACGGACGACCTCGTCGCCGTCCTGGACCACCTGGGTGTGGAACGGACCGTCTGGGTCGGACACTCCATGGGCGCGTTCGTGTCCTGCCTGGCCGCCGTGCGCCACCCCGACCGGGTGGCCGGGCTGCTGCTCGTCGACGGCGGCCACGGGCTGCCCGTCCCCGCCGGGACCGACATCGACTCCGTCCTGGGCCCGGCCCTGGCCCGGCTGCGCATGACCTTCGACTCCCCCGACGACTACCGGGCCTTCTGGCAACGGCACCCGGCCTTCGCCGGGCGATGGAACCCCTGGGCCGACGACTACGTCCTGCGCGACCTCACCGGGACCGCCCCCGACCTGCGATCCACCTGCGACGAGACGGCCGTGCGGATCGACGGCGGCCAGGTCCTGTCCGACGAGGAGACCCTCGGTGCGATCCACCGGCTCCCGGTCCCCGCCCGCCTGCTGTGGACGGCGCGCGGGCTCATGGACGAAACGCCCGGGCTGTACACGCCCGAGCGCCTCGCCGACCTGCCCGGCTCCCTGGTCACCGTCGAACTCCCCGACGACAACCACTACACGCCGCTGTTCTCCTCAACCGCCGGGCTGCTCGCCGAGCAGGTCCACACCCTTGTCCAGGAGACCGTGCAGGTGCAGCGCCAGCTGTAGCTCCAGAGCGCGGTCGGGGTGCTGCCAGTCCTCCCCGATGAGCTGACCGATCCGCTCCAGGCGCTGTGCCACCGTGTTCACGTGGATGTGCAGCGCCGTCCGGGCCCTGGACAGGTTGCCCCCGGCCGCGAAATAGGCGCGCAGCGTCTCCACCAGCACCGTCCCGCGCCGCTCGTCGTACTCCAGCAGCGGGCCCAGCGCGGACCGCACGAAACCCGGCACGTCCCGGTCCCGGCCCAGCAGCAGCCCCGAGAACCCCAGGTCCTCGGCGGTCGCCAGATCGCCCACCCGGCCCAGCGCCCGCAGCGTCTGGACGCACCGCGCCGCCTCCGAGAACGCCGACCGGAACTGCTCCGGGCCGCCCGTCGGCCCGGCCAGCCCCACCGTCACCGGCGCGCCCCCGGCCGCCAGGGCCAGCTCCTCGGCCGCCCGCCGCCCGGCGGTTCTGGGGTCGGTCCCCGGCAGCGCCAGCACCAGCCGGCCCGCCCTGTTCCCGGCCAGGCCGCCGGTGGTCTCGGCCACGTGCGTGGCCGCCGACCGCAGCCGCCCCGGATCGGCGCCCGGCGCCTCGGCCACCACCAGCACGTGCGGGGCGTCCAGGTCCGCGTGCAGCAGCGCCGCCCGCTCCCGCAGCGACTCCGGGTCGCGCGCCGGGGTCTCCAGCAGTTCGTTGAGCAGGTCGCCGCGCACCCGGTGCTCGGTCTCGCTCACCGAACGGCGGATCAGCAACAGCAGCGCGGTCACCATCGCCGCCCGCTCCAGCACCCGCTGGTCGGTCTCGTCCAGCTCCACCCCGCGCAGCACCAGCGTGCCCAACGGTTCGCTGCCCGCCGCGGCCGACGCCACCCAGGCGTTCCCGGCGCGCACGGCGCGGCCGCTCGCCAGCGCCGCCCGCACCGCCTCCTCCACGGCCCCGTCCGGCTCCGGCGGGTGCGAGCGCTCGGTCACCGACCCCTGCGGGGTCGCCGTCACCGTCACGTCCGTGGTCACGTCCCGGACCGTCACCGAACCGCCCAGCACCTCGGCGATCGCCGCCGCCACCTCCCGCACCCCGCCGCCGCGCAGCACCAGGTCGGTGAGCCGGTCGTGGGCGGCCGCCGAACGCTCCACCGAAGCCGTGTGCCGCTGCAACCGCTCGTTGACGGTGTGCAGCTCGTCCAGCGCCCGCCGGGTGTCGTCGATGAGGTTGGCGCTGTCGATCGCGATCGCCGCGTGCGTCGCCAACGACGACAGCAGCGCCACCTCCGAGTGCGCGAACGGCCGCTCCCGCCGGTTCGCCGCGAACAGCACCCCCACGTCCCGGCCGTTCATCTTCAACGGGACGCCCAGGATGGCCACCAGGCCCTCCTCGCGCACCGCGTGGTCGATGTTCTCCGCGTGTGCGAACCGCGGGTCGGCGAAGTAGTTCGCCGTCACGTACGGCAGCGCGGTCTTGGCCACCAGCCCGCCCAGCCCCTTGCCCGCACCCAGCCGCAGCTGCTGGAACGACGCCGACACCGACCCCGACGTCACCCGCATCACGGTGCCGCCCGCCTCCGGGTCGCTCAGTGTCAGGTACGCGACGTCGGTGCCCAACAGGTTGCGCGCCCGTTCCACGATCGCCCGCAGCACCTGGTCCAGGCTGCGCATCCCCGCCAGGTCGTTGGCGGTCTCGAACAGCGCGCTCAGCTCCGACTCGCGGCGCCGCCGGTCCCGCATCACCGACCGCACCCGCAGCGCGGTCAGCTTGGCCGCCTCCAGAGCGGCCACCACCTCCGGGTCGGCGCCCTGGGCGCGGGCCCGCAGCACGGGGCGCTCGTACTCCACCGCCGGGGCGTCGCGCAGCAGCAGGTCCAGGAAGAAGGCCTGGCCGGCGACGCCCGTCGGGTCGTCCCCGGGCCGGGCAGGGGTCGTGTTCAGCTCGCGCTCCATGCTCCGTCCACCGGCAGCGACGCCCCGTTGATGTACGACGCGTCGTCACCGCACAGGTAGGCGACCAGCTCGGCCACCTCCTCCGGTTCGATCAACCTCTTCAGCGGGGTCCGCGCCAGCAGCACCTCCGACACCACCCGATCCTCGGGGATGCCGTGCGCCGCCGCCTGGTCCGCGATCTGTTTCTCCACCAGCGCTGTGCGCACATAGCCCGGGTTCACACAGTTGGAGGTCACCCCGTGTGGAGCGCCCTCCAGCGCCACCACCTTGGAGAACCCCTCCAGTCCGTGCTTGGCCGTCACGTACGCCGACTTGTAGGCCGAGGCGCGCAGCCCGTGCACCGAGGAGATGTTGACGATCCTTCCCCAGCCCTGCGCGTACATGTGCGGCAGGGCGCCGCGCACCAGCCGGAACGGCGACTCGACCATGAGACGAAGGATGAACGAGAACCGCTCGGGAGGGAAGTCCTGCACCGGGGCGACCGTCTGCACACCCGCGTTGTTCACGACGATGTCGGCGCCCCGGACGGCCTCCTCGGCGGCGTCCAGGTCGGTCAGGTCCAGCACGACCGGCTCGCCCGCACCGCGGTCGGCCAGGGCTTTCAGGGCGTCGGCGTTCACGTCGGCCAGACGCACGGTGGCGCCCGCGTCGGCCAGCCGCAGTGCGCAGGCCCGGCCGATACCGCCGGCGGCACCGGAGACGAAGGCGGTCTTGCCGGTCAGGTCGACCCGGGCGGTGCGCTCCGCGGGCCGGGGAGAGGGGGGCAGGGGGGCGCGCCGCGCTGTGCCCTCCGGGAACTCGTGCGTCGTCATGGCAGCAAGGTAGGCCCGCGTGCGCGGCTGAGGGATAGGAGGCGGGTACACACCATCCGGCTCGGACATGTGGACATCATCCATGCCCGCGCGTGCCCCTGTGGGGTTCGCACTGGACAGCGGTGTGTGATCGAGGTCTCTGCTACATGTCGCGCACGTCACACGCGGGTTAGGGTCCCGGCAACGGTTCGGCCGAACCCCCCGCTCACGCCGTATCCCCCAGGAGGCAACCCCATGGACTCCGCCGCCCGCCGGTCGCGGGTGCCCCTCGCCCTCGCCCTGGCCACCGTCCTCGCCACGGCCGCCGCCCTGCTGACCGCCCTGGCGCCCCGCGCCCACGCCGCCGTCCTCACCCCCGTCGCCTCGTTCGGCGCCGATCCCGGCGACCTCTCCCTGTACACGTACGTGCCCGACGGGCTGCCCGCGAACGCGCCCCTGGTGGTGCTCCTCCACGGCTGCGCCCAGGACGCGGACGCCTACCACCGGCACTCCGGCTGGGCACGGGCCGCCGACACGGGCGGGTTCGCGCTCGCCTACGCCGAGCAGAAGACCGCCAACAACGCCAACCGCTGCTTCAACTGGTTCGAGCCCGGCGACGTCACCCGCGACTCGGGGGAGGCCCGCTCGATCCGGTCCATGGTGGAGCACACCGTGTCCGCCCACGGCCTGGACGCCGACCGCGTGTACGCCTCCGGCCTGTCCGCCGGCGGCGCCATGGTGAACGAGGTGTTGTCGGCCTACCCCGACCTCTTCGCCGGCGGCGCCGTCGTCGCCGGGATCCCCGCAGGCTGTGCCACGAGCATGATCGACGCCTTCACCTGCATGAACCCCGGCAGGACCTGGAGCCCGCAGCAGTGGGGCGACAGGGTCCGCGCCAAGAACCCCGGGTGGACCGGGCCCTGGCCGCGCGTGGCCGTCTGGCACGGCACCTCCGACACCACCGTCGCCCCCGCCAACGGCACCGGCAGCGTGCGGCAGTGGACGAACGTGCACGGGATCGCCGACACCCCCACCGCCACCGAATCCCTGCCCGGATCCACCACCGCGTCCTACTACGGCGGGTCCGACGACGCCTCGGCGCGGGTCGCGCACTACTCGGTCCCCGGGCTGGGACACGGCACCCCCGTCGACCCGGCCTCGGACTGCGGTACCGCGGGGGCGTACTTCCTCGCCTCGGTCTGCTCCACCGGGTACACCGCACGGTTCTGGGGGCTGGGCGACGGCCCCGGGCCGGACCCCACCGACCCGCCGACCGAAGAGCCCACCGATACGCCGACCGAGGACCCCGACCCCGGGGATTGCGTGCGTGCCACCAACTACGACCACGTCCGGGCGGGACGTGCGGTCCAGCGGCTCGGCCTGGCCTACGCCGTCGGCTCCGACGACCCGCTCGGCCTGTGGAACGTGTTCGTGACGACCTCCCTCACCGAGACCTCGCCCGGGTACTGGGAGAACACCCCCGGCGCCTGCTGAACCGCCGGGAGCCGAGCCGCCGGGAGAACGTCGGCGGGCGGGCCGGGGAATTCCTCCCCGGCCCGCCCGCCGATCCCGGGCCGGGCACGACCCCCGCGGTGCCCGGGCCGCCCGCCGCCGTATCCATCTCCGAACGGACGCGGTGACGGAGACAAGCCCCTCTCGGTCCTGTCAGTCCTGTGTGCCGGGGTCCGGCGCCCCGCGGGCGCCCTCCCCGGTGAGCGCGGCGAGCCGCGCGGGCATCCGGGCCCGGCCCTCCAGCACGTTCCCGGTCAGCCGCCGCAGGGCCAGCCGGGTGGCCTCGAACTCCTCCTCGGGAAGGTCGATGACCTCCCCGATCGCCTCCGGGATCCCCTCGGCCAGCTCCCGCATCCGGGCGCCGGACGCGGTGAGCGTGACCAGCACCGAGCGCTCGTCGCGCGGGTCCCGGTCGCGGTTCAGCAGGTCGCGCGCCTCCAACCGCTTCAGCAGCGGGGTGAGCGTGCCGTAGTCCAGTTGGAGCGCCGAGCACACCTCCTTGACCGGGCACTCCCCCCGCTCCCACAGCAGCATCATCACGAGGTACTGGGGATAGGTGAGGTTCAACGGCTCCAGGAGCGGCCGGTAGAGGTTGGTGACCGCACGCGAAGCCGCGTAGAGAGCGAAACACATCTGCTCATCGACGGCGGGAAGAGGGAAATCGCCCGTGGGGGCTGGAGATCGGTCGGGCATCGGCAACATGGTAGTAACCCCGTACCCGATGTCAAAGCACACAAATGTCTTGCACGCAAGGCAAAAAGGGATCCAATTCCCCAAGGATTCGGATCCCTTTCCGTGCCCGGCGTTCCCGCCCGCCCGGGAGGAGGCGGCGCCCCGCCGTCACCGGCGCGGAACGTCGAACGGAAGCCTGCGCTTGACCACCTTGCCCGCCGCGTTGCGCGGCAACTCCTCCAGGAACACCACGTCCCGGGGCACCGAGAACCGGCCCAGCACCCCGCGCACCCGCATCCTGATCTCGTTCGGGTCCAGAACCGCACCCTCGTGCGGCACCACGAACGCCGCGAACCGCTGCCCGAACTCCTCGTCCGGCACCCCCGCCACCACGACCTCCCGCACCCCCGGGAGGGCGCCGATCGCCTCCTCCACCGGCCGCGGGAACACGTTCTCCCCACCGGACACGATCATGTCGTCGTCCCGACCGACCACGTGCAGCAGCCCGCCCGCGTCGACGTACCCCCGGTCGCCGGTCTCCATGAGACCGTCGGCCACCCGTTTGCTCCTGCCGTCGGTGTACCCGTCGAACAGCATCGCGTTGCCGACGAGGATCGACCCCTCCCGCCCCGGCGGCAGCTCCACCCCGTCGGCGTCCACCACCGCCAGCCGGGTACCCAGCGGCGGCCGCCCCGCCGTCGTCGGCGAGGTGCGCATGTCCTGCGGGGTCGCGATCGTCGCCCACGACACCTCCGTGGACCCGTACAGGCTGTAGAGCACGTCCCCGAACTCGTCCATGAACCCCGTGATCAGCTTGGGGCTCATCGCCGACCCGCTCACCGCCGCGATCCGCAGCGACGACGTGTCATAGGCGGCCCGCGTCGACCTGGGCAGGTCCAGGATCCGCTGTAGCATCACCGGCACCGCGAACAGCGCCGTGCACCGCTGCTCCGCGATCGTCCGCAGCACGTCCTCCGGCTCGAACACCCGCCGCATCACCAGGGTCGCCCGCAGCGTCATCCCCAACTGCACCCCCGCCAGCCCCCAGGCGTGGAACGCGGGCGCCGACACCAGGATCCGGTCCGAGGACCGCAGCGGGATCCGCGACAGGATCGACGCAGCGTCCTGCGGACCCCTCGGAGTGGGCCGTCGCGCACCCTTGGGCGTGCCCGTCGTCCCCGACGTCAGCACGATCAGCCGCCCCGGGCTCTCCGCCGGCTCCTGGTCCACGCCGTCCGGGGCGGTGCTCCCCCACACCAGGTCCGAGGCATCGGAGTCGCTCCACGCGGTCAGTCGCGGGATCTCCGCCGGGATGCGCGCGCACAACTCCGCGAACTCCTCGTCGGCCACCAGCGCCGTGATCCCGTTGACCTGCGCCACGTCCGCCAGCTGCGGCGCCGACAGGCCCGTGTTCAGCAGCACCGTGTCCGCACCCAGGCGGCCGCAGGCGATCATCGTCTGCACGAAACCGCTGTGATTGCGGCTCAGCAGCCCCACCCTGCCCTGGGGGCCCACCCCCACGTCGTGCAGTGACCGGGCCAGTGCCCGCCCGCGCAGGTTCATCACCGCGTAGCCGCTCTCCCCCCGATCGTCGATGACCGCGGCGTGGTCGGGGACGCGCTCCCCGGCGGCCGCGTACCCGCCCGCGACCGTCATCCCCCACGTCCTCAGGGCGCGCAGTTGCCGGGCGATCCTGTCCGGGCGGCCCGGCGAGAGGACACCCGCGCGTATCAGGACCCGGGCCACTTCAAGGGTGTTCCGGACACGGGACGGACCATCGGTAGCCATGCTGTCTCCGAGGGGGTATCGGGACGGGCGAAGCCTTCCGCGCCTCACCGGGCGGCCTTCGCCGCATGGACCACCCGGAAGTACTGCGACGGTAGGCGACGGGGCGGGGCGTTTCTCCGTGCGCGGATGAGCGGTCACCCGCCGTTCCTTGTCACTTCGCAACACGGTCGCCCCGCCGACATGTCGACACCGCATGTCGACACGGCGCCCTCACATGTCGATGGTGAGCTCCTCCCCGCTCGGCTCCGCCATGTCCCCCTCCGGCTCCAGGGATACCCACAGCTGGTCCGGCGAGCCCATCCCCCCGGCCAGCCCCGCGTGGTGGCCGCCGCCCGAGGCCTCCAGCACACCGGCCGGGCGCACCTCGCCGCCCGAGAACCACCACATCCGGTAGTTCATCCCCTCCGGGGCCTGCGGCAGCCCCTCCACCACCAGGACCGCGGCGTCCCGGTCGTAGGAGGCGAACAGCGTCGCGCGGGCGTCGCCCAGCGGCGCCTCCAACATGTTCGTGTCGGCCGCCGCCAGCAGCGCCTCCATCTCCGCCGTCCGGGCCTCCTGCGCGGCCAGGCGCTCGTTGGCCGACACCAGGGTCCCGGCCAGCAGCGTGCAGAACAGCGCCAGCGCCGCGGCCAGCCCCCACGGGGCCCACCGCGCCAGGTTCCGGACCCGGCTGCTCGCCCTGGCCGGCCTGGTACGGCGCGGCGGCTCCTGCCTGGTCCGCTCCGCCTCGGCGCGCAGCGCCCGCCACACCTGCTCCCGCGGCTCGACCGCCTCGGCCCGCGCCAGCCTGGCCGCGGTCTCGCGGAACTCCACGAGGTCCCGGCGGCAGTCCTCGCACTCCGTGAGGTGCCGCTCCGCCCGGTGGGCCTCCTCCGGCTCCAACGCGTCGACGGCGAACCCCGCCGTCAATCCGTGCTCCCCGGACCGTCTCACACCGTCACCCCCAGGCAGTCCCTCAACTTGATCAACCCGTCGCGGAGCCTGCCCTTGACGGTGGTCAGCGGCACCCGCAGCAGGTCGGCGGCCTGCCGCTGCGTGTACCCGGTGTAGTAGGTGAGGCGGACCGCCTCACGCTGCTCCTCGGTCAGCCGCCGCAGACAGCGGCGCACCTTCTCCTGTTCCAAACGGTGCTCGACCTGCTCGGGCACCGCGTCGTGCGGGGTCGACTCCGGCTCCAGCCGACCCGCCGCCGACAGCCGGTCCGACGCCGCCTGCTCGGACCGGACCCGGTCCACCGCCCGACGGTGGGCGATGGTGCACACCCATGCCGCCACGCTCCCCAGCCCCGGGTCGTGGCGCGAACTCGCCCGCCACACCTCCAGGAAGACCTCCTGGCACACCTCCTCCGCCTGCGCCGTGTCCACCAGCACCCGCCGGGCCACCCCGAAGACCGGCCCCGACAACTCCCGGTACACCGCCTCGAACGCCACCAGGTCACCCAGGGCGACCCGGCGCAGCGGCTCCGCCAGGGGATCACCCCGCCGCATCCCCGGCCCCTCCTGAGCCGGGTGCGATCCCGCCCGTATCACCGGACCACCAGCCTTCCCTGTTCGTTCACCACGGGATTCGGACCAGGGAAGCGCCAGGAGACCCCGCCGACAACTCCGTGATGTCCTTGTTATCAAAAGTCGTGTCGCCCTCCCCTGACCGGCTCCGAACGAGGGTCATGACCGACACACCGCGCAGCTTCCCCACGGGCCCCGCCGCCATCGCCGGACTCGTGTCCGCGGGCGCCGCCCTGGCCGCCGCCGAGGTCGTCGGCGCCCTCATGTCCCGACCCACCGCGACACCGCTCCAGGCCGTCGGCGCCGGCGTCATCGACCTGGTGCCCCTGCCGCTCAAGCAGTTCGCCGTGGACACCTTCGGCACCGCGGACAAACCCGTGCTGCTCGGCGGCATCGCCGTCCTCCTGGCCTGCGCGGCCGCACTCATCGGCATCGCCGCCACCCGGGGGCGCGTCGCCGCGGTCGCCGGGACGGCCCTGTTCACCGCCATCGGCCTCACCGCCGCGCTCACCCGCCCCGACGCCGGGCCGCTCGACGCCCTGCCCACCCTGGTGGGCGCCGCCGCCTTCGCCACGGTCCTCACCCTCACCACACGGATCCCTTCCCCGGCCGGCGAGGACGCGCCGGGCGGATTCGACCGGCGCAGGTTCGTCCTCCTGGCCGGAACCGCGGCCGCGGCCTCCGCGGCGGCCGCCGCCGGAGCCCGCCTCGTCCCCGCCGCGGCACCCGGCGGCCTCACCCCCGCGGACGTCACCCTGCCCGTCCCCGGCGACCGCGCCGCACCCCTGCCCGACGGCGTCGATCTGGAGATCGACGGGCTCGCCCCGCACTTCACCCCCAACGCCGACTTCTACCGCATCGACACCGCCCTGTCCGTGCCCCGCATCGACGCCACCGCCTGGTCGCTGCGCATCCACGGCCGCGGGGTCCGCGACGACCTCGTCCTCACCTACGAGGACCTGCTCGCCCACCCCGACCTCCAGGAACGCGACATCACCCTCGCCTGTGTGTCCAACCCCGTCGGCGGCGAGTACATCGGCAACGCCCGGTGGATCGGCGTCCCCCTCGCCTCCCTGCTGGCCCAGGCCGGGGTGCGCTCCCCCGCCGACGGCGGACCCGCCGACCAACTGGTGTCCCGCTCCGACGACGGGATGACCATCGGCACCCCGGTCGCCGACGTCATGGACGGGCGGGACGCCATGCTCGCCGTCGGCATGAACGGCCGCCCCCTCCCCTACGAGCACGGATTCCCCGTCCGCATGGTCGTCCCCGGACTCTACGGCTACGTGTCGGCCTGCAAGTGGATCGTCGACATCGAACTGACCACGTTCGACGCCTTCGACGCCTACTGGGTCCCCCGGGGCTGGGCGGCGCGGGGACCGATCAAAACCCAGTCCCGCATCGACACCCCCCGCGACGGAGCGGACCTCCGGTCGGGGACCACCGTCGTGGCCGGGGTCGCCTGGGCCCAGCACACCGGCATCGACAGGGTCGAGGTCAGCATCGACGACGGCCCCTGGACCGAGGCCGAACTCGCCCCGGAGGGGACCGTCGACACCTGGCGCCAGTGGGTCCTGGAATGGGACGCCGCACCGGGCGAACATCGCATCACCGTCCGCGCCACCGACCGCGACGGTCGGACCCAGACCTCCGACCAGGCGCCTCCGGCGCCGGACGGAGCCACCGGCCACCACAGCGTCACCGTGGCCGTGGCCTGAGACCCCGCCCCCGCCCGGGGGCGCTCCCGGCCCGGACCGCGGGCCGGGAGGGAACCGAGAGAAGAGGAACCGAAGATGCCCACCACTTTCCACCGGGCCCGCCGCCTGCTCGCCGCCGGAGCCATCGCCGGTGTCGCCGTGTTCGGCGTCGCCGCGTGTGAGAACACCGGAGAGGGCGAGGGCGGCTCGGTCGACACCGAGGAGATGACCGAGGAGCCCATGGACGAGGAGATGTCCGAGGAGCCCATGGAGGACGGGATGGAGGACTCCGAGGAGGACTCCATGGACGGTGACTCCATGGAGGAGGACATGTCCGAAGAGGACTCCATGGACGGCGACATGGACGAGGAGTCCATGGACGACGAGGGCTGACGGCCCCCGCGGGCGGGGGTTGCCCCGCCCGCGTGCCAGCCGGTCACAGCGGTCGGCGAGGACGGGGCACCGACGGTTCGCCACCGGGTAGGTCGCGGTGAACCCCGACTCCGTGGCCTCCACCGGGGCGTCGGGGCTCACCGTCGCGGTGCACGGGGCCGACCCGCAGGCGGTCACCACGATCCCGCCCGCGGGAACGGCCATGGCGCCCACCGACCGGAAGCCGTTCCGCACGGACGGCGAACAGCACGTTCGTCCAGCGGTCCTCGACCGCGGGCGCGTTGATCGGCCCGGACACGGCGCAGTCCGGGTCGCGGTCGCCCGAACGGGCCGTTGTGCGGCCCCCGTCCAGGGGCCCGATGTCGCCGCCCGGCAGCGACAGGTCGATGGCCAGATCCTCCGCGATCACCGGAGAACCCGGGTCACCGGCGGTCGACCGGAACGAGATCGCGTCGACGATCTCCACCTCCTTGCAGCGGTCCGGTCGAGCAGTCCGTACCGGACGAAGCCCTCACCGCGCAGGCCGCCTGATGCCCACGGGCACGGAGAACAACGCGAAACGCGTCCGACCGGCGCGGCGCGGGGGAGCCGGCACCGATCTCTTCGGGGATGTGCGGTCCATGAACGCCCTTCTACCGACCGCACCCGCTCAGGGACACGGATGCGAACACATGCGACCCCATTGCGCCCGACCACGGCACACGGTCCACCGGCCGGACGAGGAGCCGGTGATGCCGCACGTCATGGAACGGGGGATTTCACGGGCGCTTCCGGAACTTTCCCGGGATTCCGAAGAATGCTCAGAAAGAGGCTCTGACGTGCGGCAACACAGACAAAAGGAAGGTGGGCATCGTTCTCTTCCCCGAACGGTCGCGGTTCGAGCGAGTCGGTCATCCGGGAAGGAGCACTGTTTCGCCACCGCGGTGAGCGACGCACGGCGCGGGGCCGTCCGACGGTGAGAGGGCCGGCGGGCGGTCCCGTGAGAAGAAGGGGTGTGGGCACCGTGCGGCGTGTGAGTGGCGACACAGGCGGTTCGGTTTGCCGCGTCCCCCGGAGGGGGGTAATGTTCTCCGAGTCGCCAACGGGACGGCGAGCGGCTCCGCACAGGATGTCGACTCGGAACCGGACCGGGATCAGCGACGAACTCCCTTCCGAAGTGAACGGTCCGAAGCACTGCTTCGGCCATGTAAACTCGGTCGGGCCGCCTCGAAAGAGGCACACGCCTTCACGGAAAATCAGAAGGTCCCGGAAAACGCCGATTTGGCGGGGAACGGGAACACTGATAAAGTGAAGACACAACAAAGCGGAAACGCAGACGCCTTCCACGGAAGAGCAA
>NZ_JASFDV010000092.1 GCF_030766825.1 Nocardiopsis sp. CC223A
GAGGGCGCCCGCCTGGCCCTGGAGCGCATCGCCGCCTCCCTGGCCGCCGCCGAGTCCGAGCGGACCGCCGCCGAGGCGGGCAAGGAGGCGCGCGACGCCGAGCTGCGCACCGTGCGCGCCCGGGTCCGCGAGCTGTCCGTCGACCTGGAGAAGCTCACCGGTTCGGCGCACAGCGGCGAGATGGCCCGCGCCGAGCGCCGCCTGCGCCTGGAGCAGCTGGAGACCAAGGCGATGGAGGAGATGGGCGTGGACGTGCCCACGCTCGTCGCCGAGTACGGCCCGACCGTTCCGGTGCCGCCGCCCGCCGAGGCGGGCGAGGACGGCGTTCCGGTGCCGTACGTGCGCGAGGTGCAGCTCAAGCGGGCCAAGGCGGCCGAGCGCCAGCTCAACCAGCTGGGCAAGATCAACCCGCTGGCACTGGAGGAGTTCGCCGCACTGGAGGAGCGGCACGCCTTCCTCAACGCACAGCTGGAGGACCTCAAGAAGACCCGGCGCGACCTCATGGACATCGTCCAGGAGGTGGACGCCCGGGTGCAGGAGGTGTTCGCCTCCGCCTACCTGGACGTGGAGCGCGAGTTCTCGGCGATCTTCGGCCGGCTGTTCCCGGGAGGCGAGGGGCGGCTGCTGCTCACGAACCCCGACGACATGCTCACCACCGGCATCGAGGTGGAGGCCCGCCCGCCCGGCAAGAAGGTCAAGCGGCTGTCGCTGCTGTCGGGCGGTGAGCGCTCGCTGACCGCGGTGGCGTTCCTGGCGGCCATCTTCAAGGCCCGCCCGTCGCCGTTCTACGTGATGGACGAGGTCGAGGCGGCCCTGGACGACACCAACCTCCAGCGGCTGCTGGTGATCTTCGAGGAGCTGCGGGAGTCCTCCCAGCTCATCGTCATCACCCACCAGAAGCGCACCATGGAGGCGGCCGACGCCCTGTACGGCGTCACCATGCAGGGCGACGGCATCTCCCAGGTCATCAGCCAGAAGATCGAGCGCTCCGCCTGACGGCCGCATCCGGCCACGCACCCTCCGTTCTACCCCGATAGCATTCTGTCCGTGTTGGAGCGGTACGCGCTCCCCACATCGCAGAAATCACTTTTATTTTGCGGCGGTGCGTATGGGCGGTAACGGAACCGGAGCGAACGTCGATGAAGCTCAGCTTCAGGGCGGCATGGCGATTGAGGCAGCCGAAGCTGTGGCCGGGGCCATCATCCGCTTTCGAGAGGCCTGCGGGATGGCCGAGGACGCGAGCGGCACAGACCCCAAGATCCGCAACTGGGACCTCTTCGAAGCCGATGAGGCGAACTTCATGACCAACGCCATGGGGTACAGCGAGGTTTTGGGCGAGAACATCGTCAATGGTGCCGGTGAGGCGGGTGCTACCGATCAACAGGGCGCTGATGATTTCAGGGGATCAGTTGATCTTCCCAACATCAATTTCTTCTGATTCGATTCTGGATAAGAAAGAACGAAGAAAGGCTGATAATAAGTGTCTTCCCCGACTTTCAGAAAATCCGACTGGGTCATCGATGCCGATCCGGACGGCCTCAGTAGTTCTCAAGCGGTCTTTCAGTCTGCTGGAACGATGCTGACCGGGAGTGGAAATAATATTTTTGACCGTGTCTCTTCTGGTGCAGAAGAGTTCACGGATCTCATCTCTGAGGACATCAAGTCATGCGCGAGTTTTGATCTGGAGAACTGGGGGAAAGCCTTCTTTAGTTGTATCTACGGAGACTCTGTTGTTGAAACATGGAGGGAGGCGGTGAAGAAATACAACAGCACTATTGACGGCCTTGAGGGTGAATGGAGCGAGGCTGTTGGAAATGAATTCGGCGTAGACGTCGAGCCTCTGAGTGGAGATCCGGATAAGCGTGCAGATGACCTGGTGGATTTAGGTATTGCAAGGCAAGGGAAGTACTCGGAACTCAAGCTCCAGGCGGAAACAGCCAGAGGGGAACTGGAAGAAGTTGCCGAGCGCGTGAACACGATGCTCGAGGACGGTCCTAGCAGTGAGGATAACATCGAATATCTGGTGCGCAGTGGTCTGCTGGGCTGGGCTCCTTACGCCATTTTTGGATATGGTCAGCCCGTTCCCATCGAATTGGATTGGGGTAGTGGAGAAGAGTGGGCGGACAAGTTCTCTGAAGCTGTGAATTCTGGAGGTGAAATTCCTCCCCTATTGCTTCGGACTCTAGATTATCTCAATGATGTTGCATCTAGAAAGCTGGCCAATGGAGAAAGTTTGTCACCGGAGGAGCTGGACTTTCTTGAAGCCTTCTACGGCGGTCTAGAGGGTGAATTTCAGGCTCCCATGGGCGGTGATCTGCAAGGCGAGGATTTGGGAGTTCTTGCGCTCCCCCAGGTCCTTGGAGATCGTGCGGATCTCAGCGAACAAGAGAGGGAGCTCATTCTGGGGACCCTTGCTGATAATTTGATATTCCTCTCGAACGAGTCGATCGGGGGAAATTTCGAATACCTTCCTGGAAGTGTCCAAGCCGCAGCCCTCGGCCCGAATGCCATGGGTGATGATCACAGGGAGGGGGAATGGGGGAGTAACTTTATTCGACTGGGTGTGCTTTTCGATCATGCGTCCGGAGATTCGGAGGCGGGAACCACGTTCTCGGCTAACCTCACCAGTACTACTGGATACGCGCTGCTCTCGAACTTGGACACGACTGAGCTCTGGTTGGGGTCGACTCTTTTTGATAAGAGTCAGGATTACTACTTGGATGCGGTTCTGGATGTCTCCACGAGAAATAAGGACGCTAATTATTCTCTGCTCGTAGGAGATTTTGATAGCCCGTATTTCGGCTCTGAGGACAGTGTTCTCTTGGAAGATGTTTTGGAAGGTCTTTTTACGCATGATTGGTCAGATGGTGATATTGAAGGACGTCCTGCGGTCACCGGCCTGACGGACTGGATATATCAGGATGCCGTGGACTTGGAAGGGAACGAATCTGAGAGGACCCGTGCTGCTGAAGCCGCTGTTGGCCTGATAGAAACCTTGGCCAATGAGGAGATGTACAACAGGCTGACTGGCCTTGACTTCTTCGGTGAAGATGGAAGCAAAGTGGAGAATGCTACGTTCACTGCGCTGAACCCTGATATCGCTGACAGCTTGGTTAACATCTATGCCGCCTATATCGACAGCTTTGCTGGTCAGGCCGGAATGGATGGAGAAGCGATTGAATTCTCGTGGGAGCGGGGAAGCGGGGACCCTGTATGGAACGATTCCAGTGGAACCTTTGAGATGAGTCCCGGCGACCGCCTGGTGTTCCTCGAGTACCTTCTCGGTGAAGAAGATTCTGCTGTAGGGGTCGTCTCCGCATTGGAAACTTATCATCAAGGTCATCTTGATCGTATGACAACCACCGGTGAAACTGAAAATACAGGAGCTTCGGCCGCTCGCCTTAATGCGCTTGTCGATGCAGCGTTCCATAATGAAGCAATTAGAATGGGATTGGACGAGGAAGGTGCAAGGAACAACAAGGAGCGGATCTATTCTTCTCTTAAGGGGGTGGGCTCCGCGGCTCTGGGAGAGATCCCGGTCGTCGGTATCGTGCTTTCCGGGGCTTTCGACTATTCGGCTGAATCTGCGAAACAGGATTTGATCGAACGTGTGTCGGCCTCTATTGATTCGCAAAATCCTTCCGGAGGCGCCCATAAGAGCTCAATGTGGGTTGACGTGAATTCTAGATTGCATGTTCTCGATGCATTTTTGGATAATAATGGTGGCGACCTTCCGTATTTCGATCCTGGCCTTCGAGTTGACGGCAGGGGGCCGATTGAAATTCTCAGCGATGCGGGTATCATCGTCGAGAGCGAGGCCGGATTCACTGTAGTATCGGATGCCGATGAGTGGAGCGTAAATTCTGCGGATCAAGATGTGAGTCAGGCCTTGAAGTTTGTTCTTCAAGAGGCTCCCGTGGATTGGATTCCTGGCATTGGAGACACTGGGGGGCAACTGGCTGATTCGTTTTCCGAAGCTTTTAGTGATTCACAGACGGACTACAGTGGACTCAAATTTGAAAAGGAGGACATGAAGGATGGATATTGGGCCGATCTCGGGTGAGAATCGCCGTAAAGTTTCAATTTTTCAACTCATCCCATCCTCCTCTCTAAGTAAAATTTTTTTTATGACTCCTCTTTGCTTAACGCTCATCGCGGCCTCTTGTCATCCGACGGAGGAAGTAGCTGAGGAGGGCGATGGCCTTGGTGATGTGAGCCTTAGGTGGTCGTCGAGGATGGCGAAGCTCCACATACTCGATGCCATGCTTCAAGGGGAGGATGCCGATGAAGTCATCCTCCTGGACGAGCAACAGGTTTTCCTTTCTGACCCCAAGGGTGAGAGATGGGACTCAAATCACCAGGTTCTTGTCGAGTCTGGGATCCTGGTTGAACAGAGTGGGGAGATTTCTGTGAATTTCGACGAGGAGACCTGGAATGTGGGAGGTGATCATGACATAAGTTTCGACGACGTGGGTCAAGCGCTCACCACGGTTCTCTCCCTGAAAACGCTGAACTGGTGTGGTGAAGAGATGACGGGTGGTCGGTTTTTCAGCCTGTGGCATGACAGATTTCAAGGTTCCCTTTCATCGGAAGATGAATATTTGGAAAATATTGAGGACTATGTCGCATGTCGTCTTTAGATTCCATTATATGAAACGCGAAGGTGGGAAGAAAGTCCGAAGGTGAATAAATTATTCGTTATCGTGCTCACGGTGTCCTTGGCTCTGGGTGGGGGCCTGTTGTACGTCGGCGCGACCGCCGTAAAAGATCCGGATGAGCGGTTCGCTGAAGTCATCGAGCACGCACGGACCCTCCCCGAGTTCAGAGTGGCCGCGCATCCGGAGATCTGGGAGGCGACGCGGCCCGAGGCGCTCGTCGTGGTTGAAGCCGAAAAGTACGACAACGGGTCGGAACGGGAACCTCCGGACCATCTGTATGTGGAGCTGTACCGGCTGACCGGTGATCAGGCCGCGGAATACCTCGAACACACATGGGCTCTCGTCTACGGCGGGTGGTGGCAGCGCAGGGGCGCGGTCGAGGATCACTACGTTGTGCTCGAAAAGATCTCCGTCCAGGTCGAACTGCACATGATGGACATCGACGACGAGAATGGGGATTACGACCCTCTGGCTTATGAGGCTTTCGTTCCTACAGGGGCCCGCGAAACCTATCCCTGCTACCCGGAGTGCTTGGACTCCGCTTGACCCGCCCCTCGCGGGGCGGGGCAGGGCCGAGCACAGCACCTGGGTCAGGTGCGAGCCGGTGAGGTCGGTGCTTTGGGCGATCTGGGTACGGCAGGAGAAGCCGTCCGTCAGGACCAGGACGCCGTTGGCGGCGCCGTGGGCCTTGGGATAGAGCTTGTCTTCGACTGAAGCTTGGAATATCCCCCAGAGACCGCGCTCGAAGCCGAAGTTCCCGGCCAGGCCGCAGCAGCCCGAACTGATCTCTCGTCCACATCCACTCTCAGACATGACAGACCCCGCGGTCGGGTGCGTAGGTGCCCTTGGCCTTTTGGCGGCAAGAGGCCTGGGTGACCACCGCGGCCTCCACCCGCCCGAACGGCCACGGGCCGTCGTGGTCGGCGACGAAGTCGGCCGGGGTGCGCCCGAGCACCCGCTCGGCGATGTCGAGCCGTCCGGTGGAGTGCCGGTTCAGCCCGCAGCACACGCCCCGGTCCGGTACCTCCATCCGGTACCCCAGGGCCTCCACGATCGCCTGCCGGACCTCGGGCCGGTGGAAGTGCGTCAACATGTCCGGCCAGAGCACCACCGTCGACCACTTCGCCTCGGGGACCGTCTTGGGGACGGCCCCCGCGATCACATCCACGAGTGAACGGGCGTTCGGCGAACCGGATCATTCCCGCCGCGACTCGATCCCGTCCAGCCGCTTGACCAGCGCCGTTATTTCCTGCGTCGCCTACGGGGCGGCGGTGACCAGCTGTGATCACAGGGGTGGCCAGGGTGGCTACCCCCGTCGTGTAGCACGTCCCCGGGAGCGAAGCGGTCGCTCGGTCCAGTCGATCTCGAAGAGCCGGTGGTAGACCCTGATGACGAGTTCGGGGGTGGGATCGCAGATGTTGGTGACATACCCCTTGATCCCCGCTAGGGCCCGCGCTTTGGTCTCCAGGGTGCGGTTGACGGACTTGACCGCGCCGGTCAGTTTCACGAACCTGTTCCGCTTCACCGAGGTCTTGCCCGCAACGGCCTGCTCGGCCTTGCGGACCTGTTCGTCGATGCCCTTGAGCGTCCTGCGGGGCCGGTCGGCCGAGTACCGGTAGTAGCGGACCCGGTCCTTGCGCCCATCCGAGGGCCCGGCCGGCCAGGGCTGGGTGAAGAGGTGCCGGTCGAGGATCTCCTGGCCGGGGTGGGCTTGGCGCCACCCCTTGATCGGGTAGGGGATGTCGGAGACCCGCATTCCGAGGATGAAGGTCAGGTCCTCGGTCTGGATGGCGCGCATGTTCGCGTCCGAGACCATCCCGGAGTCGGCGACGATGATGACCTCGCGCAGGCCGTGGGCGGCCATCAACGCCTTGAGGGTGGGCAGCATGGTGGTGGTCTCGGCTTTGTTGCCCTCGAACGCGTTGACCATCAACGGGAACCCGGACGCGTCGGTGAGCAGGTCCAGGGTGATCCGCGGTTCCAGGCGACGCTCCTTCGAGAAGCCGGACTCACGGAATCCGTCGCCGGTGTCGGTCTCGAAGTACAGGATGGTCATGTCGTAGAGCACCAGGGTGGCCGAGCCCAGCCCCGCGTGGCGGGCGCAGGCGGCGGCCAGCGACTCTCTCAACCTCTGGCCGGAGTAGGCGGGCAGACGGCGCTTGATGGTGCTGTAGAAGACGGGGCGATACCGGTCTCGGCCAGCACGCGCAGGAAACCGAGTTCGCTGGTCGGCTCGATGATCCTGACCAGGACCAGGTGGTGGAAGACCTCGTCGCCTTCGCAGGCGCGGTCCAGGCTCAGGGCGTTGTAGGCCGTGGTCAGGGCGTCGGTGAGGTGGGCGGCTCGGGTGGCGGTGATGGGCAGTGGCCCGTCCTCGGCGGGGTCCAGGCCGAGGCCGAGTTCCTGCTGCCAAGCCAGGGGCCGTTGACGGGCGGTGGTCTTGAGCAGTTCGAGGGGGTGAGACGTCCGCCGCCAGCACGATGCGCCTGTCGGCCGCCCGCGGCAGTGGTAGGGACGCCAGGGATCAGCGCAGCCGGTCGAGGTGGACGCGGCCGTGGTTGAGGGCGTTGTACATCGCGCCGTGACCGCGCTGGTGTTCGGCGAACAGGGTCGGCTCGGGCAGGCAGGTGACAGGGCTGTCCGCGCACAGGATCGCGTCGCACAGCTCGAACAGGGCGTCGGCACGGCGGGGCAGGCAGGCGTGCAGGTCGGCTCGGAAGCGGGACAAGGCGGGCAGCGACCCGACGTGGGCGTTGTGAGCGGCAAGGATTGTCATAGCGGCCGTCTCTTGCTTGCTTCGTTACCCGACGTCTCGAAGCATGGGGACGGCTGTTGCTGTTGTCAGGGAACGAAGAAACCCGTGGTCCGAGGGGTGTCCGGGCCACGGGTCGAGGTTGAACAACAAGCTTAGAGCCCGACCGGGTCGTCACGTCCGTGCGCGCCCAGTCCCAGTAGCCGGGGAATCGTCCAGGAGCAGGGAGGTGTCCTCCGCGACCGTCTCCTGCGTGTACCCGTGCAGGGCTCAGGTCAGGGAAGACGGCCGGTTAGGCGCTCCGGATCGCGGCCTCGTCGATGCTCCGCCGGACCTGGACCAAGTTGGTCGGTGCGCAGTCCACCTGCGCGATCGCCGCCCGCATGATGTCCGTCTCCCGTGGCCGCGTGCTCCTGAGCCGACCATTGTGAGCGCGGCGGCACGGCTTGGTCGAACAGGGGTGCTTCCGGGGCGACACCCGGGTGCGCACACGGGAGCGGCCGCCCCCTCCGGTGGAGGGGACGGCCGCGGGCCGGGGAGGGGTCAGCCCCGGTCGATGGTGATGACCGGGGAGGTCCAGGTCTCCCAGTGGTCGGGGTTGCCGGCGTCGCCGAGCGCCTTGAGGGCGCGCAGCTCCAGCCGGTAGTCGCCGTCCCGCACCTCCTTGACGCGGCCGTGCGCGTCGAGGTAGGTGCCGTCCCACACGTAGCTGTGGAACGAGGTCGGCGTGGCGTTGCGGCCGACGTGGTCGACCGACACCGCGATGTTGTTGCGCGGGTGGACCGGGCGGCCCGTCCGCTCGTTGATGATCACCAGCTCCAGCTCGGTGACGTGGTGGTCGAAGTGCGCGATGACGTACGGCACGTCGGGCAGGCCGTCCACCCACTCCAGGGTGTAGGTCTCGCCGTCGGGGCGGTTCTCGAACGAACCGCCGTCGGCGCACTCCAGGCCCGAGAAAGCGGCGCAGTCGGTGATCCGGGTCAGCCAGGGCAGCTCGTTGTCGGTCGGGGTGAGGGCGGTGATCTCCTGGTAGTTCCCGTTGTAGGCGGCGTAGGGGACCCGGAAGGTCTCGCCGTCGGCCTGGGACACCACCACGTAGCCGCCGTAGATCATCTGCTCGTAGTCGCGGGCGGGCGGGGTCACGGTGACCTGGACGTCCACGGAGGCTCCCGCGGGGACGGTCACCTCGTCGGAGTCGAACGCCACGTCGGCGAAGCCGTCGTTGAAGCTCGGCGCGAAGGTGTTCCCGTGGGTGCCCAGCGCGCTCTCGTGGGACAGCTCGTAGACGGCCTCGTCGTCACCGTCGTTGGTGATGGTGATGGTCTCCGTGGCCGGGCCCTCGGTCGCGCCCAGGGACAGCTTGCCGGGGGTGACCGTGGAGGCGGCCAGCACCGAGCCGGGGATGTCGAGCATGCCCGCGCCCTGGCGGTGGACGTTGTCCAGGAAGCCGAGGCCGGGGTTGCCCCACCAGGCTCTGGGGTCGGCGCTGTTCTGAAGGACGGTGCGGACCTCGTGCGCGTCCAGGTCGGGCCGGGCCTGGAGGAGCAGTGCCACGCCGCCCGCCACGTGCGGCGACGACATCGAGGTGCCGCTGATGGTGGCGTAGCCGCCCTTGGCCATGGGGTAGGTCGAGTTGATCAGACCGCCGGGGGCGCCGATGTCCGGCTTGACGGTGAGGTCCGCGGCCAGGCCGTAGGAGCTGAAGGAGCTGATCAGCCCGCCGGTCGGGTTGGGGACGGTGGCGCTCTCATCGGTCCAGGTCAGGGTGACGGGCTCGTCTCCCCCGAGCAGTTCGAGCAGGTGGGCGCCGGAGGTGTCGGAGATGCCGACGGAGAAGGCCTCGCCCGCGGCGACGCCGCCGCCGGCGAACAGGCCGGGCACGTTGTTGTAGATGACCACGCCGGTGGCGCCGGCCGCCACGGCCGCGTCGTACTTCTCGGCGAAGGTGCACTCGCCGCGGACGACGAGCGCGGTCCGCCCGGTCATGTCGCCGACCGTGTCGCCCAGGGAGGTGCAGGCCCGGCCGGCCTCGGCGAGCGGGTCGGTGGTGCCCGAGGTGGGCGGCACCGGGGCGTCGTCCATCTCCATGTAGGCGATCGACTCGCCGCTGGGCTGTGCGACGGCGGTGGCGGTCCGCACGTGGGTGTTGTCGAAGGAGGCGACGCCGATGACGTCCTCGCCCAGGCCGGGGGCGCCCGCGGAGTACAGGCCGGTGGCGCCCTCGTTGCCGATGGAGGCGACGACGACCATGCCCTCGTCGACCAGGTTGTCGGAGGCGGTGGCGGTCGGGTACTGCGGCCAGGAGTGGGAGGATCCGATGCTCATGTTGAGCACGTCCATGTCGTCGGCCAGCGCCTGCTCCATGGCCGCGATCATGATGTCGGAGGTGGTGGAGCCGGAGCAGCCGAACACCTTGTAGGCGCCGAACTCGACGTCGGGGGCCACACCGGTGACCTCGCCCTCGGCGCCGACGATGCCCGCGACGTGGGTGCCGTGGCCGTTGCAGTCCTGGGGGTCGGCGTCGGGCACCGGGACGGAGTCCGGGTCCTGGGCGTTGAAGTCGTCGCCGACGAAGTCGTGCCCGGTGACCACGCGGTCGTTGGGGAAGCCGCCGCCGCCCAGGTCCGGGTGGGTGTAGTCGACGCCGGTGTCCATGATGGCGACCCGCACGCCCTCGCCCTTCAGGCCGAGCTCGTTCTGGGCGATGTCGGCGCCGGTCATGGGGAGTGCGGTGTCGAGGTCGGGGTCGCTCTCCTGCGCCTCGGGGATCTCGTAGGTGACGACGGGGTAGATGGCCTGCACCCCGGGGATCGAGCGTGCGGTGCCGACCTGGGCGTCGTCCATCTCGACGGAGAAGCCGTTCCACAGGTCGGTGTAGGAGTGGCGTTCGTCGTACTCCAGGCCGGATTCCTCGGCCTCGGTGCGGAACTCGTCCTGTTCTGCGTCGACCTTCGCCTCGGAGGTGCCCTGGGTGGTGGGCGGGCTCTCCAGTTCGATGAACCACAGGCCGTTCGCCTGATGGACCAGTTCGCCGTTCCCGGGGGCGGGAACGGGGTGCAGGGGCGCGAGCTCCGAGATCTCGTCGGCTCCCGCCGGGGTGGCGGAGGCGAGGCCCGCCAACAGGGTCAGCCCGGCGAGTGACGCCAGGTGTTTACGGTGGGGTGCCACCTTGTCAACACATCCCTTCTCTGCGCGCGCCTCGGGACGCCGGGGGAATGGTGGCGGGACAGCCCGTGGGGGTACGGGAGTACACGGTTGGGGCTATACACCGCGTCAAGTCCTTACTCGGTTAAATGGCGCGCATAGCAACGAGATCATTGCTGTGTGCCATCTCTGTGTCAATGTTCGCCAAGACTCAATCTGGCCACACGAAGGGTGAAAACGCTCCCACGTGGCGTTTGTGGTGCATGGAAGAAAAAGCATGAAAAGTCCTTTTCGTCCGTATTTTTGAAGGCCGAAATCGTGGAACCGAGTCCCTTTTCTTCGGGTGTTCTCGAAGAAGGCCCAGGTGGATGCGGTGTGCGCCCGGTCGGTCACCGCCGGGTGGCGACCAGTACAGTGGTGGGGCCGATCCGCCCCGCACACGGGCGACCGGCCGGTGTCGACGAAGCGAAGTCCGGTACCGCGACCGGTTCAGGTCGCCCAACCCGGCGCTGCCCCGCAACCGTGAAGCCCCGCCCCGGCGGGGACGAGCCGGGTCGCCCGACCGACACCGCACGACACCGTCCTCGTGGGAGGGACAGGCCGTCCTCCGCCAAGGGCGCTCCCCTTCCCCCGGTTCCACAAGGAGCACCGTGCGGATCGCACACCGACTTCCCGTCGCCCTACTGGGCGCGACGCTCGCCCTCACCGCCTGCGCAGGCCCGGGCGAGGAGCCCGAGCCCGCCGAGTCCGCCGAGCCGGGCACCGACACCGCCGCCGCGACCTGCGCCCCGCCCGCGGCCGACCCGGACCGCCCCGGCGTCGGCGACGGCACCTTCCCGGTCACCCTCACCGACGCCACCGGCGAGGTCACCCTGGAGGCCGCCCCCGAGCGGATCGTCTCCCTCTCCCCGAGCCACACCGAGATGCTCTTCGCCATCGGCGCGGGCGACCTGGTCGAGGCGGCCGACGAGTACTCCGACTACCCGCCCGAGGCGCCCACCACCGACCTGAGCGGGTTCACACCCAGCGTCGAGGCCGTCACCGAGTACGACCCCGACCTGGTCGTCATGTCCGACAGCACCGTCGAGGTCGCAGAACAGCTCGGCGAGGTGGACATCCCCACCCTGGTCCTGCCGGCCGCCGCCACCCTGGAGGACACCTACGCCCAGATCCGCCTGCTGGGCGACGCCACCGGCCACAGCGAGGACGCCGACGCCGAGGCGACCCGGGTCGAGACCGAGTTCGCCGAGGTCGTCGAAGAGGTCTGCGCCGAGGCGGGAGCCAGCGGCCTGACCTTCTACCAGGAGCTGGACGAGACCCCCTACGCCGCCACCTCCGCCACCTTCGTCGGCCAGGTCTACTCCTCGTTCGGACTGGTCAACATCGCCGACGCGGCCGACGAGGACGGCGCCGCCGGGGGCTACCCGCAGCTCTCGCAGGAGTACATCGTCGAGGAGGACCCCGACCTGATCTACCTGTCCTACGGTGACGAGGCCGCCGCCCGGGCCGTCGCCGAACGCCCCGCCTTCGACACCGTCACCGCCGTGCAGAACGACGCCGTCTACCTGCTCGACGCCGACATCGCCTCCCGCTGGGGACCGCGCGTGGTCGACTTCGCCCGGCTCGTCGGCGACACCGTTCTAGAGAACACGGACAAGTAGTGCCCCGGGGCGTCGTCGGTGCCCCCCTCGGCTGGGGTGCGGGCGGTCTGGCCCTGCTGGCCGTGGCCGTCCTCTTCGGGATCTCCGCGGGAGCGGCCTCCCTGTCCGCCGCCGACATCGCCCGGCACCTGCTGAGCCTTCTGCCGCTCGGCGTGGAGTCGCCGCTCACCGAGCGGCAGGCGGCCCTGCTGGTCGAACTCCGGCTGCCCCGGGTGGTCATGGGCGCCGTCGTCGGCGCCCTGCTGGCCACCGCGGGCGCCGCCTACCAGGGCGTCTTCCGCAACCCGCTGGCCGACCCCTACCTGCTGGGCGCCGCCGCCGGGGCCGGACTGGGCGCCACCGCGGTCATCGTCCTCGGCGGCCGGATCAGCGACGATCCGCGGGCGCTGGTGCCGGTGGCCGCGTTCGCCGGGGCCCTGGTCGGGGTCGCCGCCGCCTACCTGCTCGGCGCCACCGCGGGCGGGGGCGGCACGGCCGCGCTCGTCCTGGCCGGGGTGGCGGTGTCCTCGTTCCTGTCGGCCGTCCAGACGTTCGTGCAGCAGATGGGCACCGACCAGCTCCAGCGCATCTACGCCTGGCTGCTGGGCGGACTGGGCCGGGGCGGCTGGGACGACGTGCGCCTGATCGCCCCCTACGCGGTGACCGGGATGCTCGTCCTGCTGGTGTGCGGCCACCTGCTGGACCTGCTCGCGCTGGGCGACGACAAGGCCGTCAGCCTGGGGATGAACCCGGCCGTGGTGCGGATCATCGTGATCTCCGCCGCCTCCCTGGCCACCGCCGCCGCGGTGTCGGTGAGCGGCCTCATCGGGTTCGTCGGGATCGTGGTGCCGCACATCGTGCGCCGGCTGGTGGGGTCGAGCTACCGGGCGATCCTGCCGGTCACCATGATCATCGGCGCGGCCTTCCTGGTCGCCGTCGACATCGTCGCGCGCACCGTGGTGGCCCCGGCCGAGCTGCCCATCGGGGTGGTCACCGCGTTCCTGGGCGCGCCGTTCTTCGTCCTGATCCTGCGCACCACACGCCACCGCTCCGTCTGAACCGGGCCGCATCCGGCCACCGGTTCGTTCCCGGCACGCCACTACGGCGTGATGCGAACGCGTCGAACACTCTGGGAGACTGGGCGGGCTATGGAAATCTACTTGTACGCAGGTCTTGCCATCGTCCTCGTGCTCGCGGCCGTCGGCGGATTCTTCCTGGTCAGGACCCGGCGTTCGGTCGCGCCGGGTGAGGAGGACACCGCCCCCGAGGTCACCCGGGCCCCCGAGCCGACCGCCCCGCAGGACCGGGAGAAGGACGGCGGCGCCGACCTCCTCCCGCCCGCCCAGGCGCCCCCGGCGCAGGAGACCGCGCCCGCGGCCCCCGCCGAACCCGAGCTGGAGACGCCCCCGCCCTCGGCCGGGCGCATGGTCCGGCTGCGTGCCCGGCTCGCCCGGTCGCAGAGCGCCCTGGGCCAGGGGCTGCTCAACCTCCTGTCCTCCTCCTCCCTGGACGAGGACGCCTGGGAGGAGATCGAGGACACCCTCATCACCGCCGACATCGGCGTCACCTCCGCCACGCAGATCGTGGAGAACCTGCGCACCAAGGTCAAGGTGCTGGGGACCCGCGACCGCGACGAGGTCCGCGCCCTGCTGCGCGAGGAACTGCTCGCCCAGATCCGCACCGACGCCGACCGCGGGGTGCGCACCGCGCCGCACGGCGACCGCCCCGCGGTCATCATGGTCGTCGGCGTCAACGGCACCGGGAAGACCACCACCACGGGCAAGCTGGCCCGGGTGCTGGTGGGCGACGGCCGCACGGTCGTCCTGGGCGCCGCCGACACCTTCCGCGCCGCCGCCAGCGAGCAGCTCCAGACCTGGGGCTCGCGGGTGGGCGCTCCGGTCGTGCGCAAGGAGGAGGGCGCCGACCCGGCCAGCGTGGCCTTCGACGCCGTGGCGCGCGGCATCGCCGACGGGGTCGACACCGTGATCATCGACACCGCCGGGCGTTTGCACACCAAGACGGGCCTGATGGACGAGCTCGGCAAGGTCAAGCGCGTTGTGGAGAAGAAGTCCCGGGTGGACGAGGTGCTGCTGGTGCTGGACGCCACCACCGGCCAGAACGGCCTGCGCCAGGCGCGCGTGTTCGCCGAGGTGGTCAACGTGACCGGCATCGCGCTCACCAAGCTGGACGGCACCGCCAAGGGCGGCATCATCGTGCAGGTCCAGCGGGAACTGGGTGTGCCGGTCAAGCTGGTCGGTCTGGGCGAGGGCCCCGACGACCTGGCGCCGTTCGACCCCGAGGTGTTCGTGGACGCGATCCTCGGCTAGCCGCGAGGTCCCGCCACGACGGCCGGCCGCCCCGCACGGGGCGGTCGGCCGTCGCCGTGTCCGGGGCGCCGCGTGAGTTGCCTGTGACCCACGTCATGCAATTGAAATACCGGTGTTACACGGCGGGGTGACTTCCTGGCAATGGCTTCGTTATCACTGTGAGATGTCACTGCCTGTGTCCGGATTATTGCGCACTGTCGAGGAGGGGGCGTTCGCTCTGCGTCGATGCACGTGCATTGGTCGCTCTCGGGGGGTCTGTTCACGGGCCGTTAACACGACTGGCTGTCCTTTTACCCCGGTGCAACACATGGGGCGCCACCGAGAAACACCCCGGTCGGAAAGTTGCCTGCGTGGTGATCTGCATCGGGCCCGATGATGCGCTCGCTGACTGCCGCCCTCACAGACAATCCCCCGTCCGTCCTATGGAGGCGACGTAATGATTGACACCGGCACGACGGCCTGGCTGTTGACCAGTGCCGCGCTCGTGATGCTCATGACACCGGGCCTGGCCTTCTTCTACGGAGGCATGTCGCGGGCCAAGAGCGTCCTGAACATGATGCTGATGAGCTTCGCCAGCATCGCGGTCGTCAGCGTGCTCTGGGTCCTGGTCGGCCACTCGCTGGCCTACTCCGAGGGCTTCGGGCCCATGCAGGCGTTCATCGGCGGCTTCGACTACGTCGGTCTCACCAGCCTGATCGGTGAGGTCGACTCCGAGGGCGGCTACCCGCTCCTGGTCGACGCCGGCTTCCAGATGATGTTCGCCATCATCACCGTGGCCCTGATCAGCGGTGCCATCGCCGACCGCGCCAAGTTCGGCGCCTGGCTGCTGTTCGCCCCGGTCTGGGCGCTGCTGGTCTACTTCCCCGTCGCCCACTGGGTCTGGGGCGGCGGCTGGGTCGGGGACCTGGCCATCGGCGGCTACGAGGTCATCGACTTCGCCGGCGGTACCGCGGTCCACATCAACGCCGGTGCCGCCGCACTGGCCCTGACCTTCGTGCTCGGCCGCCGCAAGGGCTTCGGCTCGGAGTCCATGCGCCCGCACAACCTGCCGTTCGTCCTGCTGGGCACCGCGCTCCTGTGGTTCGGCTGGTTCGGCTTCAACGCGGGTTCCGCCTACGCCGCCGACGCCACCGCCGGCCTGGCCCTGGTCAACACCCAGGTCGCCACCGCCGCCGCCACCGCCGCCTGGATGCTGGTCGAGCGCATCCGCTACGGCAAGGTCAGCGCGCTGGGCTTCGCCTCCGGCGCCATCGCCGGTCTGGTCGCCATCACCCCCGCCGCCGCCAACGTCACCCCGGTCGGTGCCGTGGTCCTGGGCCTGCTCGCCGGCGCGATCTGCGCCTACGCCATCAGCTGGAAGTTCAAGTTCAAGTACGACGACGCCCTGGACGTGGTCGGCATCCACATGGTCGGCGGCATCATCGGCTGCCTGGCCCTGGGCTTCCTGGCCGCCGAGGCCACCGGCGGTTCGGCCGGCCTCTTCTACGGGGGCGGCGTCGGCCTCCTCGCCGTCCAGGCCATCTCGGTCGTCGGCGTCATGGTCTACTCCTTCGTCGTCACCTTCGTCATCGGCAAGATCATCGACCTCGTCATCGGGTTCCGCATCCCCGAAGAGGTCGAGACCAACGGGCTCGACCACGAGCTCCACGCCGAGTCGGCCTACGCCTTCGACGAGCTGGACGAGCTGGAGGCGGAAGCGGTCTCCTCGCCGACGCCTCCGGGCGGGGAGACGGCCTCACCGCAGGCCAAGGCCTAGTCTTCAACGTTGAGGCCGGGGGCCTTGCGCCGCTGACGCGGTGAGGTGACCCAGGGGCCGGCGGGGAGTGATCCCCGCCGGCCCCGTTGCCGTTCGCGGAAACACCGCTTGCGTGGCATATGGGGGCATTCGTACCGGATGTTGGCCGTGTTCTGTGCTGTGGTTCGATACCCTGGCCAGGCGGCGCGGTCGGGGCCCGGACACCGCCGAAGCCGGTCGCGCGGCCGGATCGCGCGAAACGCCCATGCCGACCCGAACCCGGGAGTGCGCAGGCGCATCCCAGGGGGCGAACGGGTCGAGGGGGCGCACCCCGACCGGACTCCCGGAAGAAACCACGCTGATTCGTACGTGCCCCGCGCAGCGGGGTCAGGAGGCAAGATGGCGCCGGTCATTCACAACAGGCTTCGCAGGGGCGGGCGCACCGTGCTCGCCGCGGCGGGTGCGACGGTCGTGCTCGGCCTGGCCGGATGCTCCATCGACCTGAGCGACCTGCGTCCCGGCGGCGGGGGGGAGCCCAGCCCCGAACCCGCCGAGCCGGTGGCCGCCGCGCCCCTGGTGGAACAGGCGCTGACCGACCTCGCCGAGTACCAGGGACTGGTCGTCACCGGCCAGGTCGCCGAGAGCGTGGGCGCCGACGTGCGCGACGCCTCGCTCACCGTCGCCGACGGCGGCGCCGCCAACGGCACCATCCGCTCCGGGAGCATCGAGGCCGACCTCATCAGCGCCGACGGGCGGATCTTCATCCGGGCGCTGGAGGACTTCTGGCTCGACCAGGGCGTCTTCGCCCCCGACTTCGACGAGTTCGGCGGCAACTGGGTGCGCGCCTCCGCCGCACAGGCCGGGATCGACCCCAGCGCCGTGCTCGCCCCGCCGGTCCTCGCCGAGGCCCTCGGCGGCATCGAGCTGGAGTCGGACGAGGCGGTCGAGGAGAACCTGGACGGCACCCTCACCCACCGCATCGACCTGGCGGGTGAGCGCAACCAGATGTGGATCGACGCCGAGAGCGGCCAGATCAAGCGCATCGCCATCGAGGAGCTCGTGGTCCCGGAGGCCGAGAGCGGCCCGCAGGTGCGCCTGGACCTGGCCGAGGCCGACACCGCCGCCGTCGAGGCGCTCTACGACGGGGTCGTCGCCACCACCACGGACGAGCTCGGCTCCTCGCGCGACGCGCGCATCGAGGTCGGCTGGGACGGCCAGGCCGAGATGACCTGCGAGGACGGCCCCGACTGCACCTGGTCGGGCACCGTCCGCGACGCCGCCGGTACCGGCACCGGCACGGTCGCCGTCCGCATGGACGTGACCTTCAGCAACTCCGAGATCGGCGAGCAGACCTGCGACGACAGCGGGAACCTGGAGGCGGGCGGCACGCTGGACCTGTCGTGCAGCGCCGACTACAACATCGTCAGCCAGACCCAGCAGACGTACACGATCGACGGCAACGCCACCCTGAGCACGCGGGGCCTGCCCGGCGGCCAGCAGGAGAGCATGCTGGAGGCCCTGAACGAGCAGCGTGAGGCGACGCTGTCCGGCGGCGGCGAGCCCGCCGACGAGGAGAGCGAAGAGGACGAGGGCGGCAACTGACGCGCTCCGTGTCCGCGAGGGGGAGGGGCCGGGGTTTCCCGGCCCCTCCTCACCGTTCCGGGCGCCCCGACGGGTTTCCGTCGGTGTGATGAGGTCCGGGTAGGCTTAGAGACCAATTCCGAGACGAAGGACTGGCCACACTCGTGTTCGAGACGCTTTCCGACCGGCTGACATCGGTCTTCTCCTCGCTGCGCGGCAAGGGGCGCCTGTCCGAGGAGGACATCAACGCGACCGCGCGGGAGATCCGTCTCGCGCTGTTGGAGGCGGACGTCGCCCTGCCCGTGGTCCGTGATTTCATCGCGCGGATCAAGGAGCGGTCCCGGGGCGAGGAGGTCTCCAAGGCCCTCAACCCGGCCCAGCAGGTCATCAAGATCGTCAACGAGGAGCTCATCGAGATCCTCGGCGGCGAGACCCGGCAGATCCGCTACGCCAAGAACCCGCCCACCGTCATCATGCTGGCGGGCCTCCAGGGCGCCGGCAAGACCACCCTGGCGGGCAAGCTCGCCAAGTGGCTGAGCGCGCAGCGCAACACGCCGCTGCTGGTCGCCGCCGACCTCCAGCGTCCCAACGCGGTCACCCAGCTCCAGGTCGTCGGTGAGCGCGCCGGCACCCCCGTCTTCGCGCCCGAGCCCGGCAACGGCGTGGGCGACCCGGTCGAGGTCGCGCGCCGGTCCATCGAGTTCGCCGAGCGCAACAACCACAACATCGTCGTCATCGACACCGCGGGCCGCCTCGGTGTGGACACCGAGATGATGCAGCAGGCCGCGGACATCCGCGACGCCGTCTCGCCGGACGAGATCATCTTCGTCGTCGACGCGATGATCGGTCAGGACGCCGTCAACACCGCCCAGGCATTCCTGGACGGGGTCGGCTACGACGCGGTCGCCCTCACCAAGCTCGACGGCGACGCCCGCGGCGGTGCCGCGCTGTCGATCCGGCACATCACCGGCCGTCCCATCATGTTCGCCTCCACCGGCGAGAAGCTGGACGACTTCGACCTTTTCCACCCGGACCGGATGGCCTCGCGCATCCTGGACATGGGTGACGTGCTCACACTCATCGAACAGGCGCAGCGCACGTTCGACGAGGCCGAGGTCCAGAAGATGGCCTCGACCATGGCGTCGGACGAGGACTTCACGCTGGACGACTTCCTCCAGCAGATGATGATGGTCCGCAAGCTCGGCCCCATCGGCAACCTGCTCGGCATGATGCCCGGCATGGGCCAGATGCGCGAGCAGATCGACAACATCGACGACAAGGCCCTGGACCGCCTACAGGCGATCATCCAGTCGATGACGCCCGGTGAGCGCTCCAACCCCAAGATGATCAACGGCTCGCGCCGGCTGCGCATCGCCAACGGTTCGGGCACGCAGGTCAGTGACGTCAACAACCTGGTCACCCGGTTCTTCGAGGCGCAGAAGGTCATGCGCAAGATGAAGAACGGCGGCATGCCCGGGATCCCCGGCATGCCCGGCATGGGCGGCGGCGGTGGCGGCGGCGCCCGCAAGAAGGCCAAGGCCCAGCAGAAGAAGAAGGGCAAGCAGCGCAGCGGCAACCCGATGAAGGCCCGCCAGCAGGAGTTGGAGCGCCAGCAGCGCCGCAAGGAGCAGCAGGAGAACGCCCAGCCCCAGCTGCCCCCGGGTTTCGGCGGCGGCAAGCAGCCGCAGCTGCCGCCCGCGTTCGGCGGTGGCGGTATGCCGAACATGCCCGACCTGTCCGACTTCAAGCTGCCTGAGAAGTAGGCCACGCCGCCGGGCTGTCCAAGGAACCCGCGGGTGTCTGGCACAATGAGTAGTCGACTAACGGTGGCGGGCCGGCCCTCTAACTAGCCCGCCGCCCACGTCTGTTCCGGTGGGTTCCACAACCCCACGTGGCCGCCCCACCGGGCGCCTCAACCGTTAATCGGGAGAAGACCACTCCAGTGGCTGTCAAACTGAAGCTCAAGCGTATGGGCAAGATCCGTACGCCCCAGTACCGCATCGTCGTCGCCGACTCCCGCACCAAGCGTGACGGCAAGGCGATCGAGGAGATCGGCAAGTACCACCCCAAGGAGCACCCGAGCCTCATCGAGGTCGACTCCGAGCGGGTCCAGTACTGGCTCGGCGTGGGCGCCCAGCCCTCCGACGCGGTCAAGGTCCTCCTGCGCAAGACCGGCGACTGGCAGAAGTTCAAGGGCCTGGCCGCGCCGGCCCCGCTGAAGGTCGCCGAGGCCAAGGACCCGGAGGCCAAGGAGGCCGCCTTCCAGGCCGCTCTGAAGGAGCTCGTGCTCCCGGGCGCCGAGAAGAAGACCGCCGCTCCGAAGAAGAAGGCGGAGAAGCCCGCCGCCGAGACCGCTGAGGCCGAGAAGTCCGAGGGCGAGGCCTGACGTGCTGGAAGAGGCGCTTGAGCACCTCGTGAAGGGGATCGTTGCGAACACCGACGATGTCCAGGTGCGGGTCAAACGACTCCGCAAGGGCAAAGTCCTGGAGGTCCGGGTGCACCCCGACGACCTCGGCAAGGTGATCGGCCGTAACGGACGCACCGCCAAGGCCCTGCGCACCGTCATCGGAGCGCTGGCCGGCGGCCGCTACGTCCGCGTCGATCTGTTGGACCTGAACGAAGTGCGCTGACGCGCCTTGCGGGGGCGCCGATCTCGGTCGGCGCCCCCGCAGCCGTGCCCGGGGCCCCACGGTCCCGGGCACGGTCATTTCCCGCCGTGTTCCCCGGCACGGCCTTCCGGCACCCGAGTTTCCCTGGTTCCCCGACACCCCGCACGGTGGAGGGGAGGACGGAGTTCCCATGCGTTTGGTGGTCGGCCGTATCGGCCGCGCCCACGGCATCCGCGGTGACGTCGCCATCGACGTGCGCACTGACACACCCGAGGAGCGGTTCTTCGTCGGCTCCACCCTGGAGACCGACCGGCCCGGGACCGGCCCGCTGACCATCGGGGCGGTGCGCGTGCACAGCGGTCGCCTGCTGGTGCGCTTCAAGGGCGTCGCCGACCGCACCGCCGCCGAGGAACTGCGCGGGACCACCCTGCTCATCGACTCCGAGGACCTCGGGCCCACCGGCGACCCCGACGAGTTCCACGACCACGAGCTCATCGGCCTGACCGCCGTGACGACCGACGGCGAGGAGGTCGGGACGGTGGACGACGTGCTCCACCACGCCCAGGACGTGCTGGTGCTGGCCGCCCCGGGCGGCCGCGAGGTGCTCGTCCCGTTCGTCGTCGAGCTGGTCCCCGAGGTGGACGTGCCCGGCGGCCGCATCGTCCTGGACCCGCCCCCGGGGCTGCTCGACCTCGCCGACTGAAGGGCGCACCGTGCGCATCGACATCATCAGCATCTTCCCCGACTACTTCGCGCCGCTGGAGCTGTCCCTCATCGGCAAGGCGCGTGCCTCCGGGCTGCTCGACGTGCACGTCCACGACCTGCGCTCGTGGACCCACGACCGCCACAACACGGTGGACGACACCCCCTACGGCGGCGGCCCCGGCATGGTGATGAAGCCCGAGCCGTGGGGCGAGGCGCTGGACGCCGTGGTCGGCGACGCGCCCGCCCGGCTCATCCTGCCCACCCCCAGCGGCCGCCCCTTCCGGCAGGCCGACGCCGAGCGGCTGGCCGGTGAGGGGCACCTCGTGTTCGGCTGCGGCCGCTACGAGGGCATCGACTCCCGGGTCGCCCAGGACGCCGCCGAGCGGATGCCCGTCGAGGAGATCAGCATCGGCGACTACGTGCTCAACGGCGGGGAGTCGGCGACGCTGGTCATGGTCGAGGCGATCACCCGGCTGCTGCCCGGGGTGCTGGGCAACCGGGAGTCCGCGGTGCAGGACTCGTTCGCCTCCGGCGGCATGGAGAACCTGGTCGAGGGCCCCGTCTACACCAAGCCCGCCGTGTGGCGCGAGCGCGAGGTGCCGCCCGTCCTGCTGTCGGGCAACCACGGAGCGGTCGACCGCTGGCGGCGCGACGAGGCGCTGCGCAAGACCGCGCGCAACCGCCCCGATCTGGTGGCCGCCATGCCCGCGGAGTCCCTGGACCGGAGGGACCGGGAGGTCCTGGCCGAAGAAGGTGTACCCGAGGCCACCTGAGCAGGTGGTTCGGCATGCCGCACCGGATGTGGCAAACTGGGTGGGTTCCCCCCTGGTGACCCCCAGGCATCCGCATGCCGGCGGTACGACGTCGGCCTCTGTGTCGGTCACCCGGGCGGTTCGACAGTCAGACCCTTACGGGCCATCGCCCGCGCATCCCCGCGCGCCTTGAGCGGCGGGGTGGGACGCGGCGCGCTATTGATGAGGATTCAGATGCACACCGCCATTCAGGAGCTGGAGAAGGCCCAGCTGCGTTCCGACGTCCCGGAGTTCCGCCCCGGTGACACCCTCAACGTTCACGTGCGCGTGACCGAGGGCAACCGTACCCGTGTCCAGGTCTTCAAGGGCGTTGTCATCCGCCGCCAGGGCTCCGGCAGCCGCGAGACCTTCACCATCCGCAAGGTGAGCTACGGCGTCGGCGTGGAGCGGACCTTCCCGATCCACACCCCGGCGATCGAGAAGTACGAGGTCGCGGCCCGCGGCCGGGTCCGTCGCGCCAAGCTGTACTACCTGCGCGACCTGCGCGGCAAGGCCGCCCGCATCCGCGAGCGCCGCGAGCCCGCCGGTCAGTAGTCGCCTGATTCCTCTCCGGAGTCACACCCACGGTTTTCCCGTGAGGTATAAGCTTCGGCACGATGAATACAGACGACAGGGACCTCGGCTCGGACGGGGCTCAGGACGAGGATTCCGCCCGGTCCGGCCCGGAGGAGCACGGCTCCCCACTGGCTCCCGAGTCCGATCAGGACTCGGGAGCCAGTGCTGTCTCCGAAGCCGGGGCCTCCGAGGCGGAGGAGAAGGCGGACGAGCGGATGAGCAAGGAGACGCAGGGGTCGTTCTGGAAGGAACTGCCCATCCTCATCGTGATCGCCCTGGTGCTGGCGTTCGTGATCAGGACCTGGGTGATGCAGGCCTTCTACATTCCCTCCGGGTCGATGGAGAACACCCTCCAGGTCGGCGACCGCGTGCTCGTCAACAAGGTCGTCTACGAGATCCGTGACATCCGGCGCGGTGAGGTCGTGGTCTTCAACGGCGACGGGTCGTGGGACGACCCCAACACCGTGGTGGTCCCCGAGCCGGGCAACCCGATCGCCCGCGGTTTCACCTGGGTGCAGCAGCAGCTGGGCGCCGCGCCCACCGGCAAGGAGTACATCAAGCGGGTCATCGGCCTGCCCGGTGACGTGGTGGAGTGCTGCGACGACCAGCAGCGGGTCGTGGTCAACGGCGTCGCCCTGGACGAGGAGGAGTACCTCTACCCGGGCAGCCTGACCTCGCACGAGGATTTCGGGCCGGTCACGGTGCCCGAGGGGCACGTGTGGGTGATGGGCGACCACCGGGCGATCTCCTCCGACTCCCGGCGCAACCAGGGCAACCCCGGGGGCGGGGCGGTGCCCATCGACCACGTGGTCGGGCGGGCGTTCGTGATCATCTGGCCCTTCGACCAGGCCGGCGGCCTGGGGGTTCCGGACACCTTCGCCCGGCTCGACGATGACGCCTCCTGACGGGGCGGCGGGAGTGGCCGAAGGGGTCGGTCGGCGGGATCGGCCCGAGGAAATCCTCTCGTCCGGGCACGAAAGTCCGTTCCGTGACGCATGATGGATCTCAGACCGTGTGGGTCTCGCGTGGAACGTCCCCGGGCCTCCCCCCGTTGGGAACAGAGCGAAGGCCGACAACGTGTGGACGACAGGGAGGGAACCGGACACCCCGGCCGGAGACTGCAGACGAAAGCGAGCGCGTGGATGAGTTCTGAGGACCTGGAGAAGTACGAGGCCGAGATGGAGCTTCAGCTCTATCGCGAGTACCGGGACGTCGTGGGGCTGTTCGGCTACGTCGTGGAGACCGAACGGCGGTTCTACCTGACCAACCACGTCGACCTGCAGCCGCGTTCCACCGAGAACGGGGAGATGTACTTCGAGGTCGTGATGGAGGACGCCTGGGTCTGGGACATGTACCGGCCCGCGAGGTTCGTCCGCAACGTCCGCGTCGTGACGTTCAAGGACGTCAACGTCGAGGAGATCACCAAGGCCGACATCGAACTGCCGCCCGCGGAGGGCGGCCGGGAGTGACGCCGGTTATCCACAGATAGAACATCGACCCTGGCGGGGCGCCGCCCGATCACCGACCGTGGTTATGGGAGGTGGTCGACGTGGACGTGTACGCCGCGTACCGGAGGGACCTGGGCGGTCTCGGTGAGGAACTGGCCGCCGCGTTCCTGGAACGAACCGGGATGCGTGTGGTGGACCGCAACTGGCGGTGCCCCGCGGGGGAGATCGACATCGTGGCGCGGGACGGACCCGTGCTGGTCATCGCCGAGGTCAAGACCCGCACCCGGCTGCGGCACGGGCACCCGGTGGAGGCCATCGGGTGGAGCAAGCGCGGTCGGCTGCGCCGTCTGGGCCGGGCCTGGGCCCGCGCCCGCCGGGTGCCCGGGCGCCCCCTGCGCGTCGATGGCCTGGGCATCCTGCTCACCGGCGGCCGCGTGTACGTCTCCCACGAGCGGGGCCTGTCATGACCGCCCCGCGGGTGTCCGCCCGCCTGCGGGGGGTGCGATGATCACGCTCGCCCGGACCCACTGCGTGGCGCTGCTGGGGGTGGAGGGGCACATCGTCGAGATCGAGGTGCACCTGGGCGGCGGCGACCCCGGCGTCACCCTGGTGGGCCTGCCCGACGCGGCGCTGCGCGAGGCCCGCGACCGTATCCGCGCGGCCCTGGCCAACAGCGGTGAGGCCTGGCCCAGCGGCCAGATCACCATCAGCCTCTCCCCGGCCAGCCTGCCCAAGGCGGGCAGCCTGTTCGACCTCGCCATCGCCGCCGCCATCCTGGCCGCCGAGGGATCGGTGCCGCCGGACCCGCTGGCGGGTTCGGTGCTCATCGCCGAGCTGGGGCTGGACGGCCGGACCCGTCCGGTGCGCGGGGTGCTGCCCGCGGTCATCGCCGCCCGCGCCCGCGGCCACGACCGCTTCGTCGTCGCCCGGGGCAACGCCGCCGAGGCGGCCCTGGTCCCCGACACCGAGGTGGTCGCGGTCGACTCCCTGGAGGAGCTGTGCCGCTGGGCGCGGGAGGGTCTGCTGCCCGAGGAGCGGCCGCCCGACCCGGTGCCGCGGCCGCGCCGACCCGCGGACACCGAGCCCGACCTGGCCGACGTGCTGGGCCAGCCGGTGGCCCGGCGTGCGGTGGAGATCGCGGCCGCGGGAGGGCACAACCTGATGATGCTCGGCCCGCCGGGCACGGGGAAGAGCCTGCTGGCCGAGCGGCTGCCCACGGTGCTGCCCCGGCTGGACCCGGCGGCGGCGCTGGAGGCCACCGCCATCCACTCGGTCGCCGGCCTGCTGCCCGCCGGATCCCCGCTGGTCACGGTGCCGCCGTTCGCCGCACCGCACCACACCTCCACCCGGTCGGCCATCATCGGCGGCGGCAGCGGCCACCCCGCCCCGGGGTGGGTCTCCAAGGCGCACCGCGGAGTGCTCTTCGTGGACGAGGCGCCGCAGTTCGGCCGGGGCGTGCTGGACTCGCTGCGCGAGCCGCTGGAACGCGGCGAGGTGGTGCTGGCCAGGGCCTCCTCCACGGTCGCGTTCCCGGCCAGGTTCCAGTTGGTGATGGCGGCCAACCCCTGCCCCTGCGCCAAGCCGGGCGCCCTGTGCGACTGCCCCGCGGGGGAGCGGCGCCGGTACTTCTCCCGGATCTCCGGGCCGCTGCTGGACCGGATCGACCTCAAGGTCGAGCTACCCCAGGTGGGCCGGGCCGAACTGCTCGCGGACCGGGCCTTCGCCGAGTCCTCGGCGGTGGTGGGCGCCCGGGTCCTCGCGGCCCGGCGGCGGGCGGCCGCCCGGCTGGAGCAGACCCCGTGGACCACCAACGCCCAGGTGCCCGGCGCCCACCTGCGCCGGGACTTCCCGGTGGAGCCCGGCGCACTGCGCATCCTCGGGACGGCCATGGACCAGGGGCGGATCAGCGCACGGGGAGTGGACCGCACCCTGCGGGTCGCCTGGACGCTGGCGGATCTGGCGGACCGCGACCGCCCCGGAGAGGAGGAGGTGGCCTATGCCTTCGCGCTGTGGTCCGGCCGCGCCTGGTGACGCCGGGGCCGGTCCGGCCCCGCCCCCGCCACCGTCCCGGTCCGGGCGGTCCACCGGGCGATCGCTCCCACGGCCGCCGCCGTCCGGGCCCGGGGGCGGCC
>NZ_JASFDV010000093.1 GCF_030766825.1 Nocardiopsis sp. CC223A
CTCCGGGGGCTCCTCGCCCGGGGCGGCGGCGCGCAGCACGTCGGCGGCCGCGGCCATGATCGGCGCGGGCGTGCGGTAGTTCACCCGCAGCCGCTCCACGTGCACCTTGCCCGGGGCGTACGGCTCCAGGGCGTCGGTCCAGGAGGCGGCCCCCGCGGCGCTGCCGGTCTGTGCGAGGTCGCCCACGACGGTGAGGGAGCGGGTGGGCACCCGGCGCATCACCGTGCGCCAGGCCATCGGCGACAGCTCCTGGGCCTCGTCGACGATGACGTGCCCGTAGGTCCACTCGCGGTCGCCGCCGGCGCGTTCGGCCGTGGTGAGGCCGGGGCCGTGGTCGCGGTGGCGGTCGGCCAGGTCGGCGGCGCTCATCATCCCGTCCTCGGACAGGCCGGTGAACTCCAGCACGCCCTGGGCATAGCGCTCCTCCTCGGCGCGCTCGGCGGCGGCGCGGCGCTCCCGGGCCCGGCGGCCGGAGTCGTCGCGGCCCAGCAGCTCGGCGGCCTCGTCGAGCAGCGGCACGTCCTCGACGGTCCAGTCCGCGGTGCCCTCGCCGTCGTCCGCCGGCCGGTGCAGCAGGGCGGCCTCCGCGGGGGAGTACCCGGCCCGCTCACCCGCCCGGGCCAGCGCCGCGGGGTCGGCGAACAGCTCCCGCAGCAGCCGCCGCGGGGACAGGCGCGGCCACAGCGCGTCCAGGGCGTCGCGCACCGGGTCCTCGGCCCACAGGCGCTCGCCGACGTGGCGGACGTCCTCCTCCGGCAGCGGGCGGCCCAGCAGCGCGGCCTCGGCGCGGGCCAGCTCGGCCAGCAGCGCGTTGACGGTGTACTTGCGGGCGACGTTGTGCCCCAGGCGCAGGCCCCGCGCGGTGCGCACGATGCGCTCGCAGGTCGCCCCGGGCACGGTCAGCACCCCGGCGTCGGTCTCCACCAGGAGGTCGTCGGCGCCGAACGCCTCGCGCGGGGTGCGCTGGCGGTCCCGGACCGCGGCGCGGAGCAGGGCGGTGACGCGGGTGTCGCCCTTGAGGGCGGCGACCCCGTAGGGATCGTGGCGGGTCGCGGACACCCCGGGGAAGAGGCCGCCGACGGTGCGCAGGACGGCGTCGGTCTCGCCCAGGGAGGGCAGGACGTCGCCGATGTAGCGCAGGAACGCGGGGTTGGGCCCCACCACCAGGACGCCGCGCCGTTCCAGGACGGCGCGGTGGGTGTAGAGCAGGTAGGCGGCGCGGTGCAGGGCGGCGACGGTCTTGCCGGTGCCGGGCCCGCCCTGGACCACGAGCACACCGTCGAGCCGGGCCCGGATCACCCGGTCCTGCTCGGTCTGGATGGTGGCGACGATGTCGCCCATGCGCCCGGTGCGGTCGCCGGCCAGCGCGGACAGCAGGGCGGCCTCGCCGACGAGCTGGCGGCGGTCGGTGTCGCCGAGCCGGTCGAGGTCGAACACCTCGTCGTCCAGGCCGGTCACCCGGCGGCGGCGCACCCGCAGGTGGCGGCGGCGGGTCACCCCGTGCGGGTCGCCGGGGGTGGCGGCGTAGAAGGGGCGGGCGGCCGGGGCCCGCCAGTCCACGAGGATGGTCTCGTAGTCGGCGTCGCGCAGGCCGATCCGCCCGACGTAGCGGGCCTCGGGGCCGTCGTCGTGGGCGAGGTCGATCCGGCCGAAGCACAGGCCCTCCTCGACCGCGCCCAGGCGGGCGCGCTCCCGGGCGTGCTCGAAGGTGCGGGTCTCGCGCTCCACCAGGGCGGCGAACCCGGTGCGGTCCTGCAACCGGGCGTCGGAGAGGCGCAGCTCGGTGCGGGCGCGCAGCTCGTCCAGCCGCTCGTACATGGCGGTGACCCGGGCCTGCTCGGCGGCCAGGGCCTCCCGTTCGGACGACCGTGCTTCGGGAGCGGATTGACTCACTGATATCCTTCTGGTAAAATTGGCGTTGATATCAAGACTGATTTTGATATCTGCCGTGCAGAGCCCCTCACCGTAGCACGCCGCCCTCCGGGCGTGCCACCCCGTGCCCCGCCGCCCGCGACACGTTCCCGGCGGATTTCCGGCAAGGGTTCCCCACGGGCCCGCGCGCCCGCTACACTCTGCCCCATGCGAAACACCTCCGTTCAGGCCCAGTGGTGGCGCCGCTCCTAGGCGGCGCCGACGTTTCGCGTATCTCTCGCAGCGACCGCCCCGGATCGGCGGTCGTTTCCCTTTCGCGGCCCCGGCCGGTGCAGCCCACCCCGACCGACCAGCGCCCGAAGGACCGGCCGTGACACCCAGCGACACCCAGACCACCACGTACCGCACCCGGGGCGGCGTGACCGTCCACCGCCAGGCCGCCCCCTGCGACCCGGAGGTCCTCACCGACCTCGTCCGCGACGTCGAGACCCGCCGCGGCGGCGTGCTGTCCTCCGGCATGGAGTACCCGGGCCGGTACGACCGCTGGCACCTGGGGTACGTGGACCCGTGCCTGGAGCTGACCACCCGCGGGCGCCGGGTCACCGCCACCGCCCTCAACGAACGCGGCCGCGTGCTGCTCCCCGTCATCGCCGACGCCCTGGAACCCACCGGTACGGACTTCGAGCGCGGCCCCGCCCGCACCGCGGTCACCGTCCCCGAGCCCGACCCCGGCGTGTTCTTCACCGAGGAGGAGCGCAGCCGCCGCCCCAGCGTCTTCACCGCGCTGCGCGCCGTCATCGACGCCCTCAGCGCCCCCGAGGACTCCAACCTGGGCCTGTACGGCGCCTTCGGCTACGACCTGGCCTTCCAGTTCGAGCCCATCGAGCGGCACATCGACCGCGACCCCACCGACCGCGACCTCGTCCTGCACCTGCCCGACGCGATCGTCGTGCGCGACCGCAAGCGCGAGACCTGCGTCCGCTACACCTACGACTTCGCCGTCCCGGCCGCCGCCGGCCGGCCCGCGGCCGACACCGCGGGCCTGCCCCGCGAGACCGAGCCCACCCCGCCGGTGGTCGCCACCGAGGTGCCCGACGGGCCCGAGCCCGGTTCCTACGCCGCCGTGGTGGCCCGTGCCAAGGAGAAGTTCCGCCGCGGCGACCTCTTCGAGGTCGTCCCCGGGCACCGCACCTACGCCCGCTGCTCCTCGCCCGCCCGCTTCTACGAGCAGCTGCGCGAGCGCAACCCCGCACCGTACGAGTTCTTCTTCAACCTGGGCGAGGGCGAGTACCTGGTCGGCGCCTCCCCGGAGATGTTCGTGCGGGTCAGCGGCGAGCCCGGGACCGGGCAGCGGGTGGAGACCTGCCCCATCTCCGGCACCATCCGCCGCGGCGAGGACGCCCTGGGCGACGCCGAGAACATCCAGGAGCTGCTCTCCTCCGTCAAGGAGAAGTCCGAGCTCACCATGTGCACCGACGTCGACCGCAACGACAAGTCGCGGGTGTGCGAGCCGGGCAGCGTCCGGGTCATCGGCCGCCGCCAGATCGAGATGTACTCGCGGCTCATCCACACCGTCGACCACATCGAGGGGACGCTGCGCCGGGAGTTCGACGCGCTGGACGCGTTCCTCACCCACATGTGGGCGGTCACGGTGACCGGGGCGCCCAAGACCTGGGCGATGCGGTTCATCGAGCAGAACGAGACCAGCCCCCGCCGCTGGTACGGCGGCGCCGTCGGGGTGATCAACTTCAACGGGGCCATGAACACCGGGCTGACCCTGCGCACCGCGCACATCCGCGACGGGGTCGCGGCCGTGCGGGTGGGGGCGACCCTGCTCTACGACTCCGACCCCGAGGCGGAGGAGAAGGAGACCTTCCTCAAGGCGCGCGCCCTGCTGGAGACCCTGGCGCTGAGCGAGGAGGCCCCGGCCGCCGCCGGGCCCGCCGCGGTGGAGACGGCCACGGCTGCGGCCGCCGAGCGCCCGGGCGAGGGGCTGCGGGTGCTGCTGGTCGACCACGAGGACTCGTTCGTCAACACCCTGGCCGACTACGTGCGCCGCCACGGGGCCGAGGTCACCACGGTCCGCTACGGGTTCGAGCCGGAGCTGCTGGACCGGCTGGCGCCGGACCTGGTGGTGCTCTCGCCCGGGCCGGGGCTGCCCGAGGACTTCGGGATGGCGGCCCTGTTGGACGCGCTGGCCGCCCGCCGGCTGCCGGTGTTCGGGGTGTGCCTGGGGTTGCAGGGCATGGTGGAGCACGCGGGCGGTGAGCTGCGGACCCTGGCCGACCCGGTGCACGGCAAGCCGGGCCGGGTCAGGACGCTGGGCGGGGAGCTGGTGGCCGGGCTGGGCGAGGACGGGGTGTTCCAGGCGGCCCGCTACCACTCCACGTACGCGCTGCCGGACCAGGTGAAGAACTACGAGGTCACCGCGGTCATCGACGCGGAGGGGGAGGAGCCGGTGGTGATGGCGATCGAGGACCGGGAGAACCGGCGCTACGCGGTGCAGTTCCACCCGGAGTCGATCCTGACCGCCGCGGTCGGCGAGGAGATCGTGGCGCGGGCGCTGCGCCTGGCCCGCGGCTGAAACGGGCCCGGCGGGGGTGGGTGTGATGCGGGTCGCACCCACCCCCGTCCGCCAGTGCGGGACGCCCCTTTCCCGGTCGATGCGGGTGCCCGGCACGGGCCGCGAAGTTTGATAGATTCGTTATCGGTCAGGGGTTGTGCATGGGTACTCTGCTGACGATCCTCGGGATCATTCTCCTCATCGCCGGAGTCCTCGGGGTGGTGCGCGGCCGACTCCTGTGGGGCATCGCCGCCATCGTCCTCGGGCTCTTCCTCACCCCCGGGTACTTCTTCGGCCTCTGACACCCGGGTGTCCACGGACGCGGTGCGGCGCGGTGCCGCCCGTGCCCCGGCCTCCCCGCAGGACCGCGCGGACATTTCGGCCGAGGCGGCCCGGTACGGCCCCGCCGCGCGGACGACTCCCGGCCGGGGCCGGGTCCGCGCCCGGCAGGGGCGTGTACCCTCGTGGGAGGCTGATCGGCCCCCACCCCCGTCACACGCCCCGTGTCTCTGAAACCCCCAGGTCACGGTGCTCACGCGTGCCCGGGGTCCGGGGGGCCATGACACGGGAGGCAGTGCAGTGAAGAGGGTCGAGCCGCAGGTCCGACTGATCTCGCGTCCGCAACTGGACTACGACGCGATCGCCGACTACCTCAAGGAGGTCGGCGGCCAGTCCTGGCTGGAGCGCTTCGACCGGGGCGAGCTGGACGAGCACCTCAACGACCCGCAGAACCTCGCCGAGTTCGCCGGGCGGCTGTGCTACCGCTCCTGGGAGCCGGGTCTGAACCCCAACGTCACGCGGGTGCGCACCGACCAGGACGCCTACCTGGGCAACATCCTGGCCAGCCTGCACGGCTCGGTGCTGGAGCACGTCAACTTCGGGTTCGTGCTGCACAACGTCTCGCGGGTCCTGACTCACGAGCTCATCCGGCACCGCCCGGGCGTGGCCATCTCCCAGGAGTCGCTGCGGTTCGTGCGCCTGACCGACCTGCCGTTCTGGTTCCCGGACTGGGCCCAGGACGACCCGGAGCTGATGGAGCGCGCCGAGGCGATGCTGGCGCAGATGGAGGAGTTCCAGTTCTGGATGGCGGACCACTTCGGCCTCGACGACGAGGGCGTGAAGTTCGCGGAGAAGAAGCACAAGACCTCCTTCATGCGCCGCTTCGCCCCCGAGGGTGTGGCCACCGGGCTGGTGTGGACCGCCAACGTGCGCACCCTGCGCCACACCCTGGAGGCCCGCACCGCGCCCGGCGCGGAGGAGGAGATCCGCCTGCTGTTCCACCGGATCGGCGAGACCCTCCAGAAGGAGGCCCCGGCGCTGTTCGGCGACTACACCGTCGAGGACGGCGCCTGGGTGCCGCAGTGGCGCAAGGTCTGACCTGAAGAGAACCATCGCGGAGGCGCGGGGCCGAACGGCCCCGCGCCTCCGCCGTTCCCGGGAGATGGTAGTGGTATACCGTTAATGTCGGATGAGCCGACATCCGATTCCTCGCGCGGCGAGGGCGCCCGCCACCGGTGCCCGCCGTGCCGGACCCGGGAGGGACCCCACGTGACCGCACACCCCCGCACCACGGTCTTCCGCGACCTGTGCCCGCTGGGCGGCGACCCCGTCGACCTCGTCGTGGTCGACGGCCGGGTGGCGGCCGGGCCCGCCGTTGAGGGGGCGCAGGTCGTCGACTGCGGCGGCCGCATCGCGCTGCCGACGCTGGTCGACGCGCACATCCACCCGGACAAGACCACCTGGGGCGAGCCCTGGTACTCGCGCCGCCCGGCGCGCGGCATCGCCGAGCTGGGGGAGCAGGACGCCGAGGTGTTCGCCGCCCTGCCCACCCCCGTCGCGGTGCGCGCCGAACGCCTGATGGGCCACGCCGTCACCCGCGGCACCCGGGCCATGCGCGCCCACGCCGACATCGCCCCCGCCTACGGTCTGGCCGGGGTCGAGGGCGTCCGCGAGGCCGCCCGGAACCTGGCCCACGCGCTGGACGTCCAGGTCGTGGCGTTCCCCCAGCACGGGGTGCGGCGGGCACCCGGCACCGCCGAGCTGATGGAGGAGGCGCTGCGCACCGGGGCCGCCGACCTCGTCGGCGGCATCGACCCCACCGGGTTCGACGGGGACCCCACCGGGCAGCTCGACCTGGTCTTCGGCCTGGCCGACCGGTACGGCGTCGGCGTGGACATCCACCTGCACGAGGGCGGGGAGACCGGGGTGCGCACCCTGCACGCCATCGCCGAGCGCACCCGCGCGCTGGACCTGGGCGGGCAGGTGACGGTCGGCCACGCCTTCGCCGTCCCGGAGGCCGGGGACGGGTTCGACGCGCTGGCCGCCGCCCTGGGCGCGGCCGGGGTGGCCCTGACCACGGTCGCCCCCGACCCCGCCCGTGTGCTGCCGGTGGAGCGGCTGCGCGGGCACGGGGTGCTCGTGGGCCTGGGCTCGGACGGGGTCCGCGACGCCTGGAGCCCGTTCGGCGACGCCGACATGCTGCACCGCGCCCACCTGCTGGCCGAGGCGTCCCGCGCCCGCACCGACGAGCAGCTGACCGCCGCCCTGGAGACCGCCGCCCACGGCGGGGCGGCCGTCATGGGGCTGCCCGCGGCGGACTTCGCGCCCGGCTCTCCGGCGGACTTCGTCCTGGTGGAGGGCGAGTGCGCGCCCCAGGTCGTGGTGGACCTGCCGCCGCGGAACCTGGTGGTGCGCGCCGGCCGCGTGGTGGCCCGCGACGGAGCCCTCGTCACCGGTTAGGGCGGGGGACCTCCGCGTTCGAGACGGGGACCGGCTCCCGTGCACACCATCGAGGCCCTGGACACCGATGGCGTGGTACGGCGGTTCCGGGCGGCCCACCCGGAGAGCGACGCCGCCTCGCGGGCGGGCAACGAGTACGCGGAGGGGATCCTGCGGCGGGCGGTGGCGCCGGGCCGACCTGACCGGCGGCGACATCGCCCGGGTCCTGCCGCCCCGGCACGTCGGCGGGCACGGGGAGCGCGAGCCGGTGCCCCCCCGCCGGGGCCACCGTCTCCGAGGCGGCGGCCACCCTGCGGGCCCGGCGCGACGGCTACCCCGACACCGACCCGGTCCGCCGGGGCGAGCAGTCCTGGACGGCCGCGGCCCCGCACGGCCCGCTGTTCCCGGGCGACGGCGCGGTCGGCCACCCCTACCACGAGCGGATGGGGCGCCGGGAGGGCCTCAGCCGCCTGGACGGGCTGCATCGCATGCCGGCCTGGCCCGTGTGGGACAGGACGCCCGCCGCCGCGGAGACCTACGCGGCCGGGTGGCCGGTCAGGCGCAGACGGAGGACAGGGAGACGGCCAGGGCGGTGCGGCCCGGGCGGTCCAGGCCGCGCTCGGCGGCGACACGGCGGGCGGTGCGGGCCAGCTCGGCCTCACAGCCGGGGGCCGCCAGGCCGGTGCCGGCGTCGGTGAGCGCGCCCACCAGGGCCGGGGTGATCCGGTCCAGGTCGGCGCGGGCGTCGGCCAGGTCCGGTGGCGGCGGCAGCGGGCTCCGGTCGGGGTGGGCGTACCAGTCGGCGTGTCTGCGCCGCTGGATCACCTTGTTGGCCTCGATCTGGTCGTGCATGACCGCCAGCGCGGTCTCCGGGTCGCCGCCCAGGGCGCGGGCCGACCGCTCCGCCTCGGCCAGCACCGTCGCCTCCCGCTCGGGTGCCTCGACCGGTTCGCCGCTGTGCCATTTGGCGGCCGCCACCAGCTCTGCGGTGGCCAGCCGGTCGGCCGACAGCTCGACCACCGGCGCCAGGGCGACGGTCGCCGGGGGTGCGGTGGTGGCGGAGGCGGCGGTGGCACAGCCGAGGACGAGTGCCGAAGTGATGGTGGCGGCGAGGACGCGCACGGTGAACCCCTCGGAAGACGGGAGGTGGACATCCGGAGTGTAACCACAAGACCGCGGATTGTTATGGAAAGTGGCCGATCGGGTTCCGCTTCCCCGGGCCGCGGCCGTTATGTCCTCCGGGGTGTCATCCCGGTGATCGACACGAAGGGCACATACAGTCGCACTGTCGGTCACCGGGAGGGGAGTGCCATGCAGGAGGACGTCGGCGCGGAGGTCACCGAGGAGCCGGTCGAGTCCGTACCCGGGCCGCGGGGCCGTGAGGCCGTCCCCGGGCGCGGGCACACCATCGTCATCGGGGCGGGCATGGCCGGGCTGTCCGCCGCCGACCGCCTGGCCGAGGCCGGGGAGCGCGTCACCGTCCTGGAGGCCCGGGCCCGTACCGGCGGGCGCATCCACACGGTCCGCGAATGGGACGGCACCACCCTGGACGCCGGGGCCTCCTGGATGCGCGGGGAGGAGAACAACCCCCTGGCCGACCTGGTCCGCTCCCTGGGCCTGCGCACCGCGGTGTTCAACCGCTCCACCGAGACCGCCTACGACCCCAAGGGCCGCCGGCTGCTCTTCGACCGGCACCGCCGCAACATGGAGGACGTCAACCTCCTGCACGAGCACATGTACTGGGACAACATCGGCGCGAGCACCCAGGAGTCCATGGAACAGGGCATCGACCAGGCCCTCTACGACGCGAACCTGGTGCGTGCCCGCGCCCGCGACGCCAAGGAGATCGTGCACCGCATGGTCGAGGGCGACCACGGCGCCGACGCCGAGGAGGTCTCCTTCGAGGCGGTGGGCGCCCTGCACGAGTTCAGCGGCGACGACGTGGTCTTCCCCGACGGCATGGGCCAGATCACCGACCACCTGGCCCGCGGCCTGGACGTGCGCCTGGAGCACGTGGTCCTGGGGGTCTCCCACGGCGGGGACGGCGTGTCGGTGCGGGTGGACACCCCCGACGGGGAGCAGACCCTCACCGCCGACCGGGTCGTGGTCACCCTGCCGCTGGGCGTGCTCAAGGCGGGCCAGGTGGACTTCCGCCCGGAGCTGCCCGAGGACAAGCGGCTGGCGATCGAGCGCCTGGGCAACGGCCGCCTGGAGAAGCTGTTCCTGCGCTTCGACGAGGTGTTCTGGGGCGACGCCGAGGTGCTCGTGCACCTGGGCACCGACCAGGGCGCCTGGTTCCACTGGTACGCGGGCCAGCGGGTGCTGGGGGTGCCGGTGCTGGTGTCCCGCAACGGCGGCGCCCCGGCGCGGTTCCTGGCGGGGATGTCCGAGGGGGAGGTGGTGGAGCACGCGATGGCGTCGTTGCGCACCATGTTCCGCAAGGCCCCCGACCCGGTCGACCACCTTCTCAGCAACTGGGCGGACGACCCCTTCTCGCGGGGCGCGTTCTCCTACACCGCCGTCGGTTCCGGCGACGGCGACCGGGTGGCGTTGCGCGCGTCGGTGGACGACCGGCTGTTCTTCGCCGGGGAGGCCACCGAGATCGAGCACATCGCGACGGTGCACGGCGCGCTGCTGTCGGGGCTGCGCGCGGCGGACATGATCCTGGAGTCCCAGGGCTGAGGCGCGGGCCCGCCGGGGCGGGCCCGCGGCCGGGGTCACAGGTCGCGCAGCTCCCGTTCGACCGCCTCGACCTTGTCCTCCAGCGCCCCGGTGACGCCGGGCCGGATGTCGGCCTTGAGCACCAGGGACACCCGCCCGGCGCCCTCGCCCGCGGCCTCGGTGGCGGCCCTGACCACGGCCATCACCTCGTCCCACTCCCCTTCGACCGTGGTGAACATGGCGTCGGTGCGGTTCGGCAGCCCGCTGTCGCGCACGACCTTGACGGCCTTGGCGACGGCGGGCGCGACGGATTCGCCGGTGCCCAGGGGGCTGACGGAGAAGGCGACGAGCATGGGGTCCTCCCGGTTCGCTGTGGTGGCGCTTCCGGTCAGCGTCGCAGACGGCGCTCGGCCTCTGCCACTCCCGCCACGCAGGCGCGCCGCACCCGCCGGTGGTTGCCCCACCGCTCGACGAGCCCGTACGGGCGGGGGTCGCCGTCCGGGGCGCCGACGGCCTCGGTCAGCCTCAGGTGCTGCCCGGTGAGCGGGCCCCGGCGGGTCCACCGCTCCCAGCGCTCGAAGTCGGGGCTGGCCTGGTGGCCCATCACCAGGACCTCCTCCCCGTCCCCCTCGGGGTCGTCGCCGTCGCGCCCCCACACTTCCAGGACGGAGTCGGGCCCGTCCGGCCACGCGGGGGCGGTGACCACGTCCACCCGGACGCCGCCGTCGCGGCCGCGGACCAGCAGCGCGTCCTCGGGCCGGTCGCGCGGGGGCAGCGGGAGGACCCGTTCCACGTCGACCAGGCGCACGATGGCCCGGCCCATCCACCACCAGTTCTCCCGGCGCGCCATCAGGCTGCCCGCCCGCAACCGGGTGGGCGGGTGCTTGACGGCCTCCTGCTCGACCAGGTCGGCGAAGGCCTCGCCCCGGGGGTCCAGGGACACCTCGACCCGGCCGACGGCGGCCAGGGTGGGCTGCCCCTCGGCGGCGGGCGCGCTCGCGCAGAACGCGGCGTACCGGCCCAGGGAGGCGATGAGGTGCAGGTGGGCCAGGGGCAGTGCGACACAGGGGGTGTCCCCCGCGAGCAGGGGGACGACCGGGATCGCCTGCGGGCCCGATCCGGCCGACCAGCACAGTTCACCGACGGGGGAGCGGCGCCAGACCGTGGCCGGATCGTGCACGATTCTTCCTTGGGTGTGACGTAGGACGCATGTTAATTTCTCGGGACTGTACTCGACACCCCGGGCCCGTGCATACCGCAGAGTGCGAAAGCACTCGAAAGTGAGGAATCCCCCCATGTCAGCCGTGGTCGTCCTACTCGGGGCACTGGCGCTCTTCGCGCTCGGCTACCGCTTCTACTCCAACTACCTGGCGAAGAAGGTCTACGCGCTCGACCCCGCGTTCACCACCCCGGCGCACGCCTACCAGGACGGCGTCGACTTCGTCCCCACCAACAAGCACATCGTCTTCGCCCACCACTTCATCTCCGTGGCGGGCGCGGCGCCCATCGTCGGACCGGCCATCGCCGTGTTCTGGGGCTGGGGCCCCGCGCTGGTGTGGGTCGTGCTCGGCACCATCTTCGCCTCCGGGGCCCACGACTTCGGGGCGATCGCCGTCTCGGTGCGGCACAAGGCCAAGGGCATCGGCGCCCTGGCGGGCGACGTGATCAGCAGCCGGGCCCGGATCCTGTTCCTGCTGATCATCTTCTTCCTGGTGACCATGGTGAACGCGGTGTTCGCCGTCATCATCACCGGGCTCTTCGTGGCCAACCCCGAGGCGGTCCTGCCCGTCCTGGTCACGATCCCCCTGGCCATCGGGGTCGGGCAGGTCGTCTACCGGCGCCGCACCGCGGCCCTGCTGCCCTCGCTGATCTCGCTGGTCGCGGTCTACGCCTGCATCCCGCTGGGCCAGATGTTCCCCATCACCGTCGATCCGCTCGCGGGCCTGCTGGGCGTGGACGCGGCCTTCGTGTGGCTGGTGTTCATCTTCACCTACACCTTCTTCACCTCGCGCCTGCCGGTCTGGATGCTCCTCCAGCCGCGTGACTACATCAACCAGCAGCAGATGGTGCTGGCGCTGCTGGTCATCGTGGTCGGCATCGTCGTCGGCATGAACACGATCCAGGCGCCCCTGCTGCGCGGCGACCTGCCCGAGGGCTCCCCGTCGATCTTCCCGCTGCTGTTCATCACCATCGCCTGCGGCGCGGTCTCCGGGTTCCACAGCCTCGTGGCCTCGGGGACCACCTCCAAGCAGCTGGACAAGGAGACCGACGCCCGCTACGTCGGCTACCTAAGCTCCCTCGGCGAGGGCACGCTGGCGGTCTGCTCCATCCTGGCCTGCACCGCGGGCATCATGGTCTTCAGCGCCAACCAGGGCATGAACTGGTCCGACATCTACGTCGACTGGACGGCCGCGGGCACCAACCCGGCGGGCCGCTTCGTCCAGGGCGTCGCCGGGTTCGCGGCCAACGTGGGCATCCCCGAGAGCATGGGCCTGGTCTTCGCCTCCCTGGTCGTGATCAGCTTCGCGGCCACCAGCCTCGACACCGCGGTCCGGCTCCAGCGCTACACGATCCAGGAGATCAGCGTCATCGTCCGGGACCGGGCGACCGAGGGCGGCGCCCTGGAGAAGTCCGCCTCCTTCCTGGCCCGCAACATCACCGCGTCCACCCTGATCGCGGTGCTGGTGCCCTTCGCCCTGGCCCTGGTCCCCGGCAACTTCGCGGCCGGGACCCTGTGGCAGCTGTTCGGCACCACCAACCAGCTCACCGCCGGGCTGGCCCTGGCCGTCATCGCCGTGTGGGTCACCAAGCAGGGCCGCAACCCGATCGCGGTGCTGGTGCCCCTGGTCTTCCTGGTCGTGATGACCTCGTGGGCGCTCATCGTCCAGCTGATGGGCTTCCTCGGCTCGGAGGACGGCCTCCAGCGGTTCCTGCTGGCCCCGCTGGACGCGGTCATCTTCGGACTGGCCGTGTGGATGACGGTCGAGGCGGTGATCGCCCTGCGCAAGGCCTTCGCGGCCCGGCGCGGGGGCACCGCGGCCGCGGGGGAGGAGCCCGTCGCCGAGGAGGAGACCGCCGGCACGGACGACAAGTCCTGAACGGCCGACCGTGACCGAACACAGTGACGGTGCCGGGTCCCCCCTCGGGCGGGCCTGGCACCGCGCCGTCGCCGCCTGGCGCCGCGTCGAGGACTTCCACCAACAGGTCTTCGACGCGCGCTGGGGGCACGAGCGGCACCGGCAGGCCCGCACCCAACAGGACACCCTGCGGGCCCTGCTCATGCTGGAGAGCCTGGGCGTGGACAACCCCGTCGCCTATGAGACCTTGGACCTGCTTCCCTACATGGTCGCCGACCTGCACGAATGGCACCTGAGAATGGGGCGGGACGACTTCGGAGCCCCGGGAGGCTGCTGCTGAACCCGACACCCGCCGCCGACGCGCCGATCCTCTTCGTGGGGGGCAAGGGCGGCGTCGGCAAGACCACGGTGGCCGCCGCCCGCGCCCTGGCGCTGGCCGACGCCGGCCACCGGGTCCTGCTCATGTCCACCGACCCCGCGCACTCCCTGGGCGACGTCCTGGAACACCCACTGGGCGACCGCCCCGCCGAGGTCGCCCCGGGCCTGTGGGCGGCCGAGCCCGACGCCGACGCCGCCGTCCGGCGCAGGATCACCCGGGTCGTCCGGGACGCCGAACGGGCCCTGCCCGCCGAGATCATGCCCGCGGTCCGGCGCCACCTGGACCACGCCGGGGCGGCCCCGGGGATGGCCGAGTCCGCGCTGGCGGACCTGCTCATGGAACGGATGGAGGAGGTCGGCGACCGGTGGGACCGGCTGGTCGTGGACAGCGCTCCCACCGGGCACCTGCTGCGCCTGCTGGCGCTGCCGACCCTGCTCACCCCCTGGGTGGAGGGGCTGACCCGGCGGCGCGAACGCGCCCGCAGTGCAGAGGCGTTCGCCGACGTGGTGGTCGCCGCACCGGAGGAGGACCCGCTGCTGGTCCGGCTGCACGAACGCCGCCACCGCCTGGAGGGGGCCGCCGGCCTGCTGCGCTCGGCCAGCCGGGTGTGCCTGGTGACCGTACCGCGCCGCATGGTGCTGGCCGAGAGCGGTCGGGCCCTGGACTCCCTCACCGATGCGGGCTTCCCCCTCGACACCGTGGTCGTCAACCAGATCCCGCCCGCGGGGGCCGCCGGCCCCGAGGGGGTGCAGGTCCTGGCCGAGATGCGGCGGCGCTTCGCCGGCCCGGGGGTCGTCGAGGTCCCGCTCCAGGACCGGGAGCCGACCGGGCCGGAGCGGTTGCGGGCACTGGCCGCCCACCTGCCGGGGCGGCCGGGCGCGGGAACGACCCCGGGTCCCGGTTCGTTCGACAGGACGGATCGGACCGAGTAAAACCGACATATCGGTCAAATATCCCGTAACGTCGCGGGGTACGATGGGCGGGCGGCCGCCCGCCGGGCCACACGGGAGAGAGGGACTCTGCGGTGACGGAAAACGACACTTCGGACCGTTATCGTTGGCGTCATGGGGCGATCCGCGGAAGACGGCAGACTCGATGCGGGGGGCGATGTGGCCAGCCCGGCGGTCAGTGACCGCATCTGGACGGTTCCCAACCTGCTGAGCATGCTCCGGCTGCTGGGCGTCCCGCTCTTCCTGTGGCTCGTCCTGGTGCCGCAGGCCGACTGGTGGGCGCTGGCCGTGCTCGCCTTCGCCGGGCTCAGCGACTGGCTCGACGGCAAGATCGCCCGCGCCTGGAACCAGACCTCCCGACTGGGCACGATCCTGGACCCGCTGGCCGACCGCCTCTACATCTTCGCCGCCCTGCTGGGACTGGTCGTGCGCGACATCGTCCCGTGGTGGCTCATGGCCATCCTCGTCCTGCGCGACGTCCTCATCCTCGGGGCCCTGCCGCTGCTGCGGTATTTCGGCTACGGCCCCCTGCCGGTCAACTTCGCCGGCAAGGCCGCCACCCTCTGCCTTCTCTACGCCTTCCCCCTGCTGTTCATCGCGGGTTACGCCAACGTCGTCGGAGATGTGGCGCAGATTATGGGTTGGGCCTTCGCGCTCTGGGGAACGGCTCTTTATTGGTGGGCCGGACTGCTGTACGCCGTTCAGGGCCTGCGCCTGATCGCCCAGACCCGCCGTGACGAGCGCGCCGATCTCACCGACGGTCACCGTGCCGTCGAGGACGGCGACCCCGGTCGCGGCCCCGACCCGGGTCGGTCCGATCCAGCCACACAGGCGACCGCCGACGGCGAACCCGGCGCGGACGTCGACGGCCTCGGCCTGTCCGGCCGGGAACAAGGGCGGACGGGCACCTGACCCGCCGACGGACCGGCTCACCGCGAGTCCTGTCGGAACGAAAGGGAGTGTCGTCTCCATCATGAGAACATGTCCCACCGCGCGATCGGCCGCGCGCTCCGAACACCTTCCCCCCGCGGTGCTGCCCCCCGCCACCTTCAGCGTGCGGAGGTACCCGCGATGACCGCCCGCGACGAGGACGCCCCGACGCCCTCACCGAGCATGAAGGCCGTCGTCATGGCCGGGGGCGAGGGCACCCGCCTGCGCCCCATGACGGCCAACCAGCCCAAACCCCTGCTCCCGGTGGTCAACAAACCCATCATGGAGCACGTGCTGCGGCTGCTGCGCAAACACGGTTTCACCGAAACGGTGGTCACCGTCCAGTTCCTGGCCACCCTGATCCGCAACTACTTCGGCGACGGCGAAGAGCTCGGCATGAAGCTCCACTACGTCGCCGAGGAGGTCCCGCTCGGCACGGCGGGCAGCGTCAAGAACGCCGAGGACCACCTGCGCGGCGAGCCCTTCATCGTCATCTCCGGAGACGCGCTCACCGACATCGACCTCACCGACATGGTGCGCTTCCACCGGGAGAAGGGCGCCAAGGTCACCATCGCCCTCAAGCGGGTCCCCAACCCGCTGGAGTTCGGCATCATCATCGTCGACGAGCAGGGGCGCATCCAGCGCTTCCTGGAGAAGCCCACCTGGGGCCAGGTCTTCTCCGACACCGTCAACACCGGCATCTACATCATGGAGCCGGAGGTCCTGGACCGGGTCGCCGCGGGCGAGGTGGTCGACTGGTCCGGCGACGTCTTCCCCGAACTCCTCCGGGAGGGCGAACCCCTCTACGGCTACATCGCCGACGGCTACTGGGAGGACGTGGGCACCCACGAGAGCTACCTCAGCGCCCAGGCCGACGTGCTGTCGGGCAAGGTCGAGGTGGAGATCGACGGGTTCGAGGTCTCCCCGGGCGTGTGGGTCGGCGAGGGCGCCCAGGTCTCCGCCGAGGCCGTGCTCAAGGGCCCGCTCTACATCGGCGACTACGCCAAGGTGGAGGCCGGGGCCGAGCTGCGCGAGTTCACCGTCGTGGGCAGCAACGCCGTGGTGCGCGCGGAGGCCTTCGCGCACCGCACGGTGCTCCACGACAACGTCTTCATCGGCCGCGGGGCCAACCTGCGCGGCGCGGTCATCGGCAAGAACACCGACGTCATGGCGGCGGCCCGGATCGAGGAGGGCGCGGTCGTCGGCGAGGACTGCGTCATCGAGTCCGAGGCCTACCTCCACAACGACGTCAAGGTCTACCCGTTCAAGACCATCGAGGCCGGGGCGGTCGTCAGCACCAACGTCATCTGGGAGTCGCGCGGGCAGCGGTCGCTGTTCGGCCCGCGCGGCGTCTCCGGGCTCATCAACGTGGAGATCACGCCCGAACTGGCGGTGCGGCTGGCCAACGCCTACGCCACCACCCTCAAGAAGGGTGCGATCGTCACCACCTCGCGCGACGTCTCGCGCGCGGCCCGCACGCTCAAACGGGCGGTCATCAGCGCCCTGACGGCCGCGGCCATCGAGGTGCGCGACCTGGAGGTCGTGCCGCTGCCGGTGGCCCGCTTCCACACCTCCCAGAGCGGGGTCAGCGGCGGCATCACCGTGCGCACCACCCCGGGCGACCCGGAGTCGGTGGACATCCTGTTCCTGGACTCCGACGGCGCCGACCTGTCCCCGGCGGCCCAGCGCAAACTCGACCGGGTGTTCTCCCGCGCCGAGTACCGCCGGGCCTTCCCGGGGGAGATCGGCGAGCTGACGTTCCCCTCGCGCAACGTGGAGAACTACGCCCACGACCTGCTGCGCGCGGTGGACACCTCCGGGATCGCCGAGGCGGACCTGAAGGTCGTGGTCGACTGCGCGGGCGGCAGCGGGTCGCTCATCCTGCCCTCGCTGCTGGGCCGGATCGGTGTGGACGTGCTCACCGTCAACAACCGGCTCGACGAGGACTCGCCCACCGACACCGCGGCCAAGCGCAACCGGGACCTGGAGCGCCTGGGCGAGCTGGTCTCCGGCTCGGGGGCCGACTTCGGGGTGCGGTTCGACCCGGTGGCCGAGCGGCTCTCCATCGTGGACGAGAAGGGCGAGCTGGTCGACGGCGGGCGCGCCCTGCTCGCCGTCCTGGACCTGGTGTGCGCCGAGCGCAAGGGCGGCAGCGTGGCGCTGCCGGTGACCATCACCCGCGTCGCCGAGCAGGTGGCCCGGGCCCACGGCGTGGAGGTGCGGTGGACCGCCACGGCCATCAACGAGCTCACCAAGGCGGTGCAGCAGGGCGAGGACGTCATCCTGGCCGGGGACGGCCGGGGCGGCTTCGTCATCCCCGAGTTCAGCCCGACCAGTGACGGCATCGCGGCCTTCGTGCGGCTGCTGGGGCTGGTGGCGCGGACCCGCAGCCCGCTGAGCCGGATCGAGGGGGCCATCCCGCAGGCGCACCTGCTGCGCCGGTCGGTGCCCACCCCCTGGGCGGTCAAGGGCAGCGTCATGCGGGCCGTCGTGGAGGCCGCGGGCGACCGCGAGCTGGACACGACCGACGGCGTAAGGGTTCTGGAGCCCGACGGCAGCTGGGCGCTGGTCCTGCCGGACACCGCCGAGGCCGTCACCCATCTTTGGGCCGAAGGTCCCGACCCGGACACCGCGCACCGCCTGCTGGGCGAGTGGGCGAACGTCGTGGAACGCGCCGAGGGCTGACCTCTGCGCCCGACCGGGGTGCGGGCCGTGTGGTCCGCACCCCCCTTCGGTGTACGGCGGAAACAAAGGTCCTCAGGGCCGGTGGCCAAGCCGTGCCCGCTGACTAAACTGGGCATAACGACAGGTCGTGGCGGCACGGCTGCGGCGAGGCGAATCCGTGGGGCGCGGGAGCGAACCAAAACCCCCGGAGCGGCATCGGTACCAGAAAGGTGTCTCTTCTCGTCGGCGCCGTTCCCGGCGGAGTCGGTGCTCCGGGCACCGGATCCGCCGTTCGCCCCACCGCTCCCGAGGCGGGGTGTGCACGGCAGGCCGAGGAGAAGCGAAACCCTTCCCGGACAGGGATATGGTTTAAAGTCGAGTGTTCCCTGGAGCGCCGCGTCGCCTACCGCACGGGCCTTCCCGCAACGGCGGACCGTGCAGAGGTGACGAGGAGTACAACATGGGGGATGAGACCTAGCGACCGACCGTGCGAGGTGCGCCGCTGCCGCGACAGCGGATCGTCTCGCCGCGTTCCGGACGCTGTGCGGGCCCTTCGCCCGCACGACGGCCGGAACGTGCCACCGATCAGCCGAATCAAGCACCGCCCCGTGCGGTAGGAGGCCGAGCCGACCTATGTCGAGCGTTTACTGCACGCAGTGCGGTCACGCCGTTGCGGATGATGCCCGTTTCTGCTCCCACTGTGGGACCCCCGTCCGCAGGGACGGACAGCCGGGTCCACGGCCCGCTGGGAGCGGGGAGTCCGCCGGAGACGTCACGTCCACCATCTCCATCTCGGGCATACAGGCCCTGGAGGAGGAGGACTCCGGTGACGAGACGGGCAACGTCGACCCCACCAACGTCGACGCCCTGCCCGCCGGTACGGCTCTCCTGGTGGTGAAGCGCGGTCCCAACGCCGGCAGTCGCTTCCTGCTGGAGAACGACGTCACGACCGCCGGGCGCCACCCCAACAGCGACATCTTCCTCGACGACGTCACCGTCTCGCGACGGCACGTCGAGTTCTTCCGCCGCGGCAACGGTTTCGGCGTCCGCGACGTGGGCAGCCTCAACGGCACCTACGTCAACCGGGAGCCGGTGGACGAAGCCGAGTTGGGCGGCGGCGACGAGATCCAGATCGGCAAGTTCCGGATGGTGCTGCTGACCAAGCCGCGCCGCTGAGGAGCGGTATCGGGCATGCACGCGCATCGTTGACGGCGGCGGCCGGGGCCGGGTAGGTTTGCGGCCCCCCGCCGCCGGAGAGCTTTGTATCGAAGGGTGCCGATTTCGCCCTCGGGTCCTGATCCAACGGGGGATACAGGGACGAGTGCCCATCCGGCATGACGACTCGTGGGACGGAGCCGCTGTGAAGCACATGGAGTTCGTCGGCGTCCGGGTTGAGATGCCCTCGAACCAACCGATAATCCTGCTCAAGGAATCCGACGGGGATCGCTACCTCACGATCTGGATCGGCGGGGTGGAGGCGACCGCGATCGCGCTCGCACAGCAGGGTGTGGTCCCGGCCCGGCCGCTCACCCACGACCTGTTCCGGGACGTCCTCGACGCCCTGGACACCCAGCTCACCACGGTCAACATCACCGGGCTGAACGACGGCATCTTCTACGCCGAACTCGTGTTCAGCAACGGTGCCGAGGTCAGCGCCCGGCCCTCGGACTCGATCGCGCTGGCGTTGCGCACCGGGACGCCCATCTACGCGCACGAGGACGTGATCGACGAGGCCGGGATGCCCATCCCGGACGAGCAGGAGGACCAGGTCGAGGCGTTCAGGGAATTCCTCGACAACATCACGCCCGAGGATTTCGGGCGCCGTACGGAGTGAGACCGCGGCCGGGTGCTCGGGGGCGCCCCGGAACACGGCTGCGACCTGCGGCGATGTTCCGGGGGGCGGTGTTAGATTGGGGACGGGGAAGTGAACGTCGAGGTCGGGGCCGAAAAACGGGGTGCGCGCACACGGCGTGACCACCGCGGCTCCGCGGCACCCGGGCGCGCGCACTTGGCGACGCGCCGGGGGGTGTCGTTGACGCTGCCCTCCGGCCGTCCTACGGTCGGTGCAGTGGAACCCGCGGCGCACCCGTTCCCTGTGTGGACATCCCCTGTCGAAACCGCCGCGGGACGAGGAGCCGGAGGTCGGCGTGGCGGTAGCGAGCGGCAAGCGGGAACCCCATGACAGGCGGTCCGCGCTGCGGCTAGCGGGGCAGCAGGGCCTACCGTGCGAAGAGGACGTGGTGGCGCTGCCTATGGACGTCGGGTACCGGGGTCCTGCGGCCTGTACGGCCGCCGGGATCACCTACCGTCAGCTCGACTACTGGGCCAGAACCGGCCTGGTGGAGCCGAGCGTGCACACCGGCGCCCACAACGCCCCCCTGTACAGCCTCCCCGACGTCCTGCTGCTCAAGGTGGCCAAACGGCTGCTGGACACCGGGATCTCACTCCAGCAGATCCGTACCGCGGTCGACCACCTGCGCGGCCGCCCCGCCCCCGAGCTGGCCCGCATCACCCTGATGAGCGACGGCGTCAGCGTCTACGAGTGCACCTCCCCCGAGGAGGTCGTCGACCTCATGCAGCGCGGCCAGGGCATGTTCGGGCTGGCGCTGGCCAACGTCTGGCGGGAACTGGAGGAGGCCCTGGGCGTCGTCCCGGCCGAGGAGCGCGGCGACCTGCCCCCGGCCCCGCCCGCGGCCCCGGTGGACGAACTGGCCCGGCGGCGCAAGGAGCGCCGCACCGGCTGACCCCCTCTTCCCGTCGTCGGCCACCGCGGGCCGATGACGGTTTCCGCGAGCGGATGCAGGCCGCTCGCGTTCCGTGTCGCGGCCCCGAGCATGAGACGTCGACCCGCGGGAAGGACCGGGGTCGGTGGGCCCGGTGTGTTTCTGGTGCATGCGGAGTCGCCCCGGATGTCCTCGGGCGCGGGCGTTCTTGCCCGGCTGGGGGGTGAACGCGATCGGCGGGTGGGCCCGTGCCGCCCGGACTCCGTGATTCCGCCTTCTCCGCGCCCCGGCCGGGGTCGGTGGGCTCGGTGTGTTTCTGGTGCATGCGGAGCCGCTCCTGATGTCCTCGGGCGCGGGCGTTCTTGCCCGGCTGGGGGGTGAACGCGATCGGCGGGTGGGCCCGTGCCGCCCGGACTCCGTGATTCCGCCTTCTCCGCGCCCCGGCCGGGGTCGGTGGGCTCGGTGTGTTTCTGGTGCATGCGGAGTCGCCCCGGATGTCCTCGGGCGCGGGCGTCCTTGCCCGGCTGGGGGGTGAACGCGATCGGCGGGTGGGCCCGTGCCGCCCGGACTCCGTGATTCCGCCTTCTCCGCGCCCCGGTCGGGGGTGCGGCCACCGAACCGGACCGGCGTGGCTTCGTCCCGGTGCCGTGCGCCCGCGGCATCCCGTGCGCCGACGGCGCGGCCCGTGTCGTCGACCCGGGCGGGGACCCGGCGGACCCGCCCGCGCACCGGGGGCGCCGATGACCGGCGGCCCGGTGGAGTGCGACCGAATCGCCGCCCGACACGGCGGTGTGGCTGCGGATCGTCCGAGGGTGATGACAGAGTGAGTGGTGAGGGCTTCGTGCGGAGGACGGCCGTACGAAGCCCTCCGCGAACCCTGTCCGAGAGGGGTGGGAGAGGAGCCCGTGCGGAGGGACGGCCGCACGGGCTCCGCCCTTGCCGGGCACCGGCACGGCGCCCTCGCCCCCGGCGGCACCGTGTCGCCATCGCCTGCCGCCGCCCGAGAGGCGGCGGCGGGGGGCGGGTGCTCGGCGGTACGGTTCCGGGCCACAGGCGTGCCGCCGTGGACCCCGGCGGCCGGCGGGTCCGGGGGAGTCCGTCGGTGTCCCGGACCGAAGGCACGCCGTGCGCCGTCGTGGATCCTCGCGGCCGGCGCGGCCGGTGACGGGTCCGGGACGGTCAGCGGGTGAAGGTGTCCCGCGTCAGCACGGCGAAGCCCCCGCCGTCGGGGGCGCAGGAGTCCGGTGCGTTCGCGACCGCGGCCCACCCCTCGCCCGGGGCGGGGCCGCCTCCGGCACTGAAGGAGTCACCGGGCACGAGGTCCCCCAGCCCGGGCACGGTGACACCGGTCCGGCCGTCACCGAGCGCCTCCACCCCCGCCGGCCAGACGATCTCGGATCGGCCGACCACCTCCCCGGTGGCCTCGTCGCGCATCGCCAGGACCAGGCAGCGCTCGTCGGCCAGGTATTCCAACTCCCCGGTGAGCAGGGCCTCCATCGCCGAGGAGAAGTCGTGGACGAGCAGTCGGGGGTCCTCACCGATGACGACGACCTCGTCGGGGCCCGGGCCGGAACCGGGGCCGGAGGCGCAGGCGGTGAGCGGGAGGACGGCGAGCAGAGCGATGATCGTGATGCGGTGCACGGTGCGACCTTTCGTCGTAGGACGTCCAGTGGACGCGGCCCGTCGAGCCCGGGTTCCCCGGGACTGTCCGAGAGGAGAGGGTGCGGGTCCGGGAAGGCCCGCCGGGGACCGTCCGAGAGAGGACGGTGGAGGGTCCGTGCGGAGGGACGGCCGCACGGGCCCTCGTCGCGCCCGGGCACGTGAGGCGCGCGGAACGCACGGGTGGACTCGGCCTGTGGCGACGTGATCGAGTACGGTCGTAACCACAACAGGGATGAAAACCGACATTCGCCCTGTCCGTACAAGTGAACACAGCGTCAGCAGGCCGTCGATACCGCACGGGAGAGACCCCTGACCCAGGGGCGCCGACGGGGCAATACTCCCCAGTAACCTCTCAGGCACCACGGACCGTACGGAGAAGGCCGCTCTGAAGCCTGGGCACCGCCGTGCCCGGTGACAGAGGGGGAGACCGTGAGGAACACCGCCGATCCGCATCGGCCCTGTCACCAGGAGGTCTCCGTGCCCGACCAGCCCGTGAACGTCCCCGGCGCGCCCGCCCGGGTGTTCGCCGACCGCCACGTCGGACCCGCGCCCGGTGCCGTCGAGGAGATGCTCAAGACCGTCGGCTACGGCTCCACCGCCGAGCTCATGGCCGCCGCCGTCCCCGCGTCCATCCTCAGCGCCCCCGGACGCAGCGCCGCGCTGGACCTGCCCGAGGCCATCGGCGAGGCCGAGACCCTCGCGGAGCTGCGCGCGTTCGCCGACCGCAACACCGTCGTCAAGCCCCTCATCGGCCAGGGCTACTACGGCACCTTCACCCCGCCGGTGATCCTGCGCAACATCATGGAGAACCCGGCCTGGTACACGGCGTACACCCCCTACCAGCCGGAGATCTCCCAGGGCCGCCTCGAAGCCCTCATCAACTTCCAGACCATGGTCTCCGACCTCACCGGCCTGCCCGTCACCGGCGCCTCCCTGCTGGACGAGGCCACCGCCGCCGCCGAGGCCATGACCCTGGCCCGCCGCGCCTCCAAGAGCAAGGCGGACGTCTTCGTCGTCGACTCCGACGTCTTCCCGCAGACCCTCCAGGTGCTGCGCACCCGAGCCGAACCGCTGGGCATCGAGGTCGTCGTCGCCGACCTCTCGCAGGGCCTGCCCGAGGGCGACGCCTTCGGCGTCCTGGTCCAGTACCCGGCCTCCAGCGGTGTGGTGCGCGACCCGAGCGCGGTCATCGCCGCCGCCCACGAGCGCGGCGCCCTGGCCGTGGTCGCCGCCGACATCCTCGCGCTGACCCTGTTGCGCAGCCCCGGCGCCCTGGGCGCGGACATCGCCGTCGGCTCCACCCAGCGCTTCGGCGTCCCGCTCGGCTTCGGCGGCCCGCACGCCGGCTACATGTCGGTCACCGAGAAGCTGCGCCGCCAGATCCCGGGCCGCCTCGTCGGCGTCTCGGTGGACGTCGCGGGCCGCCCGGCCTACCGCCTGGCCCTCCAGACCCGCGAACAGCACATCCGCCGCGAGAAGGCCACCAGCAACATCTGTACCGCGCAGGTGCTGCTGGCCGTCATGGCCGGGATGTACGCCGTCTACCACGGCCCGCACGGCCTGCGCGCGATCGCCCGCCAGGTGCACACCCGCACCGCGGCGCTGGCCGACGCCCTGACCGAGCGCGGCTTCGAGGTCGTCCACGGCGCGTTCTTCGACACCCTGCGGGTGCGGGTGCCCAGCGCCGACCGGGTCGTGGAGAACGCCCTGGCCGCCGGGTTCAACCTGCTGCGCGCGGACGCCTCGACCGTCGGCGTCAGCGTGGACGAGACCACGACCGTCGCCGACCTGGCCGCGCTGGCCGACGCGTTCGGCGAGGCGGGGCACGGCTCCGCCAAGGCCGCCGTGTCCGTGGCCGCCGACGCCGACCGCGTTCCCGAGGAGCTGGCGCGCGGGGTGGACTACCTCGACCACCCGGTGTTCAACACCCACCGCAGCGAGACCTCGCTGCTGCGCTACATGCGCAGGCTGTCGGACCGCGACCTGGCCCTGGACCGCACGATGATCCCGCTGGGCTCGTGCACCATGAAGCTCAACGCCACCACCGAGATGGAGTCGGTCACCTGGCCGGAGTTCGCGGGGCTCCACCCGCTGGCCCCGCTGGACCAGGCGGCCGGTTCGGTCGCGCTCATCCGCGACCTGGAGGCCTGGCTGGCCGAGATCACCGGCTACGACGCGGTGTCCCTCCAGCCCAACGCCGGCTCCCAGGGCGAGCTCGCGGGTCTGCTGGCCATCCGCGGCTACCACCGCTCGCGCGGCGACGACCACCGCGACGTGTGCCTGATCCCCAGCTCCGCGCACGGCACCAACGCCGCCAGCGCGGTGATGGCGGGCATGCGCGTGGCCGTGGTGGCCTGCGACGAGGGCGGCAACATCGACGTGGACGACCTCAGGGCCAAGATCGCGAAGCACGCCGACGCGCTGGCCGCGATCATGGTGACCTACCCGTCCACGCACGGCGTGTACGAGGACACCATCACCGACGTGTGCCGCCTGGTCCACGAGGCCGGGGGCCAGGTCTACGTCGACGGCGCCAACCTGAACGCGCTGGTGGGCTGGGCCAAGCCGGGCGAGTTCGGGGCCGACGTCAGCCACCTGAACCTGCACAAGACCTTCTGCATCCCGCACGGCGGCGGCGGCCCGGGCGTGGGCCCGGTCGCGGTCCGCTCGCACCTGGCGGCGTTCCTGCCCAACCACCCGGGCCAGCCCGAGGCGGGCCCGCACACGGGCGTGGGCCCGGTGTCGGCGGCGCCGTTCGGATCGGCCGGCATCCTGCCGATCTCCTGGGCGTACGTGCGGATGATGGGCGGGGAGGGGCTGCGCCACGCCACCGAGGTCGCCGTGCTGTCGGCGAACTACGTGGCCAAGCGCCTGGAGTCGTACTACCCGGTGCTCTACACCGGTGCGGACGGCCTGGTCGCGCACGAGTGCATCATCGACATCCGCCCCCTCCAGAAGGCGAGCGGCATCAGCAACGAGGACGTGGCCAAGCGGCTGATGGACTACGGCTTCCACGCCCCGACGATGTCGTTCCCGGTGGCCGGGACGCTCATGGTGGAGCCCACCGAGAGCGAGGACCTGGCGGAGCTGGAGCGGTTCATCGAGGCGATGATCGCCATCCGCGCCGAGATCGACAAGGTCGCGGCGGGGGAGTGGGACGCCCAGGACAACCCGCTCAAGAACGCCCCGCACACGGCGGAGGAGGTCACGGCCGACGAGTGGACCCACGGGTACACCCGCGCGGACGCCGCCTACCCGGTGCCGTCGCTGCGCCGGGACAAGTACTGGCCGCCGGTGGGCCGCATCGACCAGGCCTACGGTGACCGGAACCTGGTGTGCTCCTGCCCGCCGCCGGAGGCCTTCGAGCTGTAGAGCGGCCCGACAGGGCAGCGGGGCTCCGTCCGGATCCGGACGGAGCCCCTTATTCGGACATTTGGTAAATCTACGACATAAAGGTGAGGCTCCTGCGTTCCCACGGGACACACGCGCCCCGCAGGACGACACCGACCCCCACAGCACTCTCCCACCGCCGCCACGCGCGTTAGAGTTGCGGCGACACCCGCGTGTCCCACCGCGCGGACCCCCACCGGAAAGCGCCAGCATGACCACGACGTCCGGACCCTCCGCACGCCCCGGCGGACCCGCCGACCCGCCGCCACGGGCCGTCGACCCCCGGGACGCCCCCGCCGGGCCCGCGCCGTC
>NZ_JASFDV010000094.1 GCF_030766825.1 Nocardiopsis sp. CC223A
GAACCCGGGACCCGGTGACCACCAGGCGTTTTCTACCGGCCGGTAATATCAACACGCACCCGATGTAGCCATCATCACATTTTTTCACACCACGTTTCACCGGCCGCCGCGCCGGGCACCGCGCCACCCGCCCGCCGCTCCCCCCTGTGGCGGCCCCACCGGCGGCCAGAGGCCCCCTCCCCGACCGGTCGGCCCGGGGTCGCCCCCCGACCGGCCCCGGCCGCCGCTCCCCCGCGCAGCGCCCCCTCAAGGGCCGGAGCGCCACGTCACCGACCGGCGCACGGGGCGACTAGCATCGTGGACGTGAGCACGACGTTGTCAGTACACACGGAGTCCCCCAGTTCGCTCGACGCCGACGCCCTCGTCGTCGGTTACCACTCCGGGGGCGACGCCCCGGAGCCCGCGTCGGGCGCTCATGACGTCGACGCCGCCTTCTCCGGCGGCCTCGCCCAGACCCTGTCGCTCCTGGGAGCGAGCGGCGCCGCAGAGGAGGTGCACACCCTTCCCTCCCTCGGGGCCGTCGCCGCCCCGGTGATCGTCGCCGTCGGCCTCGGTGACAAGCCCGCCGACGGCCCGGTCGACACCGACACCCTCGCCCGCGCCGCGGGTGCCGCGCTGCGCACCCTGGCCGCCCGCCCCGAGGGCGCCGGCCGCGTGGCGCTGGCCCTGCCGACCGACACCGCCGAAGAGGCCGGGGCCGTCGCCCTGGGCGCCCGCCTGGGCGCCTACTCCTTCGACCGCTACCGCACCGGCGAGAAGGCCGAGAAGAAGGTCGCCGACCTCGCACTGCTGCTGGTGAGCGGCGCCGAGGGCGCGCAGGCCGCGGCCGAGCGCGCCGACGTCCTGGCCGACGCGGTCGAGCTGACCCGCGACCTGGTCAACACCGCCCCCTCCGACCTGGTCCCCGAGGACCTGGCCGCGACCGCCCAGGAGATCGCCGGGCAGGCCGGCCTGGACATCGAGGTGCTGGACGAGCACGCCCTCGCCGAGGGCGGCTACGGCGGCCTGACCGGTGTCGGCCAGGGCTCGGCCAACCCGCCGCGCCTGGTCCGCCTCTCCCACACCCACCCGGAGGCCACCCGCACGGTCGCCTTCATCGGCAAGGGCATCACCTTCGACTCCGGCGGCCTGTCCCTCAAGCCCGCCACCGCCATGGACTGGATGAAGTCCGACATGGCCGGCGCGGCCTCCGTGCTCGCCGCCCTGCGGGCCATCTCCGCCCTGGGCCTGAAGGTCAACGTCGTCGGCTACCTGGCCGTCGCCGAGAACATGCCCAGCGGCACCGCCCAGCGCCCCTCCGACGTGCTGAGCATCTACGGCGGCAAGACCGTCGAGGTCCTCAACACCGACGCCGAGGGCCGGCTGGTCATGGCGGACGCCCTGGTCCGCGCCCAGGAGGACGACCCCGACCTGGTCGTCGACATCGCCACGCTGACCGGCGCCCAGCTGGTCGCGCTCGGCACCCGCGTGTTCGCGGTCATGGCCAACGACGACGAGGTGCGCGAACAGGTCGTCGCCGCGGCCGACGCCGAGGGCGAGGCCGCCTGGCCGATGCCCCTGCCCGCCGACCTGCGCGCGGGGCTGGACTCCGCGGTCGCCGACATCGCCAACGTGGCGGGCGAGCGCTGGGGCGGCATGCTCTCCGCCGGCGTCTTCCTCAAGGAGTTCATCGGCGAGGGCGTCAAGTGGGCCCACCTCGACATCGCCGGCCCCTCCTTCAACCAGGGCGGCCCGCACGGGTACACCCCCAAGGGCGGCACCGGGTCCGGCACCCGGACCCTGGTCCGTATCGCGGAGTCCTACGCCGAATAGCCCGACCCCGGGGCGGACGGCGCTCCCTGAGCCCGCGCCGACCGCCCCGACCGCGGTCCCCTCCCCCCGAGCCGCGGACCCACCGGAATCACCAGCCACCACAACAAGGAGTTCGTTCCCGTGAGTGAGAGCGGCGGCACCTTCGACCTCGTCGTCCTGGGCGGCGGCAGCGGCGGATACGCGGCGGCACTGCGCGCCGCGGAGCTCGACATGAACGTCGTGCTGATCGAGAAGGACAAGCTCGGCGGCACCTGCCTGCACCGCGGCTGCATCCCCACCAAGGCCCTCCTGCACTCGGCCGAGGTCGCCGACTCCGCCAAGGAGAGCGAGAACTTCGGGGTCAAGGCCACCTTCGAGGGCATCGACATCGAGGCCGTGCACAAGTACAAGGACAAGGTGGTCAACGGCCTGCACAAGGGCCTCACCGGTCTGATCAAGTCCCGCAAGATCACCGTCGTCGAGGGCGAGGGCCGCCTCACCGGCAAGGACGAGGTCACCGTCGGCGACACCGTCTACAAGGGCCGGAACATCCTGCTGGCCACCGGCTCCCAGCCCAAGACCCTGGGCCTGGAGATCGACGGCGAGAAGGTCATGACCAGCGACCAGGCCCTGGGCCTGGACCGCGTCCCCGCCTCCGTGGTCGTCCTGGGCGGCGGCGTCATCGGCGTGGAGTTCGCCAGCGTGTGGCGCTCCTACGGCGCCGAGGTCACCATCGTCGAGGCCCTGCCGCACCTGGTCCCGGTCGAGGAGGAGTCCAGCTCCAAGCTGCTGGAGCGCGCCTTCCGCAAGCGGGGCATCAAGTACGAGCTGGGCACCCCCTTCGAGTCGGTCAAGACCACCGACTCCGGGGTCACCGTCACCCTCCAGGGCGGCAAGACCCTGGAGGCCGAGGTGCTGCTGGTCGCCATCGGCCGCGGCCCCGTCTCCGCGGGCCTGGGCTACGAGGAGCAGGGCGTCTCCCTGGACCGCGGCTTCGTCACCGTCGACGAGAACCTGCACACCGGTGTCGGGAACGTCTACGCCGTCGGCGACCTGATCCCGACCCTTCAGCTGGCCCACGTCGGCTTCGCCGAGGGCATCTTCGTCGCCGAGCACATCGCCGGCCTCAACCCGGCCCCGATCGACTACGACGGCGTCCCCCGCGTCACCTACTGCGAGCCGGAGGTCGCCTCGGTCGGCCTGACCTCCAAGGCCGCGAAGGAACGCGGACTGGAGGTCGTCGAGATGAACTACAACCTGGCGGGCAACGGCAAGAGCCAGATCCTCCAGACCCAGGGCGCCGTCAAGGTCATCGCCGAGAAGGACGGTCCCGTGCTGGGCGTCCACATGGTGGGCAGCCGCGTCGGCGAGCTGATCGCCGAGGGCCAGCTCATCTACAACTGGGAGGCGCTGCCCTCCGAGGTGGCCCAGCTCATCCACCCGCACCCGAGCCAGTCGGAGGCGCTGGGCGAGGCGCACCTCGCGCTGGCGGGCAAGCCGCTCCACGTCCACGACTGACCGCACCCGGGGGCGGGCCCGACGGGCCCGCCCCCGCCGCCGTACATCCGCGCTGCCCATCACCGGGATCGGGCAGGACACCGCGCCCATATCCAACGAGGAACCCATGCCGACATCCGTTTCCATGCCCGCCCTGGGTGAGAGCGTCACCGAGGGGACCGTGACCCAGTGGCTGAAGAACGTGGGCGACACCGTCGAGGTCGACGAACCGCTCCTTGAGGTCTCCACCGACAAGGTGGACACCGAGATCCCCTCCCCGGTCGCGGGCGTGCTCACGCAGATCCTCGTCCAGGAGGACGAGACCGTGGAGATCGGTGCGGAGATCGCCGTCATCGGCGATGCGGACGGGGACTCCGCTCCCGCCCCGGCGGCCCCGGCCGCCGAAGAGGCGCAGCCGGAACCGGCGGCCCCGGCCAAGGCCGCCGAGCCCGCGGCGCCCCAGGCCGCCCCCGAGCCCGCCGCCGCGCCGCCCGCTCCGGCCGTCGAGACCCCGGCGGTGGACATCGGCACCCTGAGCAGCACCGGCCCGTCGGGCACCGACACCGGCACCGAGGGCTACGTGACCCCGCTGGTGCGCAAGCTCGCCGCCGAGCACCGCGTGGACCTGAGCCGCGTCCGGGGCACCGGCGTGGGCGGCCGCATCCGCAAGCAGGACGTGCTCAAGGCCGCAGAGGAGCAGAAGGCCGCCGCCGCGCGCGCCGCCGCTCCGGTGGCGCCGTCCTCGGCCCCGCGCAAGCAGGGCGACGACGCGGCACTGCGCGGGCGCACCGAGAAGCTCACCCGGCTGCGCAAGTACATCGCCGACAGCATGGTGGAGTCCCTGCACGTCTCGGCGACGACCACCCAGGTCGTCGAGGTGGACGTCACCAGGATCGCGCGGCTGCGCGAGCGGGCCGCCGAGCAGGGCGGAACGGCGCCGGACTTCTTCGCGTTCTTCGCGCTGGCGACGGTGGGGGCGCTGCGCCTCCACCCCAAGCTGAACGCGTTCATCGACGCGGACAAGCAGGAGGTGACCTACCACGACGTCGAGAACCTGGGCGTGTCGGTGGACACCGAGCGCGGCCTGCTGGTCCCGGTCGTCAAGGACGCCGGCAAGCTCGGCCTGAGCGGTCTGGCCACCACCATCGCCGACCTGAGCGAGCGGGCCCACACCGGCCTGCTGGGCCCGGACGAGCTGGGCGGCGGCACGTTCACCATCGCCGAGACCGGTGGCACCGGGGCGCTGTTCGGCACCCCGATCATCAACCAGCCGCAGGTCGCGATCCTGGGCACCGGCGCGGTCGTCAAGCGCCCGGTCGTGGTCGAGGACCCGGCCATGGGCGGCGAGGTCATCGCCGTGCGCTCGATGGTGTACCTGTCGCTGGCCGTGGACCACCGCCTGATCGACGGTGCCGACGCGGGCCGCTTCCTCATGACGGTCAAGGACCGCCTGGAGGAGGGCGCCTTCGAGGGCGAGCTGGGCCTGTCCTAGCCGCTCACCGCTTCGCCCCGAAGGGCCGGGCACCGCACGGTGTCCGGCCCTTCGGCGTGATCGTTCACATCCGCTTGACCTCTACCGCGGTTGAGGTTTTAGCGTTGGTGCATCGACGGCACGGCACAAGGACCTGACACATGGACAACCTGCGGATCGCGGTGATCCTGGGCTCGAACCGGAACGGACGCACGGGGCCGGCGGTCTCCCGCTGGTTCGTGGACCTGGCCCGGAGCCGGGCGGACCTGGACGTCGACGTCCTGGACGTGGCCGATCTGCCCGTCGGCGAGCGGCACGGGCACGGGCACGGCGCACCGCTGGCGGACTTCGGCCCCCGGGTGGATGCCGCGGACGGGTACGTGGTGGTCACCCCCGAGTACAACCACGGCTATCCGGGACCGCTCAAGAGCGCGATCGACTCGGCCCGCCGGGAGTGGTTCGGCAAGGCAGCGGGGTTCGTCTCCTACGGCGGGATGTCCGGCGGCCTGCGTGCGATCGAGCAGCTGCGCACGGTCTTCTCCGAGCTGCACGTGGCGACGATCCGCGACACGGTGAGCCTGCACAACGCGGGCGCGCTCTTCGACCCGGACGGGAGCCCCCGCCCGGAGATGGCGGGCGCCGACGCCGCGGCCGAGCTCCTGCTGGACGAACTGGCCTGGTGGGCCCTGGCCCTGCGCGAGGCCCGGCGGCACCGCCCCTACCCCGCCTGATGGGGGTCGTCGGGTCGTGGAGACTCGATACCGTGACCGCCGACAGGTGAGCACCCCCGCCCGAGGCACATGACCCCCAGGGCCGCACCGCACCCCTACCGGTCGGCCGGGAGACCGGACCGCCGACGGCGTGGGAATCGTCGGGTCGTGGAGACTCGATACCGTGACCGCCGACAGGTGAGCACCCCCGCCCGAGGCACATGACCCCCAGAGTCGGACCGCACCCCTGCCCGTCGGCCGGAAGACCGGACCGCCGACGGCGGTGGCGTGCCCGCCGCCGCCCCGGCGACCTCGCGCGAACCCCTCGGAAGGCACCCCCGCACGTGGACGGGGCGGCACCTCGCGGTGCCGCCCCGTCTTTCTACCCCACCAATCACCATCCCCTGATGATCCCCATCATCAAAGGTCTGTTGGGTGGACGCGACAGCCAGCCCGACAGCGCGTCGCCCACGGTAGCCCCGCGTTGACGCGGAGTTCCATGTCCCACGTTCAAAGTAGAAGACACGGGGGTCCCCGCGCAGGACTTTGGCGAAAATCCCCGAGAAAAAAATCCGGGCGACCCCACAAGGGCACCCCGCCCTCCGGTACTCGCTCCCGCGCCGGGTAGACACCTGAGCATGAAAGTGGCGATCACGGGCAGTTCGGGGCTCGTCGGGGCGGTACTGGTCGAAGCGCTGCTCGCCGACGGGCACCGGGTCGTGCGGATGGTGCGGCACGCACCCCGGCCGGTCTACCGGTCGCGGTTGGAGGAGGCCGAGTGGCGTCCCGAACAGGGCCGTGTGGACACGGTGGCGCTGCACGGCGCCGACGCCGTGGTGCACCTGGCGGGGGCGCCGCTGAGCCATGCGCCGTGGCCCCGGGGACGGCGGGAGGCGATCCGGCGGGCCCGGGTGCGCGGGACCCGCACCCTGACGCGGGCGCTGGCGGGCATGGACGTTCCTCCCCCGCGGCTGCTGGCGGCCTCCGGCATGCAGTTCTACGGCGACACCGGGGGCCGGGTGGTCACCGAGGCCGACCCGGCCGGCACCGGTTTCCTGGCGAGGGTCTGCGAGGCCTGGGAGGCGGCGTCCGCCGGGGCCGCCGAGGCCGGGATCTCCACCGCGCACCTGCGGATGGCGGTGGTGCTGGACCGGTCCGGCGGCTACCTGCGGTCGGTGCTGCCGCTGTACCGGGCCGGGCTGGGCGGCCGGATCGGCTCGGGGGCCCAGTACATGACGTGGATCGCGATGTGCGACGCCGTCGGGGCCATCCGGTTCCTGCTGGAGCGGCCCGACGTCACCGGACCGGTCAACCTGTGCTCGCCCGAGCCGGTGAGCAACGCCGCCTTCACCGAGGCCCTGGCCCGCGCCCTGGACCGCCCCGCGCTGCTGCGGGTCCCGGCGACGGCGCTGCGCGCCACCCTGGGCGACTACGCGGAGGAGACGGCCCTGCTCGACCTGCGGGGGCGGCCCGAACGCCTGATCAAGGAAGGTTATTCCTTCACACTTCCCACCATCGACAGTGCGCTATCCGACATCCTGGCCCGACCGCTGCCTTCCGCCGGGGCGTAGAGTGAATGTGTGAGTGATCTCGTTTACGCATGGCTCGGCGCCACCCCCGTCCCCTACCACCAGGGCTGGGACCTGCAGAAGCGGCTCCACGAGCGCCGCGTCGCCGACGAGGTGGCCGACACCGTCCTCCTCCTGGAGCATGAACCCGTGTACACGGCGGGCAAGCGCACCGGGAGGTGGGATCGTCCCATCACCGACCCCGGAGCGCCGGTCGTGGACATCGACCGGGGGGGCAAGATCACCTGGCACGGCCCCGGACAGCTCACGGTGTACCCCATCGTGCGGCTCAAGGACCCCATCGACGTGATCGCCTACGTCCGCATGCTGGAGGAGGCCATCATCCGTACCATCGCGGAGTACGGCCTCACCGGAAGGCGTGTGGAGGGGCGCACGGGGGTGTGGCTGGACGCCGACCCCGACCGCGGACTCATCGAGCGCAAGATCGCGGCGATCGGCTGCCGCATCGCCCGCGGGGTCGGCATGCACGGGCTTGCCCTGAACTGCAACAATGACATGTCGTGGTTCGACCGGATCGTCCCCTGCGGCATCTCCGACGCCGGGGTCACCTCGCTCACCGCCGAAATCGGGCGCGACGTCCCGGTCGCCGAGGTGCGACCGCTGATGGAGCGCCACCTGGCGGACGTCCTGGGCGCACACCAGTACAGCCACATCGACGGTCCCGGACTGCTGTCCGAGCCCGTCACCGCCCAGGGATGACACACCACACCATGAGCCGGTCCCCGCACGGCCCCGCCCTCACCAGGGCGCCCGGGTCCGCGGGGCACAGAAGGGAACGGGTTCACGTTGACCATCGCTCCTGAGGGCCGCCGCCTGCTGCGCGTCGAGGCGCGCAACAGCGAGACCCCCATCGAGAAGAAGCCGCCGTGGATCAAGATCAAGGCGCACATGGGGCCCGAGTACTCCGAGCTGCGCTCACTGGTCAAGACCGAGGGCCTGCACACGGTGTGCCAGGAGGCGGGCTGCCCCAACATCTACGAATGCTGGGAGGACCGCGAGGCCACCTTCCTCATCGGCGGCGACCAGTGCACCCGCCGCTGCGACTTCTGCCAGATCGCCACCGGCAAGCCCACCGCGCTGGACCGGATGGAGCCGACCAAGGTCGCCAACTCGGTCAAGACGATGGAGCTGCGCTACGCCACCATCACCGGCGTGGCCCGGGACGACCTGGAGGACGGCGGCGCCTGGCTCTACGCCGAGACGGTGCGCAAGATCCACGAGCTGAACCCGGGCACCGGCGTCGAGCTGCTCATCCCGGACTTCAACGCCGACCCCGACCAGCTGGCCGAGGTCTTCGGGTCCCGTCCCGAGGTGCTGGCGCACAACGTGGAGACGGTGCCGCGGATCTTCAAGCGCATCCGTCCGGGCTTCCGCTACGAGCGCTCCCTGGAGGTCATCACCAAGGCCCGCGAGGACGGCCTGGTCACCAAGTCGAACCTCATCCTGGGCATGGGCGAGACCCGGGAGGAGATCAGCGAGGCCATGCGCGACCTGCACGAGGCGGGCTGCGACCTGCTGACCATCACCCAGTACCTGCGCCCCTCCAAGCTGCACCACCCGATCGACCGCTGGGTGAAGCCGCAGGAGTTCGTGGACCTGGGCGAGGAGGCCGAGGAGATCGGCTTCGCCGGTGTCATGTCGGGGCCGCTGGTGCGTTCGTCCTACCGGGCCGGGCGCCTGTACCAGCAGGCGCGCGAGAAGCGTGACGCCGAGGCCGCCGCCCTGGCCAAGTAGTACATAACGGGCCTTTCGCCCGAGTCGTGACCAAGCTGGAACGGTGGCCCTCGGGCCACCGTTCCGCGCACCCGGGTCCCGCCGCATATCCTGGGGGTCCGACAGGGCGCCCCGCCAGGTGGCGCCGAAGGGCGCCGCATGAGTCGACCGCGTAGGTAGAAGGAGGCAAGGCAGCTTCGGGATCTCCGTCCCCGCCGACGGTCCGTCGGCGCCCGCTGCCTGAGAGCACGATGGCGAAAAAGGGTTCCGAGAGCACAGCACCCGCCCAGGGCAAGGACAAGAAGGAGCCCGGCCGGCTCAAGCAGATCGGCATGGTCGCCAAGGTCGTCCACCGCCAGAGCCCGCGCAGCATCCCGCTGGCCGCCGGGGTCGCGGTCCTGGTCCTCGCGGTGTTCGTCGTCATCGGCATCTGGACCGGTTCCTGGATCCTGTGGCCGCTGACCGGCCTGCCGATCGCGCTGCTGGCCGGTTTCATCATCTTCACCCGTTCGGCCCAGCGCGTGCAGTACCAGATCCTCGACGGCCAGATCGGCGCGGGCGCGGCGATCCTGGACAACATGCGCGGCAACTGGACGACCGAGTTCGCGGTCACCGCCAACCGCCAGCAGGACGTGGTGCACCGGGTGGTGGGCCGCCCCGGCGTCGTCCTGGTCGGCGAGGGCGACCCGAACCGCCTGAAGTCGCTCATCGCCTCGGAGAAGAAGCGCGTGTCCCGGGTGGCCCTGGACACCCCCATCTACGACTACAAGGTGGGCAACGGCGAGGACCAGGTCCCGCTGGCCAAGCTCCAGCGCACGCTGGTCAAGCTGCCGCGCACCCTGGACAAGAAGGACGTCACGCAGCTCAACTACCGGCTGCGCGCGCTGCCCGCCAAGATGCAGATGCCCAAGGGGCCGATGCCCAAGAACGCCAAGGTGCCCCGGGGCCTGCGCGGCCAGAGCGGCGCCTGACCGCGCCGGAACCTCCTGACACGCACGAGGGGGCGCGTACCGGAATCGTCCGGTGCGCGCCCCTCGCCGTGTGCGGGGCCCTGCTCAGGTCCGGTCCGCGGCGGGCGCGTAGTCGATGAGGTCGCCGGGGCGGCAGCCCAGCTCCCGGCACAGGGCCGCCAGGGTGCTGAACCGGATGGCCCGGGCCCGGCCGTTCTTGAGCACCGACAGGTTGACCACGGTGATCCCGACCCGGGCGGCCAGTTCGGTGAGGGTGATCCCGCGCGCGGCGAGCACCTCGTCCAAACGGACGACGATGTCGGCGCCCTCGTCCTCCTCGGGCGGCATCAGACCAGCCCCCGCACGTCGTTGCGCATCTGTGCGCCGCGCCGGAACACCTCGGCCAGCCCCGCCAGCAGGAACCCGGCCAGGAGCAGGGCCCCGGTGGTGCCGCCGAAGGTCACCTCGAAGGCGAACAGGACCGGTGCCCGGGACTCCACCACGCCGTCCTGGAGGAGCATTCCGGTGAACGCCTCCACGAAGGGGACGGACAGGGCGCCGATGATCACGGTCAGGGCGATCGCGTACAGCCGGCGGACGTTGGCCGGGACGAAGGGGTCGCCAGCGCTCAGGGTCCCGGCCATGCGCAGCAGGAGGAAGGCCACCAGGAGCATCGCCGCCACCCCGAGCAGGCCGGGCACGGCGAGCAGGAGACGCTCGGCCGCCGTGGGATCGTGGAACACGAGGACCATGTCCTCCCCGGTGTGCGCGGTCACCCCACCGGTGACGGCGACCGGCGCGGGGAGCGGGTCGGTGTCGGCCGGGAGCCAGTGCCGCAGGACGTTGAGCCCCAGCGTGCCGGCGGGCAGGCCCCCCGGGATCCAGAGCAGCAGAACGACCGCGTGGACCGCCTGGAGGGCGAGGAAACCGCCCAGCAGCAGGCGCAGGGCGAGCGAGTCGGCCCGGCTCCAGCGGAAGGGGGTCGTCTTCGGCATGTTCCTCTCCTTCTTATCGTTTATCGATATTAACGATAAACGATAAGTCCGCTCGGGCCAAGGGGATTCCACGAACAGGGCCCCGGGTGCGCCGTGCGGCGTCCCGGGGCCCTGCGGTATGCGGGTGCGGCCCCTAGCCGCAGTCGACGCTCTCGTCGGCGGAGGTGCCGGAGAGACCGGCCAACGGATCGTCCGTGGACTCCTCGCCGCCCTCCGCGCCCTCCGCGCCCTCCAAGACGACGCCCTGCCAGTCGGCGCCCATGACCAGCTCCACCGAGCCGGACAGGTCGGCGGCCTCCTCGATCTGCGCACCGCTGACGAGGGCGTCGGCCACGGCCTGCGCCTGCGCCGCCTCGCCGGGCGCGTGGTAGACCGTGGTCTGCTGCGGGGCCCGGGTGGTGGGGTTGCCCGACCCGGTGACGGTGAAGCCCAGCCCGGCCAGCAGCGGCTCCACCTGCCCGGCCAGACCCTGGGTGCCCTGGTTGTTGACGATGTACACCGAGACGTCGGCGGGGGAGACGGACTCCTCGGGGGCCTCCTCGGGGGCCTCGTCCGGCGTCTCCTCCTTCTCCTCCGGCTTGGTGGCCTCGCCCGCGGCGACCGCCGCGAACAGCTCCGACGCGTCCGGCTCCCGGAGCTGGACCTTGTTGTCGTCGTTGACGTAGTTGTCGACGGGGACCATCACCATGTTCATCCGGCCCAGGTCCACCTCGCGCATGGCGACGGCCAGCTCCACCATCTTGTCGGTGGTGAGCCCGCCGTCGACGGTCATGCTGTCGGTGACCGAGCCGAAGAAGTCGTAGAGCGTGGCGGGGCTGGACATGACCTCGCCGGTGGTGACCTTGCGCAGGATCGCGCCGATCAACTGCTGCTGGCGCTTGATCCGGTCCAGGTCGCTGCCGTTCTCCGTGGTCTCCCGGGAGCGGGCCAGCGCCAGCGCCTGGCCACCGTCCAGGGTCTGCTCCCCGGCGGGCAGGTCGAGCTTGGCCTTGGGGTCCTGGAGCGGCTCGGGGATGCACATGTCGATCCCGCCGATGGCCTCGACGATCCCCTCGAACCCGGCGAAGTCGACGAGCACCATGTGGTCCAGGTGGACGCCGGTGAAGTCCTCGACGGTCTTGGCCTGACAGTCCATACCGCCGTAGACCATGGCGTGGTTGAGCTGGTCCACCGTCCCCGCGGCCACTCCCGGGGCGTCCTCGGTGGCGTCGCAGCCGGGCATCGGGAGCATCAGGTCGCGGGGCATGTTGACCATGGTCACCCCGCCCTTGTCGACGTCGATGTTGACCAGGACCAGGACGTCGGGTCGGATGCCGTTGGCCTCGTTGAAGGCGGCCTCCTCCCCGGCCCGCTCGTCGGTGGCCAGCAGCAGGATGTTGTGGATGCCCTCGACCCGCGCCGGGCGCTCCCCCCAGGCGTCGGTGTCGATGTCCTCGGTCTGCACCGCCAGGGCGTCGCGGTACCCCGCGTAGCCGACCAGGCTGGCGGCGATGAACACGCCCGTCAGACCGCAGGCCACCCACTGCCCCGGGGACATCCACGCCTTCGCCGTGGACTTCGCCGTTCTGGACACGTGTCTGGGAGCCAAGAGGGCACCTGCGATCCGTTCGGGGACAAGGTAAGGGGGTGTCCGGTCTCCCGTGCACGCCCGGGGGTCACGACGGGATCACGGCCGAACGCTACCGCACGGTACGCGGAAGGTCGGGTTTCGGTCAAGTAAGGGTAACGAACCCATTCGACCGGAATGTCCCCTGCGGATCAGCAGGCGTTCTCGGGCTTCTCCTCGGCGGTGATCCCGCCCAGGTCCTCGGTGACCGAGAGCTCCGGAGCGTCCTCCTCCTCGCCCTCGAACCCGGTCCAGTCCGGGCCGATGACCAGTTCGAGGGTGCCGGTGAGCCCGGCGGCCTCTTCGGTGGCCGCGGTCTCCAGCGACTTCGCCAGCAGCTCGGCGGCGGCCTCCTGGCCGGGCGCGTAGTAGACCGTCGTGACCGCGGGGATGCGGACCTGGGGGTTGCCGGTGCCGTTCACCGTGTACCCGTCGGCGGCCAGCCGCTCGGCGACCTGGGCGGCCAGGCCCTCGATCCCGGTGCCGTTGAGCACGTCCAGGGAGATGTCGGCCGGGTCCGGTCCGCTCTCGGCGGCGCCGCCCTCCCCGTCGCCCTTCTCCTCGCCCTCTTCGTCCTCTCCCCCGGAGAGGTCGGCGCCGGAGTTGATGGCCGCGAAGAGCTCGGAGGCGGCGGGCTGGCTCAGCGCCAGGCGGTTGGGGTCGGCCGGGTGCTGGCCGTTGGGCACGGTGACGAACTGGATCCTGTTCAGGTCCACCTCGCGCATGGAGATCGCGATGTCGGTCATCGTGTCGACGGTGAACCCGTCGTCGGCGGTGACCGATTCGGTGACCGCGTTGAGGAAGTTGGTGATGGCCAGCGGGCTGGTCATCACCTCGCTGCTGAGGACCTGGCGCAGCATGGCGCCCATGAACTGCTGCTGGCGCTCGATGCGGGACAGGTCGCTGCCGTCGCCCTGGCCGTAGCGGGAGCGCACGTACCCCAGGGAGTCCTCACCGTCCAGGGTCTGCTCCCCGGCCTCCAGGGTCAGGTGGGCCTTGGGGTCCTCGATCGGGGCGGGGATGCACATCTGCACGCCGCCGACCGCGTCCACCATGTCCTTGAACCCGGTGAAGTCCATCATGACGAAGTGGTCCAGGTGGACCCCGGTGACCTGTTCGACGGCGTTCCACTGGCAGCCCACGCCGCCGAAGGTCATCGCCGAGTTGATCATGCCGCTCTGCGGGCTCATCCCCTGGTAGCCCTCGACAGCCTCGCAGCCGGGCAGGTCCACGACCAGGTCGCGGGGCAGGTTGACCATGGTGACGGCGCCGCGGTCGACGTTGATGCTGGCGATGAGCATCATGTCGGGGCGCTCGCCCTCGGCCTCCCCGTAGTCCGCGTTCTCCCCCGAGCGCACGTCCGACCCGATGACCAGGAGGTTCATGACCCCCTCGACGCTGATGGGCCGGTCCCACTCGTCGGTGTCGACCTGGGCGGTCGTGATGTTGTTCGCGATGCCCTGGTACCAGAGGTAGCCGCCCAGGCTCCCCACGATCGACAGCGCGGTGACCGCGCAGGCGACCCACTGCCCTGCGGAAAGGCGCACGGCGTCCAGGACGCCGGCGGGGCGTGGGGCGGAGCGTTTTCCAGCCATGCGAACCTTCGAGGGGTGCGGTGAGGCCCGGGAGGGAAGAGGGGGCGCGAGGCGTCCGATGAGGGGATCACACCGTCCCGGGACGGTGTGACCGCGAATCGGATGTTAACAGCATCCAAGGTGCGGTGAATCCACCCGCGACCTGGTCCGGAACCCTCAGAAGCGGACGGCCACGGTGCCCGCGGCGCGATCGTGCAGGCCACGGGTGTCCCGGTCGTAGATGACGGCCGGGATGACCAGGCACAGCAGGAGCGTGCGCACGGTCATGGAGGCGAACCACGGCCAGGAGCGCTCGCCGGTGGCCTTGATCCGCACCCCGACCAGGCGCCGGCCGACCGAGGTGCCGAACAGGGTGAGCAGCACGATGTTCATGGCGGCGAACACCACCAGGGCGGTGTTGCCGATCAGGGTGGTGGCCTGCTGTTCGTCGGCGACCCCCGCGCCGACGACGCCCACCGAGTGCAGCCCCGCGGCGATGAGCAGCGCGAGCAGCCAGTCCAGCAGCAGCCCCGTCAGCCGGCGGCCCACCCCGGGCACCGAGTCGGGGCCGTGCTCGGGCAGGCCCAGCCGGTTGCCGCGGTAGCGGAAGTCGTCGTCGGCCACTGCCCTGTCCTTGCTCATGCCACCACGGTATCCACCGCCGCGCGCGGTCCCGTCCCGGGTCGCCCGAACAGGGCGGCCCCCGGGCCCGCGGACACCGTGGCGCGAACCACACCCGGGTCCCGGGTGCCCCGTTTTCGCCCTGTACACGCCGGAATCACCGGGTCAGGCGGGATGGTCTGCGAAAACACCGGAGTCCGTAACATGCAGGAAACAATGGAGACACGGCATGGAAATCCCGCGCTCCTAGCTTCGTCAGCGAAGCCGGGAGACACCGCGTCGATCCGCCGCGTCCGCGATGGGGCGGCCCGCGGATCCGGTCGTCTCAGCCACCTGCACGGAGGTTCGTTTTGTTCAGCAGCGTCGACGAGGTGCTCGCTTTCATCCGAAACGAGGACGTCAAGTTCCTCGATGTCCGTTTCACGGACCTGTTCGGAGGCGTGAACCACGTTACCCTCCCGACCGAGAACGTCGACGCGTCGACGTTCACCGACGGTCAGATGTTCGACGGCTCGTCGATCCGGGGCTTCCAGGCCATCCACGAGTCCGACATGCTGCTGCTCCCCGACCTGAGCACCGGCGTCCTGGACCCGTTCCGCAAGTACAAGACGCTGAACATGACGTTCTTCGTCCACGACCCCCTCACCCTGGAGTCGTACAGCCGCGACCCGCGCAACGTCGCCCGCAAGGCCGAGGCGTTCCTGCGCGGCTCCGGTGTCGCCGACACCGCCTTCTTCGGCCCCGAGGCCGAGTTCTACATCTTCGACGACGTCAAGTTCGAGACCCGGTCCAACACCGGTTTCTACGAGATCGACTCCATCGAGGGCGCCTGGAACACCGGCTCCTCCCTGGAGGGCGGCAACCGCGGCTACCGTCCCCGCTACAAGGGCGGCTACTTCCCCGTCGAGCCGGTCGACCACTACAGCGACCTGCGCTCCACCATGGTCCGCACCCTCATCGAGGCGGGCCTGGAGGTCGAGCTCCAGCACCACGAGGTGGGCACCGCCGGCCAGGCCGAGATCGGCGTCAAGTTCGGCACCCTGCTCCAGCAGGCCGACCGCGTGCAGCTGTACAAGTACATCGTCAAGAACGTCGCCAACGAGGCGGGCAAGACGGCGACCTTCATGCCCAAGCCGCTGTTCGGCGACAACGGCTCCGGCATGCACTGCCACCAGAGCCTGTGGAAGGACGGCGAGCCGCTGTTCTTCGACGAGTCCGGCTACGGCCAGCTGTCCGACACGGCCCGCTACTACATCGGCGGTCTGCTCAAGCACGCCCCGGCGCTGCTCGCCTTCACCAACCCGACGGTGAACTCCTACCACCGCCTGGTGCCCGGCTACGAGGCCCCGATCAACCTGGTCTACAGCCAGCGCAACCGCTCCGCGTGCATCCGCCTGCCGCTGACCGGCTCCAACCCCAAGGCCAAGCGCATCGAGTTCCGCGTGCCGGACCCGTCGGCCAACCCGTACCTGGCCTTCTCCGCCATGCTCATGGCCGGCATCGACGGCATCAAGAACAAGATCGAGCCGCCGGAGCCCGTGGACAAGGACCTCTACGAGCTGCCGCCGGCCGAGGCCAAGGCCATCAAGACGGTCCCGGCCTCGCTGGACGACGCGCTCAACGCGGTCGAGGAGGACCACGAGTTCCTCCTGGAGGGCGGCGTGTTCACGAAGGACCTCCTGGAGACCTACGTGGACTTCAAGCGCACCGAGGAGATCGACTCCCTGCGCCTGCGCCCGCACCCGCGCGAGTTCGAGCTCTACTACGACATCTAGGCCGTAGCCACAGCTCTGCGGAGTGACGCGCCCGTGCGGCGCGCCGCTCCTGACCGGGGCCGGTATCCGATCGGATACCGGCCCCGACCCGGTTCCGGACCATCCCTGGGCGAACCCAACGACGGGAGCGCGTGGAGGTGTTCCGGCCCTCACCGTGCGGTCGGCCCCCGACCGTGCGGCTACCGTTGACGCGTGGCAAGGGACGGAATGGACACCATGACGGCAGGCGCGCTCGCACGGCGCGGTTTCAGTGACAGCCCGCGGGCCCTGCGGCTGCTGACGGGGGCGGGGCTGGACTCCCCCTCCGACACGGCCGTGATCGACTCCCTGGCGGCGGCGCCCGACCCCGACCAGGCCCTGCTGGGGCTCATCCGGGTCCTGGAGAGCGACCCCGACCCGGACGTCCTGCGCGACGCCCTGCGCGAGGACTCCGCCCTGCGCGAGCGGCTGTGCCGGGTGCTGGGCACCGGCTCCGCCCTCACCGACCACCTGGTGCGCCACCCCGGCGACTGGCGGGAGCTGCGCGGCGCCGACGCCGCCCGCACCCCCGAGCCGGAGGAGCTGCGCCGGGGGCTGCTGCACACCGTGGGCGCCGACCCCCACTCCCCCGCCCCGGCCGCCGACCTCTCCGGCACCCGCTCCGCCGCCGGGCTGCGCCACGCGCTGCGCGTCGCCTACCGGCGCCGCGTGCTGCGGCTGGCCGGCCGCGACCTGACCGGGCTGGTCACCGTGGACACCGTCGCCGCGGAACTGGCCGACCTGGCCGCGGCCCTGCTGGACGGCGCGCTGGCGGTGGCCCGCGCCGAGCACCCCGAGGACGCCGCCCGCTGCCGCCTGGCCGTCATCGGCATGGGCAAGTGCGGGGGCGGTGAGCTCAACTACGTCAGCGACGTGGACGTGGTGTTCGTGGCCGAGCCCGCCGGGGCCGCCGAGGGCGGGGAGCCGGTGGACGACCAGGCGGCGATGCGTTCGGCGACCCGGCTGGCCACCGCCATGATGCGGGTGCCCGTCGAGACCGACGCCGAGGGCACCCTGTGGGAGGTGGACCCGGCGCTGCGCCCGGAGGGCAAGAACGGCCCGCTGGTGCGCCCGCTGTCGGGACACCGCGCCTACTACGAGCGCTGGGCCAAGACCTGGGAGTTCCAGGCCCTGCTCAAGGCCCGGCCGATCGCCGGGGACGCGGAGCTGGGCCGCGCCTACATGGACGTCATCACGCCCCTGGTGTGGCAGGCGTCCGCGCGCAAGGACTTCGTCGAGGACGTGCAGGCGATGCGCCGCCGGGTGCTGGAGCACATCCCCGCCGGGCAGGCCGACCGGGAGCTCAAGCTGGGCCCGGGCGGCCTGCGCGACATCGAGTTCTCCGTGCAGCTGCTCCAGCTGGTCCACGGGCGGGCCGACGACCGGCTGCGGTCGGGCACCACCCTGGTGGCGCTGGCCGCCCTGTCCGAGCACGGGTACGTGGGCCGCCGGGACGCCGCCGGGCTCGCCGACGCCTACCGGTTCCTGCGCCGGCTGGAGCACCTGCTGCAATTGGAGCGGCTGCGCCGCACCCACCTGATGCCCGACGGCGGGACCGCCGACGGGCAGGCGGAACTGCGTATGCTGGGCCGGGCCCTGGGCTTCGTCGCCGACCCGGTGCGGGAGCTGACCGAGGCCCGCCGCAAGGTCGCGGCCGAGGTGCGCCGCCTGCACGAGAAGCTGTTCTACCGGCCGCTGCTGAACGCCGTCGCCAAGCTGCCCGGCGAAGAGGCGCGCCTGTCCCCCGAGCAGGCCCGCGACCGCCTGGAGGCGCTGGGGTTCGCCGACCCGGCCGGGGCGCTGCGCCACCTGGAGTCGCTGACCTCGGGCGTGTCCCGGCGCGCGGCCATACAGCGCACCCTGCTCCCGGTGATGCTGGGCTGGTTCTCCGACGCCCCCGACCCCGACGCCGGGCTGCTGGGGTTCCGCCAGGTCAGCGACTCCCTGGGCACCACACCGTGGTACCTGCGGCTGCTGCGCGACGACGTCCGGGTCGCCGAGCGCATGGCGTGGCTGCTGGGCACCAGCCGCTACGTCACCGAACTGCTGCTGCGCGCCCCCGACGCGATCAGGATGCTCGCCGACGACGCCGAACTGGTGCGCCGCGACCCCAAGGTGCTGGCCGCCGAGGCCGACGCGGCGCTGCGCCGCTACGACACCGCCGAGGAGTCGGTGTCGGCGGTGCGGGCGCTGCGCCGGCGCGAGCTGCTGCGCACCGCCGCCGCCGACCTGCTGGAGGTCTCCGACGTCCAGGAGGTGGGCGCGGCCCTCACCGACATCTCCGCGGTGACCATCGACGCCGCCCTGCGGGTGGCCACCGCCCGGGTCCTGGAGGCCGACGGCGAGGAGCTGACCCGGGTGTGCGTGATCGCGATGGGCCGCTTCGGCGGCGGTGAGCTGACCTACGCCAGCGACGCCGACGTCATGTACGTGCACGACCCGCTGCCCGGGGTGGACACCACCGCGGCCACCCGGCAGGCGACGGCGGTCGTCCGGGAGCTGGCGCGGCTGCTGGAGATGCCCGCGGCCGAGCCGCCGCTGAAGGTCGACACCGACCTGCGGCCGGAGGGCAGGAGCGGCCCGGTGGTGCGCACCCTGGACTCCTACGCCGCCTACTACGGCCGCTGGTCGCAGGTGTGGGAGAGCCAGGCGCTGCTGCGGGCCCGGCCGGTGGCCGGGGACGCGGAGCTGCGCTCCTCGTTCACCGCGCTCATCGACCCGATCCGCTACCCGGTGGGGGGCATCGACTCCCCGTCGGTGCTGGAGATCCGCAAGCTCAAGGCGCGCATGGAGGCCGAGCGGCTGCCGCGCGGCGCGGACCCGACCCTGCACACCAAGCTGGGCCGGGGCGGGCTGTCGGACGTGGAGTGGGTGGCCCAGCTGATCCAGCTGCGCCACGCGCACGAGTATCCGGACCTGCGCACCACCGGCACCCTGGAGGCGCTGGAGGTGGCGGTCGCCCACGGGTTCCTGGCCGCCGACGACGGCGCCGTCCTGGAACAGGCCTGGCGGCTGGCCTCGCGGGTGCGCGGCATGGTGATGCTGGTGCGCGGCCGGGGCGGCGACTCGCTGCCCACCGACCTGCGGGTGCGGGCGGCGCTGGCCGCCGCCATGGGCTGCCGCAGCGCCCAGGACGAGGAGGGCCTGTGGGAGGGGCCCGCCGAACAGCTGACGGAGGCGTACCTGCGCACGACCCGCCGGGCGCGGGCCGTGATGGAGCGGGTGTTCTACGACGACTAGGGCCTGCTTTGGGGGTCGCGATGCGCCGGCGGGGTTCTGGAGGCCCGGGGGAGGCGTCTTCGAGGAAAAGCCCGTGGCCGAAGGCCGTCCGTTGAGGGCGGTGGTGGGCGACGGGCGGGCGAGGACGCCGGCACAGGGCCGAAGGTTCCCGCCCTCGAAAGGCGCATCGCACGAACCGAAGCGACGCGGAGGTTCACAAGAACACGGCCTGGGACCGGGCGGGGAGGACGACGGTGACGGCCAGTCCTCCCCCGGGGCGCGCGACGAGGTCCAGGGTTCCGCCGTGGACGTCCACGACCCGGGAGACCAGGGCCAGGCCCAGCCCGTGGCCTTCGCCGCCGCGGCGGGTGCGGCCCTGCCCGCGCAGGAACGGCTCGGTGAGCCGGGCGACGGTCTCCGGGTCCAGGACCGGCCCGGTGTTCTCGGTGCGCAGCACCGCGGACCCGTCCGGGGCACGGCCGACGGAGACGGTGGCGGTGCCGCCCCCGACGTTGTGGCGCAGGGTGTTGCGCACGAGGTTGTCGGCCAGCCGCAGCAGCAGTTCGGCGTCCCCGGTCACCGGCGCCGACGCGGCGTCCAGGCGCAGGTCGACGCCGCGTCGACCGGCCTCCTCCCAGGCCTCGGCGACGGCGCGGCGGACGGGGTCGGCCAGGTCCACGGGTTCGGCGGCGGCGGTGACGGCGTCGACGTCGGCCAGCCGCAGCAGCGCCTCGGTGAGCGCGACCGCGCGGGCGTTGACCTCGCCCAGCCGGTCGAACACGGGGTCGTGGCCGGGTTCGCGGCGGGCGACGTCGAGCATGGTGGCGGTGATCGCCAGCGGGGTGCGCAGTTCGTGGGAGGCGTTGGCGGCGAACCGTTCCTGAACGGCGAAGGCGTCCTGGAGCCGGTCGAGCATGTGGTCGAAGGCGTCGGCCAGCCGCCGGAACTCGTCGTCGGGCCCGGTCAGGCGGATGCGGTGGTCCAGGCGGCCGGTGGCGACGGTGCGGACCGCCGCGTCGATGCGGTGCAGGGGGCGCAGCACCCACCCGGCAAGGAACCAGCCGCCGGCCAGGCCGATGACGGCCAGTGCGAGCAGCACCCACAGGGTGACGTCCACCAGGGCCTCCACGATCTGGCCCCGGGAGGTGATGTTGACGTGGGTCACGCTGGGGTCGGCGGTGGTCAGCGGGTAGTCGGGGATGTAGCGGACCACGATGTACACCCCGGCCAGGACCGCCATCCCGGACACGACCAGGAAGGCGGCGTAGCCCAGGGTGAGGCGCAGGCGGGCGCTGACCGGCAGTCCCGGGCGCCGCTGCGGCACCCGGTTCACCGCTCCCGCCCGGGGTCGATCAGGCGGTAGCCGACACCGGGGACGGTGACGACGGGGTCGGGGGCGCCCAGTGCCTTGCGCAGGTGGGAGACCGCGACCCGGGGCGCGCTGGTGAAGGGGTCGGCGTGCTCGTCCCACACCTTCTCCAACAGGGTCTCGGCGGTGACCACGGCCCCGTCGGCGCGCATGAGCAGTTCGAGGACGGCGAACTGTTTGCGGGGCAGCCGCAGCGGGCGGGCCCCCCGGTGGGCCTCCCGCCGGTAGGGGTCCAGGCGCAGGTCGCCGACCCGGAGCACCGGGCCGACCGCGGCGGCCGGGCGGCGGGCCAGTGCGCGCAGGCGCACCACCAGCTCCTCCAGTGCGAACGGCTTGGTGAGGTAGTCGTCGGCGCCCAGGGAGAACCCGTCGACCTTGTCCCGCAGCCGTCCGGCGGCGGTGAGCATGAGGACCCGGGTGCCGGGGTGGTCGCGGACCAGGACGGCGCACACGTCGTCGCCGTGCACGCCGGGGATGTCGCGGTCCAGGACGACGGCGTCGTAGTCGTTGACGGCGACGCGTTCCAGCGCCTGCTCTCCGTCCAGGGCGACGTCGGCGGCGATGGCCTCCTGGCGCAGGCCCGCTTGGAGCGCCTCGGCCATGTAGGGCTCGTCCTCGACGACCAGTACGCGCATGTTGTCCCCCTTCTGCGGCGGACTCCCCCGGACCCGCTCGGCCCCGAGTCTAGGAGCGCGCCTGTTGCGGAAACGTTGGGTTGCGGAAGTGTTGCGCGATCACCCGACACGGACGCAACGGCCCTCTTGGTGGTGTGGCCCCGCAGGCCGGGCACCGGGTCCGGCTCCGGACGAGGGGGAGTTCGTTGAACACAGTGCACCGCTGGGCGGCGACCGCGGCCGTGGCGTCCGTGCTGGTGTCGGGGGGCTGCGCGGCCCCGGGAGGCGACGGCGGCACGGACACCGCGAGCCGGATGTGGGACCTGCCGGGCGGGTCCGGGCCGCTGACCGAGGAGGACGGGTACGTGCCGGTGGGTGAGGGGCTGGAGGTCGACGCCGACGTGCCCGCGCTGACCGGCCTGGACCCGGAGCTGCTGGAGGCGGTGCAGGAGGCCGCGGCGGACGCCCTGGACGCGGGGGTCGACGTGGTGATCGTGACCGGCGGCTGGCGCAGCGAGCGCTACCAGGAGCACCTGTGGGAGGAGGCGCTGCGCGAGCACCGCAGCGAGGAGGAGGCACGCCGGTGGGTGGCCTCCCCCGAGGAGTCCGCCCACGTCAGCGGCGACGCCGTGGACATCGGGTACACGAACGCCGCGGACTGGTTCTCGCGGTTCGGGCACGGGTACGGGCTGTGTCGGACCTACGCCAACGAGATGTGGCACTACGAGCTGGCCGTCGAGCCGGGCGAGCCCTGCCCGCCCCCGATCGCCGACGCCTCCGAGAAGCGCTGAGGCGCCCCCGTGCCGGAGGAGTCGTGGCACGGGGGCGCCGGTCGGAGAGGGCCCTCAGGTCAGCGCTGGTCCCAGGTGACGTCGGTGGCGGGACCGATCCGGTTGGAACCCGTCTCCCACTCCACGTTGCCGGAGCCGTCGATCTTGACGAGCTTCCACTCGGTGCCGGCGCCGATGGTGACCGTGCCGGACCAGGTGGGGTAGGTGGCGGCGTCGGTGGACAGCTTCACCCCCTGGGTCGGGTTCCAGGACCCGAGCTCCGGGGTGGAGCCGACCACGTACACCTCCTGGCCCCAGTTGGTGTGGACGATCGCCTGTAGGGGGTCCCCGGTGCCCGGGTCGGGGCCGCCGCAGTCGTCCTCGCACTCGCCGTCGACGTGCAGGGCCACGGCCCCGTCGGCGGGCACCTGGACGGTGACGCGGCCGTCGGAGACGGTGGCGGCGCCGCCGCCCGCGGCGTTGTCGTAGGTGCCGTCGGGCAGGGAGGTGTCGGCGGTCAGCCGCCAGACGTCGCCGGTGGCGTTGAAGGCCGCGAAGCCGCGCGCTCCGCGGTCGAAGGCGAGGCGCCCGTCGCCGTCGGTGGCCCGCTGGACCAGGGGGGTGTCGCCGGCGGAGGTGCGGAAGGCGGCCATGCCCGCGACGGTGGGGTGGCGGTGGGAGCAGACCCAGGCGCCGGTGGAACAGTCGGTGTCCTCGGTGATCCAGCCCGCCGGGTTGCCCTCGACGTTCCCGATGCTGGGCGGGCCCTCGGTGACGTTGTCGCCGAAGTCGTAGCCGGAGGTCACCACCGGGGTGCCGTAGGGGTGGGCGAGCATGAACGCGGCCGCCAGGTGGTAGCGGTCGCCGTCCTTGTAGGTGAGGGTCGGGTGGTAGCGCTGGGTGTCGTGGTTGTCGATGAAGACGGTGGCCTGCTCCGAGGTCAGCCCGCCGTAGTCGGGCAGCCGGGCCAGCCCGGCGATGTTCCCGTCCTTGAACTTCCCGGCCACGTCGCGCTGGTAGTCGAAGTTGGTGACCTCGCCGTAGGGGGCGTAGGCGGTGTAGGGGACGGTGGCGTCGCCGTAGACCTCGTGGAAGACGCGGGGGGCGCCGCCGAAGCCGGGCACCGTGTTCAGGTTCCCGAAGATGTCGGCGATGTGCGCTTCGGGGACGTGCTTGGCGGCGTCCACGCGGAAGCCGCCCACGCCCAGGTCGATGAGCCCGTTGAGGTAGCGCTTGATGTGGCCGCGGACCTGCGGGTCGGCGGTGTCGAGGTCGGCCAGGCCCACCAGCTGGCAGTTCTGGACCTCCTCCTTGTCGTTCCAGTTCGCGATCTCTTCGTAGCAGGGCCCGAAGTCGTCGTGGTCGTAGGAGGCGGTGCCGTCGCCGAAGAGGTCGGGGTGGTCGTACTTGGCCCAGGAGGTGCCCGCGCTGCCGACGCCGTCGCCGTCGCCGGTCATGTGGTTGACCACGGCGTCGACGTAGACGCGGACACCGTTGTCGCGGCAGGTGGCGACCATGGCGGCGAACTCGGCGGCGGTGCCGCGCCGGGTGTTGTCGAGCCGGTAGGAGACGGGCTGGTAGTCCTGCCACCAGGGGTGGTCGCCGCCTTCGGCGAAGGGGATGACCACGTGTTCCTGGGGCGGGGACACCTGGACCCCGGAGAAGCCGTTGGGTCCGAGGAAGTCCGCGCACTCGGCGGCGACGGAGTCCCAGTTCCACTGGAAGAGCTGGACGAGGGTCTCGTCGTTGGGAGTGGTCGGGGCGGCCGTGGCCTCCGCGGAGGCGGGCAGGGGTGCCGCGGACGCGGGCAGGGCGGTCAGGGGGAGGAGGAGCAGGGCCGCGGCGGCGGCCGCTTTCAGGGGGGTGCGTCGGTGCATCGGCGCTCCAGGGTCGCTTGCGGGGGGTCACGCATGGTCTTGCGTTATATGCAAGAAATTGCGTGATGTCGAGCACACTACCGGCCTGTTGCGGCTTTGTGAATAGAGCACGACCCGCGCGTCAAAATGGGACGCGGTCCCCGCGAGGGCCGGGACCGGCGGCGATCGCGTCCGGCCACGTCGCGTCACCGACCGCGCTCGCGCAAGAACTTGCACCACGGGTAAAGAAAAACCGGCGCCGGCGCGGACCACGGGCTCCGCGCCGGCGCCGGTCGGGGACCGGCCGGGTCCTAACCCCAGAAGACGGCGACGCCGATGTTGACGATGGCGAGCACACCGGCGATGATCGCCAGGTTCTTGGCGGGCCTGCGCAGGTTCAGCACGCCCACCACCACCACGGCCAGGGCGACGACCAGCTTGACGCCGATCTTGATGTGGTCCAGGTCGCCCAGGTCGGCCATCTCGGCCACGCCCACCAGGAGCAGACCGGTGACGAGCTGGAGCAGGGAGCTGTGCAGCAGGACCTTGGTCGACCTGGGGTCGTCGGTCATGAGCTGCATGAGGAAGCCCGCGATGATGCCGGCGAGGCCGATGATGTGCAGGAAGACGAGCGCGGAGTAGAGGATGTCCATGGCCCTAGACTACTACCGCGTGTAGTACTGATGGGATTTTTTCTGACACCCTGACGTAACGATCGGATGGACTTCACGCCACCCGGCGCCGCCACACCAACCACCCCAGCCCCACCAGCAGGGCCGCCCCCACCACCCGGGTCAACAGCGCGCCGTCCACCGCCTCCGACACCCGTGACAGCACCGTCGGCGGGGCCACCACGACCGTGTCGCTGGCGCACGCCGTCGGGTCGGCGTTCCGGTCCAGCAGCAGGCAGGCCGTGGTCATCAGCCGCTCCGCCCCCTGGGCGTCCTCCCGCACCCGGACCCGCACCGTGTAGTCCCGCTCACCCCCGGCGGGCACGTCCACCCGCCAGTTGACGATGCCGCCCTCCAGCACCCCGCCGGCGCCCACGTCCAGGACCTCCAGGTCGTCGGGGACGTGCTGGGCGAGCTGTGCGCCGCTCACCGCCCCGCCGGGGTCGCCGTTGGCCACCGTCGCCCGCAGCACCATCTCGTGCCCGGGCAGCGGCGCCTCCCCCTCCACCGCCAGGGACAGCCCGACGAAGGCCTCCGGGGGCTCCGCGGCCGACGGGGCGTACGCGGCCCGGCCGACATCGGCGAGCGCCGCCGGGGCCGAGACCACCAGGCCGGCACCCACCACGGCGGCCATCCCGGCCGCCAGTCGGCGGCCGCGTCGGCCGCCCTCGATCCCGTCCATCATCCGCGCCTTCCGTCCGTGTGGTCACGACACCACTCAAGACAACTATGCGCACATGTGAAATCACCATGTGTGACACGCCGGGCGGGGTCCCCGGACCGGGATCCCCGGGTACCGAACCCGGATAAGACATCCCAGGCGACTAAGAACCCCTAAGACCGCCGGACACCGCCGCGAACGGGGATTTCTGCCGATGCGGCGACCGCCTCCTCAGAGCGATCGTGGAATCAACGGGGCACCCGGTCCCGGCCCGAGGAGGAGACCGTGTACCACGAAGCACTGTTCCTGACCCACAACCCGCCCCTGACCGAGGAGGACGTCCGCCGGATGGAACACCGCGCCACGGCCCGGCGGCGGGCCCGCGCCGAACGCCGTGCCCGTCGCCGCCGCGCGGGGCC
>NZ_JASFDV010000095.1 GCF_030766825.1 Nocardiopsis sp. CC223A
CGCAGGCGCCGTACGCCGCGCCGACCGGCGGCCAGCCCGCCATGGCCCCGTTCCCCCCGGTCCCGGGACCGCAGGCCCCGCAGGGCCCGGTGCCGGGGCAGCTGCCGCCGGCCCCGTACGCCACCGGCGGCCAACCTCCGATGGCACCGGTGCCGGGCACACCGACGGGCCCGCCCCCCGGCGCGGTACCCCCCGGCGCGCCCGCGCCCGAACCGGTGTTCCCGCCCGACGCCATGGGCGCCACCCAGCACATCTCCGCCGTCCCGGCGGGCCGCGGTGACAACCGGCCGCTGTTCCGCGACGAGGTCCCCGAGGACGCCGGGGCGGACACCGCCCAGTTCGACGTCCGGACCGCCGACGACTACGACGACTACGACGGCGGGTACGACGACTACGGCCCCTACGAGAACCCGTCGGGCAAGCGCCGCAGGGCCCTGATGATCGGCGGGTTCGCCGTCGCCCTCGTGCTCGTCGGCGGCGGGACCTTCTACTTCGCCAGCGGCGGTCTGGGCGGCTCCTCCGACAACGCCACCACCGTCTCCAGCGAGGAGGACGACCCGGGGGCGCTGGCCGCCGACGGCCTCTTCCCCGAGACACTGGAGGTCGACGGCCAGGGCTCGTTCTCCCGGGTGGCCGTGGACGACACCGAGGACTGCGCCACCGGCGCCCACGGCGACTACGGCACCGTGCTCGCCGACAACGGCTGCCGCCAGCTGATCCGCGCCTCCTACCTGAGCGAGGACGAGGGGCAGGCCATCACCGTCGGCATCGCCGCGATGGCCGACGCCGAGAGCGCCACCACCGCCCTGGACGCCCAGGACCTGAACGACGCCCGGTGGTTCGCCGGACTGGCCGGCGAGGAGGGCTCCCCGGCCGAGCGCCTGGGCCACGCCGGCGGCCACGGCAGCGGCGGCCAGTGGGGCCGCTACCTGCTCTTCTCCCTGGCCACCAACAGCGACGGCGCCGACGAGGGCGCCGAGGGCCTGGCCCCGGTCAGCGAGGGCTTCCTGGAGACGGCCTACGAGAGGCTGTCCGAGGACCGCGGCTGACCCGCTCCGGAACCGAGAACACACAGGTGACACCGAAGGGGACGTCCGGCCGGACGTCCCCTTCGCGCTTCCCGTGCCCGGCTCCGAACCGGCATCCGCCTTGCGAGGACCGGAGGGTCCGCAGGGGGCGGCCCGCCCCCGGGCGACGGCCCGCGGTCGGTCATGTCCCGTGGGGTGGTGTGAGAACAACGGTCGTTCGAACAAGAACGAATCGCCGACCAGCGTGCCGTTACCTCTGGGGCTCTGGAGTCGAACGAAGTCACACCACTCGGTGGGACACCATCCCGCGGCCGGCACCGCCCCATGGTCAGGAGAGCTCGCGAACGCGGCGGGTGGCGGTGGCGCGGGCCGCCAGTTCCCCGTCGGCCGGGTAGCGCACCTCCTCCAGGCTCAGCCCCTGCGGGCCGACCACGTGCACGGCCGGGTCCCGCACCGCGGTGCCCAGCACCCGGGCGGGCCAGTCGACCCCGCGGCGGCCGTCGCCCACCGCCAGCAGGCAGCCGACCAGGGCGCGGACCATGTTGTGGCAGAAGGCGTCCGCCTGGATCGTGCCGTGCAGCAGGTGGCCGTCCACCCGCTCCCACTCCAGGCGCAGCAGCTCGCGGATGGTCGTGGCGCCCTCCCGCTTCTTGCAGAACGCCGCGAAGTCGTGCTCCCCGCGCAGCCGCTCGGCGGCCGCGTTCATGCGGTCCACGTCCAGCGGGTTCTTGTGCCACAGCACGTCCCGGCGCAGCAGCGGGTCCACCCCGTAGGGCGCGTCGCTCACCCGGTACAGGTAGCGGCGGAACAGCGGGGAGAAGCGCGCGTCGAACCCGGGCGGTGCCGGGCGGGCGGCGGTCACCCGCACGTCTGGCGGCAGCACCCCGGCCAACCGGCGCAGCACCCTCTCCCCCTCGCTCTCCCACGTCCCGGCGGGCACGTCGGCCTGGGCCACCTGGCCGCGGGCGTGCACCCCGGCGTCGGTGCGCCCGGCACAGGTCAGCGACACCCCGGGCAGGCGCAGCACCCGGGCCAGGGCGGACTCCAGCTCGCCCTGGACGGTGCGCCGGTTCGGCTGCACCGCCCACCCGGAGAAGTCCGTGCCGTCGTAGGCCACGTCGAACCGGATCCGGATCGTCGGCTCCGGCACCTCGGTCATCTCGTCCGTCACATCGGTCCCATCGACACCTCGGAGAACACGAGTGCCCGACCCCTGTGGGATCGGGCACTCGTCCGGTCGGTGTGCACCCGGGATGCGCCCGTGTGCCCCACTCCCGACCTACTTGCTCTCGGAGTTCTCCTCGGCCGGGGCCTCGTCGGCCTCGGGAGCCTCGGCGGCCTCCGCGGTCTCCTCGGCCGGGGTCTCCTCGGCCTTGGTCTCCTCGACCGGCTCGGCCGGGGCAGCGGCGGCGGCCGGCTTGGCGGCCAGCGCCTCGACCAGCTCGATGATCGCCATCGGGGCGTTGTCGCCCTTGCGCGGACCGATCTTGGTGATACGGGTGTAACCACCGGGACGGTTCTCGTAGCGCGGGCCGATCTCGGTGAAGAGCTCGTGCACCACGGACTTGTCCGTGATCTTGGTCAGCACCTGGCGGCGGGCGTGCAGGTCACCGCGCTTGCCGAGGGTGATGAGCTTCTCGGCGTAGGGGCGCAGGCGCTTGGCCTTGGCCTCCGTGGTGCGGATGCGGCCGTGCTGGAACAGCGAGGTGGCGAGGTTCGCCAGGATGTGCCGCTCGTGAGCGGGCCCGGAACCCAGACGGGCGCCCTTGGTAGGCGTGGGCATGGTGTCGTTCTCCTAGTGATGCGGTCCACGGCCGCACTCGGCCGGGGACCATGGGGCGACGAAGGTCAGTACTGCTCCGTCTCGACGAAGGACTCGCCCTCGTCGTCCTCGGAGCCGAAGGAGTCGGCCGCGGTGCCGGGGTCGAATCCGGGCGGGGAGTCCTTCAGCGACAGGCCCATGTCGACGAGCTTCTGCTTCACCTCGTCGATGGACTTGGCACCGAAGTTGCGGATGTCCAACAGGTCCTGCTCGGAGCGGGCAACCAGCTCGCCAACGCTGTGGATGCCCTCACGCTTGAGGCAGTTGTAGGACCGGACCGTGAGGTTGAGGTCCTCGATCGGCAGCGCCAGGTCGGCCGCCAGGGCGGCGTCCGTCGGCGACGGGCCCATGTCGATGCCCTCGGCATCGACGTTGAGCTCGCGAGCCAGGCCGAACAGCTCCACCAGCGTCTTACCGGCGCTCGCCACGGCGTCACGGGGACGGATGGCGGGCTTGGTCTCGATGTCGACGATCAGGCGGTCGAAGTCGGTGCGCTGCTCGACTCGGGTGGCCTCGACCTTGTAGGTCACACGCAGGACCGGCGAGTAGATGGAGTCGATCGGGATCCGACCGATCTCCTGTCCGGCCTGCTTGTTCTGCGTCGCGGAGACGTAACCGCGGCCGCGCTCGACCGTCAGCTCCATCTCCAGCTTGCCCTTGCCGTTGAGCGTGGCGATGTGCAGGTCGGGGTTGTGCACCTCGACACCGGCCGGCGGAGCGATGTCCGCGGCGGTCACCACACCCGGGCCCTGCTTGCGCAGGTACATCAGCACCGGCTCATCGTGCTCGGAGCTGACGACCAGGCCCTTGAGGTTGAGGATCATCTCCGTGACGTCCTCCTTGACGCCGGGCACGGTGGTGAACTCGTGCTCGACGCCCTCGATCCGGATGCTGGTGACGGCGGCACCCGGGATGGAGGACAGGAGGGTCCTGCGCAGAGAGTTTCCGATGGTGTAGCCGAAGCCCGGCTCCAGCGGCTCGATGACGAACTTCGAGCGCAGGTCCGAGAGCGGCTCCTCGGTCAGCGTGGGACGCTGTGCGATCAGCATGGTCCGTGTTTCCCTTCCACATGGCCGCCCGCTATTTGACGGCCACCGACGGGCACCGGCGAGGTGCCCGCATTCCCACTCGGATTCCTACCCGGCCCGCGCGGTCCCGGAGCATCTCCGGACCCGGCGCGGGGTCAAGCGCGGCGGGGCGCCCGCGTGGATAGGACCGCGGGCGCCACGGCCGGGATCAGACCCGGCGGCGCTTGGGCGGACGGCAGCCGTTGTGCGGCACCGGGGTGACGTCCTGGATCGAGCCGACCTCCAGCCCGGTCGCCTGAAGCGAGCGGATGGCGGTCTCGCGGCCCGAGCCCGGACCCTTCACGAAGACGTCGACCTTGCGGACGCCGTGCTCCTGAGCGCGGCGCGCGGCGGCCTCGGCGGCCATCTGCGCGGCGTAGGGGGTCGACTTGCGCGAACCCTTGAAGCCCACCTGGCCGGAGCTGGCCCACGAGATCACGGCACCGGTCGGGTCCGTGATGCTCACGATCGTGTTGTTGAACGTGCTCTTGATGTGAGCGTGTCCGTGGACAATGTTCTTCTTTTCCTTGCGGCGCACCTTGCGCGCGGCACCCTGACGGCCCTTAGGCGGCATGAGCGAAACTCCCAGAGATCATCGGTCCGTTGTTGTTCTCGGACGCGGTCGAAAGGTCCGAGCGGACTACTTCTTACCGGCCTTCTTCTTACCGGCCACGGTCTTCTTCTTGCCCTTGCGGGTGCGCGCGTTGGTCTGGGTGCGCTGACCGCGGACCGGGAGGCCGCGGCGGTGGCGGATGCCCTGGTAGCTGCCGATCTCCATCTTGCGACGGATGTCGGCCTGCACCTCGCGGCGCAGGTCACCCTCGACCTGGTAGTTCGCGCCGATCCACTCGCGCAGCTTGACCAGGTCCTCTTCGGACAGCTGGTACACGCGGGTGTTGCCGTCGACACCGGTTTCCTTCAGGGTTTCGAGCGCGCGGGTGCGGCCGATCCCGAAGATGTACGTGAGAGCGATCTCCACCCGCTTGTCGCGGGGAAGGTCGACGCCTTCAATACGTGCCATGTGGGCGAAACTCCATCCATGCCTTCGCGGAGGTCTGACCCGCTCCACCCTCTCGTCGCCCAATCGACGAGGCCCCGGCCTCCGACCGGGGGTTCTCCCCGGGCCTGCCGCGTCAAGCGGCGCCCGGAGATCGGAGCAGGTTGTTCGTTGTGTTGCGGTCCCGTGCCGGGGAAGACCTCCCCGCCCGGGTCCTTACGGCGTCAGCCGCGGCCTGCGGGCCGGGTGTTAACCCTGGCGCTGCTTGTGCCGCGGGTCTGAGCAGATGACCATGATCCGACGGTTGCGGCGGATCACGCGGCACTTCGCGCAGATCTTCTTGACGCTCGGCTTGACCTTCATGGTGACTCCGAACTCGGAGCCGTCCGGCCGTGCGGCCCGGACGGTCTACTTGTAGCGGTAAACGATGCGCCCGCGCGTGAGGTCGTACGGGCTCAACTCCACGACGACGCGGTCGTCGGGGAGAATGCGGATGTAGTTCATCCGCATCTTGCCGCTGATGTGGGCAAGGACCTGGTGCCCGTTGTCGAGCTCTACCTTGAACATCGCGTTGGGTAGGGACTCGACAACGGAGCCCTCGATCTCGATGGCGCCGTCTTTCTTGGCCATGTCCTCCACGCCTCGCTCATCAACTGGTCGATCATGACAACCCGACGCGACCCCGGTGTCCCTTCACACGACGCGAAGGCACCGACGACGGGGGGAACCCGCGTCGCCGACACCGAGGACACTGGAAGATCGGGCCAACTGCAAGAGCGGTACGTCGCTGGAAGGACGTGGTGCGAAGAAGGCAGAATGACCCAACAGCCCGCGTATGGGCAATGACAGTCTATCCCCTCGGGGCAACCACTCCGGACCGCGACCCGTACGCCCCAGGTCACAACACCCCGGCCCGCCGTTGTCTTCCCGAAAGGAAGAGGGGCCCGGGCGGTCGCGTGCTAGGACCTGTCCTTCAGGGCCCGTGGTGCGCCACCGGGGTTCCGGAGGACCGGAGGAGACGTCCCCGCGGAAAGTCCGCGGCCACCGGCCCGTCCGGGAGAGGGAGGTCCCGTCGGACGCAGGCCGTCCCCCTTGAGGGCGACGGCGGGCGCCGGGCGAGCGAGGAGTAGAGCCGCCGCGCCCCCTGAAACCCGCTCCCGCCCCCGAAGAACGCACCGCCGGGAAACAGGGCCACGGCCACCGGCCCGTCCGCGAAAGAGAAGTCCCGTCGGCCGCAGGCCGTCCCCCTTGAGGGCGACGGCGGGCGCCGGGCGGGCCGAAGCACGGCGGAGGCTCAAGGGAACACCGCCTACTCCTCGATCTCGTCGCGGCGGCCGCGGCCGGTGGCCAGGACCCCGACGGTGACGACGGTCATCACGATCCCCCAGGGCCCCAGGACCCAGAGGAACCACGGGTAGTCGTAGTCCGTGGTCAGGAAGAGGATCAGCCAGATCACGAAGCACAGGACGTTGACCCCGGCGTAGAGCATCCAGGGCACCATCAGCGCCGGGTCGCGCAGGGTCAGGACCGGGGCGGCCGTCCTCTCCTCCCGGCGCGGCACGGCCCCGCGGACCTCCGCGAGGTCCCGTTCGGGCAGGTCGTGGGTGACCACGTCGAGTTCGTCCACGGTCCGTGCCTTGTAGGCGCGGCCCAGGCGCTCGGTGAACTCCTCGTGGTCCAGCCGGCCCTGCGCGAAGTGCTCCTGGAGCAGCTGCGCGACACGGTCGCGATCGGCATCGGACGTTCGGGTCGACGGAACCGGGTCGGACACTGCGCGCACCTCGCATCCCGTGAGTGCTGACGTCCCGCGCGGGGCGGCGGGAGCCGGGCCCGGCCTACCAGGCGGGCTGGACGAACCCCATTTGAGAGATCTTATCCCGGTCCGACTCGCGGGCGGTGAGCACGATCGGGCCGTCCGCGGTGATCGCGACGGAGTGCTCGAAGTGCGCGGCGCGCCTGCCGTCGCGGGTCACCACCGTCCAGCCGTCGTCCAGTTGGAGGACGTCGTGGTGGCCCAGGGTGGTCATCGGCTCGATGGCCAGGCACATGCCCTCGACGAGCTTGAGGCCCTTGCCCCGGCGCCCGTGGTTGAGGACGTGCGGCTCCATGTGCATCTCGGTGCCGATGCCGTGGCCGCCGTACTCGCGGACGTTGCCGTAGCCGCCGTTGCCGGAGATGTGGCGGTCGATCGCGTGGCCGATGTCGCCCAGGCGCTTACCGGGCCGCAGCTCGGCGATGCCCTGCCACATCGACTCCTCGCAGACCTCCATCATCCTCAGGTCCTCGGGGCGGGCCTCGCCGACCGCGACGGTGATCGCCGAGTCGCCGTGCCAGCCCGCCAGGACGGCCCCGCAGTCGATGGAGATGATGTCGCCCTCGGCGAGCACCCGGTCGGCGCTGGGGATGCCGTGGACGACCTCTTCGTTGACGGACGCGCAGATGGAGCCGGGGAACCCGTGGTAGCCCTTGAACGAGGGGGTCGCGCCGGCGTCGCGGATGACCTTCTCCGCCAGCGCGTCCAGTTCGAGGGTGGACACCCCGGGCCGCACCGCGGCCCGGAGGGTGTCCAGGGCGCGGGCGACGACCCGGCCCGCCTCCCGCATCAGGGCGATCTGCTCCGGCGTCTTGATCTGCACGCCGTTCGCCTTGCCGAACATCAGGACCCGGCCCCGGCCTTGCCCTCGATGGCCGCCATGGCCCGGCCGGTCACCTCGGCCACGGGACCCGTGGCGGCGATGGTGGCCAGCAGGCCCTCCTTCTCGTAGTACTCCACGAGCGGAGCGGTCTGATCCCGGTAGACCTTCAGCCGGTGGCGGATGGTCTCCTCACGGTCGTCCTCGCGCTGGTAGAGCTCCGCACCGTCGTCGTCACAGCGCCCCTCGACCTTCGGGGCGTCGTACTCGACGTGGTAGACCCGGCCGCACTGCGGACAGGAGCGGCGGCCCGAGAGCCGGCGCACGACCTCGTCCTCGTCGACCCGCAGTTCCAGGACGACGTCGAGCCGGGTGTCCAGGCCGCGGAGCATGTCCTTGAGCGTCCCGGCCTGGGCGACGTTGCGGGGGAACCCGTCGAGCAGGAAACCCCCGGCCGCGTCGTCCTGGGCGAGCCGGTCCTTGACCATGGCGTTGGTGACCTCGTCGGGGACGAGGTCACCCCGGTCCATGTACTCCTTGGCCTTCTTACCGAGTTCCGTGCCACCGCTGACGTTGGCCCGGAAGATGTCACCGGTGGACACCTTCGGGATCGACAGCTCGGCCGCGAGGATCTGGGCCTGGGTGCCTTTACCGGCCCCAGGCGGCCCCACCAATACAGCACGCATTTATCGCAGAAAACCTTCGTAGTTCCTCTGCTGGAGGTGACTCTCGATCTGCTTCACCGTGTCCAGCCCGACACCGACCATGATCAGGATGCTCGTACCGCCGAACGGGAAGTTCGCGTTCGCCCCGGTGGAACCCAGGGCGACCATCGGCAGCAGAGCGATCACACCCAGGTACAGAGAGCCGGGAGTCGTCAGCCGGGTGAGCACGAAGTCGAGATACTCGGCGGTCGGACGCCCTGGTCGGATACCCGGGATGAAACCACCGTACTTCTTCATGTTGTCGGCGACCTCAGTGGGGTTGAAGGTAATCGCGACGTAGAAGAACGCGAAACCGACGATCATCACGAAGAAGGTCACCATGTACACGGGGTGTGTACCGGTCAGGAAGTACGTGGAGACGAAGCTCACCACGGGGTTCTCCGAGTCCTGGCCCAGGAGGCCGACCAGGAGCTGGGGGAGGTACAGCAGCGAGGAGGCGAAGATCACGGGGATGATGCCCGCCTGGTTCACCTTGAGGGGGATGTAGGTCGAGCTGCCCCCGTACATCCGGCGGCCCACCATGCGCTTGGCGTACTGGACCGGGATGCGGCGCTGGGCCTGCTCCATGAACACCACGGCCGCGATCAGGGCCAGGCCCGCGATGCAGATGATCGCGAAGATCCAGGCCGAGCGCTCCTGGAAGAGGCTCATGATCGAGGCGGGGAACATCGCGACGACCTGGGTGAAGATCAGCAGCGACATGCCGTTGCCCACACCGCGCTCGGTGATGAGCTCACCGAACCACATGATGATGCAGGTACCGGCGGTCATGACGAAGACGATGGTGACCAGGGTGAGGATGTCCTGGTTGGGCATGTAGGAGCTGACCGGGATGGCCCCCTGGAACAGGGCGCCCGTCCGGGCCATGGCGACGATGCTGGTGGCCTGGAGGACCGCGAGCATCAGCGTCAGGTAGCGGGTGTACTGGGTGATCTTGCTCTGCCCGGCCTGGCCCTCCTTCTTGAGGGCCTCCAGGCGGGGGATGACCACCGTCAGCAGGTTGATGATGATGCTCGCGGTGATGTAGGGCATCACACCGAGCGCGAACACCGCCAGTTGCAGGAGGGCGCCACCACTGAACAGGTTGACGAGCGCGTACACACCGGACTGGTCGCCCGCCGTGATGATCTCCATCTGGTCGCGGATCGCGGCCGAGTCGATACCCGGCGCGGGGATCACCGAACCCAGACGGAACAGCGTCAGGATGAACAGTGTGAACAGCAACTTGTTACGCAGGTCGGGCGTGCGGAATGCACGAACGAACGCACCTAGCACGTCTCCTCCTGCGCGGCTTCGGCGGCGGAACGGATTCCAGACATCGCGGCCGATCCTGAATCGTCGTTGAACGGCAGCCCCGGGCAAGTGGCCCGGTGCTCGGAAGTACTCACACTACGTCAAGCGGTGAGGTCAAACAGATGGCACTGTAACAGCCATCACCGTGCTATTGAGTTCGTGAGTCATAACGATCACCACTCACAAGCACGCGGGGCGCCCGCCGGTCCGGTCGTTCTCAGACCGGTCCGGGCGGGCGCCCTGTGTGCGCATGCGGGGTTGACCCCTACAGCTCGGTGACGGTGCCACCGGCGGCGGTGATCTTCTCCTTCGCCGAGGCGGAGAACGCGTCAGCGCTCACCTGCACGGCGACGGTGATCTCACCGGTGCCCAGCACCTTGACGAGCTCGTTCTTGCGAACGGCGCCCTTGGCCACCAGCGACTGCACGGTGACCTCGCCGCCCTCCGGGAACAGCTCGCTCAGCTTGTCCAGGTTGACGACCTGGTAGGTCTTCTTGAACCTGGCGTTGCTGAAGCCCTTGAGCTTCGGCACCCGGCGGATGAGGGGCATCTGCCCGCCCTCGAAACCGGGGCGGACGGTGTTACGAGCCTTGGTGCCCTTGGTGCCGCGACCGGCGGTCTTGCCCTTGGACGCCTCGCCGCGACCCTTGCGGATCTTGGCCTTGTTGGCGCCCGGGGCGGGCCGCAGGTGGTGCAGCTTGAGCAGCTCGTCGGGGTTGTAGTCGCTCATTCCGCGACCTCCTCGACAGTGACCAGGTGCGAGACGATCGTGAGCTGGCCACGCACCTCGGGACGGTCCTCACGGACGGTGGACTTGCCGATCCGGCCCAGGCCCAGCGACTGGAGAGCAGCGTGCTGCTTCTTCTTGCCGCCGATCTTGGAGCGGGTCTGCGTGATCTTGAGCTTGGCCATGGTCAGGCTCCTGCCTTCGCCTCAGCACGAGCACGCAGCATCGCGGCCGGGGCGACGTCCTCGATCGGCAGGCCACGACGGGCGGCGATCTCCTCGGGCTGGTTGAGCCCCTTGAGAGCGGCGACCGTGGCGTGCACGATGTTCAGCGGGTTGGACGACCCGAGCGACTTGCTCAGGATGTCGTGGATGCCGGCGCACTCCAGGACGGCGCGCACGGGGCCACCGGCGATGACACCGGTACCCGGGGCGGCCGGACGGAGCAGGACGACGCCGGCGGCGGCCTCACCCTGGACCCGGTGCGTGATCGTGCCCTGGATGCGGGGGACGCGGAAGAAGTTCTTCTTCGCCTCCTCGACACCCTTGGCGATCGCGGCCGGGACCTCCTTGGCCTTGCCGTAACCCACACCGACCATGCCGTTGCCGTCGCCGACGACGACCAGGGCGGTGAAGGAGAAGCGACGGCCGCCCTTGACGACCTTCGCGACCCGGTTGATGGTCACGACCTTCTCGATGTAGGAGACACCCTTGTCTGCGGCGCCGCCGCGGCGATCGTCACGGCGATCACGCCGCTCGCCACCGGCGCCGCGCCGCGGTGCTGCAGCCATCAGTGGTTCCTCTTCTCGTGGTTGTTCTCAGCCTTTACAGGGGTCATACGCCTAGAACTCCAGCCCGCCCTCGCGCGCCGCCTCGGCGAGCTTGGCGATCCGGCCGGCGTACTGGAACCCGCCGCGGTCGAAGACCACGGTGGTGACGCCGGCGGCCTTCGCGCGCTCAGCGATGAGGCGGCCGACCTGCGCGGACTTGTCCGACTTGGTGCCCTCGAAGGAGCGCAGGTCGGTCTCGACGCTGGAGGCCGCGACCAGGGTGTGACCCTTGGTGTCGTCGATGACCTGAGCGACGATGTGCTTGGAGGAACGGAACACGGCCAGGCGCGGACGCTCGGCGGTGCCGAAGATCTTCTTGCGGACGCGGAACTGGCGGCGCGCACGCGAGGTCGCGCGCTTGGCGGTCCGCTTGCGGGCCACGGTGATACCCATGCCTACTTACCAGCCTTTCCGGCCTTGCGGCGGATGTGCTCACCCTGGTACCGCACGCCCTTGGCCTTGTACGGGTCGGGCTTGCGCAGACTGCGGATGTTCGCCGCGACCTGACCCACGAGCTGCTTGTCGATGCCCTCGACGTGGAGGATCGTCGGCTTCTCCACGCGGAAGGTGATGCCCTCCGGGGGCTCCACCACGACCGGGTGGCTGTAGCCCAGCGAGAACTCCAGGTTGGAGCCGCGGGCCTGGACGCGGTAACCGACGCCGTGGATCTCCAGGGTCTTGGCGTAGCCCTTGGAAACACCCTCGACCAGGTTCGCCAGCAGTGCACGGGTCAGCCCGTGCAGCGAGCGGTTCTCCGGCTTGTCGTCCGGGCGGGACACCGTGACGACGCCTTCGGCGTCCTTCGCGACGGTGATCGGCTCGGCGACGGTGTGCTTGAGTTCGCCCTTCGGCCCCTTGACAGTGACGTCTTGCCCGTTAATCGTGACTTCGACGCCCTTGGGGGCCGAGATCGGCAGTCGACCGATACGCGACATGCTTCAATCTCTCCCTGGTTACCAGACGTAGGCGAGGACTTCGCCGCCAACGCCGTTCTTCTTGGCCTGCTTGTCGGTCATCAGGCCACCGGACGTCGAAATGATCGCCACACCGAGGCCCCCGAGGACCCGGGGCAGGTTCTCCTTCTTGGCGTACACCCGCAGACCGGGCTTGGAGACCCGTCGGATGCCCGCGATCGAACGCTCCCGGGTGGGGCCGTACTTCAGGTCCAGGACGAGGCTCTTGCCCACCTGGGCGTCCTCGCTCCGCCAGCCCTGAATGAAGCCCTCCTGCTGGAGGATCTCGGCGATGTGCGCCTTGATCTTGGAATACGGCATCGCCACGGTGTCGTGGTAAGCCGAATTCGCGTTACGCAGACGCGTCAACATGTCTGCGATCGGGTCGGTCATTGTCATGGCCGACTGGCCCTTCCTCACCGCGGTTTCCGTGTGCGGGTCTTTCCAGAACCCGTTCCCCGCGTGAATCCGCGGGGAGGCACGACCGGACCTTCGGCGTGGTCGTGGGCACCGCCGTCCCTCCCGGGACTGCCGTGCCCTGATTGGTTGAGATCATGCCGTTCCGCACACCCGTGAGGGGGCGGACACTTCTGTGAGACGCCGTGCGGCGCCTCGGTGGGGCCGAGCTCCGCACACGCCGTCCCCTCTCGGGGGGACGTGCGGGTCGGCCCCGCCGGGGACTACCAGCTCGACTTGGTGATACCGGGCAGCTCGCCCCGGTGGGCCATCTCGCGGAAGCAGATACGGCACAGGCCGAACTTCCGGAAGACGGCGCGCGGGCGACCGCACCGCGAGCATCGAGTATACGCGCGAACGCCGAACTTCGGCTTCCGCTGCGACTTGGCGATCAGAGCCTTCTTAGCCATCTGTGCTTACCCCTCAGGCTTCCTTGAACGGGAAACCGAGCCGCTTGAGCAGGCTGCGGCCCTGGTCGTCGTTGATCGCGCTGGTGACGACGGTGATGTCCATCCCACGCACGCGGTCGACCTTGTCCGGGTCCACCTCGTGGAACATGACCTGCTCGGTCAGCCCGAAGGTGTAGTTGCCGTTCCCGTCGAACTGCTTCGGGGAAAGGCCGCGGAAGTCCCGGATCCGGGGCAGCGCCAGGGAGAGCAGCCGGTCGAGGAACTCCCACATCCGGTCGCCGCGCAGCGTGACGCTGGCGCCGATCGGCTGGCCCTCGCGCAGCTTGAACTGCGCGATGGAGTTCTTCGCCCGGTTGACCCGCGGCTTCTGCCCGGTGATCGCCGACAGGTCGGCGATCGCGCCCTGGATGAGCTTCGCGTCACGCGCCGCCTCGCCCACACCCATGTTGACCACGATCTTCGTCAGACCGGGGACCTGCATGATGTTGGCGATGCCGTGCTCGTCCTTGAGGGCCGGAACGATCTCGTTCCGGTACTTCTCCTTGAGCCGCGGCATCGGCGGGGCCGTGATGTCGTTGGTAACCGTCATCAGATGTCCTTACCGGTGCGGCGGGAGACCCGAACCTTGGTTCCGTCTTCCTCGAAGCGGTAGCCCACCCGGGCGGCCTTGCCGTCTTCCACGAGCGCAACGTTGCTCACGTGGATCGGGGCCTCCTTGGTGACGACCTCGCCCTGCTGGCCGCCCGCCGGGTTGGCCTTCCTGTGCTTCTTGACCAGGTTGACGCCCTCGACGACGACACGGTCCTCCTTGGGCAGGGCCTTGACGACCTTGCCCGTGGCACCCTTGTCCTTGCCGGCGATGACGATGACCTCGTCGCCAGATTTGATCTTCATCGCCTACAGCACCTCCGGCGCAAGCGAAATGATGCGCATGTACTTCTTGTCCCGCAGCTCGCGGCCCACCGGGCCGAAGATACGGGTGCCTCGCGGGTCCCCACCGTCCTTGATGAGCACGGCAGCGTTCTCATCGAAGCGGATGTAGGAGCCGTCGGGCCGGCGGCGCTCCTTGACGGTGCGCACGACAACGGCCTTGACGACGTCGCCCTTCTTGACTCCAGCGCCAGGCAGGGCGTCCTTCACCGTGGCGACGATCGTGTCGCCGATCCCGGCGTAGCGCCGACCCGAGCCACCGAGAACACGGATGGTGAGAATCTCCTTCGCACCCGTGTTGTCGGCGACCTTGAGTCGCGACTCCTGCTGAATCACGTCTGCTCCTGATGTGATGCGTGCGGTCCACTGCCGCACGGCTAGGTGGTCTGCACCCCTCGCGCCGGCGGCCGACAACGGGTGTCGGCCGCCGACAGGCTGGGGTTACTTAGCCTTCTCCAGGATCTCCACGACGCGCCAACGCTTCGTCGCAGAGAGCGGCCGCGTCTCCATGACCCGGACGCGGTCGCCGACGCCACAGGAGTTCGCCTCGTCGTGCGCCTTGTACTTGGTCGTACGGCGGATGACCTTGCCGTACAGGGCGTGCTTCACACGGTCCTCGACCTCGACGACGACGGTCTTGTCCATCTTGTCGCTGACGACGTAGCCCTCGCGCACCTTGCGGTGGCTGCGAGCCTCGGTCTGGTTCTCACTCATTCGGCTGCTTCCTTCGACTCCTGCGCCGACTCACCAGACAGCGGGGCGATACCCAGCTCGTGCTCGCGCAGGATCGTGTAGATCCGCGCGATCTCGCGCTTGACGGTGCGCAGTCGGCTGTGGTTGTCGAGCTGACCGGTCGCGGCCTGGAAGCGGAGGTTGAAGAGCTCGGCCTTGGCTTCCTTGAGCTTCTCGGCCAGGTCCTCGACGGACTGGTCGCGGAGCTCCTGGGCAGTCACGGACTTCGCCATCACTCCCCCTCCCGCTTAACGAACTTGCACTTCATCGGGAGCTTGTGCATGGCACGGCGCATCGCCTCCTTGGCGATGTCCTCGGGCACGCCCGACAGCTCGAACATCACACGACCGGGCTTGACCGGCGCGACCCACCACTCCGGGGAACCCTTACCGGAACCCATGCGGACCTCGGCGGGCTTCTTGGTCAGCGGGCGGTCCGGGAAGATGTTGATCCAGACCTTGCCGCCACGCTTGATGTGACGCGTCATGGCGATACGAGCGGACTCGATCTGCCGGTTGGTCACGTAAGCCGACTCCAGAGCCTGGATGCCGAACTCACCGAAGTTGACGGTCGTTCCGCCCTTGGCCTTGCCGCGCAGGTCAGGGTGGTGCTGCTTGCGGTACTTGACCTTACGAGGAATAAGCACTGGTCAGCTCCCCTCGGTCTGAGCGGACTCGGCCGGGGCCTTGGCCTCGGCGTTCTGCGGCTGGCCGCCACCGGCACCGCCACGACGACGGCGCTGCGGGCGCTCGCGGCGCTGACCGCCGCCGCCACCGCCGCCACCGGCGGAGCGCTGCGCGGCCTGGGCCGCCTCGCGCTCGGCGCGGGTGGCCGGAGCGTCACCCTTGTAGATCCAGACCTTCACACCGATGCGGCCGAAGGTCGTACGGGCCTCGAAGAAGCCGTAGTCGATGTCGGCGCGCAGGGTGTGCAGCGGAACGCGACCCTCGCGGTAGAACTCCGAGCGGGACATCTCGGCCCCGCCCAGACGGCCACCGCACTGGATCCGGATGCCCTTGGCACCGGACTTGATCGCGCTCTGCATGGCCTTGCGCATCGCGCGGCGGAAGGCCACGCGGCTGCTCAGCTGCTCGGCGACGCCCTGGGCGACCAGCTGCGCGTCGACCTCCGGGTTCTTGACCTCGAAGACGTTCAGCTGGACCTGCTTGGAGGTCAGCTTTTCGAGGTCGGTCCGGATGCGGTCGGCCTCCACGCCGCGGCGGCCGATGACGATGCCCGGCCGGGCGGTGTAGACGTCGACGCGGACGCGGTCACGGGTGCGCTCGATCTCGACCTTGGAGATGCCCGCGCGCTCCATGCCACGGGTCAGCATCCGACGGATCGCGACGTCTTCCTTGACGTAGTCCTTGTAGGACTTGTCGGCGTACCAGCGGCTCTTGAAGTCGGTGGTGACGCCGAGGCGGAACCCGTGCGGGTTAACCTTCTGCCCCACTATCGGGTCCTTTCCTTGGTCTTGGACGAGGCGCCCGAGCGCTCGGCGACGACCACGGTGATGTGGCTCGTACGCTTGGTGACTCGGAAGGCCCGGCCGAAGCCGCGGGGGCGAATGCGCTTCAGGGTCGGACCTTCGTCCACCCAGGCGCCTTCGACCACCAGCGACTCGCGGTCCAGCTTGTCGTTGTGCTCGGCGTTGGCGATGGCACTGGCCAGTACCTTGCCAACAGGCTCGCTCGCCGACTGGGGCGCGAACCGGAGCACCGCCTGTGCCTCGTCAGCGGGCAACCCGCGAATAAGGTCCACCACCCGGCGGGCCTTTCGGGGCGTAACACGGACGAACCGTGCCTGTGCCCTCGTTCCCATCGCTTTTCCCTCGCTCACGGAAATTCATCTCCACTCACCGTGGAGAACGTGGTTCTTACTGCCTGTTGCGACCGACTAACGGCGGCTACGGCGGTCTTCCTTGACGTGGCTGCGGAAAGTACGCGTGGGAGCGAACTCGCCGAGCTTGTGGCCGACCATGGACTCGGACACGAACACGGGGACGTGCTTGCGACCGTCGTGGACGGCGATGGTGTGGCCGATCATCTCAGGGATGATCATGGACCGACGGGACCACGTCTTGATGACGTTCTTGGTGTTGGCCTCGTTCTGCGTCTCCACCTTCTTGAGAAGGTGGTCGTCGACGAACGGACCCTTCTTCAGGCTACGTGGCATCAGACGTGCTCCTTACCGCTTCTTCTTGCCGCTGCGCCGACGCCGAACGATCAGCTTGTCGCTGGCCTTGTTCTTGGCCCGGGTCCGGCCTTCCTTCTTGCCCCACGGGCTGACCGGGTGGCGACCACCGGAGGTCTTGCCCTCACCACCACCGTGCGGGTGGTCGACGGGGTTCATGACCACACCGCGGACGGTCGGGCGCTTGCCCTTCCACCGCGAGCGGCCGGCCTTGCCCCAGTTGATGTTGGACTGCTCGGCGTTGCCCACCTGGCCGACGGTCGCGCGGCAGGAGATCTCCACCATGCGCATTTCGCCGGAGGGCATACGCAGCGTGGCGTAGCGCCCCTCCTTGGCCAGGAGCTGGATCTGCGTGCCCGCGGAGCGGCCCAGCTTGGCACCGCCACCCGGCTTCAGCTCGACCGCGTGCACGAACGTACCCGTGGGGATGTTGCGCAGCGGGAGGCAGTTGCCCGGCTTGATGTCGGACTGCGGACCGTTCTCGACGCGGTCGCCCTGCTTGAGGCCGGCGGGCGCGAGAATGTAGCGCTTCTCACCGTCCACGTAGTGGAGGAGGGCGATGCGCGCGGTGCGGTTCGGGTCGTACTCGATGTGAGCGACCTTGGCCGGCACGCCGTCCTTGTCGTGGCGACGGAAGTCGATCACACGGTAGGCGCGCTTGTGTCCGCCACCCTGGTGGCGGGCGGTGATCCGGCCGTGGCCGTTGCGGCCGCCCTTGGAGTGGAGCGGACGGACCAGGGACTTCTCCGGCTCCGAGCGCGTGATCTCGACGAAGTCGCTCACGCTGGAACCGCGACGACCCGGCGTCGTCGGCTTGTACTTACGAATGCCCATCTTCTTCGTGCATTCCTTTACGTGTTACTGGTGTGGAGCGGTCAGGCGGGGACTGCTAGCGACCGAAGATGTCGATCTGCTCGCCGTCCGCGACACTGACGATCGCGCGCTTGGTGTCAGGGCGCTTGCCGTACCCGAAGCGGGTCCGCTTGCGCTTGCCCTTGCGGTTGATCGTGTTCACCGCGGTGACCTCGACATCGAAGATCTGCTTGATCGCGATCTTGATCTGGGTCTTGTTGGCGTCCGGGTGAACGATGAACGTGTACTTGTTCTCGTCCATGAGCCCGTAGCTCTTCTCCGAGATCACCGGCTCGATGATGATGTCCCGCGGGTCGGGGATCCTCACTGGTCGTCCTCCTCGGACTGAGCAGCGGCCTTGGCGTCGCCGGAGGCGTGAGCCAGGAACTCGGCGTAGCCCGCCTCGGTGAACACGATGTCGTCCGCGTAGAGGACGTCGTAGGTGTTCACCTGGTCGGCGTCGAGGATGTGCACCTCTTCGAGGTTGCGCAGAGCACGTCGGTTGTGCTCGTCCTCGCGGGCCAGGACGACCAGGACCTTGTCGGACTCGGTCACCTGGCGCAGCGCCTTGAGGGCGGTCTGCGTGAGCTTCGCGTCGGCGTCCTCGGCCACGAAGTGGCTGATGACGTGGATGCGGCCGTGGCGCGCCCGGTCGGAGAGGGCACCGCGCAGGGCGGCGGCCTTCATCTTCTTCGGGGTGCGCTGGCTGTAGTCGCGGGGCTGGGGCCCGTGGACCGTGCCACCGCCGGTGTACTGGGGCGCGCGGATGGAGCCCTGGCGGGCGCGACCCGTGCCCTTCTGGCGGTACGGCTTCTTACCACCACCGCGGACCTCGCCGCGGGTCTTGGTCGCGTGGGTGCCCTGGCGGCCGGCGGCCAGCTGGGCGTTCACGACCTGGTGGATCAGCGGGATGCTGACCTGCTGGGCGAAGACGCTCTCCGGCAGCTCGACGCTGCCCTTGGCGCCGCCCTCGGGGTTCTTGACCTCGATCTGGGCCATGGCTTACTTGTCCCCCTTCACAGCGGTGCGGACGAGCACCAGACCGCCGTTGGGACCGGGAACAGCACCCTTGACCAGGATGAGGCCCTTCTCCGCGTCCACGGAGTGAACGGTCAGGTTCTGGACGGTCTTGCGCACGTTGCCCATGCGCCCGGCCATCCGCATGCCCTTGAAAACGCGGCCGGGCGTGGCGCAGCCGCCGATGGAACCGGGCGAGCGGTGCTTGCGCTGCGTGCCGTGCGAGGCGGAGAGACCACGGAAGCCGTGGCGCTTCATCACACCGGCGAAGCCCTTGCCCTTGCTCTTGCCCGAGACGTCGACCTTCTGGCCGCTCTCGAAGACGTCCGCGGTGACCTCCTGGCCGAGCGTGTACTCGGAGGCGTCGGTCGTGCGGACCTCGACGTAGTGGCGGCGCGGGGTCAGGTCGTTCTTGCGCAGGTAGTCGCCGAGCGGCTTGTTGACCTTGCGCGGGTTGATCTGCCCGAAACCGATCTGGATGGCGGAGTAGCCGTCGGTGTCCGGGGTCCGGATCCGGCTCACGACGCACGGACCGGCCTTCAGAACCGTCACGGGCACCATCTTGCCCGCGTCGTCGAAGACCTGGGTCATGCCGAGCTTTTCGCCCAGAACTCCCTTGATCTGCTTGGTGGCCATGTCTGTGCGTCCTTAAAGCTTGATCTCGATGTCAACACCGGCCGGCAGGTCGAGACGCATGAGCGAGTCGACCGTCTTCGGCGTGGGGTCGATGATGTCGATCAGCCGCTTGTGGGTGCGCATCTCGAAGTGCTCGCGCGAGTCCTTGTACTTGTGCGGCGATCGGATAACGCAGTAAACGTTCTTTTCCGTCGGCAGCGGCACCGGGCCCGCGACCTGTGCGCCAGTTCGCGTCACAGTCTCGACGATCTTCTTCGCCGAGCTGTCGATGACCTCGTGGTCATAGGCCTTTAGCCGAATGCGGATCTTTTGTCCCGCCATGTGGCCTGTTCGTCCTTCGCTTCAGTGTCCGTAACGGTGTCCGGTCACAGACGCCCAGGCCCGGCGGAATCCGCCGTACAGCCGTGAGCCCCTATTCCCTTGAGAAACCGCAACAGGGCTTGCCCCTGCGGTGCGTCACCGTCACAGAGCCCGATGACGTCTTTTCGTTGTGCCGGGCGGGCCGCCGTTGACGGGCGGCCCGCCCGGCACGTCGGGTCGGCTCCGGTGGGGAGCCTTCCCGGCGTGTACTACTTGAGGATCTTCGTGACGCGACCGGCGCCCACGGTCCGGCCACCCTCGCGGATGGCGAACTTCAGGCCCTCTTCCATCGCGACCGGCTGGATCAGCTGGACGGTCATCTCGGTGTTGTCACCGGGCATGACCATCTCGGTGCCCTCCGGCAACGTCACGACGCCGGTGACGTCGGTGGTGCGGAAGTAGAACTGCGGGCGGTAGTTGTTGAAGAACGGCGTGTGGCGGCCACCCTCGTCCTTGGACAGGATGACGACCTGGGCCTCGAACTCGGTGTGCGGGGTGGTCGTGCCCGGCTTGATGACGACCTGGCCGCGCTCGACGTCCTCGCGCTTGATGCCGCGCAGGAGCAGACCGACGTTGTCGCCGGCCTGGCCCTGGTCGAGCAGCTTGCGGAACATCTCGACACCGGTGACCGTGGTGGTCTGCTTCTCGTCCTTGATACCGACGATGTCGACGGTCTCGTTGACGTTCACGATGCCGCGCTCGATGCGGCCGGTGACGACGGTGCCGCGACCGGTGATCGAGAAGACGTCCTCGATCGGCATCAGGAAGGGCTTGTCGGTGTCACGCTCGGGCTCGGGGATGTACTGGTCCACGGTGCCCATGAGCTCCAGGACGGCCTTGCCCCACTCCGGGTCGCCTTCGAGGGCCTTCAGCGCGGAGACCTTGGTGACGGGGATGTCGTCGCCCGGGAACTCGTACTCGCTGAGCAGCTCGCGGACTTCGAGCTCGACGAGCTCGAAGATCTCCTCGTCGTCCACCATGTCGGCCTTGTTCAGGGCCACCACGATGTAGGGCACGCCGACCTGGCGGGCCAGGAGCACGTGCTCCTTGGTCTGCGGCATCGGGCCGTCGGTGGCGGCCACGACCAGGATCGCACCGTCCATCTGGGCGGCACCGGTGATCATGTTCTTCACGTAGTCCGCGTGACCCGGGCAGTCGACGTGGGCGTAGTGACGCGCCTCGGTCTGGTACTCGACGTGGGCGACGGAGATGGTGATACCGCGCTCACGCTCCTCGGGAGCGTTGTCGATGTCCTCGAACGGCGTGAAGGGGTTGATCTCCGGGTACGCGTCGTGCAGCACCTTGGTGATGGCCGCGGTCAGCGTGGTCTTGCCGTGGTCAATGTGACCGATGGTGCCGATGTTGACGTGCGGCTTAGTCCGCTCGAACTTTTCCTTCGCCACTGGATGTCTCCTAGACGTACAGAGCTATCTGGTATCCGGGCCCGCCCCGCTGGGGGCGGGACCGGATTGGTTACGTGTTCGCGACTACTCGCCGCGAACCTTCGCCACAATTTCTTGGGCGACAGCGGACGGAACCTCCGCGTAGGAGTCGAACACCATCGAGTAGTTGGCTCGACCCTGCGTACGGCTGCGCAGGTCACCCACGTAGCCGAACATCTCGGAAAGGGGCACGAGGGCCTTGACGAGACGGACGCCGGAACGCTCGTCCATGGACTGGATCTGTCCACGGCGGGAGTTCAGGTCGCCGATCACGTCACCCATGTACTCCTCGGGGGTGGTGACCTCGACCGCCATGACCGGCTCCAGGAGAGTCGGCTTGGCCAGCTTGACGGCCTCCTTGAAGGCCATCGAACCGGCGGTCTTGAAGGCCATCTCGGAGGAGTCGACCTCGTGGTACTGACCGTCGGTCAGCGTCACCTTCACGCCGACCAGCGGGTAGTGGGCGAGGACGCCCAGCTCCGCGGCCTCCTGGCAACCGGCGTCGACCGACGGGATGTACTCCCGCGGGATGCGGCCACCGGTGACGGCGTTCACGAACTCGTACCCGCTGGTGTCGCCGCTCTCCGACTCAAGGGGCTCGACGTCGATCTTGACCTTGGCGAACTGGCCCGAGCCACCCGTCTGCTTCTTGTGGGTGTAGACGTGGCCTTCGACCTTCTTGCGAATGGTCTCGCGGTAGGCCACCTGGGGCTTACCGATGTTCGCCTCGACCTTGAACTCGTCGCGCATGCGGTTGACGAGGACTTCGAGGTGCAGCTCGCCCATACCGGAGATGACGGTCTGGCCGGTCTGGTCGTCGGTGGCGACCTGGAAGGAGGGGTCCTCCTCCGCGAGACGCTGGATCGCGATGCCCAGCTTCTCCTGGTCGCTCTTCGTCTTCGGCTCGATGGCCACCTCGATGACCGGGGCCGGGAAGGTCATGGACTCCAGGACGATGGCGTTCTGCGGGTCGCAGAGCGTCTCGCCCGTGGTGGTGTCCTTCAGACCCATGACGGCGACGATGTCGCCGGCGCCGACCTCGGAGATCTCCTCACGCTTGTTCGAGTGCATGCGGTAGATCTTGCCGATGCGCTCCTTGCGGCCCTTGACGCTGTTGAGCACCTGGGTACCGGTCTGGAGAACGCCCGAGTAGACGCGCAGGTAGGTCAGCTTGCCGAGGTGCGGGTCGCTCATGATCTTGAAGACCAGGGCGGACAGCGGCTCGTCGTTGCTGGGCTTGCGCGAGAGCTTGGTCTCCTCGGTCTCGTCCTTGGGGTCGTGGCCTTCGATGGCCTCGATGTCCAGGGGCGAGGGGAGGTAGGCCACGACCGCGTCGAGCAGGGGCTGGACGCCCTTGTTCTTGAACGCGGTGCCGCAGACGACCGGGATGGCCGTGCCGGCGATGGTGGCGCGGCGGATCGCCGGGACCAGCTGCTCCAGGGTGGGCTCCTGCCCCTCCAGGTACAGCTCCATGATCTCGTCGTCGGCCTCGGCCAGCGTCTCCAGGAACTGGTCGCGCGCCTCACGAGCGGCGTCCGCGTGGGACTCCGGGATCTCGATCGTGTCGTACATCTCGCCCAGGGCGGCCTCGTCGTTCCAGACGTAGGCCTTCATCTTCACGAGGTCGATGACACCCTTGAAGTCGCCCTCGGCACCGATGGGCAGCTGGATCGGCATCGCGTTGGCGCCCAGGCGCTCGCGGAACATGTCCACGCAGCGCTGGAACTCGGCACCGATCTTGTCCATCTTGTTGACGAAACAGATGCGCGGCACGCCGTAGCGGTCAGCCTGACGCCAGACCTGCTCCGACTGGGGCTCGACGCCTTCCTTGGCGTCGAAGACCGCGACAGCACCGTCGAGAACACGCAGCGAACGCTCGACCTCGACCGTGAAGTCGACGTGGCCGGGCGTGTCGATGATGTTGATGGTGTGGTCGTCCCAGTGGGTGGTGGTAGCAGCCGAGGTAATGGTGATACCCCGCTCCTGCTCCTCCTTCATCCAGTCCATGGTGGCGGCGCCATCATGAACCTCGCCCACCTTGTGGGTCACACCGGTGTAGTAGAGGATCCGCTCAGTGGTGGTGGTCTTGCCCGCGTCGATGTGGGCCATGATCCCGATGTTGCGGACCCTGCCCAGGTCAAGCGCAGTCTTAACAGCCATGAGGCTCGTCTTCCCTCGGTTTATTGCTGTACAACCGCGGGGTTACCAGCGGTAGTGGGCGAAGGCCTTGTTCGACTCGGCCATCTTGTGCGTGTCCTCACGCTTCTTGACGGCCGCGCCGAGACCGTTGCTGGCGTCGACCAGCTCGTTCATCAGACGCTCGGTCATGGTCTTCTCACGACGCTGGCGCGAGAAGGAGACCAGCCAGCGCAGGGCCAGCGTGGTGGACCGGGAGGCGCGGACCTCGACCGGAACCTGGTAGGTCGCGCCACCGACACGGCGGCTGCGGACCTCCAGCGCGGGCTTGACGTTGTCCAGCGCCCGCTTGAGGACGACCAGCGGGTCCTGGCCGGTCTTCTCGCGGGCACCCTCCAGGGCGTCGTAGACGACGCGCTGGGCGATGGAGCGCTTGCCGTCGAGCAGCACCTTGTTGATCAGTGCGGTGACGAGCGGCGAACCGTAGACCGGGTCGGTGATGAGCTGGCGCTTCGGCGCCGGGCCCTTGCGCGGCATTCTTACTTCTCCTTCTTGGCGCCGTAACGGCTACGCGCCTGCTTGCGGTTACGGACACCCTGGGTGTCGAGCGAACCGCGGACGATTCGGTAGCGGACACCCGGCAGGTCCTTCACACGACCACCGCGCACCAGCACGATGCTGTGCTCCTGGAGGTTGTGACCGATACCGGGGATGTAGGCCGTGACCTCGATCCCGCTGCTCAGCTTCACGCGAGCGACCTTGCGCAGGGCGGAGTTCGGCTTCTTCGGCGTGGTGGTGTAAACGCGCGTGCACACACCACGACGCTGCGGACTCCCCTTCAGCGCCGGGGTCTTGTTCTTTGCGACCTTGTCCTGTCGGCCCTTGCGGACCAGCTGCTGGATGGTGGGCACCGCGTCTCCGTCTTCCTCGTGACCTACGCCGGTTCTCGTAGCCGTATCGCTATTGACCTGCTGGATTTCCCGAACCTCCCCGACCCACGCTGTCGGGCGTGTCGCGTTCGTTCCGACACACGACGCACACCCTGAAAAGGGGCCGATTTTCACGGGAGGGGGTTCACATGCGCTGCGCGCCGCAGGCCTTCGAGGACCGGGGCGCCGCACACACACGTGTGACCCGTCGACTCACGGGCACAATCACACAGGCTACCGTCTACCCTCTAGGCGGTCAAAACGGTGTGCGACATGGCGAGGACAGCGGAACCGGTCCTCACGTAGCCGTGGGTCGCCCCCAGTCTACGCCGTCCCGGCGTTGCTTCGCCCCGGTTTTCCACCGGGGCGGGATATGGCACAACGGCCGCTCCCCTCCGATCATTGTCACAGGGAGCGGCCGCCTTCTCTACAGGAGCAACCAGATCGCGACGGAGATCACCGTGACGAGGATGCCGAGCACCGCGAAAACGGTGCCGCCGGTGATGAACCCGAGCCCGTCCAGCTGTCCGTTGGAGGCCCGGATCGCCCGCTTGGCCTTGGGGCCGGTGACCAGCAGGGCGAGCAGCGCGGTGACGACGCCGACACCGGGGATCAGCGAGGCGACGCCCAGCCACAGGGTGACGACCGCCCCCCGCTCGGTGTCGGCGAGGAAGTCGACGCTGTCGTACCCGGGGTAGGGGTCGCCGGCCTCACCGCCGAGCGGACGGTCCTCGAAGCCGGGGAACTCCTCGGCGATGAGATCTTTTTTCCGCTTCTTGGTCTTGGGCTTGACCGGCATCCCGTAATCGGCGGGGGTGAAGCCGTCGTCGTACTCCGAGTCCTCCTCGGGGTCCTCCGTCACCGGCGCGATCATCTGCGTGGCCTCGGGCTCCCCCTCCCCGGCGCGCGCCTGCATGTCGGCGATCGCGACCAGCGGGTCCTCGGCCGGTTCGTCGGCCTCGCTCTCCCCGCGCCGCCGCCGCTCGGCCTCGCGCACCACGTCGGGCAGCCGCGGGTCGTCCCGGTCGAACGCCCAGGTGTTGCCGGTGACGCCGGGTGCGTCCCCGTCCCAGTCCTCGGGTTCGGGCACGTCGGTCCAGGGCGCGGAGGCGCGCTCCTCCCGGGAGTCGGGCACCCGGACGGGGCCGGGAACGCCGTCGGCGCTCCTGCTCCACCCCCAGGGGTCCTCCTCCGCCTCCGGCTCGGGGGCCCGGTCGTCCTCGGCCCAGGCCGTGTCGCGCCCGTCGGCGGGCGGGGTGTCGTCCCACCCGGCCCCGGGGGCGTCGCTCAGCGGGTCCGCCCCCGGACCCCAGCCGGTGCCGCGGTCGTCGCTCAGCGGATCGGCCTGCGGTCCCCAGGCGGAACCCCGTTCGTCGGCCCCGCGCGAGCCGTAGGAGTCGTCCGTCAGCGGATCGATCTCCCCGCCCCGCCCGTGACCGGCGCCCTCGCCGCCCCAGGGCCCCAGCTCATCGCTGAGATCCCCGGCACCACCCCGTACGTGACCGGGGTCGTAGCCGCCCCAGGAGGGCGTACGGTCGCCGAGCGGGTCCGCGTCCGCATCCCAAGCGGTGTCCGGACGTCCACCGGCGGCGGCATCACGCAGACCGGCCTCCCCGGCCACCGCACCGGCACCGTCG
>NZ_JASFDV010000096.1 GCF_030766825.1 Nocardiopsis sp. CC223A
ACATCCCAGGCAGCACGACCGCCGAGCGGATCGGCATCCGCATCCCGACGGTCGCCGTCCCAAGCGGACGCACGGTCGCCGAGCGGATCGGCGTCGGCCTCCCAGGGGGCACGCTCATCGCCCGCGTCGGCGGCACCGGCACCCCAGGCCGGGGCGGTCCCGCCGATCGGATCGGCGTCCGTGTCCCAGGAGGCGTTCGGCTGCCCGGCCGAGGGGTCCCGCAGGTCCGTGCCCCCGGCCGTCGCACCGGCGCCACCGGTGTCCCAGGGGGTGTGCTCACCGCGGTCGTCGGCGCCCCAGGCGGCGCCCGGGTGTCCGGGGGTCACAGGATCACGGGATTCGGCGCCGCCGGACATCGCACCGGTGTCGCGGACACCGTCGGCGTCCCAGGGCGCGCGGTCGTCGTGGAGGTCGGCTCCGGGGCCGCGGCCGTCCGCGCCCCAAGCGGTGCCCGGGTCACCGGCGGCGGAGTCGCGCAGGTCGCCGCCCCCCTCGTGCGCACCGTGCACGCCGTCGGCGTTCCAGGCCGGGGCGGGAACGCCGACCGGGCCGGCGTCCGCCTCCCAGGGGGCGCGCTCGGTACCGGTGGGGGTGGCGGGCCCCGGGGCGGGGGTGTCGGCCCACAGGGGTTCGGAGTCCGGGCGCAGGGCCGGGATCTCCTGGGTCTTCGGTTCGGTGTCCTCTCCCGGGATCCGGGTGAGCGGCCGGTAGGCCGCCTCTCCCGCACCCGGGTAGGACAGGGGGTTGGGCGGTTCCACGGGAGGCCCGCCCAGTGCCTCCGGATACGGGTCCGCCAGAGCGGGGCGTGACGAGCTCAGGCCCGCGTACCCCCCGCTGTCCGGGAAGACCGTCTCCTCCTGCTGCTGTTCCTGGCCCTCAAGCGGGTCCTGGTAGTCCGACTGCCTGAGGTGGCGGTCCTCACTCGGCTTGAACCACGAAGCGCCACCGCCGGAATCCCGTCCGCCCCCGTTATCAGTCATGCCTCTCCCGCCGGCGCCGTGGCGCCCTATCCCCGGCCCGTGTCACGGACCCCTCGTTACAACCGAACGGCGGCGGCACCGCCCCCCGCAAGGGGCGGCAGGCCGCCGCCGTCAGTTCACTTCGTTACCGGTTGTACGGCCCGAAGTCGTACTCCTCCAGCGGCACGGCCTCGCCGGAGCCCTGCCCGAAGGTGTACTCGCTCGGCTCCTCGTAACCGGAGACCGAGTACATCGAGGCCTTGGCCTCCTCGGTGGGCTCCACCCGGATGTTGCGGTACTGGGGGATGCCCGTACCGGCCGGGATGAGCTTACCGATGATGACGTTCTCCTTCAGGCCGAGCAGCGGGTCGCTCTTGCCGTGGATCGCGTTCTCGGTGAGCACTCGGGTGGTCTCCTGGAAGGAGGCCGCCGACAGCCACGACTCGGTGGCCAGCGACGCCTTGGTGATGCCGAGCAGCACCGGACGACCGGCCGCGGGCTGTCCGCCCTCGGAAACGACACGGCGGTTGATCTGCTCGAACTTGGGCCGCTCGACCATCTCGCCGGGCAGCAGCTCGGTGTCGCCCGACTCCAGGATGTTCACGCGCTTGAGCATCTGGCGCACGATGATCTCGATGTGCTTGTCGTGGATGGACACACCCTGCGACTTGTACACCTCCTGGACCTCGGACACCAGGTGCTGCTGCACCGCGCGCGGACCCTGGATGCGCAGGACCTCGTGCGGGTTGATCGCACCCTGGATGAGCTGCTGGCCCACCTTGACGTGGTCGCCCTCGTCCACCAGGCGCTGGGCGCGCATGGGGACCGGGTAGGCGATCTCGTCGGTGCCGTCGTCGGGGATGACGACGATCTTGCGGCTCTTCTCGGTGTCGTCGATCCGGATCCGACCCTCGACCTCGGAGATCGGGGCCACACCCTTGGGGATGCGGGCCTCGAAGAGCTCCTGGACACGGGGCAGACCGTGGGTGATGTCCTGACCGGCCGAACCGCCCATGTGGAAGGTCCGCATGGTCAGCTGGGTACCGGGCTCACCGATGGACTGGGCCGCGATGATACCGATCGCCTCACCGACGTCCACCGGCTTGCCGGTGGCCATGGAGCGGCCGTAGCAGGTGGTGCAGACGCCGATCTTCGCCTCGCAGGTCAGCGACGAGCGGATGCGCACCCGGGTGACCCCGGCTGCGATCAGCTTGTCGATGTTCTGCTCGGAGGTGTCGGACAGCGCCGGCAGCACCAGCTCGCCGTTGGCGTCGTGGACGTCCTCGGCCAGGGTGCGGCCGAAGCCGGTGTTCTCGACGTTGTGCTTGCGCACGACGACGCCGGCGGTGTTCTTCTCACCGATCTCGTGCCACAGCGACCGGTCGGTGCCGCAGTCGATCTCCCGGACGATGACGTCCTGGGCGACGTCCACCAGGCGACGGGTCAGGTAACCCGAGTCGGCGGTCCGCAGCGCGGTGTCGGCCAGGCCCTTTCGCTGACCGTGCGTGGAGATGAAGTACTCCAGCACGGACAGGCCCTCGCGGTAGGAGGACTTGATCGGACGCGGGATCGTCTCACCCTTGGTGTTGGAGACCAGACCGCGGATACCGGCGATCTGGCGCACCTGCATCGGGTTGCCTCGGGCGCCGGACTGGACCATCATCCACACCGGGTTGTCGGCGGGGAAGTTGTCCTCCATGTTCTTGGCGACCTCGGCGGTGGCCTGGGTCCACACCTCGGTGAGCTCGTTGCGGCGCTCGTCGTCGGTGATGAGACCGCGGTCGTACTCCCGCTGGATCTTGTCGGCCTTGCGGTCGTAGCCCGCGAGGATCTCCGCCTTCTGCGGCGGCGCGACGACGTCCTCGATGCCGATGGTCAGACCGGACCGGGTGGCCCAGCGGTAACCGGCGTCCTTGAGGGCGTCCAGGGTCGTGGCGACCTGCACCTTGGGGTAGTTCTCGGCGAGGTCGTTGACCAGCACCGAGATCTGCTTCTTGCCGACCTGGTAGTTGATGTACGGGTAGTCCACCGGGGTGGTCTCGTTGAAGAGGTACCGGCCCAGGGTGGTCTCCAGGGTGTACGGCTCGCCCGGCTGCCAGTTCTCCGGCGGCGTCCAGTCCTTGGGAGCCGGGGCGCCGTCCTCGATGCGCAGGCGGATCTTCGCCTGGAGGTCGAGGTCGCCCAGGTCGTAGGCCATGATCGCCTCGGCCGGACCGCGGAACGCACGGCCCTCGCCGGCGGCCCCCGCCCGCTCCGTCGTCAGGTAGTACAGGCCGATGATCATGTCCTGGGTGGGCATGGTCACGGGCTTGCCGTCGGACGGCTTGAGGATGTTGTTGGTGGCGAGCATCAGCAGCCGCGCCTCGGCCTGGGCCTCGGCGGACAGCGGCAGGTGCACGGCCATCTGGTCACCGTCGAAGTCCGCGTTGAACGCGGTGCACACGAGCGGGTGGATCTGGATGGCCTTGCCCTCGACCAGCTGCGGCTCGAACGCCTGGATGCCCAGGCGGTGCAGGGTCGGGGCGCGGTTGAGCAGAACCGGGTGCTCGGTGATGACCTCTTCGAGGACGTCCCACACGACGGGGCGGGACCGCTCCACCATGCGCTTGGCGCTCTTGATGTTCTGCGCGTGGTTCAGGTCGACCAGGCGCTTCATCACGAACGGCTTGAAGAGCTCCAGGGCCATCTGCTTGGGCAGACCGCACTGGTGCAGCTTCAGCTGCGGGCCGACGACGATGACCGAACGGCCGGAGTAGTCGACGCGCTTGCCCAGCAGGTTCTGGCGGAACCGGCCCTGCTTGCCCTTGAGCATGTCGGACAGCGACTTGAGCGGACGGTTGCCGGGCCCGGTGACGGGCCGGCCGCGGCGGCCGTTGTCGAACAGCGCGTCGACGGCCTCCTGGAGCATCCGCTTCTCGTTGTTGACGATGATCTCGGGCGCGCCGAGGTCCAACAGCCGCTTGAGGCGGTTGTTGCGGTTGATGACACGGCGGTACAGGTCGTTGAGGTCGGAGGTCGCGAAGCGGCCGCCGTCCAGCTGCACCATCGGACGCAGGTCCGGCGGGATCACCGGGATGCAGTCCAGCACCATGCCCATGGGGCTGTTGCGGGTGTTGAGGAACGCCGAGACGACCTTGAGCCGCTTGAGGGCGCGGGCCTTCTTCTGGCCCTTGCCGGTGCGGATGGTCTCGCGGAGCTTCTCGGCCTCCTCCTCCAGCTCGAAGTTGGCGAGCCGGTCCTGGATGGCCTGGGCGCCCATGCCGCCGCGGAAGTACTTCCCGAAGCGGTCCCGCATCTCGCGGTAGAGCATCTCGTCGCCTTCGAGGTCCTGGACCTTGAGGTTCTTGAACCGGTTCCAGACCTCGTCGAGGCGGTCGATCTCGCGCTGGGCGCGGTCGCGCAGCTGGCGCATCTCGCGCTCGGCGCCCTCGCGCACCTTGCGGCGCGCGTCGCCCTTGGCACCCTGCTCCTCAAGCTCGGCCAGGTCGGCTTCGAGCTTGCGGTGCCGCTCCTCGATGGTGGAGTCGCGGCGCTGCTCCATGTGCTGCTTCTCGACCGCGATCCGCGCCTCCAGGGACTGGAGGTCGCGCTCACGGGCCTCGGTGTCCACCCACGTGACCATGTAGGCGGCGAAGTAGATGATCTTTTCGAGATCCTTCGGCGCCAGGTCCAGCAGGTAGCCCAGGCGGGAGGGCACACCCTTGAAGTACCAGATGTGCGTGACGGGAGCGGCCAGTTCGATGTGGCCCATCCGCTCACGGCGCACCTTGGCGCGGGTCACCTCGACGCCGCAGCGCTCACAGATGATGCCCTTGAAGCGGACGCGCTTGTACTTGCCGCAGTAGCACTCCCAGTCCCGGGTCGGGCCGAAGATCTTCTCGCAGAAGAGGCCGTCCTTCTCGGGCTTGAGGGTGCGGTAGTTGATGGTTTCGGGCTTCTTGACCTCGCCGTGCGACCACTGGCGAATATCGTCGGCCGTGGCCAGGCCGATGCGCAGCTCGTCGAAGAAGTTGACGTCGAGCACTTAATTCGTCCCCTGCTCTCGAAGAATGCGGAAGTTAGACCTCTTCGACACTGCTCGGCTCGCGCCGACCCAGGTCGATTCCCAGTTCTTCCGCCGCGCGGAAGACGTCCTCGTCGCTGTCCCGCATCTCGATGGACATACCGTCACTGGACAGCACCTCCACGTTCAGACAGAGCGACTGCATCTCCTTGATGAGCACCTTGAAGGACTCAGGGATGCCCGGCTCGGGGATGTTCTCGCCCTTGACGATGGCCTCGTAGACCTTGACCCGGCCCACCACGTCGTCGGACTTGATGGTGAGCAGCTCCTGGAGGGCGTAGGCGGCGCCGTACGCCTCCAGCGCCCACACCTCCATCTCACCGAAGCGCTGGCCGCCGAACTGCGCCTTACCGCCCAGCGGCTGCTGGGTGATCATGGAGTACGGGCCGGTGGAGCGCGCGTGGATCTTGTCGTCCACGAGGTGGTGGAGCTTCAGGATGTACTTGTAGCCGACGGAGATGGGCTCGGCGAAGGGCTCACCGGTGCGGCCGTCGAACAGGCGTGCCTTGCCGTCCGCGTTGATGAGGCGGTTGCCGTCCTTGTTCGGGCGGACCGACGTGATGAGACCGCTGAGCTCGTCACCGTGCAGGCCGTCGAAGACCGGCGTGGCGACCCTGGAGTCGGGCGGGACGTCGGTGGCGCCGATGGCGTCGAGCGCCCGCTGCCAGTCCTCTTCCACCCCCTCGACCAACCAGCCGTTCTTGGCCAGCCAGCCCAGGTGGACCTCCAGTACCTGGCCGACGTTCATTCGGCCGGGGACGCCCAGCGGGTTGAGGATGATGTCGACGGGGGTGCCGTCCTCCAGGAAGGGCATGTCCTCCTGCGGGAGGATCTTGGAGATGACGCCCTTGTTGCCGTGGCGGCCGGCGAGCTTGTCGCCGTCGGTGATCTTGCGCTTCTGGGCCACGTAGACGCGGACCATCTCGTTCACGCCGGGGGCGAGCTCGTCGCCCTCCTCGCGGCTGAACACCTTGACGCCGATGACCTTGCCGGACTCGCCGTGCGGCACCTTCAGGGAGGTGTCGCGGACCTCGCGGGCCTTCTCACCGAAGATGGCGCGCAGCAGGCGCTCCTCCGGGGTCAGCTCGGTCTCGCCCTTGGGCGTGACCTTGCCGACGAGGATGTCGCCGTCGACGACCTCGGCGCCGATGCGGATGATGCCCCGGTCGTCGAGGTCGGCGAGGACCTCTTCACTGACGTTGGGGATCTCGCGGGTGATCTCCTCCGGGCCCAGCTTGGTGTCGCGGGCGTCGACCTCGTGCTCCTCGATGTGGATCGAGGAGAGGACGTCGTCCTGCACCAGGCGCTGGGAGAGGATGATCGCGTCCTCGTAGTTGTGGCCCTCCCACGACATGTACGCCACGAGGAGGTTCTTGCCCAGCGACATCTCACCCTGGTCGGTGGACGGGCCGTCGGCCAGGACCTGGCGCTCCTCGACCCGCTGCCCCTCGGTGACGATGGGGCGCTGGTTGAAGCACGTGCCCTGGTTGGAGCGCTGGAACTTGTGCAGGCGGTACGTCTTGCGGGTGCCGTCGTCGGCCATGACGGTGACGTAGTCGGCGGTGACGTCCTCGACCACACCGGCCTTCTCGGCGAGCACGACGTCACCGGCGTCGGTGGCGGCGCGGTACTCCATGCCGGTGCCGACGAACGGGGACTCGGCCCGCAGCAGCGGCACGGCCTGGCGCTGCATGTTGGAGCCCATGAGCGCGCGGTTGGCGTCGTCGTGCTCCAGGAACGGGATCATGGCGGTGGCGACCGACACCATCTGGCGCGGCGACACGTCCATGTAGTCGACCTCGTCGGTGCCGACCTGCTCGAACTCGCCGCCCTTGCGGCGGACGAGCACGCGGTCCTCGGCGAAGGTGCCGTCGGCGTTCATCGGCGTGTTGGCCTGCGCGATGATGTACCGGTCCTCCTCGTCCGCGGTGAGGTAGTCGACCCGGTCGGTGATGCGACCGTCGACGACCTTGCGGTACGGGGTCTCCACGAAGCCGAACGGGTTGACCCGCCCGTACGCGGCCAGCGAGCCGATGAGGCCGATGTTGGGACCTTCGGGGGTCTCGATCGGGCACATGCGGCCGTAGTGGGACGGGTGCACGTCGCGGACCTCGAAGCCCGCGCGCTCACGGGACAGACCGCCCGGACCCAGCGCCGACAGGCGGCGCTTGTGGGTCAGACCCGCCAGCGGGTTGGTCTGGTCCATGAACTGCGACAGCTGCGAGGTGCCGAAGAACTCCTTGATGGAGGCCACGACGGGGCGGATGTTGATCAGGGTCTGCGGCGTGATCGCCTCGACGTCCTGGGTGGTCATCCGCTCGCGGACCACGCGCTCCATGCGGGCCAGGCCCAGGCGGACCTGGTTCTGGATGAGCTCGCCGACGGTGCGCAGGCGGCGGTTGCCGAAGTGGTCGATGTCGTCGACCTCGATCGGCAGGGTGCCGAGCGCGGTCTCCCGCTCCTTCTCGCCCGCGTGCAGGCGCACGAGGTACTCGATGGTGGCGACGATGTCCTCTTCGGTCAGCGTGCCCTGCGTGTAGTCGGTGTCCAGACCGAGCTTCTTGTTGATCTTGTAGCGGCCGACCTTGGCCAGGTCGTAGCGCTTGGGGTTGAAGTAGAGGTTCTCCAACAGCGCCTGGGCCGACTCCTTCGTGGGCGGCTCTCCCGGGCGCAGCTTGCGGTAGATGTCCAGCAGCGCGTCGTCGGTGCCGGCGGTCGGGTCCTTCTCCAGCGTGTTGCGGATGGACTCGTACTGGCCGAAACGCTCCAGGATCTGGTCGGTGGTCCAGCCCAGCGCCTTGAGCAGGACGGTGACGCCCTGCTTGCGCTTGCGGTCGATGCGGACGCCGACGAAGTCGCGCTTGTCGACCTCGAACTCCAGCCAGGCACCGCGGGACGGGATGACCTTGCAGCCGAAGAGGTCCTTGTCGGTGGTCTTGTCGACGGACTTGTCGAAGTAGACGCCCGGGGAGCGGACCAGCTGGGAGACGACGACACGCTCGGTGCCGTTGATGATGAAGGTGCCCTTGTCGGTCATGAGCGGGAAGTCGCCCATGAAGACCGTCTGGCTCTTGATCTCACCGGTGTCGTTGTTGATGAACTCCGCGGTGACGAACATCGGCGCGGAGTAGGTGGCGTCCCGTTCCTTGCACTCGTCGACCGTGTTCTTGGGCGGCTCGAACCGGTGGTCACGGAACGACAGGGACATCGTGCCCGAGAAGTCCTCGATCGGGCTGATCTCCTCGAAGATCTCTTCGAGACCGGACTGCTCCGTAACGTCCTTGCGGCCAGCGTTCCGGGCCGATTCGACCCGGGCCTTCCACTTGTCGTTGCCAAGCAGCCAGTCGAACGACTCGGTCTGCAGGGCAAGCAGGTTCGGAACCTCAAGGGGTTCCTGGATACGGGCGAAAGAAACGCGGTGCGGACCAAGGGCGTTAGCGGAGGCGTTGCGCGAGGCTGCCAACAGGGGTCCTTCCGAAGGCTTGTGGCGGTTGAAGCGCGCACGCCAGACGATCCGTCACGAGAAGGACCGCCGCAACGCGGTTGAGACGGTCACATCGAGCGGGAACGGGTACCGTGTCCAGACGAAACGGGCTGGTCGGCAGCCGGTCACCGGCACAGGGATCACCAAAGGGCAGCGCAAAAGAGCAGTGTAGCCGAATACTACACCGCTGTCCACTCATGGTCCACAGCGCAACTCACGACACCGGCAGGATCACCTGTGGAAGGCGATCCGTCAACCCCTGCGCGGGGCCGATCCGTCCGGTGGACTGCGCGCTCGCCCTGGCCCTGGGGGTTTGTGTGAGCCATCGGACACCCGGAAGGGTTCCCCCGGGGCGGGCGGGTAAACACTCGCCCCCGGGCCTCTCAAGATTCCCGGCACCGGAGATTACCGTGTCCCGGGGACGATCCGCATCCGCGGGCCGCCCCGCCCCGCGGCCCCGCTCCCCGGCCGACGCCCGCGCCCCGGGTCCGGGTCCGGGTCCGGACCAGCTTCGCACACGCACCCGAGAGTTCACCGCCGCGGACTCATGTTCGGCGCGGCGCCCCCCGCTCTCCGCGGGGGACCTCCCCGAGGCCCCGGACACACGCGGGGCGCCCCTGGACACACGAACGCGGCCGCCCTCCCCCCGAAGGGGGTGGACGGCCGCGCGGGCAGTCGACGGGCCGCGTGCGGCCCGTACAGGACTACTTGAGGGTGACGGTGGCGCCGGCGCCCTCAAGAGCGGCCTTGGCCTTCTCGGCCGTCTCCTTGTTGGCGCCTTCGAGCACCGGCTTCGGAGCGTTGTCGACCAGGTCCTTGGCCTCCTTGAGGCCCAGGCTCGTGAGGCCGCGGACCTCCTTGATGACCTGGATCTTCTTGTCGCCGGCGGACTCCAGGACGACGTCGAACTCGTCCTTCTCGTCCTCGACGGCGGCAGCGCCGCCACCGGCACCCGGGGCGGCGGCGACGACGGCGGCCGGAGCGGCGGCGGTGACGTCGAACTTGTCCTCGAAGAGCTTCACGAACTCGGACAGCTCAAGGAGGGTCATCTCCTCGAACGCGGCAAGCAGGTCCTCGTTGCTGAGCTTCGCCATGATGCGATCTCTCTTTCTTTACGAACACGCGCGCTGTGGGGCATCACGTGCGAGCCAGTGGCCGGGCGCCGTCGGCACCCGCCGTGGTCCAAAGGGTTTAAGCGGCTTCCTCGGAACGCTTGTCCGCCAGGGCCTGTGCGAGACGCACGGTCTTGGACGGCAGCGCCTGGAAGACGGCGGCGGCCTGGCCCTGCTTGGCCTTGAGCGCGCCGGCAAGCTTCGAGAGGAGAACCTCTCGGGACTCCAGATCGGCCAGCTTGGTGACGTCCTCGGCGGTCATCGACTTGCCGTCGATGATGCCGCCCTTGATCACCAGCGGCGAGTTCGCCTTGGCGAAGTCGCGCAGACCCTTGGCGGCCTCGACCACGTCACCGTGGACGAAGGCGACGGCGGACGGGCCGACGAGCAGATCATCGATCTGCGCCTCGACACCGGCCTCCTTGAGCGCCAGCTTGGTCAGCGTGTTCTTCACGATGGAGAAACGCGCGTTCTGGCCGAGGCTACGGCGCAGCTCGGTGAGCTGAGCCACAGTGAGCCCCCGGTATTCGGTCAGCACGGCACCGCTGGACTCACGGAACTCCTCCGAGAGTGCGGCGACCGCGGCTGCCTTGTCCGGCCTCGCCATGGGACTCCTTCCAACATTGAACGCCGGTGATTCCCAAGGACCCGCGCAGCGACGAGCGTCAGCACGAGAAAAAGCCCCGAGCGCGAGGCGCACGGGGCACGTCCACGTATCCGGTCCCCGATCGCGCGGAGCGCGTACGGGCGGTACGGGAAAGCTCTTGTGACACCTGCGCGGGCGCCCATCGCGGATGGGTCCTTAGGTCACCCGTTCGGGTGACGACCAGCGGTCTTCGGCAAGAAACCATCGTACCCGACCCGGGGGGTGCTCGAACCTCCGCTTTCGGGAGCCCCTGATGTGACGGTGCTCACCCGAAAGGGTGCCGGAACCGCGTGGACCTGGGGACCATCGAAGTGGCACAGGATAAACAAGTCCGGAAATGTCCACCTCGCATGGGAGCATCGACGGCATCGAGCACACCCCGCTCCCTGGTGCTCATCCCCCTGAGAGAAAGCGATACAAGCACCGTGAAGACCCGAGTCCCGGCCCTGTTCACCGCCGGGGTCCTGGCCCTGTCCCTCGCCGCCTGCGGCTCCGAGGAGTCCCCCGAGCCGACCGAGGAGGCCACCGAGGCCGCCGCGGAGGAGAACGGCGGCGGGGGCGGCCTCACCGACCTGCTCGCCACCCTGAGCGAGAGCACCGCCGAGGTCGGCAACTACACCCTCGACATCGACGGTTCCATGTCCGACCCCGATTCCGGTGAACCCATGCCGGTGACCATGTCCTACCAGGTCATGGACGACCCGCAGGCGGTCAAGATCGAGATGGACATGCCCTTCTACGGGGAGATGATGGTCCAGCTGCTGGAACTGGGCGGCACCCTGCCGGACGGCGTGACCGCCGAGGACCTCTCCACCGTCACGTCGATCGCCACCGCGGACGACCGTTTCCTTCTCGCCAACCCGCACGACATCTACGGCACCGGCACCGAGTGGGTGGAGGACACCTCCGGGACGGGCGGCCCGGACCTCGCCGAGAGTTTCGACGTCTCGCACCTGCCGGACATGGTGGGGTCCTTCGGCGAGCTGGAGCAGATCGAGGAGGTCGGCCAGGAGTCCGTCGACGGTGTGAACACCACCGTTGTCGCGGGCACCCTGACCTCAGAGGACATCCAGGGGCTGTCCGCGGAGGGCAGCGCCGCCTTCGAGGCCCTCTTCGGCACGGACGTCGCCGGTGACCTGAAGACCAAGCTCTGGGTCTCCGACGAGGGCTTTCCCATGCGTCTGGAGTTCGTCGACGAAGCCACCACGGTGCAGATGGAGTTCTCCTCCGTCGGCTCGACGTCGTTCGAGCTGCCCGCCGACGACGCCATCGGCACCATGTAACAGCACCGACGCCCACCCCGGGAACGGCGACGGCCCCCGGCTCCTTGCGGAGCCGGGGGCCGTTTCACGTCAGGAGGACCGTCAGACCTCAAGCGGGATGCTCGGGCCCATGGTCGTGGAGACCACGGCCTTCTTGATGTAGCGCCCCTTGGCGGCGGACGGCTTGAGACGGGTCACCTCGTCGAGGGCGGCCTGGAAGTTCTCCAGCAGCTGCTGCTCGCCGAAGGAGGCCTTGCCGATGATGAAGTGCAGGTTCCCGTGACGGTCCACGCGGAACTCGATCTTGCCGCCCTTGATGTCGGTGACGGCCTTGGCCACGTCGGGGGTGACCGTGCCCGTCTTGGGGTTCGGCATCAGGCCGCGCGGACCCAGGACGCGGCCGAGGCGACCGACCTTGCCCATGAGGTCCGGGGTGGCGACGACGGCGTCGAAGTCGGTGAAGCCCTTGGCCACCTTCTCGATCATCTCGTCGTCGCCGATGATGTCGGCGCCCGCGGCCAGAGCCTGCTCGGCACGCTCACCGGTCGCGAAGACCAGGACCCGTGCGGTCTTACCGGTGCCGTGCGGCAGGTTGACGGTGCCGCGGACCATCTGGTCGGCCTTGCGCGGGTCGACGCCCAGGCGCAGGGCCACCTCGACGGTCGCGTCGAACTTGGTGGTGGAGGTCTCCTTGGCCAGCTTCACGGCCTCGGAGGGGGCGTACTGCTTGTCGCGGTCCACCAGCTCGCTGGCTTTGCGGTGGTTCTTGCTGCGCTTCACGCTGTTCTCCTTATGGGGAACGTGTGGTCTGTGGGCCAGCGCGAGGCCCTGCCACGATTCGGTTCTGGAACTGTCGAGCATCCCTCGGCCGACCGGTACCACCGGCCGGATGACGGGGCTACTTGACCTCGATGCCCATCGAGCGGGCGGTGCCGGCGACGATCTTGGCGGCGGCCTCGATGTCGTCGGTGTTGAGGTCGGGCAGCTTGGTCTGCGCGATCTCGCGGACCTGCTCGGCGGTGATGGAACCGGCCGTGCTGCGACCCGGGTCGGTGGCGGCCTTGTCCAGGCCCGCGGCCTTCAGGATCAGCTTCGGCGCCGGCGGCGTCTTCGTGACGAAGGTGAAGGACCGGTCCTCGTAGATCGAGATCTCGACCGGGATCACGTTGCCGCGCTGGGACTCCGTGGCAGCGTTGTACTGCTTGCAGAAGTCCATGATGTTGACGCCGTGCGGACCGAGAGCGGTACCGACGGGCGGAGCCGGGGTCGCCTGACCGGCGGGCAGCTGCACCTTGACGAGTGCGGCCAGTTTCTTCTTCGGAGGCATATCGGGTCCTTTGCCTGATCTGCGTTGTGTACCGGTCCCTGTCCTCCCGGGGCACCGCACGGCCGGGAACGGCCGGGGAACCACAGCGGTGGGAGGAACCGCGCCCGGCGGTGAAGACGCCGGGCCGCGGCCCGCCGGGACCGGGCGGGCCGTGCGCACCCGGCCGGGGGCCGGGCACGCGAGTGGGTCCGCACGAGGCGGACCCACCAAGTCTACGCCGCCCGGGCGAGTACCCGGGCGCGGTCACCGGATCAGATCTTGGCGACCTGGTTGAACGACAGCTCGACCGGGGTCTCGCGGCCGAAGATCGACACCAGCACCTTGAGCTTCTGGGTGTCCGGGTTGATCTCGCTCACGGTGGCGGGCAGGGTCGCGAACGGGCCCTCCATGACCGTGACGGACTCGCCGACCTCGTAGGCGACGTCGGAGCGGATCTCCACACCGCCGGCCTTGACCTTCTGGGCCTGCTCCGGCTCCTCCTCCGGCTCGGGCGCCAGCAGCTTGGCGACCTCGGTGAGGCTGAGCGGGGCGGGCTTGTTGGACAGGCCCACGAAGCCGGTCACACCGGGGGTGTTGCGGATGGCCGACCAGGACTCGTCGGTGAGGTCCATGCGGACGAGCACGTAGCCGGGCAGGACCTTCTCGGTGACCTGCTGGCGCTTGCCGCTCTTGACCTCGGTGACCTGGTGCTCGGGGACCTCGACCTGGAAGATGTACTCCTCCATGTTGAGGGACTGGGTGCGGCTCTCGACGTTGGCCTTGACCCGCTTCTCGTACCCCGCGTAGGTGTGCACGACGTACCAGTCGCCGGGGAGCAGGAAGAGCTCGTTCTTGAACTCCTCGACGGGGTCGAGGCGCGGGGCCTCTGCGGCCTCCTCCGCGTCCTCGTCGTCGGCCGGCTCGACCTCGTCGGTCGGCTCGGCGTCATCGGCCGACCCGGCGTCGGTCAGCTCGGCGCCGTCGGAGTCGGCCTGCGCGGCCTCCTCGGACGGCTCGCCCGCCAGGCCGGTCGCTTCCGCCGACGACTGACCCGGCTCCTCTTCGGGGAAGTCGTCATTGGTCAGTGGGGACTCGGACACGGCTGCTGCTCTTTCTCTCGTCGGGTGCGCTGCGCGGCCCCTCCTCGGTTCCGCCCAGCGCTTCTCGATGCCCAGCGGTTCTGCGCTGCGCCGGGGCCGGAACGCCGCGCGGGGCGCCCGGTTCGGGACCCGGTCCTGTCAGCTTAAGCTCTCCCGGCGCGGCGCGGGGCCAACGCGCGCACGGGCGAGGCCGCGTCCCGCACGGGGCGGAACGCGGCCTGTGATATCTGCGACCCCGCGGGCCCGGGGCCGGTCAGGTGGCCGATACGGGTGGCACCAGAGCGTTCTCCGTGGGTTCCGCTCGTCGCGAGCGGGGTCCCGGTGCATTCATCGCAGGGCCGAAGCAGGAGTCAGGGCGGGTTCTCCTGTCGACCGACGAGAACGCGGCAGGGTGGGTGTCCGCGGAACACGCCCTAGAGGCCCTCGGGGGTGCCGAAGGTGCCGTAGAGCCAGGTGACGGCCTCGCCGAAGCCCCAGTCGAGGAGCGAGACGTAACCCAGGATCATGACCACGAAGACCAGGACCACGATGGTGTAGGTGACCAGCTCGCGGCGCGTGGGCCAACGCACCTTGCGCAGCTCGCCGACGACCTGCTTGGTGAACGTCACCGGACCGGTGCGGCGCGTGGGCTCCTTGCCGGGCTTGGCGTCGGCGTCAGTCTGAGTCACCTGGGGTCCTTAGGGTCGCGGGTTGTTCCCCGAGATAGCAGGAAAGCCCGTTCGCGCGACGGGGCGGCCGGTCAGGCCGCCACGCCGCGCGAACGGTCGTGCAGGGCAGGAGGGACTCGAACCCCCAACCGCCGGTTTTGGAGACCGGTGCTCTGCCAATTGAGCCACTGCCCTATGCGGAAACCGCGCTCCCACCATAGCCGGTCCGTGACGTGTCCGCACACCGCCGGTGCGTAACACCTGGGCCACGACCGGCCGACGTGTGAGAGTTTACGGGTTCCCCCGCACGGGTCCAAACCGATTACCTCCCCGGAGGTTCCGGACCACCCCGCCACGGGCACGGCCTCACATGACACCATGGGTGGCATGACCAACCGACCCCGTGTCTCTGCACGCATCAGCGCCATCTCCGAGTCCGCAACCCTCGCCGTGGACGCCAAGGCCAAGGCCATGAAGGCGGAGGGCCGTCCCGTCATCGGCTTCGGCGCGGGGGAACCGGACTTCCCGACTCCGGACTACATCGTGGAGGCGGCGATCGCCGCCGCCCGCGAGCCGAGGTACCACCGCTACACCCCGGCCGGCGGCCTGCCCGAGCTGAAGAAGGCCATCGCGGAGAAGACCGCCCGCGACTCCGGCTACCAGGTGGAGCCCGCCCAGGTCCTGGTGACCAACGGCGGCAAGCAGGCCATCTACGAGGCGTTCGCCGCCCTGCTCGACCCGGGCGACGAGGTCATCGTCATCGCCCCGTACTGGACGACCTACCCCGAGTCCATCAAGCTCGCGGGCGGTGTGCCGGTCTACGTGGTCACCGACGAGACCACCGGCTACCTGGCGAGCGTGGAGCAGCTGGAGGCGGCGCGCACCGAGCGCACCAAGGTCCTGCTGTTCGTCTCCCCCTCCAACCCGACCGGCGCCGTCTACCCGCGCGAGCAGGTGCGCGCCATCGGCCGGTGGGCGAACGAGCACGGCCTGTGGGTGCTCACCGACGAGATCTACGAGCACCTGGTCTACGGGGACGCCGAGTTCTCCTCGCTGCCGGTCGAGGTGCCCGAGATCGCCGACCGCACCGTCATCGTCAACGGCGTCGCCAAGACGTACGCGATGACCGGCTGGCGCGTGGGGTGGGTCATCGGGCCCAAGGACGTCGTCAAGGCCGCGAGCAACCTCCAGTCGCACGCCACCTCCAACGTCGCCAACGTGTCCCAGGCCGCCGCGATCGCCGCGGTGTCGGGCGACCTGGCCGCCGTGGAGGAGATGAAGAAGGCGTTCGACCGCCGCCGCAAGACCATCGTGCGGATGCTCAACGAGATCGACGGCGTGTTCTGCCCGGAGCCGCAGGGTGCGTTCTACGCCTACCCGTCGGTCAAGGGCGTGCTGGGCAAGGAGATCCGCGGCCGCCGCCCGCAGACCTCCACCGAGCTGGCCGAACTGATCCTGGACGAGGCCGAGGTCGCGGTGGTCCCGGGCGAGGCCTTCGGCACCCCGGGCTACCTGCGCCTGTCCTACGCGCTGGGCGACGAGGACCTGGTCGAGGGCGTCAGCCGTGTCCAGAAGCTCCTGGCCGAGGCCGAGTAGCCTGAGGGCCGTTCGACGGATCACTCTGTCTCGGCGGCCTCCGGGCGGGCCCCGCTGCGGGGCGCCGCACGGCAGGGGCACTCCCGCCGGTCGTCCTGCGAGAGATCACCCGGAGGCCGCCCGTGATCATCGGCGCGGGCGCCGAACCGATCGAAGGCATCCGTCGAACACACCCTGTACCGCCGCGCGGGCCCGTCCGGATCGTTCCGGGCGGGCCCGCGGCGTGTGCAGCGCATCACCGGGGAAGTGGCCGGCTCCGGCACCACGGACGGCTCGGATACGGCAGGCTTGGTGCATGGAGACACCCATCACCGGCCGCCGCTTGGACCGGCTGCCCAAGGCCCATCTGCACCTCCACTTCACCGGGTCGATGAGGCACTCCACACTGGTGGAGCTGGCCGAGAGGCGGGGCGTGCACCTGCCCCAGGCCCTGGTGACCGAGTGGCCGCCCAGGCTGCGCGCCACCGACGAGCGCGGCTGGTTCCGGTTCCAGCGCCTCTACGACATCGCCCGCTCGGTGCTGCGCGAGCCCGAGGACATGTACCGGCTGCTGCGCGAGGCGGCCGAGGACGAGCGCGCGGCCGGCTCCGGCTGGCTGGAGATCCAGGTGGACCCCAGCGGGTACGCGGCGCTCTTCGACGGGCTGACCGCCACCCTGGAACTGGTGCTGGACGCCGCCCGGGCCGCCGAGCGCGACACCGGGGTGGGCGTCGGGATCATGGTGGCGGCCAACCGCACGCGGCACCCGCTGGACGCCCGGGCGCTGGCCCGGCTGGCCCGCCAGTACGCGGGCCGGGGCGTGGTGTCGTTCGGGCTCAACAACGACGAGCGGCGCGGCCGGGCCCGGGAGTTCGAGGCGGCGTTCCGGATCGCCCGCAGGGCCGGGCTGCTGTCGACCCCGCACGGCGGCGAGCTCCAGGGGCCGCTGAGCGTCCGGGAGTGCCTGGACGAGCTGGAGGCCGACCGGGTGGGGCACGGGGTGCGGGCGGTCGAGGACCCGTACCTGGTGGAGCGGATCGCCACGCAGGGGGTCACGCTGGAGATCTGCCCGACCTCCAACGTGGGCCTGGGGGTGTTCAACGAGCTGGAGCACGTGCCGCTGCGGAGGCTGTTCGACGCCGGCGCGCCGATCGCGCTGGGGACCGACGACCCGCTGCTGTTCGGTCCGCGCCTGGTGGAGCAGTACCGGATCGCCCGCGAGGTGTTCGGGTTCACCGACCCGGAGCTGGCCGAGCTGGCACGGATGTCGATCCGGGGTTCGGGTGCGCCGGACTCGCTCAAGAAGGAGATGCTGTCCGGGGTCGAGGCCTGGCTGGCCGCCGATCCCGAAGCGCAGGACTGACCGACGGGGTCAGGTCAGGAGCATGAGGACGCCCTGGCCGACCATGACCGCGCCCGCGACGAAGAACAGGGACGCGGCGCCGGTCCGGATGGCCCGCTCCGGGAGCTTCCTGCCCAGGACCGCGCCCAGGGCGATGGCGATGGCGTCGGCGGCGACCATCCCGACGGTGGAGCCGACCCACACCGGCAGCCAGTCGTACTGCGTGCCGACGGTGATGGTGGTCAGCATGGTCTTGTCGCCCAGCTCGGCGATGAAGAACACCGTGAAGACCGTGACGAACACGGACTTGATGCGCCGGGAGGCGGCGCGTTCCTCGTCCTTGGCGGACATCTCGTCGCCGCGCAGCGTCCAGGCGCCGAAGATCAGGAACGCGATGCCCGCGACGAGGGTGATCCAGTCGGTGGGCAGGGACGCGCCCAGCACCTCGGCGATGAGCACGCTCGCGATGTGCACGACCGCGGTGGCGGCGGTGATGCCGAGGACGACGGTGAGCGCGCGGTAGCGGGTCGCCAGTGACATGGCGACGAGCTGGGTCTTGTCACCCATCTCGGCGACGAAAACGGCCAGGGCGCTGAATGCGAGACCCGCGAGAAATGCCGTCATATTTCCTCTCCCCCGTGGCGGTATGGGCGGAAGGGAGCGGATGATCCCCTTCGACCCGGTCGTGGTGATGGCCGGGTCGAAGGTCTCGTCCGCCCCTGTCGTCCGCCCCTCCGGCGGGGAGGGAGGCATGGTGGGGCCCGCGTGACCGGGACCACAGGGGGTCCAGTATGTCGACCACGCGATCGGGGACTACTCCCCTTCGACGTGTTCGACTTTAGGGCAGAGTTGATTGAATTCGCAATTCATGGATCGGGCGAATTCACCGAGGAGGCCGGTCGAATTACAGTGTTCGGCCGGCCTCACTTTGAAATTGGCTGCGGGTGATCCGTTTTTCGGGCCTTCTTTCCGGCAACCGTTCGGCGGGCCGGTCCCCGGCGTTCGAGCACGCGGAACTCGATGACGCGGCGCTCGCGGCGGGTGGGGGCCGTGGTGCGGGCGGACCGGAGGCATCGACCACGCCCTTCCCGCCCCGGATGCGGCAGCGGTCGACCCACCGTTCGGTGATGCTGACGCTGGTCCGGATGCGTTCGGCGGGCCGGTCCCCGGCGTTCGAGCACGCGGAACTCGATGACGCGGCGCTCGCGGCGGGTGGGGGCCGTGGTGCGGGCGGACCGGAGGCATCGACCACGCCCTTCCCGCCCCGGATGCGCTCGGCGGCCCGTCGTAGCGGCCGTCCGTCCTCGACGACGCAGCGGGCCGGGGCCCGGTGCCCGGCGGGTGTGGGCACGGCGTCGGCGCGGGCGATGCGGGCCGTGGCGGGCCTCCCGACCTTCTTCGGGTGTCGATCTCGACGATCCGCACCCAGGCCGGAGGCCCTCTCCCGGCGTCGAACCGCCACCGGCCCGTATCCGGCCTCCGTGGCCGGTACGCCTAGAGCGAGATGCCGATCATCACCGGCTCGTTGACCAGGCGCACCCCGAAGGCCTCTTCCACACCGGCGCGGACCTCGCGGGCCAGGTCCAGGAGATCGGCGGTGGTGGCCCCGCCCCGGTTGGTCAGGGCAAGGGTGTGCTTGCCGGACAGCCGGGCCGGACCGGAGCCGTAGCCCTTGCCGAACCCGGCGCGGTCGATGAGCCAGGCCGCGGACAGCTTGACGCGGCCGTCGGCGTCGGGGTGGCCGGGCACCGGGACGTCCGGGCCCAGCCGCTCGGCGGCGCGCTCGCGCACCGCGGCGAACTCCTCGGCGGTGACGACCGGGTTGGTGAAGAACGACCCGGCGCTGCGGGTGTCGGGGTCGGCGGGGTCCAGGACCATGCCCTTGCCGCGGCGCAGGTCCAGGACGGTCTCGCGGGCGCGCTCCATGGGGACCCGCTCCCCGGCCTCGACCCCCAGGCTGCGGGCGACCTCGGCGTAGGCGACGGGGCGGGAGAGCTTGCCGCGGTGCAGGGCGAAGACGACCTCGCACACCACGTACCGGTCGTCGCCCTTGAAGACGCTGTCGCGGTAGGTGAACCCGCACTCGGCGGCCGACAGCACCCGGCGCCCGCCTTCGCGCCGGTCGTACACCAGCACCTCGCGGACGGTCTGGGAGACGTCCTGGCCGTAGGCGCCGACGTTCTGGATGGGGGTGGAGCCGACCCGGCCGGGGATGCCGGAGAGGAACTCCAGGCCGTTGAGGCCCTCGGCGACGACCCGCTCCACCAGCGGGTCCCACTCCACGCCGGCCTCGGCGCGCAGCAGGACCACGGGTTCGCCGGTGGCCGGGTCGATCGTGCCGGTCTCCTGAAAGGTCACGCCCTGGGAGGCGATGTGGACCACGGTGCCGGGGAACCCCGCGTCTGCGACCACCAGGTTGCTGCCGCCGCCCAGGACCAGCACCGGTTCGCCGGCGGCGTCGGCCGCGGCGACGGCCGCGACGAGGTCGTCGGTGGACCCGACCCGCCGGTAGGACCGGGCGGGGCCGCCCAGGCCGAGGGTGGTGTGGTCGGCCAGGCGGACGGCGGACGGTTCGGTGTGTGCGGACACGGGGTGTTCCTCCTGCTGCTGCGGCCTCAGGCCAGGCGGACGACGACGGTGGAGCGGGCCAGGACCTTGGCGCCGCCGGAGCGGGCGCTCAGGGCGACGGTGACCGTGCCGTCGTCGTGCTTCTTCTTGACGGTGCCGCCGACGGCGATCTCGGCGCCCTCGTCGTCGTCGGGGACCACGACGGGCGCGGAGAAGCGCACCGAGTAGTCGACGACGGCGCCGGGGTCGCCGGTCCAGTCGGTGATGAGGCGGGCCGCCTGGGCCATGGTGAACATGCCGTGCGCGATCACGTCGGGCAGGCCGACGGACTTGGCGAAGCGCTCGTTCCAGTGGATGGGGTTGAAGTCGCCCGACGCCCCGGCGTAGCGGATCAGGTCCAGGCGGCGGACGGTGAAGGTCCGCTCGGGGATCTCGGTGCCGACCTCGACGTCGGCGTGGCGCAGCTTGCTCACGGTCGCGTTCCTCGGATTGTGGGGGCCGGTGGTCTACTCGCCGCGGACGACGAGCATCATGCCCGCCGTGACGACGTGGTCGCCGGAGGCGTCGGTGGCGACGGTCTCCAGGGTGAGCAGCTCGTTGCCGCCCAGCGCCTTGACGTCGGTGATGCGGGTGACGGTGTCGAGGACGTCGCCGGCGACCACCGGGCGGCTGTAGTGGAAGCCCTGGTCGCCGTGGACGACGCGGGAGAAGTCGACGCCCAGCTCGGGGTCGGCGATGGCCTGGGCGGAGCCCGCCATGCCGAGGATGACGGGGAAGGTGGGCGGGGCCACCACGTCGGCGTACCCGGCGGCCTTGGCCGCGGTCGGGTCGGTGTGGACGGGGGCGGTGTCGCCCACGGCCTCCGCGAACTCGCGGATCTTGACGCGGGTGACCTCGTAGGCCTCCGGGGCCCGGTACTCCCGGCCCACGTAGTCGGGGTTGATCGCCACGCTCTGCCTCTCCTGAAAGGTGCCCTGGGACGCGAACGGCCCGGTGAGCTGATAGCTCACCGGGCTCGAAGTCTATGAGAAGCCGTGCTCCTCACGCGCGGTGTGATCGACCGCAACGGCTCACACGGACCTAGCGGGTCTCGCGGTGCTCGTTGTGCTTGCGGCAGTTCGGGCAGAACTTCTTGATCGTGAGCCGGTCGGGGGTGTTCCGACGGTTCTTGCGCGTGATGTAGTTACGGTGATTGCACTCCTGGCAGGCCAGGGTGATCTTCGGCCTCACGTCTGTGGCAGCCACGTCGGAGTGCCTTTCTCGTGGAAGACGGACTTGGTCGTGCAGTGCACCGAGGGTGAACACTGCGAAGTCCTCGCCGCGACCCCTGGTGCACGATGTGCGGTTTCCAAGGGTCGGCGAGGTGGTAGCGGAGGCCGGACTTGAACCGACGACACAGCGATTATGAGCCGCTTGCTCTACCGACTGAGCTACTCCGCCCCGATCACAGGGGTGGTTTCCGTGGTGTTCGGAACCGCCCCGGTCGGCCGGCGGAGATCCACCGGCCACCCACCTGAGTGGACCGGACCTCATCAAGTGGTGGAGCCCCTTTACGGAATCGAACCGTAGACCTTCTCCTTACCATGGAGACGCTCTGCCGACTGAGCTAAAGGGGCACGCCATCCGGGTTCCCGCTCCGTCGTTCCCGGCCTTTCGGCCCGGCCCTCCGGGGCGTTCCCCCTTGCGCTGGTCATGACTATACATGGGTTTGGGGGTGCTCTGCCAAATCGGATACGGCCCGCCCCGGAGCGGGTCGCCCGCCCCCCGCCCGGGAAGCGCGGAACCCCTGTGTCCCAGGGGTTCTCGGAGGTGCGGGGGGTGCGCGCCGACCGCCGGGGAGGCCCCCGGCCGTGACGCGCACCGCCCGTTCAGTACCGGTCGGAACCGTCGGAGACCCACACGTTGGACATGGCGTCCCGGTTGATGGTGCGGATGGTGGCGGGCAGCCCCAGCCGGCGCAGGGCGTCGGGCAGCCGGGTGTCGTGCGTGAACACCACCAGCTGGCGGTGGCGGCCCACCTCCGCCAGGACGGCGGACAGCCCCTCCACGGTCTCGGTGTCCATCGCCTGGACCGGGTCGTCCAGCACCAGGAACCCGAACGGGTTGCCGTCGACCAGGGTGCGCGGCAGGCAGATGGACAGCGCCAGGGCCTGGAACTCGCCCTGGCTGAGCAGTCCGGGGGCGCTGGTCTGGTCGCCGACGCCGTCGACGGTGACGTCCACCTCGACCCGGCGGCGGGCCCCGCGCCCGATCAGGCGCATGCCCCGCAGGTCGATGTGGCGTTCCTGGCGGAGCCGGAACCACACCTGCTCGGCCTGGCCCGCCACCGGGCCCAGGCGCTCCTCGCGCAGCAGGCGGGCCTGCTCCGACAGCCAGGTGAGCGCCGCCTCCGCCTCGGCCAGGGTGTCGCGGGCGCCCAGGGCGTCCTTGGCGTCGTCGAGCCAGGCGCCCAGCCGCTCGGCCTCCTCGGCCCAGCCGCCGGTGGGGTCCTCCAGGCGTTCGGAGGCGTCCCGGCGTGCGCTGACGGCGGCGGCGCGCAGGCTCTTGCCGACGGTCTCGATGTGGTCGGCCAGTTCGCCCAGGTCGGTGATGGTGGAACCCGACTCCCACAGTGACCACACCCGCCCCAGTTCGCTGTCGGGCGGCAGCCAGGAGGGGGCCGGGGCCATGAGGAACCGGGCCTGGTCGCGGGCGGCGTCGGCGCGTTCGTGGGCGGCCGCGGCCGGGGCCGCCTGCTGGCGCAGGACGCGCAGGCGGGCCTGGGCCCGGCGGACCCAGTCCGAGCCCAGGGCGCCGGGGGTGTCGCAGGTGGGGCAGGTCGTCTCCCCCGGGTGGCGCTGGTGGTGCTCGACGGCCTCCTCCAGCAGGCGCACCACCCCGTAGGCGTGGTCGTTCTTGTTGCCGGCCGCCATGGCCAGCTCCATGGCGGCGCCGCGCAGCTCGTTGACGACGTCGGTCATCACCACGCGTTCGGGCACCGACAGGCGGCGCAGACGGCGCATCACCACGTGCAGGCCGGGGTCGCTGGGCCCGTCGTCCTCGGCCAGGCGGCGCAGGGTGTCCAGGTCCAGGCCGGGTCCGGTGAGGAGTTCCGCGGCGCGCGCCGCACGCGGGTCGTCGCAGGCGTGCAGCGCGTCCAGCAGGCGGGGCAGCTCCCGGGAGGGGCGGTCGCGGCGCTTGGCCAGGGAGTCGCAGAACCGCGCCAGGCGGCGTTCGGCCTCCGCCAGTCCGGTGAGCCCCAGCAGGGCCGTGAGCGTGTCGTACAGCTCGGCGGAGCGCCCGGAGACGGTGCGGCCCAGTTCGTCGTAGGACAGGAACGGCCGGTAGCGGACCAGGTCCTCGCCCCAGTCGAGGGTGCGCAGCGGGGCGGAGGTCCCGTCCGGGCGGATGATCTCGCCGCGGGCGGAGCGGACGCTGTCCCCGGTCCAGCGACGGGTGATCCGGGTGGGTGCGTCGTCTCCCGCGATGAGGATGTCGACGGTCGCCTCGGTGCTCTCGTCGTAGTGCAGGTTGCGCCAGCCGTCGCGCCAGCCGGTGGGCATGGCGTCCCAGCGGGGGTTGCGGCCGGTGAGTGCGGCCTCGGCCGACTCGGCGAAGCTGGACTTGCCCGAGCCGTTGCGGCCGACGATGACGGTCAGGCCCGGCCCCGGGGGGAAGGCCAGCTCGGCCGGGCGGCCGATGCCGCGGAAGCCCTGGACGCGGATGCGGGTGAGGTAGGCCCGGCGGACCCGGCCCGCCGGCTGTGGGACCGCGGACCGCGGCGGGGGCTCGGGCACCTCCTGTCCCCGGGCCCGGGCCTCCAGCGCCTCGTCGCCCCACAGGGCGGCGGTGACCCAGGAGTGGATGCCGCGGGGCAGCCCCGACCGCGCCAGCGCGTCCATGAGGACCGCGGCGGTGGGGTCGTCACCGGTGGCGGCGTCGGCGCGGTCGCCTGTCTCGATCCCCTCGGGCACCCGGGTCATTGTCGTACCCCATCTGTCGTCGTTCCTGCACCAGCAGACTAGGACAGCCCGCACGAGAACCGCCCGTAAAGGTCGGTACGCGGTGGTCGGAGCGCCGCCCGGGAGCGGTTCCCGCGAGGCGCCGGCGGGGTTCCGGAGGCTCCGGAGGAGCGGCCTTCGGGGAAAGGCCCGTGGCCGTGGGCCACCCGCCGAGGGGGGCGGTGGGCGAGGGGCGGGCCGGAGCGAAGCGGAGGTTCGGAACGGGCACGGGTCACACGCCGACCAGGCGGCGCCGGCTGCCGTCCCAGGTGAAGTGCAGGGTGGCGATGCCCGGCACGTTGGGGTCGCGCAGGCATTCGTAGATGTTGAGGCTGGGCACACTGGCGAAGCAGCCCCAGACTCGTTCGGAGGTGAGGACGAAGTCCAGGTCGAGTTCCACGAGCAGGCCCAGCAGGCGGCCGTGGGTGGGCTCGTCCACCTTGGCGAAGGCGTCGTCGAGGAGGATGAGGCGCGGCGCCCAGGGCGCCCGGGCGGCCAGGGCGTCGAAGTGGGCGGCGGCCGCGGCGAACAGCACGAGGTAGGCGACGACGCGCTGCTCGCCCTGGCTGAGGGCGGTGCGGTGGCCCAGGCGGCGCTCGTCGCCTGTGGCGTCGGTCACGTAGACCGTGAACGTGAACCAGGAGCGGTAGTCCAGGGCGGCCCGCAGCTGGGCGCCGCCGGTGGCGGTGGGGTCCAGGCGGCGGATGGCCTCGATGCAGCGGCGCAGGGCGTCGCGCAGGCGGGTGGTCTGGACGCGGGTGCGCTGGTCGGCCGGGGTGGCCAGCAGCGAGACGACGGCCTCGATGTCGGCCCCGGCGTCCGGCGCCAGCCGCCAGTCGAGGCGCACACCCAGGCCGGCGGAGGTGGTGACGTCCTTGAGGACGTCGTTCATGGTCTCGATGAGGGCGCGGGCCTCGTCGATCTGGCGGGCCAGGTGTTCGGCCAGCTCGCCCAGCAGGTGGCGTTCGAAGGCCTCCTCCTCGGCGATGGCGACGGTCTCGGCGGCCCCGGTGGCGGAGGCGGCGATGCTCTCGGCGTAGGCGGTGATGTCGCGGGCGCCGTCCTCGTCGTGGACGGTGAGGCGTTTGAGGCCGCGGGGCTCGGTGAGTTCGGTGCGGGTCTGGGCCCAGCCGACGGAGGTGAGGAGCCGGTTCAGTTCCTCGCGGCTGCCCAGGATGGCGCTGTCGTCGACCTCGGGGACCTCTCCCTGCTCGGCCAGGCCCTCCTCCAGGGCGGCGACGCAGTCCCCCAGCAGGGCCAGGCGGGTCTCCGGGGCGGTGGCCGCCGGGTCGGCGGCGGTGCCCGGGCGGGCGGCCAGGAGGGCGGCCAGCGGGGAGTCCGCGGCGGC
>NZ_JASFDV010000097.1 GCF_030766825.1 Nocardiopsis sp. CC223A
CCACGGAGGCGAGGACGGACCGGACGACCGCCCGTGGTGGAAGCGGTTCTTCGCCAAGGCGTGGAAGCCCGCGCTGGCCGTGTTCGGCCTGATGGTCATCGGCGGTGTGGCGGTCTTCGCCCTCCTGTACGCGCAGGCGCCCGACAAGGGCGACCTACAGGCGAAGAGCGACGCCGACTACTCGGCCACCCAGATCTTCTGGGCGACCGGCGACGTCGCGGTCACCACCGGCGAGGTCCGCCGCATCGAGGTCCAGTACGAGGACATCCCGCCGGAGGTCATCGACGGCATCCTCGCCGCCGAGCAGCACACGTTCTTCGAGGACCCCGGCATCAGCATCATGGGCATCGGCCGCGCCCTGGTCTCCCGCGGCGAGTCCGGCGGTGGTTCCACCATCACCCAGCAGATGGCCCGCAACTACTACAGCAACCTTGAGGGCTACGGCACCCTCGAACGCAAGATCCGCGAGATCTTCATCGCCATCAAGCTGGGCCAGCAGATGGAGAAGGAGGAGATCCTCGAACGCTACGTCAACACGATCTACTTCGGCCGCCAGGCCATGGGGATCGAGATGGCGTCCCGCCAGTACTTCGACAAGAGCGTGACGGAGCTCGACGCGGCGCAGGGCGCCTACCTGGGCCTGATCATCCAGATGCCGTCCAACTTCGAGAACTCGGAGCTGGGCCCCTGGACCCACACCTACCTCCACGACGAGCGCTGGCCCTACATCCAGGACCAGCTGGTCGCCATGCACGAGGAGAACCCGGACCGCGGCATGCCCAGGAGCGAGGCCGACGCCCTGGAGATCCCCGAGACGACGCAGTGGGGCCCCAGCGCCGATGGCGAGGAGGAGGAAGAGGAGGAAGAGGTCGAGGAGGAGTTCGACCCCAAGCCCGGCTACGTGCGCGACGCCGTCGTCAACGAGCTGGTCGAGCGCTACGGACTCCGGGCCGAGGACATCGCCACCCAGGGCTACAAGGTCGAGACCTCGCTCAACCCCGGGCTCATGGACGCGGCCTACAGAGCGTTCGACGTCCTGCCCGGGCACCCGGAGGACACCCGCAAGGGCCTCACCGCGATCGACCCGGCCACCGGCGAGATCCTGGCCTTCCGCGGCGGCGCGGACGTGGGGATCGAGCTGAACCAGTCCCTGGTGGAGCGCACCCAGGCGGGTTCGTCGTACAAGCCCTACGTGCTCGCCACGGCGCTCAGCCAGAACATCAGCCTCAGAACGCTGATGAACGGCGACTCGCCGCAGGAGTTCGAAGGGTTGCAGAGCCCGGTCGAGAACGCCGACAAGCAGGACCACGGCGCGGTCGACCTGATCGAGTCCACCGCGAACTCCTACAACACCCCGTACGTGCAGCTCGCCCAGCAGGTGACCCCGGCCGCCGTCGACCAGATGGCCGTCAGGGCCGGTGTGGACGAGGAACAGACCACGACCTCCACCCAGGGGCCGCTGATCGCGCTGGGCACCCACCAGGTCAGCGCACTGGACCAGGCCAGCGGCTACGCGACCTTCGCTGCGGGCGGCCTGCACCGCCCGGCGCACATGGTCACCAAGGTGACCAACAGCGACGGCACCGAGATCCCGCCCAACGACGCGGACGAGCTGGAGACCGGGACCCGGGCGATGTCCGCCGACGTCGCCGCCGACGTCACCTTCGCCCTGACCCAGGTCGTCACCAACGGCGGTGGCTCCGCGGCCGCACTGCCCGACGGACGGCCGGTCGCCGGCAAGACCGGTACCTCCTCCGGGGCCATCTCGGCCTGGTTCGTCGGCTACGTGCCCCAGATGTCCGTGGCGGTCGGCCTCAGCCGGGCCGACGCCAACGTCGGACTGGAGTTCGAAGGCGTCGCCAACAGCTCGGTCTACGGTGGCGGCACCTCAGCCGAGGTGTGGCGGGAGTTCATGGTCCAGGCCATCGACATCATGGAGCTGCCGTCGGAACCCTTCCCGCCGGCCGCGAACGTGGGCACGGACCAGAACTTCGCGCCCTCGCCCAGCCCCAGCGAGGATCCCAGTGAGGATCCGAGCGAGGACCCGAGCGATGAGCCCAGCGAGCACCCCGCCTGCGACCCGCAGAACCCCGACACCAACAACCCGAACTGCGAGGACCTCCCGACCGAGCCCGACTGCGAGATCTGGGACCTGGAGTGCCGGGACGACGGAGACGACGGCGGCGACGGCGGTGAGAGCCCGGACCCCGAGGAATGCCTCGGACGTCCGGCCGACGACCCCTGCTGGACCGGCGGCGGTGACGACGGCGGTGACAACGGCGGCGAGGACGGCGGCTGGGGCGGCGGCCGTCCGGGAACGGACGACGACAACGCCCGGGTGACCATCCTCGGTACCCGCGACGACTGACCCCGTCCCGGGGACGCGGTCGAGGGGCCGGTGCGCATCGCGCACCGGCCCCTTCGCACGTCCCGGGAGGACACCGCCGGGGACACGGCCGCCGATTCCGGTCCCGTGCTGCTGGTAGCCTTGATCCCCGTATGGCTTTGAGCCCGCACCCCCGTCACCGCACGGAGAACACCGCGGGCCCCTGCCCTCCTGCCATGGAGATTCCATGGCCGCGACAGTCCAGAGGAGGAACGTACGCCGATGCGTCGTTACGAAATCATGGTCATCCTCGACCCGAACCTCGACGAGCGCACCGTCGCCCCGTCGCTGGAGAACTTCCTGTCCGTCGTGCGCAACGACGGCGGCTCGGTCGAGAAGGTCGACATCTGGGGCAAGCGTCGGCTCGCCTACGACATCGAGAAGAACCCCGAGGGCATCTACGCCGTGATCGACCTGACGGCCACGCCCGCCACGGTCAAGGAGCTCGACCGCCAGCTCGGCATCGCCGAGGCCGTGCTCCGCACCAAGGTCATCCGGCCCGAGGTCCACTAGCGGCCCTCCCGGCCGCGGCCCCCTATCCCCGGATCATCCGATTCCGCTGATTCTGTCGGTGGAAGGACGGATGATCAGGGGAGCAGGCGAAACCGCCTGACCCGATCTACCCCGAACCGGAGCCCTCATGGCAGGCGAAACCCAGATCACGCTCGTCGGCAACCTGGTCGACGATCCTGAGATGCGCTTCACGGCGAGTGGAGCCGCTGTCGCCAACTTCCGCGTGGCCTCGACGCCGCGCACCTTCGACCGCGCGTCGGGGGAGTGGAAGGACGGCGAGTCCATGTTCCTCACCTGCACCGTGTGGCGGCAGTACGCGGAGAACGTCGCGGAGAGCCTCCAGCGCGGTATGCGGGTGATCGTCCAGGGGCGGCTCAAGCAGCGCTCCTACGACACCCAGCAGGGTGAGAAGCGCACCGTCTTCGAGGTCGACGTCGACGAGGTCGGCCCGGCCCTGCGCAGCGCCACCGCCAAGGTGACCAAGACGCAGCGCCAGGGCGGCGGCGGAGGCGGCTTCGGCCAGGGCGGCGGCGGTGGTTTCGGCGGCGGCCAGCCCCAGCAGCAGGGCGGCGGCTACGGGAACCAGGGCGGCGGCTTCGGCGGCGGCCAGCAGGGCAACCGCGGCGGTGCCCCCGCCAACGACGACCCGTGGGCCAACAACGGCGGCGGTGGCGGAGGCGGCGGCTTCGGCGGCGGTTTCTCCGACGACCCGCCGTTCTAACCGAGCGGTCGCGCCGCGGCCCCGTGCCGTAGGCGCAACACCCCGACCCGGCGCCCGAGGGCGCCGAGTCACTGTTCACATGTCCTCAGACCATCCCCGGGAGGAACCCGGGGCTCTTGCGAAGGAGCACCACGATGGCGAAGCCGGCAGCGCGCAAGCCCAAGAAGAAGGTTTGCTTTTTCTGCCAGGAGAAGCAGTCCTACATCGACTACAAGGACACCACGCTTCTCCGCAAGTTCATCTCCGAGCGCGGCAAGATCCGCGCCCGCCGCGTGACGGGTAACTGCACCCAGCACCAGCGCGACGTCGCCACCGCGATCAAGAACGCGCGCGAGGTCGCCCTGCTGCCCTACACCAGCACCGCTCGCTAGCGGGGATTCTCCGAGGGAGGTTTTTGTCGTGAAGCTGATCCTGACCCACGAGGTCAACGGTCTCGGAGCCCCCGGCGATGTCGTCGAGGTGAAGAACGGCTACGGCCGCAACTACCTGCTTCCCCGCGGGTTCGCCATCCGGTGGACGCGCGGCGGCCAGAAGCAGATCGACCTGATCCAGCGCGCCCGTTCCGCGCGCGACATCCGGACCCTGGACGAGGCCAAGCAGGTCGCCGGCCAGGTCAACGCGCTCACCGTGCGTCTCAAGCAGCGCGCCGGTGAGGGTGGCCGTCTCTTCGGTTCGGTCACCCCCGCGGACATCGCCGAGGCCGTCAAGGTCTCCGGCGGCCCGCAGCTGGACAAGCGCCGCATCGAGGTCAAGACCCCGATCAAGTCGGCCGGCGCCCACAAGGTCCAGGTCCGCCTGCACCCCGAGGTCGTCGCGACGATCAAGCTGGACGTCGTCGGCGTCTGAGCCGAGGCGTTCGCGCTCGCGTGAACCGGGCCCCGTACCTCCTTCCGAGGTGCGGGGCCCGTGTCCTGTTCGGGGCCGACACGCCGAGGCTCACCAAAAGTCGCCCTTTGGCTACTCTTTGTAACTTATCGTGTTCTCTGTGTCGGTGTCGCATGGCGCCCAGGGCAGAGAGGACGAGGAGCCGATGAACGGACGACCGGAGCGCCTGCCGGACCGCAGGACGGTTCTGAGGAGCACGGCACTGGCCGCCGGGGGCGTGCTGCTCGGCGGGCTGATCGGACTCGCCCCGGCCACGAGCGCGCTGGCCGCGGTCAGGCCCAAGGTCTACACCCGAACGGACTGGAAGGCCAGGGCCCCCAAGAACCGCATAGCGGTCCTGGCGAAGGGGCCGACCCACATCGTCGTGCACCACACGGCCACCGGGAACTCCTCCGACACCTCGACCACCCACGCGGGCGCGCTGTCCCGCTCCATCCAGCGGTACCACATGGACCACAACGGGTGGAGTGACACCGGGCAGCAGCTCACCATCAGCCGCGGCGGGCACATCATGGAGGGCCGCGACCGCACCCTCCAGGCCATCGCCGACGGCCGCCACGTGATCGGCGCGCACACGGCCGACCACAACTCGCACACCATCGGCATCGAGAACGAGGGCACCTACACCTCGGCGACCCCGCCGGCCGCGCTCATGCGCTCCCTGGTGGACACCTGCGCCTGGCTGTGCCTGGTCTACCGGCTGGACCCGCAGGAGGCCATCGTCGGCCACCGCGACTACAACGCCACCAACTGCCCGGGGGACAAGCTCTACTCGATGCTCCCGAAGCTGCGCAGGGACGTCGCCTCCCGGCTCCGCGAGCAGCTCGCCCACCTGAGCCGGGTGACCGGGATCGAACTCACCCTGGAGCAGCTGCCGACCTTCCCGGACACCCCGAACTCGGAGCGGGTGGCCACCTTCTACCACGGTCCGGCGATCGGGGACCTCGACGTCTCCCTCTGACCCGGGCGCACCCGGGATCTCCGCTCCGCCGCACGGCGGGACCCCCGGGCCGGGCCGGGTCAGGGCCGGGACGCGCCGGTGACCAGCCAGGCCCCGCCCCGGGCCCGGCGCCCCAGGGCGATCGCACGGGCCAGGATCCAGACCCCGTAGGCGGTCCACAGCGCCACGATCCCCCCTACCGCGGACGTCTCCAGCAGTGGCACCGCCAGGGCGAACGGCAGGAAGACCAGCATCGTCCACAGGGACGCCCAGGCCAGGTAACGCTGGTCCCCGGCGCCCATGAGCACCCCGTCGAGCACCATGGTCACACCGCTCAGCGGTTGCAGCAGGGCCACCACGACCAGGGACGCGGTGATGAGCACGCGCACCTGCGGGTCGGAGGTGAACGGGATCCACGCCCACGGCAGGACCAGCAGCACCAGCACGGTGAAGACCGCGCCCAGCATCACGCCCCACTCGACCATGCGGCGGGTGGCGTCCCGGGTCCCGCGGACGTCGCCCGACCCCAGGTAGCGGCCGATGATCGCCTGCCCGGCGATCGCGATCGCGTCCATGGCGAACACCAGCAGCGCCCAGATGTTGTGCGATACCTGGTGGGCGGCCACCGACGCGTCGCCGAGCCGGGCCGCGACCGCCACCGTCACCAGGGCCACCACGCGCATCGAGACGCTGCGCAGGAACAGCGCGAACCCGGCCGAGGCCGAGGCGCGCAGACCCGACGCCGACGGCGCGAGCGACACCCCCTCTCCCCGGGCGCGGCGGACCATCGTCGCCACGTACCAGAACGCGCCGCCGCCCTGGGCGACCACCGTCGCCCACGCCGAACCGGCGATGCCCCAGTCCAGGACCAGCACGAACACCGCGCACAGCAGCGCGTTGCCCAGGAAGGACGCGACCGCGACGGCCAGCGGGGTGCGGGCGTCCTGTAGGCCGCGCAGTACACCGGTGCCCGCCATGACGATGAGCAGGAACGGCGTGCTCAACAGGCTGACGCGCAGGTAGACCAGGGCGTGCGGGGTGACCTCGGGGGAGGCTCCCAGCAGGTCCACCATGGTGGGACCGAGCGGCCAGCCGATCGCGATCGCGGCGATGCCCAGCAGCGCCGCGAGCCAGAGGCCGTCGATCCCGTCCCGGATGCCGCCGGGGACGTCCCCCGCGCCGAACTTGCGGGCGACGGCCGCGGTGGTGCCGTAGGCCAGGAAGATGCAGACGGCGACCAGGGTCAGCAGCACCTGGCCGGCGATGCCGAGCCCGGCCAGGGCCGCGGTGCCCAGGGTGCCGACGATCGCGGAGTCGGTCAGCAGGAACAGGGGTTCGCTGACGAGGGCGAAGAAGGTGGGGATCGCCAGAGCGAAGATCTCGCGGTCGTGGCGGTGCCGGAACGGGGCGGCGGAGAGCGGTCTGGGCATGACCGGACCACGTTATCGGACAGGCGTTCCCCCGGGAGGGTGAAGTTATCCACAGGCCTCGGGACGCCTGTGGATAACTTGTGGAAATCGACCCTGTGAGACATCTTGCACACCCCGCCACCGAAGCATGTTTTCGCAGGTCAACACTGATAAGAGGGGGTGTGTGCAAAGTTATCCACAGGTTATGTGCACAACGGGTCGGTGAAACCCCCGCGGAGCGGGGCGAACAGGTGTCGGAGAGCCTGTGGACGACTCCGCCCACGGCACCCCCGGCGCGTTCCATGAGGCATCCTGGAAGGGTCGGTCCCGACCCGGGGCCGGTGGAGCACGGCCCAGGGGAGATTGTTCGTGAGCGTCGCTGAGCAGCCACCCGAAGAAGGCGGATACGAGCGCACGCCACCCCACGACATCCAGGCCGAGCAGGGCGTCCTGGGCGGCATGCTCATCTCCAAGGACGCCATCACCCAGGTCGTGGAGATCATCCGGTCCGCCGACTTCTACCGACCGGCGCACCAGATCATCTACGACGCCATCGTCGACCTGTTCTCCCGCGGCGAACCCGTCGACATCGTCTCGGTCAACGCCGAGCTGACCAAGCGCGGCGAGTCCGCCCGTGTCGGCGGCGCGCTCTACCTGACCACCCTCACCAACGCCATCCCCACCGCGGCGAACGCGGGCTACTACGCCAAGATCGTCTCCGACCGCGCCGTGCTGCGCCGCCTGGTCGAGGTCGGCACCCGCATCGCACAGATCGGCTACGCGGGCGACGGCGAGGTGGACGACCTCGTCGACCACGCCCAGGCGGAGATCTACAAGGTCGCCGAGAAGCGCACCGGCGAGGACTACGTCCCCCTCGCCGACATCATGCCCGGCGCCCTGGACGAGATCGAGGCCATCTCCTCCCACGACGGCACCCTCACCGGCGTCCCCACCGGCTTCGCCGACTTCGACGCCCTCACCAACGGCCTCCACCCCGGCCAGATGGTCATCATCGCCGCCCGCCCGGCCGTCGGGAAGTCCACGCTGGCCCTGGATTTCGCGCGGGCGGCGTCGATCAAGCACAACATGACCGCGGTCTTCTTCAGCCTGGAGATGGGGCGCAACGAGATCGTCATGCGCCTGCTGTCGGCGGAGGCGCGGGTGCCGCTGCACACCATGCGGTCGGGTCTGATGACCGACGACGACTGGGCGCGGCTGGCGCGGCGCATGGGCGAGGTCGCCAACGCGCCGCTGTTCATCGACGACTCGCCCAACATGTCGATGATGGAGATCCGGGCCAAGTGCCGGCGGCTCAAGCAACAGCACGACCTCAAGCTGGTCATCGTCGACTACCTCCAGCTGATGAGCTCGCCCGGCCGGGTGGAGAGCCGCCAGCAGGAGGTCTCGGAGATGTCCCGGTCGCTCAAGCTGCTGGCCAAGGAGCTGGAGGTGCCCGTGGTGGCGCTCTCCCAGCTCAACCGCGGTCCCGAACAGCGCACCGACAAACGCCCCCAGGTGTCGGACCTCCGCGAATCGGGCTGCCTCACCGCCGACACCAGGATCCTGCGGGCCGACACGGGGGCCGAAACCACGCTCGGTGAGCTGCATGCGTCGGGAGAACGCGACATCCCGGTCTGGTCCCTGGACGAGAAACTGCGCCTGGTCCCGCGCACGATGAGCCACGTCTTCTCCAGCGGGGTCAAGGAGACCTTCCGGCTGCGCCTGGCATCGGGGCGCGAGGTCAAGGCGTCCGCCAACCACCCGTTCCTCGCCTTCGAGGGGTGGCGCCACCTGGAGGACCTGAGGACCGGTGACCGGATCGCCGTCCCGCGGCACGTGCCCGCACCGGAGGGGGCGGCCGCGTGGCCCGAGGGCGAGGTGGTCCTGCTCGCCCACATGATCGGTGACGGGTCGTTCGTCCGCCGCCGGCCCATCCGCTACGCCAGTGTCGACGAGGAGAACCTGGCCGCGGTCACCGAGGCGGCCCTCCACTTCGGCATCACCGCCGTCCGGGACGAGTACCGTTCCGCGCGGGTCACGACCCTGCGGCTGCCCGCGCCGTTCCGGCTCACCCACGGCAAGCGGAACCCGGTCGCCGCCTGGCTCGACGGGTTGGGGCTGTTCGGGCTCCGCAGCCACGAGAAGTTCGTGCCCGACCCCGTCTTCACGCTGCCCACGGACCAGATCGCCCTGTTCCTGCGCCACCTGTGGGCCACGGGCGGGAGCGTCCACTGGAATGAGGCGTCCGGTGGCGCCCGCATCTGCTACTCCTCCACGAGTCGGCGACTCGTCGACGGCGTGGCCCTGCTGCTGGCCCGGCTGGGCATCATGACCAGGATCAAGCGCAGCACCAAGGAGGGGTACCGGCCCTCGTTCGTCCTCGACGTCCACGGGGTGGACCAGCAGAGGCTGTTCGCGGAGAAGGTGGGCTGCCACGGCTCCCGCGCCCTCACCCTCGCCTCCTGCATCGAGAAGATGCTCGGCCGGACGGCCGACACCAACGTGGACACCGTGCCCCGGCAGGTGTGGGACCGGGTGCGCACCACGATCGCGGCCCAGGAGATGACCCATCGCAGGTTCTCCCCGGAGCCGGGCGTGCAGTTCAACGGGAACGCGATGCGGCGGCCCGCGCCGAGCCGGGGACGGCTCTCTCGGATCGCCGCGGTCCTCGACGACGCCGACCTCGACCTGCTCGCCACCAACGACGTCTTCTGGGACGAGGTCGTCGCGGTCGAGCCGCTGGGCGAGGAGGAGGTCTTCGACGCCACGGTCGCGGGCACGCACAACTTCGTGGCCAACGGGATCAGCGTCCACAACTCCATCGAGCAGGATGCGGACATGGTGATCCTGCTGTACCGCGAGGACGTGCACGACAAGGAGTCGCCGCGGGCCGGCGAGGCGGACATCATCGTCGCCAAGCACCGCAACGGCCCCACCGCGGACGTCACCGTGGCCTTCCAGGGCCACTACAGCCGCTTTGTCGACATGGCGCCCGGGTAGTCCGGGACGCCCGTGGCGGTGGCGTGTTCAGAGGCGGACATCATCGTCGCCGAGCACCGCAACGGCCCCACCGCGGACGTCACCGTGGCCTTCCAGGGTCACTACAGCCGCTTTGTCGACATGGCGCCCGGGTGGTCCGGGACGCCCGTGGCGGTGGCGTGTTCAGAGGCGGACCAGCATCTTGCCGGTGTTGGCGCCCGTCAGGACGCCGCGCAGGGCCTCCGGGGCCTTCTCCAGGCCGTCGAGGACGGTCTTGCGGGTGCGCAGGGTGCCGTCGAGCAGCCACGGCACCGCCTTGGCGTGGAACTCGGGGAACCGGTGCAGGTGGTTGCTCACGAGCATGCCGCGCAGGGTGACCTCCCTGGTGGCGGCCCGGTACAGGTTCGGCCCCGGGGCGGGTTCGGCCTCGTTGTAGTCGCCGATCGCGCCGACCAGCGCCACCCGGCCGCCCTGGTTCATCACCGTCAGGGCGGCCGCCAGGTGGTCGCCGCCGACCGAGTCCAGGTAGACGTCGACCCCGTCGGGGGCGGCCTCGGCCAGGCGCGCGGCGAGGTCGCCGCGGCGGCGGTCGATGGCGGCGTCGTAGCCGAACTCCTCCAGCAGCAGCCGGGTCTTGTCCGGGCCGCCCGCGGAGCCGATCACCCGGGCCGCGCCCAGGTCTCGGGCGATGCGCGCGGCCACGCTCCCGACGGCCCCCGCCGCCGCCGAGACGTACACGGTGTCCCCCGGGCGGACCGGGGCGGTGTCGGTGAGCGCGAGGTGGGCGGTGAGGCCGGTGGTGCCCAGGGGGCCGAGGTAGGCGGAGGCCGGGATACGTGTGACGTCCAGGACCACGGCCGCGGCGGCGTCGACCAGCGAGTGCTCCCGCCAGCCCAGGAAGTGGGAGACGGTCGCGCCCACCGGGACCCCCTCGGCCCGCGAGGCGACGACCTCGCCGATCGCGCTCCCCTCCAGGGGGCGGCCGATCTCGAAGGGCGGCAGGTAGGAGGGGACGTCGTCCATCCGGCCGCGCATGTAGGGGTCGACGGACATCCACGTGTTGCGGACCAGGACCTGCCCGAGGGCGGGTTCTGGCAGGTCGGCCTCCACCAGGGCGAAGTGCTCCGGGCCGGGCTCGGCGGTCGGGCGGGCGGCCAGATGGATCTCGCGGGTGCGGACGGTCATGGGGTGCCTCGTTCCGGTGGGCCGGGCCGGTCCCGGCGACACCTCCGAAACTAGGGACGGGCGCTTCCGGACCCCAGGTCCGGGTGCGCCGCGGACCGGTCCCCGCGCGCCAGTGCGCGGCGCTCCTGCGCCGGAGTGCGCCCCGACCAGCGGTGGAACGCCTTGCGCAGGGCGCGGTCGTCGGAGAAGCCCAGGCGGGCGGCGACGGTCTCGGCGGTCAGGCCCGAGGACAGCAGCCGCCGGGCCCGGGAGTGGCGGGCGCGGTCGACCTCCTCGCGCCAGGTGGTGCCGTGTTCGCCGAGGCGGCGCTGGAGGGTGCGCGGGCTCGACGCCAGCCGGTGGGCGACGGCGCCCAGGGCGGGCGCCCCGTGGTCGAGTTCGGCGTCCAGGGCGGTGCGGAAGAGGTCCAGCCAGCTCGGGAGGGGGTGGGCGGCGGACAGCAGCATCCCGGCGTGGCCGCGCAGGAGCTCGGCCAGGCGCGGGTCACCGGAGGGGAGGGGCACGCGGGCGTCCTCGGCCCGGAACACGAGTTCGTTCACCCCGGCGTCGAACTCCAGGGCGGCGGTGCCGAAGGCGCGGACCAGGGCGGAGCGGTCGGCGGGGGCCGGGTGGGAGAAGGCCACCCGCCGGGGGACGAGGTCGGTGCGGGTGGCCTCGCGGGCCCGGCGCAGGTAGTAGGCGAGGACGTACTCGTGGACGGCGGCGGCGGTGCGGGGGTCCCCCGCACCGGTGTGGTAGCGCACCGCGAGGTCGTCGCCCGGGGTGTGCACGGCGAACTCCTTCTCGGAGGCGGTGACGACCCGGTGGTACGGGACGCTGCGGGTGAGGGCGTCGGTGAGGGTGGCGCCGTTGACGACCAGGTAGTCCCAGGCGGGCAGGGAGCCCAGCGCCGCGGTGTCGGCGACGTGGGTTCCGGCCCGGCCGGGCGGGAGGGCGTGGGCGACGTGCTCCCACAGGCGGACGAGGGAGGGGAGGGGGACGCGGGCGGCCTCGTCCGCGGCGGCGGCGGGCCCGGTCTCGGCGAGGACGAGGGGTTCGGGAACACCCGCGGTGCGCGCGGCCTCGCCGAGCAGGAGGAGCAGGCGGGTGGAAACGGTCCCGTCGAGCATGGGGTCAGCTTATGCTGGGGCCACCGGGCTTTTCGGACACCGTGGCGGGGGTGTGCCGGTGTCCGACACACCCCCTTGTTTCGGTCAGTGGATTTAACCATTTATGGTCAAGCCAATTTGTCGACAAAGCGATGTCGTCGATCATGGGGTGTCAGTGGTGATCATCCCCTCGTGCATCTCCCATCGCCGCCCCGAGAAGCCCGCACGCATGGTGCGGTCGTGGGTGACGATCACCAGGGCGCCGGTGTAGCGCCCCAGCGCCTCCTCCAGTTCCTCCACGAGACCGGGGGAGAGGTGGTTGGTCGGCTCGTCCAGAAGCAGCAGGTCGTAAGCCCCCGAGGTCAATCTGGCCACCTCGATCCGGCGGCGTTGGCCGACCGAAAGTGACTCCACGGACTGATCCATTTCCCGCGCCCGGAACAACCCCAGCGAGGCCAGCTCGTCCCGGTACTCCTCGGCCGGCCCCGGTCGGCCGGCGGCGTAGGCCTGGAGTGCGGTCCGGCCCGGAACGACCGCCCCGTCCTCCTGGCGGAGGTGGCCGATCCGGCCGCGCCGCAGCACCTCGCCCGTGTCGGGGGCCAGTTCCCCGGCGATGACCCGCAGCAGCGTGCTCTTGCCCGCCCCGTTGGGGCCGGTGACCATGATCCGCTCGCCCGGTGCGACGGACAGCGCCGGAACGTCGAGCCGGTGTTCCACGCGCACCCCCGCCAGCTCCACCGGCGGCACGGGTCCGCCGTCGGCGGCGGCGAAGGACGCGGTCATCTCCAGGGGGACCGGCGGCGGCGCGACCGGGTTCTCGACCAGTCGCGCCGCTCGTTCCCTGGCCTGCCGGATCCGGCTCGCCGCACCGTGGGCGCGTGAGCGCATCCGGAAGTTCCCGTGCCCGAAGCCCGCCTTGTCCACCATGCGCGGGATGGCCTGGAGCGCGGCGATGCCGTTCTCGGCCAGCCGCCGCTGCCGCGCCAGTTCCGCCCGCCACTCCTCGTGCTCGCGGATCCACCGGGCCCGGGTCGCGGCCCGGGCCCGCAGGAACCCGTCGTACCCGTTGCCGTACCGGTGGATCCGGCGCAGCTCGTGGTCCACCTCCAGCACGGTGTCGGTGACGTGGGCCAGGAAGGCCCGGTCGTGGGTGACGGCGACGACGGTGCCGCGGTGGGTGCGCAGCCGCTGTTCCAGCCAGGCGGCCGCGCCGTCGTCGAGGTCGTTGGTGGGCTCGTCGAGCAGCAGCAGCTCGGGATCGGCGGCCAGCACCGCGGCCAGGGCCAGCCGTGCCCGCTCCCCGCCGGAGAGCGTTCGCAGCGGGCGGTCGCGGTCCAGGCCGGGCAGGCCCAGACCGTGCAGCCCGGCGTCGACCCGGGCGTCGGCCGTGTAGCCGCCGCGTGCCTCGAACTCGGACAGCAGGTCGCCGTAGGCGGCCAGTTCCCCGGGGTCGGCGGTGCCGAGCGACGCCTCGAATGCGCGCAGGCGGGCCTCCATCTCCCGCAGGTCGGCCAGTGCGTCGTCGACGGCGTCGCCGACGGTGCCGGTCATGACGCCGACCCGTTCCAGGGTCTGGGGCAGATACCCGATGCCGCCGGGCGCGGCGACGAGCACCTCCCCGTTGTCGGGTGCCTCCTCTCCCGCCAGCAGCCGGAGCAGGGTGCTCTTACCGGATCCGTTGTCCCCGATGACGCCGACCCGTTCCCCGGGGGCGATGGTCAGGTCCACCCGGTCCAGGACGGCCTGGTCGCCGTAGTGTTTGGCGGCCCCGGTGAGGGTGATCTGTGAGCGGGTGCGTGTCGCGGCGCGCATGGGCGTTCCTCCTCGGGTGATCTCGGCGGTGGGCGATGCGGATCGAACTCGGGCGGTGCGCAAGGTCATGCCTCCTCTGCTGCGGTGGGACCGGTGGAACGGGCCGCGGGCCGCCGGAGGGCGCTTCAGCGTGCGGGCACCCGGGGGAGCGGGCGTGCGCTGGGCACAGGGCTCGGGATGCGGGGACGACGAAGAGGCCGTACCGGATCGACCGCGGGGCGGCGACGCCGGTGGAGCCGCGCGGGGCCGGGGTGCGGCGGGTGCGCGTTGTGCTCTGGCACGGGCGTCGGACGCGGGATCACAGGAAGTGGTACAGCCTCATGAGCAAGACGATACGTCTCGTTTCGTTGAGAGTCAACACAGGATCCCGTGAGACCTGGATCACTCTCTGTGGGTCTGTTTGATCCTGGCTGAAATAGAGGTATTGCCCCAAGCCGATATGTCGACACGGCGATGAGTCGCCGCGGCCGGGCCGGCCGCGGGAACGGCGAAGGGCCGCCCCGCTGTGCGGGACGGCCCTTCGGACTCGCTCTCTCGCGTCCGGTGCGAACACCGGGCACCCCCTGTCCGGCGCTGCCGGAAGGGGGCGTGCGTCGTTGATGCTCTGCTACAGCCAGCGGGCCTCGGGACGGGTGCGGCCGGCCTCGTCGGTGGCCAGAACCCAGTGCATGATCGGGTGCCCGGAGCTGATGGCGTCGACGTTCTCACGCGGCCGGGGGACGCTCGCCGCGTCCGGCGTGAGGCCGGACATGCGGAGGGTCTCTGCGGTGGAACGCGTGCGTCGACGGGCGTCGACGGAGCGAGTCGGGTGCGGTGCACGGCCTGTTCTGCGTGCCATGGTGCCCTCCTCGTTTCCGTATAAGATGACCCCAGTTAACCCTACGTTCACCTTTGAGTCAATTCATTTCCCGTGGGTGCTCCGTCACAGGAGGCCCTCCCGTCGTCGACGGACTCCGAAGCGCCTGGTGGCGTGCGTCTCTCGCAGGGGCGGCCCGATGGGTCGCGAGGGGCTCCCGAGTCAAGGTGAACAGAAGGTGAACAGGATGGGAACCGGGCAACCCCGTGGGATGTTCGCGGGCGGGGCCGGGGAAAGCAAGAAGCACCCGTCCTGCGGACGGGTGCCCTGTCGGATGCGCGCGGGGCTACTCCTTGAAGATGAGCCCCACGACCTCCAGGTACAGCTGCTCGGGGTACGGGATGAAGTCGATCCTGCTCAGGGCCTGGTCCTGACCCGCGGACTCCATCACGAAGGTCCCGTAGCCGAGGAACCGGCCCAACAGGCTGCGCTCGAACCTCATGTCGGTGACCTTGCCCAGCGGCATCATGTTGACCTGCCGGGTGATCAGCCCCGTCGTCAGCAACAGACGGGCGGAGGTGATCACGAAGTAGTCGACCGACCACTCCGCCACCTGCCACACGAACCACACCAGGACCAGCAGCCACAGCCACCAGATGATGGCCAGGGCGGCCGGGGTGTCCGCGATCTGCGTGTTGCTGAGGATCCCGGCGACGATCAGGGCGCCCAGGACCGCGCCCACCGGTCCGATCAGGACCGCGGGATGCCTCCGGATGGTGACCACGTCCTGCTCGTGCGGGAGCAGGTAGCGGTTGACCGACGCCGGGGCGCTGTTACTCGACGCTACGAGGCGCATGGCACCCGACCATCCCCACTACGGCAGCAGTGCGTTGACGAAGCGCGACATCGACTCGGCGCCGCCCATCAGTCCCCCGAGCGCGCTCTGGATCACGCCGGCCGCGCTTTCGGGCTGCGTGAGCAGATAAAACGCTACGAAAAAGATGAGAGCGTAGCCGCCCCATTTCTTCAACTTCGCCACGACCGACTCCCCTTGGAATCCACCTGACCCACCGACCCAGCAGCGATTGTCGCATTGGGGGTCCTGCCCGTAAAGCCTGGGGCACACCCTCGGCGTGGCGGTATGTCGGACCTTCCTTGCTTGCGGGCTGTGTCCGGTTCCGGTGCGGTTGTGCATCCGGTGGCGCCGGGGCCGAAAATCGGCTGCCTACCGGTGCAGGTCAGGAGGTTTGGGTTGGCATTTCTGGAGAAGCGGGGCGGGTCGGTCAGGCCCGAAAACCCTCGTGAGTGTCGGCCGGCCCGAAAACCGGACTCTGTGCAGCGCGGATCTCCCCTCGGGGGGCGGGGAACCGTCAGTGCCGTTCCGCGAAGGCCAGGGCGAGCACCTGGAGGTGCTGTCGGGCGATCCGCTCGACGAGGTCCGGGGTGGCTCTGCCGGTGACCTCTTCGGCCCCGTGCCGGGCCGCGTCCACGCACCGGGTCACGGTGGACTCGTGATGCACGCCGGAGAACTCCGCGGCGAGGAGGTCCACCACGGAGGCGAAGCGCTGGTCGGTGGTCATGGGGGCGGAGGTGGTCTCGGTCATCTCTCTCCTTGAGGGTTTCGGGAGGCGGATGGCTCAGCGTGCGCGCGCGGAGGCGTTCGGTAGTCACCCGGGGGTTGCCTGATGACCGCGTCCGAGATGGGCGAGGCGTTCGGGTTCGGGTGGACTACGTCCTGGGGGTTGTTTCGGGCCGTGGGGGTTACTGGTTACGGGCGACCAGGAACCATGATCACTGCTATCGGTTACGTTCCCGTCTCAAAATGAATTCGGATAATGCGGTTCGGTGTGTCCTCCTTGGGAGCGGCCCACCTCTGCGACCTCCCGGCCTGGGACGATGGTGGGCCGTAGCAGCACTCTGCCCGGTTTTCGGCCATTCATTCATCCGGATCTGAAAACAGCCGAAAAAGCGCCCGACCGGAGGACCGGACGGGCGCTCATGCGCGGGGGGTCAGGCGCAGCCGTACAGCCGGTCGCCCGCGTCACCCAGACCCGGGAGGATGAAACCGTTGTCGTTGAGGCGCTCGTCCACCGCCGCCGTGACCACGCGCAGCGTCGCACCGTGGTCCGGCGCCAGGGTTTCGGTCAGCTTCCGCTCCACCGCGACCAGGCCCTCGGGGGCGGCCAGCAGGCAGATCGCCGTGATGTGGTCGGCGCCCCGTTCCACCAGCAGCTTGAGCGCGGCGGCCAGGGTGCCGCCGGTGGCCAGCATCGGGTCGAGCACATAACACTGGCGGCCGGACAGGTCCTGCGGCAGCCGGTCGGCGTACGTGGCGGGCTGTAGGGTCTCCTCGTCGCGGGCCATCCCCAGGAAGCCGACCTCGGCGGTGGGCAGCAGGCGCGTCATCCCGTCGAGCATGCCCAGCCCGGCGCGCAGGATCGGCACCACCAGCGGGGTGGGCCGACTCAGCTGCGTCCCCGTGGTCTCCACCAGGGGCGTCTCGATGGTGACCTCCGTCACGCGGACGTCGCGGGTCGCCTCGTAGGCGAGCAGGGTCACCAGCTCGTCGGTCAGGCGCCGGAAGGTCGGGGAGTCGGTCCGCACATCGCGCAGGGTGGTCAGTTTGTGCGCGACCAAGGGGTGGTCGACGACCAGGGTTTCCAAGGTGGTCTCCGGGTGAGCTGGGACGACGGGACGGTGGCCGGGGAGCTGAGCCAGGCAGAGTCTAACCGCGCGTGCCCACCCGGAAGGGTGCGCGAACAGGCCCGCCGGGCACCGGCGGGGGCCCTCCGCGGGACCGCGCCCCCCGAAGTCGTGAGAGCGTTGTCGGACTGAAGCGGACAAGGGCCACAGCGGGCACGGAGTGATCGTTACCATGTCACTCGCACGGACGATCCGGGGTTCCTTCGTCCGGACTGATGGCACCGGCCGGGTTGGGGTGACGATGACAGTGCTCGATCATGATGACGACTCGGGTGACTTCGCGGCCGTGGCGTTCCGGGAAGAGGAGTACTGGGAGGTCGACCTCCTGCCGGTCGCCCTGGTGCACGACCTCAAGGGACTGATCCACGCCCTGCGCCAGCAACCCAGTATCAGCGGGACCATCGGTCTGGTCTCGGTGGGCGACGACTTCTTCGTCCTCGTGCGCGTGTACGGCGGCGAGGTGTCCCTGTTCCTGTCCGACGTGACCGCGTCCGTCGACTGGCAGGTGGCACGGGACGTCCTCGACTACCTGGACATCGACCAGCCCGACGACGATGATCTCGATCAGGTCCTACCCGCGGGGGACCTGTCGATCGTCGCGGACCTGGGTCTGGACGAGATGGAGCTGGGCGCGCTGGCCGGCGATCTCGACCTGTACCCGGACGAGGTGCTGGCCAGCATCTCCGAACGCCTCGGATTCGCGCAGGCCTTCCAGCGTGTCCTCGACGCGATGGGGTAGGGGACCCCAGGAAGCGCAGCCCGGAGAACTAGGAGAGCACGCGGTGTCGACCTTCGCAGCCGTCTTCGCACCCGACGGGGGGACGTGGCGGGGAACCGAGCTCGAACTCGGCGAGGTGGACGTCGTCGACGACGTCACCGAACAGGCGCTCGACTTCGCCGCCGATACGGGTGCCCCGTCCGCCGTCCTCCTCGTGGAGGTCGACGACGAGTGGTTCGCCATCGTGCGAGCCTACGAGGACGGGGAGCCCCGGGTGTACCTGTCCGACGCCCGCGCCGTGGAGGAGTACCCGCTGGCCGAGGTGCTGGCCGAGGCGGGCACACTGGTGGGCGCCGGTGCCCCCGACACCTCCCGGGGCGCGTCCCCGGGCGGCGACGCCGGACTGCTGGAGGACTTCGGGGTCCCGGCCGAGGAACTGCGCTCGCTGTCCGTCGGCAGCGGCGTCCTGCCCAGCGATGTCCTGGCGGTCGTGGCCGACCGCGCCGGGTTCGGCGAGATCCTGGACGGTATGCGCCTGTGAACCCGGCCCTGGACGCCGCGCTGCGCGCGGCCCTGGCCGAGGCCGAACTGGCCCTGGCCACGGGGGACGTCCCGGTGGGCGCGGTGGTGCTCGACCCCGGCGGCGAGGTGATCGGCCGCGGGCACAACGAGCGCGAGGCCACCGGGGACCCGACCGGGCACGCCGAGATCCTGGCCCTGCGCGCCGCCGCCCGGCACCGCGGCGAATGGCGGCTGTCCGGCTGCACGCTGGCGGTCACCCTGGAGCCCTGTGTCATGTGCGCCGGCGCCACGGTGCTGTCCCGGGTGGACCGCCTGGTGTACGGCGCCCGCGACCCCAAGGCGGGTGCCGCGGGCTCGCTGTGGGACCTGGTCCGCGATCCGCGCCTGAACCACCGGCCCGAGGTGATCCCGTTCGACCTGGTGAGCGAGGACGTCGCCGCCGCCTGTTCCGACCTGCTCACCCGGTTCTTCGCGCGACGGCGCGGTTGACCGGTTTTCCGCACCCCCTCCCATCCGGTAGAGTTACCCGCGGTGGAGTCGCCTAGTGGCCGATGGCGCCCGCCTCGAAAGCGGGTAAGGGGCAACCCTTCGAGGGTTCAAATCCCTCCTCCACCGCCACCAGCCGCCCCCGGCACAGCCGGGGGCGGTTTTTCGTGTCCGGTGGTGCGGTCTACCTGCCGATGCCGGACCGCGCCGCCTCGCGGCGGTTCTCCCGTGAGTCGACCGGCGTGATGTGGCCGGCGGTCACGTTCTGCCACTCGACCAGCGCTGTTCCGTTCCAGTCGCGCGGGTCGGAGGTGCGCCGGACCACGACCCGGGTCCGGTAGGGGTGCTCGGACACCGCCGAGTCCGCGCCGTAGCGGTTGGCGGTGCCCGAGACGATGAACTCCTCCTCGACGTAGCCGTACGAGGCGAGGTCGGCGTCGGAGGAGAAGAACGGGTGGGTCTCGGCGATGTCGTCGGCGGCGGGATCGCCCGGGGCGCCGCCCGGCAGGGGCCCTCGATCTCCGGTGAGGTTACGGGGAGCGGGGCGGGCGCGGGCTCGCCGGGGCCGTCGCGGGTGCGAGCAGGAGGCAGACACCGAGGACGGCCGCGACCGTGCCCGTTCGGCGGGGGGATCCGCGCATGGGGCTTCCTTCCGGGCGGGGGGCACGGCATGGACCGCGACGGTATGGCCGCACGTCCGCCCGGACAACGGGTGTACGCCCCCACGGGCGGGAACAGGTCGTTTCCCTGATCGCCCGGGCCGGTGTCGACACGGCGACACGGCGACATGGCGGCGAGGGGACCTGTCGACGGGTCCCCTCGCGGACCCGTCGACGAATCCCTATTCCGCCGGTGCGGGGCCGGTGCTGCCGCGGGCGGTGAAATGCGAGGCGGGGAACCAGCGCTCGGTGACGGGAACGCCCCGGTCCGCCTCCAACGCGGCGTCGGCGACCTGGGTCCCGTACCGGTGCACGTCCACGGTCATCGCGCTCAACTCGGGGGAGACCAGACGGCAGCGGGTGGAGTCGTCCCAGGCGACCAGGCTCAGCCGGGAGGGGACGTCCACGCCCAGCGAGCGGGCCGCCTCCAGGCCGCCGACCGCCATCACGTCGTTGTCGTACAGGATCGCGGTGGGCGGCTGCGCCGCGGACAGCAACTCCGCGGTGAGCCGCTCGCCCGCCTCGTGCGAGTAGTCGCCCTCGGCGGTCACCGGCGCGGGCAGACCCGCCTCGGCACAGGCCGCGATGAGGGCGTCCGTGCGGGCGCGGGTGTGCAGCAGCGGGGTCGGCCCGCTGACCCGGGCGATACGCCGGTGCCCCAGGGAGATCAACCTCTCCACCGCCTTCCGGATGGGGGTGCCGTGGTCGGAGAGGACCCCCGGCAGGCCCGCGCCCTCGGGGGCGCCCGCCACCACGAACGGCAGCCCCAGCTCGCGCAGCAGCTCCGGGCGGGGGTCGTCGACGGTGGGGTTGACCACTATGACGACGTCCACCATCTCGCGCTCGGCCCAGCGGCGGTGGGCGGCGGCCTCCTCCTCGGCGGTGGACACCAGGTGCAGCATCACCCACATGCCGTGGGCGGCCAGCCGCTCCTCGATGCCGCCGAGGAACTCCATGAAGAACGGCTCGGCGCTCAGCAGACGGCGCGGCCGGGCCAGGACCAGGCCGACCGCGCCCGCGCGCTCCGGCGTGCTCATCGCTTCCCGCGGGGGTGCAGGGAGGCGGCGCTGCGCAGCACCGGCTCCCGGGTGAACTCCGCCGGGTCGACCTCGGCCGCGGTGCGCACCAGGAAGGTGTGCGACTCGCCCGGCAGCAGGTCGACGAGCATGTCGTCCACCTCGGCGTCGGGGGCGACCCGGTCGGCGAGCACGGACACGCCGCGGGCCAGCGACGCGGCGCTCACCCGGACCCGGTACCCGCCGGGAGCGGTCTCCGCCTCGGCGGTGAGCGCGTCGGGGTCGTAGGCCAGGTGGACGTCCTCGCGGAAGGGGTGCACCAGGCGGGCGTCGCCGGTGGCGGCCACCAGCACCTCCCGGGTGTCGTCGGCGGTCGCCAGCAGCGACCGGGGCGGTTCGTACTCGGCCGTGGACCGCGGCGGCACGGACAGCTCGGTCTCGGTACCGTCCAGTATCCCGCCCTCGAAGCGCCGACGCTCCACCCGCAGCGGCGCCTCCCACGGCTCGTCGGTGTCGTTGACGGCGATGAGGACGAGCCGCCCGTCGCGGGGCTGGAGGGTGAGCAGGCGCGGGGCGTGGGCGGCGCGCAGCGCGTACCAGAGGGGCTTGCGCCGCCCCTGCCCATCCACGGCCGCCCAGGAGGTGACCGGCCAGCAGTCGTTGAGCTGCCAGACCAGGGATCCGGCGGTCCGCGGCCACCACGACCGGAAGTGCTCCACCCCGAGCGCCACCGCGCGGGCCTGGTTGAGCTGGGTGGCCCAGTGCCAGTCGGCGAAGGTGGTGGGCGTGGGCAGGTGCAGGGCCAGGCCGCGGTCGAGCTTGCCGTTGCCGTCCTCGGCCTTCTGGTGGAGGAGGAAGACGGGGGAGTCGGGGGTGAGCGGCTCGTCGTGGATCCACTCGGTGAGGGTGGACCAGGTGGGCGGCCCCTGGAACCCGAACTCGGAACAGAACCGGGGCACGGTGTCGCGGTAGGCGCGGTGGTCGGTGCGGTTCCACACCTCCCACTCGTGGCGGGTGCCGTGCGCCTCGGCGTTGGGGTGGGACTCCTCGGGGGTGAGGCCGGGGGAGTAGGGGCTGCCGTCGGAGTAGAACCGGGTGGGGTCGAGCTCGGCGACGATGCTGGGGAACAGCTCGGTGTAGTACCGGTGGCCCCAGGTCAGGTCGCCCAGCTCCGCCTTCCAGCCCCAGTCCTCGTGGCCCCACAGGTTCTCGTTGCCGCCGTTCCACAGGGCGAGGGAGGGGTGGGAGGCCAGGCGGGCGACGTTCTCGCGGGCCTCGGCCTCGAACTCGCCCCACAACGGGTCCTCTTCGGGGTAGGCCGCGCAGGCCAGCAGGAAGTCCTGCCAGACGAGGACGCCGCGTTCGTCGCAGACGTCGTAGAAGTCCTCGGTCTCGTAGATGCCGCCGCCCCAGACGCGCAGCATGTTCATGTGCGCGTCGACGGCCTGGCCGACGCGGTGTTCGAGCCGCTCGCGGGTGATCCGGGTGAGGAAGTGGTCGTCGGGGATCCAGTTGGCGCCCTTGGCGAAGACCGGACGGCCGTTGACGGTCACGGTGAAGGGGGTGCCGTGGGCGTCGGGCTCGGTGTCCACGGTGACGGTGCGGAAGCCGATGCGGCGGTGCGCGGTGTCGAGCACCGTTCCACCCCCGGACACCGTGACCTCCAGGTCGTACAGCGGCTGGTCGCCGTACCCGACGGGCCACCACAGGTCGGCGTCGGGCACCTCGACGGTGACGGTCCCCGATGCCGCGCCGGCGGTCAGGGAGGCGGTGGCGGTGCGCCCGGCGACCGCGGCGGTGAGGACGAGGGGGATCCCGTCCCCGGCGCGTTCGAGGTCGGCGTGGACCTCGACCCGGCCGGTGCCGTCGGGGCCGACGGTGACCAGGGGGCGGACGCGGGCCAGGCGGGCGGTGGTCCAGCGCTCCAGGCGGACCGGCTTCCAGATGCCGGCGGTCTGGAGGTCGGGCCCCCAGTCCCACCCGAAGGAACAGGCCATCTTGCGGACCATGTTGAAGGGGTGGGCGTTGACGTGCGGGCGGGCGCCCAGGCGCTCGCGCTCCCGCTCGGCGTGCTCCAGGGCGGAGTGCAGGTCCACGGTCAGCTCGTTGCTCCCGGCGCGCAGGGCGGGGCGGGCGTCGAACCGGTGGGAGCGGTGCATGTTGGCGGCGGTGCCGAGCACGTGCCCGTTGAGGGTGACGGTGGCGATGGTGTCCAGTCCGTCGAAGGCCAGGTCGACGCGCTCCCCGTCGGCGGGGGCGTCGGCCTCGAAGGTGAGGGTGTAGCGCCAGTCGGTGCGGTGCGCCCAGGCGAGTTCGGCCTCGGCGGAGTCCAGGTAGGGGTCGGGGATCAGCCCGGCGGCCAGCAGGTCGAGATGGGTGCTCCCGGGCACCGTCGCGGGGATCTCCCGGTCGGCGATGCTCTCGGGGACGGGGCCGGCGGTGGCGGTCAGGCGCCATCCGTCGTGGAGGGTGTGGCTGGGCATCGTGCTCCTCGGGTGCGGGCTGTGGTTCGAGGATTCTTTCTTCAATGAACTAAGTAAGTCAAGGGTGGGGCGGCGGCTACCCTGGGGCGCACCGAACACGCAGTACAGCCGGAGGTTCCCTTGGGTCGGGCCATTCCCCACACGTCGAGCCGGGCCACGGTCCTCGACGTCATCCGGGCGGCCGGGACCATCAGCCGGTCCGGGCTGGCGGGCGCCACCGGACTGACCGCGGCCACGGTCTCCACCGTGGTGCGCGGACTGCTCGCCGACGGCCTGGTCAACGAGGTCGGCCGCGCCGAGTCCACCGGCGGCAAGCCCCGGGTGCTGCTGCGCCTGGCCCCCTCCTCCCGGTTCGCGGTCGGCGTGCACCTGGACGCGGGCGGCACCACCTACGCGCTCACCGACCTGACCGGCGCCGTCGTCTCCCGAACGGCCCACGCCGGACCCCCGGACGCGGACCCCGCCGGGGAACCCGAGCGCACGGCCCGCCGGGTGGACGCCCTGGTCGAGGGGGCCGGAGTGGACCGCGGACGGCTGCTGGGCATCGGCCTGGTGTCCGCCGCCGGTGACGCGTCCGGGGCCCGGGGGCTGGAGCGGGCCTCCGGGCTGCCGGTGGTCACCGGCGACGACGCGACCGCGGCCGCCCTGGGCGAGTACTGGTCGGGTTCGGCCGGTCGCTCCTCGGTCCTGGTGGCGGTGCACACCGGCGCGGCGCTGGGCGCGGGGGTACTGGTCGACGGCGTCCCCTACCGCGGCGCGCACGGCCGCGCGGGCGGGCTGGGACACGTGTGCGTGGACATCGGGGGGCCGCCGTGCTCCTGCGGGGCGCGGGGCTGCCTGGAAGCGGTGGCGGGCCCGGCC
>NZ_JASFDV010000098.1 GCF_030766825.1 Nocardiopsis sp. CC223A
CCGGGCCCAGCCCGGCCGCGGCGGTCAGCACCGCCAGCACCGCGAGCTGCCCCGCTGCCGCGCCGGTGAGCGCTCGGTGCAGCGAGCGCCGGGCCGGGCGGGCGGGCGGTGCGGCTGCGGTGGCGGCGGTGCGGTCAGGCATCGGGCAGCTCCGGGGCGGGCAGGTCGTGCCCCAGCCGGTCGCGTTTGGCCACCAGGTAGGGGAGGTTCTCGGGGCGGACCGGGGCGAGCAGGCGTTCGCGCACGGCGACCTTGACCCCGTGCTCCTCCAGGGCGCGCGCCTTGTCGGGGTTGTTGGACAGCAGCCGTACGGACCGCACCTCCAGGTGGCGCAGCACCCGGGCGGCGGGACCGTAGTCGCGCACGTCCACGGGCAGGCCCAGGGCGGTGGCCGAGTCGACGGTGTCGAGCCCGTCGGCGTCCTGTAGGGCCAGGGTGCGGACCTTGTCGAGCAGGCCGATGCCCCGGCCCTCATGGCCGCGCAGGTACACCACCACACCGCGGTCGCCGGCGGTGATCACCCCGACGGCGGCCGCCAGCTGGTCGCCGCATTCGCAGCGCAGCGCCCCGAACACGTCGCCGGTCACACACTCGGAGTGGATCCGTACGGGGACCTCGTCATGGTCGCGGACCTCGCCGTGCACCAGGGCCAGGTGCTCCCGGCCGTCACCCGGATCGCGGAAGGCCACCAGGCGGAACGGACCCCATCGGGTCGCCAGTTCCGCCTCGGCGGCCTCGTCCAGCGCGTCGTCGTTCATCTGATCCCCTCGGGCCGTGTCTATGAAGGACTACGGACGGGGGAGCCGTTCGGTTCACTCGTACTCGGGCCCGCCCGGTATAACCAGCCGCCTGCCCGGGCCCCCGTGATCCGAAACGCGTGTGTTACCGGCCGCCCACCCCCATCAGGCCGTCCGCCAGGGAGCGGCGCGCCACGAGGTAGACGATGAACAGCGGGACGGTGGAGAGCACGACGGCGGTGAGCAGCCCGGGCACGTCCACCCGGTACTCGCCCTGGAACTCGTACAGGCCCATGGTGATGACCCGCCGGTCGGCGGACTGGGTGAGGATGAGCGGGAAGAGGAACCCGTTCCAGGCCTGGAGCGCGGAGTAGACGGTGACGGTGCTCAGTCCGGAGCGGGACATGGGCACGACCAGTCGCAGGAAGGTGCGCACCGGCCCGGCGCCGTCCAGGGCCATGGCCTCGTACAGCTCCTCGGAGATGTCGCGCATGGACCCGACCAGGATCAGGACGCACACCGGCAGGGCGAAGGCGGCGGTGGGCAGCACGATCGCGGTGAGGGTGTCGTACAGCCCCATGCGGACGATGATGACGTAGACGGGGATGATGACGGCCTGGGCGGGGATGGCCAGGCCCAGCAGGAACACGCGGAACGCGGTGTCGGTGACGCGGGTGCGCGAGCGCACGATCGCGTACGAGGTGGTGGCGGCCAGGACCACGACCAGGGCGACGACGGCGGCGGTGACCAGGGCGGTGTTGCCCACGAACCCGAGCAGGCCCTTGTCGACGGCGGTGGCGTAGTTGCCCAGGGTGGGGTCCGAGGGCAGGGCCAGCGGGCCTTCGGGCACGTAGTTCTCGCCGCGCTGGACCGTGGCGACGAGCAGGGCGTACAGCGGCAGCGCCACCACGACCAGCCAGACCAGGGCGCCCAGCCCGCCCAGGACGTTGGGGCGCTCGCCCACGCCCCGGTACCGGGTCCGGGCGGTGCGGCGGGGCCGCCGGGGCGCGGCGGCGCGGTCCTCCCGCACGGCGGTGTGCTCCTCCACGACGCTCACATTCCCTCCCTGGTGCTGCGCATCGAGCCGAAGCCGGTCAGGCGCACCATCACCAGGGCGATGAGGGTCGCGACGATGACCAGGGTGAACGCGATCGCGCTCGCGTAGCCCAGCTCCCAGCTGCGAAAGCCCGCCCGGAACATCAGGTACGGGACGATGGTGGTGTCGGTGCCCGGGCCGCCGTCGGTCATGATGAGCACCGTGTCGAAGTAGGTGAGGGAGCCGACGACCATCAGCACCGAGGAGGTGGTGACGGTGTTGCGCAGCTGGGGCAGGGTGATGTGCCAGAACATGCGCAGCCGTCCCGCCCCGTCGATGCGCGCCGCCTGGTAGAGGGTCTCCGGGATCTGCCGGGCCCCGCCCTGGTAGAGCAGCATGTGCAGCGGGATGAACTGCCAGGCGGCGACGAACACGATCACCCAGAACGCGCTGCCGCCCCCGCCCAGCGGGTCCGGGGTGCCCAGGCCCAGGGCGGGCCCTATCCAGGCGGGCGGCCCGAAGTTGGGGTCGAGCAGGGCCCGCCAGATGATGGCCACCGCCGCCGAGGACAGCAGCAGCGGCAGGAAGAAGACCGCGGACAGGACGGCGCGGCCGCGCTGGCGTCCGGCCGCCCACACGCCCAGGAGCAGGCTGATCGGCGTCTGTAGGGCCCAGCTGGCGACGGTCAGCAGCAGGCTCAGGCCCACGGCGCGGTGCATGAGCGGGTCGCCGGCGAGCCGGGTCCAGTTGTCGAGTCCGGCGAAGGCGGGGTCGCCCAGCCCGCCCCAGTGGGTGAAGGACAGGTACGCCACCAGCAGCATGGGCAGGGCGGCGAAGAGCGCGAAGAACGCGACGCCCGGCAGGGCCCACAGGGGGCCGGGCCGCCCGGTTCGGGGGGCGGCCCGGCCCTGGGCGTGCGCGCTCACAGGGCGGCCAGGGCGTCGACGAATTCCTGCGGGGTGCGCTGTCCGTTGAACAGGGCCTCGATCTCGGTGACCATCGGGGTGGCGACCTCGGGGGTCAGGGCCTGGTCCCAGGACAGCTGGAAGTGGGGGGCGTCGCGGACCAGCTCGTACTGGAAGACGGCGAACTCGGGGTCGGGGCTGTCGGCCAGGACGTCCTCGGCGTCGGCGGTGGTGGGCACCTCGCCGTTGGCGACCATGTCGGCGACGTACTCGTCCTGGGCGGTGTAGGAGAGGAACTCCAGGGCGCGGTCCAGGTGGGGGCCGTCGGCGGTGACGGAGAAGTAGTTGGTGGGGTTGCCGACGATGTTGGCGGGGTCGCCCGCGCCGTCCGGGATGGGCGGGAAGGCGACGTAGCCCAGGTCGTTCTCGGCGAAGTCGCGGGCCTGGTCCAGGTGGGTGGAGTACTCCCACGACCCCATCAGGTGCATGGCGGCGCGGCCCTCGGAGAGCAGGGTGGAGGCTCCGCCCTCGGTGTAGCTGACCGAGGCGTAGGAGTCGCCGAAGGCGCCGCGGTCGACCAGGTCGGCGACCATCTCGGCGGCCTCCAGCACGGCCGGGTCGCGCCAGCCCTCGGAGTCGCCCCCGGCGATGCGGGCGAACACCTCGGGGCCGCCGATGCGGTCCACCAGGTATTGCAGCCACATCTGCTCGGTCCAGGGGTCGGCGCCGGCCAGTGCGAAGGGGGTGACGTCGGCCGCGGTGAACTCGTCGACCAGGGTCAGCACGTCGTCCCAGGTCTGCGGGGGCTCGACGCCGACGTCGTCGAAGACGGCCCGGTTGTAGAAGAGGACGACGGGCTGGGTGCCGCGCAGGGGGATGCCGTACTGGACGCCGTCGACCTTGCCCGATTCCAGGACGGAGGGCAGGAACGCCTCGGCGAGCTCGGGGTTCTCGGCGAGGTGGTCGTCGAGGGGTTCGAGCAGGCCCTGCTCGGCGTAGGGGGCGATGCTGCCCGAGCCCCAGTTGAAGAACACGTCGGGTCGTTGCGGGGAGCCCATGGCGGTGCGCAGGCGTTCGACGTAGTTGTCGCCGGGCACCTGGTCGATGACCGCCTGGACGCCGTCGGCGCCCTGGTCGGCGTTGAAGCGTTCGACGGCGCCCTCCTGCACGACGACGAGGGTGTCCTGGTACATCCACACGTGCATCTCATCGGAGTCCTGGGCGGAGCCTCCGCCACCGCAGGCGGTCGCGGTGAGCAGGGTGAGCGCGGCCAGTGCGGCGGCCGTGCCGACTCGGGGGGTGGTCATCGCGTATCCCTTGATCGAAACTTTCGGAATTTATTCCGAAACTTGTGGTGCCCGAATGTACGACGCGGCGTGAACCACGTCAATATCCGTTGTGGCCCCGATCACCCACGGATCGAGGTCGGCGGTGCTGAACAGCGCCGGGCCGCGTAGTATCGGGCGGCGTGAGTACACAGCCGAACCAGGAAGCCCCCGACGGAGCGATCACCGGACCGGTGACCATCGCGAAAATTGCGGAGGCCGCCGGGGTCTCCGTCCCGACCGTCTCCAAGGTCCTCAACGGCCGCGCCGACGTCGCCGAGGACACCCGGGCCCGCGTCGAGGAGCTCATCCGCACGCACGGGTACCGGCGCCGCCGCGGCCCCGGGGGAGGCCGCTCCGCCCTCATCGACCTGGTGTTCCACGAACTCGACAGCGCCTGGGCCATCGAGGTGGTGCGCGGGGTGGAGAACATCGCCCGCGAGGAGGGGCTGAGCGTCGTGCTCACCGAGTCCGGCGGCCAGACCCCGCGCGACGACTGGGTCGACGCCGTCCTGGCCCGCCGCCCCACCGCCGTTGTTTTGGTCTTCTCCGACCTGGCCGCCGAACAGCGCACCCGGCTGTCGGCGCGCGGCATCCCCTTCGTCGTGGTCGACCCGGCGGGCGACCCCGGACCCGACATGCCCGCGGTGGGCTCGGCCAACTGGAGCGGCGGGCTGGCCGCCACCCGCCACCTCATCGACCTGGGGCACCGGCGCATCGCCGTCATCGGCGGGCCGCGCGAGGTGCTGTGCAGCAAGGCGCGCATCGACGGCTACACCTCGGCCCTGGACGCCGCCGGGATCCCCGTGGACCCCGACCTGATCCGGCACGGGGACTTCCACGTGGAGAGCGGCCGCGACCGCGGCCGGGAGCTGCTCTCCCTGGCCGACCCGCCCACGGCGGTGTTCGCCGGCAGCGACCTCCAGGCCATGGGGCTGTACGAGGCCGCGCGCGAGCTGGGGGTGCGCATCCCCGAGGACCTCAGCGTCGTGGGCTACGACGACCTGCCGGTGGCCCGCTGGGTGGGCCCGCCGCTGACCACGGTCCGCCAGCCCCTGACCGAGATGGCCGAGGAGGCCACCCGCATGGCCCTGGTGCTGGCCCGCGGCGGACGCCCGGCCAACCTGCGCCTGGACCTGGCCACCGGCCTGGTGGTGCGCGGCAGCACCGCGGCGCCGCCGCGCTGAGGGCTACTCCTCGGGGAGGGGGACGGCGATCTCCCCGCCCAGGGAGTGGCCGCCCTCCAACCGGAGGCGGTCCCCGCTCCAGAACCGCCCCGGGTCGTAGTACCCGGGGCGGCGCCCGCCGGGCAGCAGGCCCATCGCCTCATAGGTCAGGGCGATGACCTCGGCGCAGTAGGCGGACTCCAGGGCGTGTTCGGCGGGGTCGGCGCCCTTGCCGCGGCGCAGGAAGGAGGGCAGGCGCAGCGGCAGCCGCCCGCGCGCCCACCGCCCGGCCATCTGCGCGGTGGAGGGGAAGGGGGTGCCGTCCAGGCGCGCGATAATGCGCAGCACGGCCTCCTCGGCCTCCCGGCCCACCTCGGGGTCGATCTGGCGCAGCCAGCCGCGCTGGCCGTACCTGCGGCCCCACACCAGGACGGCGTCGCGCAGGTCGTGCAGCTGCACGCCGCGCTGGTGCCTTCCCGTCCACATGTCGGGCAGGGAGCGGCCCAGTTCGGCGTGCCACATCAGCGGGGGCAGGTCATCGATGACCACCGACATGCCCACGTGGTTGACGGGGCTGTTGGTGGTGATCTGGATGGCGCGGTCGGCCGCGCTCGTGCCGCGGAACACCCACACATCGCCGGTGCGGGTCAGCTCCAGCGCTCGGTCCAAAGAGATCTCGCTATCGGCCACACCGCTAGCCTAGGCACATGCGATGGTGGAAAGTACTCGGAGCGGCGGCTTTCGTGGGTGTGGCGGCCACCGGCGTGGCGATCGCCCGCGCGGAGCGCCAGCGCCGCGCCTACACCCCCGACCAGGTCCGCGACCGGCTGCGGGACCGCATGGCGCAGGTCTCCGTCGCCGCCGAACAGGCCCCCGACCAGGAGGTTCCCCCGGAGGCGGAGCAGGGGCCGGTGAGGACGCGGCCGAGCCGGTTCGCGCGCCGCGTGCGCGCCCTGGCCGCGCGCTCGCCGATCCGGTTCCGGCGTTCCACCGACCCCGAGGGCTGATCCGCGCCCACCGGGGCGTGGCCGGATCCGGTCACTTTCCGGGGGTGTCCCGCCCCTCCCGCACCGCCGCGATGACCCGCCCGGCCACCGCGGCGGGCTCCTCGTGCTCCCAGAAGCGCAGCACGGTCCAGCCGGCCTCGGCCAGGCGCCGGTCGGTGTCGGCGTCGCGTTCGCGGTTGGCGCGCACCTTCTCGGCCCAGTAGGCGGCGTTGGTGCGCGCCTTCGTGTGGTGCCGCGGGCAGCCGTGCCAGAAGCAGCCGTCGACGAACACCGCGATCCGGCGGCGGGTGAAGACCAGGTCGGCGGTGCGGCGCAGGCCGGGCAGCGGCCGGGCGGAGACCCGGTAGCGCAGCCCGGCGGCGTGCACGAGCCGCCGCACGGCCAGTTCGGGGCCGGTGTCGCGGCCCCTGTTCGCGCGCATGCTCCTGCGCACGCCCTCGTTGAGCGCCTTGGTGGGCCGCGGAACCGCCATGCGCCGCATCCTAGGCCGGCCCGCCCGGGAACCCGTTATTACCAACGGGTGTTACCCGCGAGTTTTACTGGCTGGTAAGTTTGCCGCTGGTGCGGCGGGCACGCCGTTCCCATGACCTTCGAGGGGGAGTGTGCGGTGCGGCGGGATGCCCTGATCCGGATCCGGCCGGTGCCCGAGGCGGGCTTTCGGCTGTTCGTCCTGCACCACGCGGGCGGCTCGGCGCAGGCCTATCGTCCCTGGGTGCGCCACCTGCCCGCCGACTGGGACGTGTGCCTGCTCCAGGCTCCCGGCCGCGAGGCCGGCGGCGAACCGCTGTCGGACGCCCGCGCGCTGGCCCGGCACCTGTACGCCCTGATCGGCGCCGACCACGACCGCCCCTTCGGGCTGTTCGGGCACAGCATGGGCGCGCTGGCCGCCTACGAGACCGCGCTGCTGGCGCTGGCCGGGGACGGACCCGCGCCCGCCTGGCTGGGGGTCTCGGGCTGGAGCCCGGCGCCCGGGCCGGAGTGGGCCGAACCCCGCCACCTGCTGCCCGCCGACCGCCTGCGGGCGGGACTGGCCCGGATGGGCGGCACCCCCGCGGCCGTCCTGGAGGACCCGGAGCGGTGGCGGGCCGCCGAGCCGCTGATCCGCGCCGACCTGGAACTGGTCGACACCTGGCGCCCGCGCCCGGACACCCCGCCGCTGCCGATACCGGTCTCCGCGCTGGCCGGGGCCGAGGACGCCGGGATGCCGCCCGCGCGCATGGACGCCTGGCGCGAGCACGTGGCCGGTCCGCTGGTGCGGCACACCCTGCCCGGCGGGCACTTCTACTTCGTCGGCCGCATCGGCGAGGTGGCCGGGCGGATCGCCGCCGACGTGCGCGCCGCCGTCGGGGCCGACGTCTAGGCGGGCAGGTCGCCCGTGGCCAGGGCGACGGTGGCGGCGATGACCTGCTCCAGGCAGCGCCGCTCGGCCTCCTCGTCCGGGGCGGCCAGGTGCTGGGACAGCAGTCCCTCGAACCCGGCCAGGAAGAACCGGGCCACCACCGGGGCGGGGACCGCCAGTGCGGTGCCGCTGCGCTCGGCCAGGGTGGTGAGCAGCTCGGTGGTCACCCGGTGCATGTCCAGGACGTGTTCGCGGTAGGTCTCCCGCAGCACCGGGTCGCGCAGCGCCTGCACCGACAGCTCGTCCCACAGGACCGCCGCCCCGCGGTCCTCCACGCTGACCCGCCACAGCACCCGCACGGTGTGGGCCAGCGACTCGGTGAACCCGCCCCGGGTCGGGTGCTCGGCGAACGGCCGCACCTGGTCGATGGTGCGGCGGCCCAGCTCCTCGAACACGGCCCGGGTGAACTCCGCCTTGGAACCGAACACGTAGTGCACCGTCATCTGCGCCACGCCCAGTTCCGCGGCGACGGCGCGGGTGCTGCCCGCGGCCGCCCCCTCGCGTCGCATGAGGTCGATCGCGGCGTCGATGAGCTGGGGGCGCCGCTCGGCGGCGGAGACGTGGGCCATGGCCCCATGCTACCGAACGCGCGACTTGGTCGCTTGACATAGTTGGTTAACTTTGTCGTGTGACAAAGTCGGTTGCACGCCTGTCGGGCGGGCATGGCCGACCGAGCCGAAGGGGCACACTGTGACCACGACCACTCCGCAGATCCTCCCCATCCCCGAACCCCCCGGCCTGCCGCTGCTGGGCCATGTGCTCGACCTCTCCTCCGGCATCGGGGAGCTCGTCGAGCTGGCCCGCCGGACCGGCCCGATCATGCGCATGCGCCTGCCCGGCCAGAGCCTGATCCTGGTCACCGGCGGCGACCTGGTCGCCGAACTGTCCGACCAGACCCGATTCCGCAAGAACGTCCACCAGGACCTGGAGTACCTGCGCGCCCTGGCCGGGGACGGCCTGTTCACCGCCTACGGCGACGAGCCCAACTGGCGCAAGGCCCACGACGTCCTGCTGCCCGCCTTCTCCCTGGGCGCCATGCGCGGCTACCACGCCACCATGCTCGACGTCGCCCGGAGCCTGACCGCCTCCTGGGACCGGGCCGCCGCCGCGGACACCGAGGTCGACGTCGCCGCCGACATGACCCGGCTGACCTTCGACACCATCGGCCGCTGCGGTTTCGGGTTCGACTTCGACTCCTTCGGCCGCTCCGATCCCCACCCGTTCATCGCCGCCCTGGGCCGGGCACTGGAGCACGCCCAGAAGCACTCGGCCCGCCTACCCGGTACCGGACCGCTCTTCACGGCCGCCGACCGGGCCTTCCACCGCGACATCGCCTACATGGAGGAGGTCGTCGACGAGGTCGTCCGGTCCCGCCGCGCTTCCGGCGACACCTCCACCGGCGACCTGCTCGGCCGGATGCTGCACACCCCCGACCCGGTGACCGGCGAGCCCCTGGACGACGTCAACATCCGCCACCAGGTCATCACCTTCCTCATCGCCGGGCACGAGACCACCAGCGGCGCACTGTCCTTCGCCCTGCACCACCTGGTCAAACACCCCGAGGCGCTGGCCCGTGCCCGCGCCGAGACGGACGCCCTGTGGGGCGACACCGACCGCCCCGACCCCGGCCACGACGACGTGGGGCGGCTCCGCTACCTGCGCCAGGTCCTCAACGAGTCGCTGCGGTTGTGGCCCACCGCCCCCGCCTACGCCGTCGAGCCCTTGGAGGACACCGTCGTCGGCGGCCGCCACCGCGTCGCGAAGGGCGAGACCCTGCTGATCCTCACCCCGGGGCTGCACCGCGACCCGGGCTGGGGCGACAACGTCGAGCTGTTCGACCCCGAGCGGTTCTCGCCCGAACGCGAGAGCGAGCGCCCCGCCCACCTCTTCAAGCCGTTCGGCAGCGGCGAGCGCGCCTGCATCGGCCGCCAGTTCGCCCTGCACGAGGCCGTCCTGGTACTGGGCCTGCTGGTGCACCGGTACCGGTTCCTGGACCACGCCCGCTACGAGCTGAAGGTCAAGGAGACACTCACGATCAAGCCGGACGGGTTCACCCTGCGGCTGCGCCACCGCGCCGCCGCGGACCGCCTCCGGGCCCCGGCGCCCGCGGCCGACGTCCCCGCGGCGGCCGGCGGCGCGGTGCGGCGCGCGCCCGGCACGGCGCTGACCGTCCTGTACGGCTCCAACCTGGGCACCTGCGCCGGACTGGCCCGCGACCTGGCCGCCGACGCCGCCGAGGCGGGCTTCACCCCCCGGGTCGCGGCCCTGGAAACGGCCGTGGACGCGCTCGGTCCCGGACCGGTCCTGGTCGTCACCGCCTCCTACAACGGCCGCCCCACCGACGACGCGGCCGCCTTCCTGGACTGGCTGCCCACCCTGGGAGCGGACGGCCTGGAGGGTGTGCGCTACGCCGTCCTGGGCGTGGGCGACCGGAACTGGTCGGCCACCTACCAGAGGGTCCCCGCCCTGGTGGACGACCTGCTGCACGCCGCCGGTGCCGAGCGCCTGGCCGACCGGGCCGCCGCCGACACCTCCGGCGACTTCACCACCACCGTCGCCGCCTGGTCCGCCCGGGCCCTGGACGCCCTGCTGGACGTCCACGGGGAGCCCGCCGACCCCGACACGCCCCCGGCCGAGGACGCCGGCGCCCCGCCGTACACCCTGGTCGACGCCCCCGCCACCGCCCTGGACGGCCTGGCCGAACGCTACGGACTGCGGCCCATGAGGGTCCTGGAGGCCGGCGACCTCGCCGACACCGCCCACCCCGCCGGACGGCCCAAGAGGTTCGTGCGCCTGGAACTGCCCGCGGGGACCTCCTACCGCACCGGCGACCATCTGGCCGTGCTGCCCCGCAACCCCGACGCCCTCGTCGACCGGGTGGCCGCCCGCTTCGGCGAGGACCCCGGCCGCACCGTCCGCCTGGAGCCCCGCCGGGGAACGCGGTCCGCGCTCCCGGTGGACCGGCCGGTCGCCCTGGGCGAACTGCTCGCCGGTGCCGTCGAACTCCAGGCCCCCGCCACCCGCGAGCAGGTGCGGACCCTGGCCGACCACACCCCCTGCCCCGTCACCTCCCGGGCCCTGGCCGACCTGGCCGGGGCCCCGGAGTTCGCGGACCGGGCGGCCGGGCGCAGCGTCCTGGACCTGTTGGAGGAGCACCCGGCCTGCGCGCTGCCCTTCGAGCACTACCTGGGCATGCTCGCGCCCCTGGCCCCGCGCTCCTACTCCGTCTCCTCCGGTGCGGCGGCCGACCCCGGCGCGGTGGACCTGATGGTCTCCCCGCTCACCGCTCCGCACCGCTCCGGGAACGGCTGTTACCGCGGCACCGCCTCGCACTTCATGGCCGCCCTGGAACCGGGGTGCGAGGTGCGGGCGCGCGTCCTGCCCGCCGCCGACGCCTTCCGGATCCCCGCGGAACCGGACGTGCCGCTGATCATGGTCGCCGCCGGCACCGGCCTGGCCCCCTTCCGGGGCGCGGTCGCCGACCGGGTGCACCGCGGGGTGCGCGGCAGGGCGCTGCTGTACTTCGGCTGCGACCACCCCGACGCCGACTACCTGCACCGCGAGGAGCTGGAGGCCGCCGAACGGGCCGGGGCGGTGCAGCTGCGCCCGGTGTTCTCGGCGGCCCCGCGGGAGGGGGCGCGGTTCGTCCAGGACCGGATCCTGGCCGAGGCCGGTCAGGTGCGCGACCTGCTGGAGGCGGGCGGGCGCGTGTTCGTGTGCGGTGACGGCCGGGCCATGGCCCCGGGGGTACGGGCGGCGTTCGTCCGGATCCACCGGGACGCCGCCGGCTGCGGAGAGGAGGAGGCCCGCGCCTGGCTGGACGGACTGATCGGGCGGGGCCGCTACACCGAGGACGTGTGGGCCGGGTGAGGCGGGGCGCCCGGGCCCGTCCCCCACGGCGGACCCGGGCGCATGGTCCCGGCCGGGCGGCGGGGGAGTCGACCGCGGCGCCCCCACGACTGGGAGCGCTCCCAGGCCGGGGCTCCACGATAGGCGATCCGAAGACCCTGGGTAAAGGGGGGATGACGAACCGTTTCCACCCGCTTGGGCCGGAGCGGGTAGGCGGGGCCCCGCCCGGTGCGGGAGGTCCTGCCCCAACGGATGCCCACTCTTGTCCCGCACCCCCTGTCCCGGTGCTCGCGCGGTCGCTACCGTTGTGCTATGAGTCTTGAGCTGCCGACCGAACGACTCCAGATCAGGGAGTGGGAGCTGGACGACGCCGAAGCCGCCCTGAAGATCTACGGGGCCGCGGAGGTGGCGCACTGGCTGACGCCGGAATGGCAACCGGTGAACGACGTGGACGCGATGCGCTCGGTCCTGCACGCCTGGATCGAGGCCGGTCCCAACCTCATCCCGCCCGCGGGGCGCTGGGCCATCGTCCGCAAGGAGGACGGCGAGCTGGTGGGCGGCCTGTCCCTCAAGCTCCTGCCGCCCTATGAGGAGGACTTCGAGCTCACCTGGGCGCTGCGCCCCGACGTGTGGGGCCAGGGGTACGCCACCGAGGCGAGCCGGGCCGTCATCACCTGGGCCTTCGGGCAGGGCATCGAGGAGATCTTCGCCGTCGCCCGGCCCAACAACGAGCGGGCCGTCGGGGTGGCCCGGCGGCTGGGCATGGAATGGGTGGGCGAGACCGAGAAGTACTACGACATGCGCCTACAGGTCTTCCGCCTGCGGCCGAACTGAGACGCGAACGGACCGCCGGAACCGGTCCCCGCTCCGGCGGGCCGCCCACCCGCGCCGCCTCAGCTGAGGTGGCTGCCGATGCGCTCGGTCTCCTCCTCGGACAATCGCAGCGCGGCCGCCGCCACGTTCTCCTCCAGGTGCGCCACCCGCGAGGTGCCGGGGATGGGCACCATCACCGGTGAGCGGTGCAGCAGCCAGGCCAGCGCCAACTGCACCGGGGTGACCCCGCGCTCGGCGGCCATCGCCGCCAGCGGGGAGTCGGGCCCGGCCAGCATGCCGCGGTCCACCGGGGCCCAGGGCAGGAACGCGATCCCGTCCTTCTCGCACTGCTCCAGCACGTCCTCCGAATCCCGGAAGGAGGGCGCGTACTGGTTCTGCACCGAGGCGATCGGGGCGATCGCGCGGGCCGCCGACAGCTCGTCCACGCTCACCTCGCTCAGCCCGATGTGGCCGATCTTGCCCTCGGCGCGCAGGTCGGCCAGCTCGCCCAGCTGGTCGGCCAGCGGCACCTCGGGGTCGATGCGGTGCAGCTGGAACAGGTCGATGCGCTCCAGGCCCAGGGTGCGCAGGCTCATCTCCACCTGCTGGCGCAGGTACTCGGGGCGGCCCAGCCGGTGCCACAGGCCGGGGCCGGTGCGCACGAACCCGGCCTTGGTGCCGATGACCAGGTCCGCGGGGTAGGGGTGCAGGGCCTCGCGGATGAGCTGTTCGCTGATCTGGGGGCCGTAGGAGTCGGCGGTGTCGATGAAGGTGACGCCCAGCTCGACGGCTCTGCGCAGGACCGCCAGCGCCTCGTCGCGGTCGCGGGGCGGGCCCCACACCCCCTCGCCGACGATCCGCATGGCGCCGAAGCCGAGCCGGTGGATCGGCAGGTCGCCGCCGAGGGCGAAGGTCCCCGAGAGGGCGGCGGGGCCCGCCGCGTCGTGCTGGTCGGTCACGGATGTCCCTTTCGTGTGCGGCCCGCCACCGCAGAACACGGGCGGGCCGGTGTTCCGGGCAGGATCTCAGGAGGCGGCGCGCACCCGCAAGGCGCCACGGTCCCCGTGTCCGGACGGGGACCGGGAGGACGTCGGGGGAGATCCGTGGGCGGGACGCCGTTCGTCATCGGGCGGCGGGCGCGGCCACGGTGACGGCCGGGGCCAGGGTGACGCGGCGCCGGCCACAGGCGCAGCGCTGGTAGGAGACCAGGCCCTCACTGGTGGCGTGCGCGGATTCGGTGGTCCAGCGGTGTTCGTGTTCGGTACGCATGGCGCAAGTCTGATGTAATGTCATTATGCATATCAACCCTTACGGCAGGGATCCGGTGGGACTGGCCGTCGACCTGGTCAACCGGCCCCCGGAGGACACGGGAGACCTCGCCCGGCGCTGCGCCGAGGTGGGTTTCGTCCTGGAGCGCGCGGTCGGCGCGGCCGACCTCGCCCGGGTCCGCGCCTTCCTCCGGGAGTGGACCGGTGTGGTCGACGCCGCCGACCCCCCGGAGCGGGCGGCCCGCCTCAACCCGCTGCTCGTCGAGTTCGCGTCCGCACCGCGCCTGACCGACCACACCGGCGACGGCTGGCACCTGCACTACCGACCCGACGACCTGCCCGCCCACCGCCAGATCGCCGTGCTCATCGCGGTGGGCACCGCCCTGCACCTGACCGGGCGGGGCATGGACCGGCTGGGCCGGTGCGCCGCGCCCGACTGCGAGCGCGTCTTCGCCGACTTCTCCCGCAACGGCCGCCAGCGGTACTGCTCGCCCGCCTGCGGCAACCGCGACGCCGTGCGCCGCCACCGCGCCCGCCGCCGGGGGTAGGCGCCCCGGGCCGCGTACATCCCACGACGGACACCGGGTGTCCACCCGCGGCCGATGCCGTACGCCCTTCCGCTCCCGCAGGATTGCGGGGGTTCCGTGGTACAAGAAGGAAGGGAAGAGGCCCGTGAACGGCTGGAAGGCGCTCGGCGCGTCCCTGCTCGGCCTGACCGTCGGTACGGCCGCCGGGTTCGTCCTGTCGGAGGCGGTCACCGTCTCGCTGCTCCTGCTCGGCGGCGGCGACCTGCCCCCGTGGGCGCCCGGCATCAGGTACCTCATCGTGGTGGGCGCCGCCGCCGGACTGGTGGGCGGGCCGCTGCCGGTGGCGCGCAGGGGGCGACAGGACGTATGACACGGCGTCAGGACACGGGCGAACACGTCTTCGGGGCGGGAGCCGACGCCGCCGTCGCGGCCGTGACCACCCTGGCCCTGCTCGGCGCCGAGGTGTTCTTCTCGCTGGACCGCGGGTCGGCGCCGCAGCCGCAGTCCCTGGCCGTGCTCGCCCTGGGGGCCGCCTCACTGGTGCTGGTCGGCCGATGGCCCCTGGCCACCGCGATCGCGGTGGGCCTGTGCCTGCCCGTCTACTACGTGGCCGGGACCGCCGACAGCTGGGCGGCATGGCTACTGCTCCTGGTCGCGGTGCTGCGCATGGCCGCGGTGGGGCTGCGGACCGCCCCCGTGGTGGCGGTCGCGGTGACGTCGGGGCTGTTCGCCGTCGCCGAGGCGTTCGCGTTCAACCCGTGGCGGGCCCTGCTGGTACTGGCCTGGACGGTGGCGATCGCGGCGGTGGCCGCGGTCCTGCACCAGCGCGCCGCCCACCTGCACGCCGCCCGGGAACGCGCGCTGGAGGCCGAGCGGACCCGCGAGGAGGAGGCCCGCCGCCGCGCCACCGAGGAGCGGCTGCGCATCGCCCGGGAACTCCACGACGTCATCGCCCACGACATCTCCCTGGTCAACGTCCAGGCCTCGGCGGCCGTGCACCGCCGCGACCCCGAACAGGCACTGGAGGCGCTGGAGGCCATCAAGGCCGTCACCAAGGACACCCTGCGCGAGCTGCGCGCCACGCTGGGGGTGCTGCGCCAGGCCGACGAGGCGCAGGGCAGCGCGCCGGTGCCCGGCGCCGACCGGCTGCCCCACCTGGTGCGCACCGCCGCCGAGGGCGGACCGCCGGTACGACTGACCGTGGACGGCGCGCCCGCCGACGGCCCCGGGGACGTGCCCGCGATGCCCGCACCGGCGGGGGCCGCCCTGTACCGGATCGTGCAGGAGGCGCTCACCAACGTGCGCCGCCACTCCGACGCCACCGCCGTCCAGGTCGCCCTCACCACGGAGCCGGACGCCGTCACGGTCGAGGTGGCGGACGACGGCTCGGAGCCCGCGGCGCCGGTCGAGGGCAACGGCCTGCTCGGCATGCGCGAGCGCGCCACCGCCCTGGGCGGTACCTTCGAGGCCGGCCCCCGGGCCGGGGGCGGCTTCCGGGTGCGGGCCCGCCTGCCCGTGGACCGAGACGACTGACCGCCCCGGAGAGGAACCGCAGCGTGCACGACGCCGGCCCCGACACCATCGACGTCCTCGTCGCCGACGACCAGACCCTGGTGCGGGCGGGGTTCCGCTCCATCATCGAGGGCGAGCCCGACCTGCGGGTCGTCGCCGAGGCCGGGGACGGGGCGCAGGCGGTGCAGGCCGCCGCGCGCACCCGGCCCGACGTGGTGCTCATGGACATCCGCATGCCCGGCACGGACGGGCTGGAGGCCACCCGCCGGATCGCCGCCGACCCGCGTCTGGCGGGGGTGCGGGTCGTCATCCTCACCACGTTCGACCTCGACGAGTACGTGTACGCGGCGCTGCGCGCCGGAGCCGCCGGGTTCCTGCTCAAGGACACCGAGCCCACCGAACTGCTGCACGCCGTGCGGGTGGCCGCCCGAGGCGACGCCCTGCTGGCCCCGGCGGTCACCCGCAGGCTCATCGCGGAGTTCGCCGACCGCATCAAGGAGCCGCCGCCCACCGCACGGCTGGCCGGGCTCACCGAACGCGAACGCGAGGTGCTGGCCGCCGTCGCCGCCGGGCTCAGCAACGAGGAGTTGGCCGCCCGCCTGGTGGTCTCCCCGGCCACCGCCAAGACCCACGTCAGCCGGGTGCTGGCCAAGCTGGGCGCGCGCGATCGCGCCCAGCTCGTGGTGATCGCCTACGAGACCGGCGTGGTCCGCCCGGGCTGGCTCTCCTGAGGGGGTTCACCGGCCCGCGTCGCGGCGGGAGACCGACGCCAGGTCCGCCTCGATGCGCCCGGTCGCCTCCAGCAGGGCGGGCAGCAGGTCGCGGCGCACGTCCTCGATCGAGGACCGGTTGGCCTGCGCCGACACGTTCGCGGCCGCGATCACCCGGCCCGTGGTGTCGCGGACGGGGGCGGCGAGCGACCGCAGCCCCTCCTCCAGCTCCTGGTCCACGATCGCGTACCCCTGCTCGCGCACCCGCAGCAGCTCGGCGCGCAGCCGTGCCGGGTCGGTGATGGTGAACCGGGTCAGCGGCTCCAGGCGCACCCGGCCCAGGAAGGCGTCGATCTCGGCGTCGTCGCGGTCGGCCAGCAGCACCCGCCCCATCGACGTGGCCACCGCCGGGAACCGGGTCCCCACCCGGATCGACACGGTCATGATGCGCGAGGTCGCCACCCGTGCCACGTACAGGACGTCGTCGCCGTCCAGCACCGACACCGACGCCGACTCGTGCACCCGCGCCGACAGGTCCTCCAGGTGCGGCTGGGCGACATCGGGCAGCCCCGCCGACGCCACGTAGGCGTACCCCAGCTCCAGCACCCGCGGGGTCAGCGAGAACAGCCGCCCGTCGGTGCGCACGTACCCCAGGTCGGCCAGGGTCAGCAGGAAGCGGCGGGCCGCCGCCCGGGTCAGGTGCGTCTCGCGGGCCACATCGCTCAGGGTCATGGCCGGGCGTTCGGCGGAGAACGCCCGGATCACCAGCAGGCCGCGCTCCAGCGACTGCACGAAGTGGGCGCCGCGTTCCGGTTCGTCTTCGGTGGGCATCTGCTCTTCCTGGGGACGAGGACACGAAAAAGGGCCGGGGCGGGCGACAGGGCCCCCGCCGATGTTCTCATACCGCACATCCGTGCCGGTGTCCCGGTGTCCCCGGGGCCGCTGCGATGATGGGCCCGCACCCGGACACCGCCACGAAAGGGGACCCCGGACCCTTGACTTCCTCCCCTTCCTGAAGGAGGGGGATTCCGGAACCACCTACGGGTGGTTCGGGGCTTTCGCCCCGTCGCGGGTCGCCCCGCGGCCTTCCTGTTTCGACGCCGACAGCCCCGTCCGGGAGGACTCCCGTTGAGGTCTCACACCGGCTCCGCAGGCGGATGCCGCCAGCCCGGCGGCCCTGAGGTTGTGCGCCGCGTTCACATCACGGTCGTGGACGGTCCCGCACCGGGGACAGGTCCACTCCCGCACGTCCAGCGGCAGCCTCTCGTGCACGTGCCCGCACCCGGGGGCCGAGCACAACCGGGTGGAGGGGAAGAACCGGTCCACCACGACCAGCTCCCGCCCGTACCAGGCGGTCTTGTACTCCAGCATCGACCGCAGCTGAGACCAGGCCGCATCACTTATGGCGCGGGCCAGGGCGCGGTTCTTGACCAGGGTGCGCACGGTCAGGTCCTCGATCACGACCACTTGGTTTTCGCGGACGAGACGAGTGGTGAGCTTGTGCAGGAAATCCCTGCGCCGGTCGGCGATCCGCGCGTGCACCCGCGCCACCCTGCGCCGCGCCTTGGCCCGGTTCGCCGACCCTGCGGCCTTGCGGGACAGCGCCCGCTGGGCCCTGGCCAGACGGGTCCGGTCACGGCGTTCGTGCCGGGGATTGGTGATCTTCTCCCCCGTGGACAGGGTCACCAGCGAGGTGATCCCCGCGTCGATACCCACGGCGTCGTTCGGTGCCGGGGCGGATTCGACGGTGTCCTCGCACAGGATCGACACGAACCAGCGTCCGGCCGCGTCCCGCGACACGGTGACCGTGGACGGGGTGGCGCCCTCGGGCAGTGGACGCGACCAGACGATGTCCAGGGGTTCGGCCATCTTCGCCAGGGTGAGCTTGCCGTCGCGGTAGCGGAACGCGCTGGGGGTGTACTCCGCCGACGCCCGCGATTTCTTGCGCGACTTGAAACGCGGGTACTTGGCGCGTCCGGCGAAGAAGTGGGAGAACGCGCCCTGCAAATGCCGGAGCGTCTGCTGCAACGGCACCGAGGACACCTCGGCGAGGAAGGCGAGGTCGTCGGTCTTCTTCCAGCCGGTGAGCATCGCCGAGGTCGCGTTGTAGTTCACCCGCTCCCGGTTCCGGTCCCACGCCTCCGTGCGCACGGCCAGGGCCTTGTTGTAGACCAGGCGGACACACCCGAAGGTGCGCGACAGCTCCGCCGTCTGCGCACCGGTGGGGTAGAAGCGGTATCGGTACGCCCGCTTCACGATTGTCCTGGTCATGTTCCGTACTGTAGCGAGCCGGTCACCCCGGTGTGAGGGGAACCGGGGAAGTCATCGAAAACACGAACGAGAACACGAGCTGTGAGAGGAGACGGGTGTTTCCTCCCCGCCCTGAAGGACGGGGTCTCCACACCCAACAACCAGATGAGCGTCGACCTGCACCACGTCGAGAGCGGCCCCGCCGACGCACCCCCGCTGCTGCTGGGCGGTTCGCTGGGCACCACCACCGCGATGTGGGAGCCCCAGGTAGCGGCGCTGTCGGCCGTGTTCCGGGTGATTCGCTTCGACCACCGCGGCCACGGCGGCTCCCCGGTCCCGGCCGGCCCCTCCGCCATGGCCGACCTGGCCGGGGACGTGGTGGCGCTGCTGGACCGCCTGGGCATCGAACGCGCCCACTACGCCGGCCTGTCCCTGGGCGGAATGGTGGGCCAGTGGCTGGCGGTCCACCACGCGGAGCGCCTCGACCGCCTGGCCCTGCTGGCCACCTCGCCCTACACGGGCCCGGCGGGGCCCTGGCACGAACGCGCCGCCCTGGTGCGCGCCCGGGGCACCGGCGCCGTCGCCGACACCGTGGTGGGCCGCTGGTTCACCCCGTCCTTCGCCGAGGAACACCCCCGCGACGTCGCCGCCCTGCGCGACCAGATCGCCGCCACCGACCCGGAGGGCTACGCGGGCTGCTGCGAGGCCATCGCGGACTACGACGTGCGCGAGGGCCTGCCCGGCGTCACCGCTCCCACCCTGGTCGTGGCCGGGGCGGAGGACCCCTCCACCCCGCCCGACCGGCACGCGGACGTCATCGCCCGGCTCATCCCCGGCGCCGGGTACACCACCCTGCCCGCCACCGCGCACCTGGTGTCCTGGCAGCGCCCGGACGAGGTGAACACCCTGCTCATCCGGCACTTCTCCGCCGGGGACTGACGGGACCGGCCCGGCCGAAGACGGTGTCGTGGTCGATGCCGAGTCGGCGGGCCGCCTCGGTGACGTTCCCGGACCCGGCCGTCGGTTCCGGGAAGCGTTGCCGCGGTCGGGCGGGTTCGTGCCCGGTGGACGACACGGTGGTCGCAACCTCCCCGGATGTCAGGGTGTCGCGACCACCGCTAGGGCGGGTGCGGCGGATGCTTTCGAGCGGCCCGGCGCTTGCGCCGAGTGCCGGGAGCGGCCTCGCGGCGCCGTGGAAGTACCGCGCCGGAGGTCGTCGGTTGAGGGTGGTGGAGGGCGGCGTTGGGTGTGGGGGGTCGGCCGGAGGTCGTCGGTTGAGGGTGGTGGAGGGCGACGGGCGGGCCCGGCACGATCCGCCGGACCCGCCCTGGAACCCGAGGTTCCGGCGGGGCCGACGCCTCACCGCTTGACCGCCACCCCCGAGTACTCCCACAGCTTCACCGTCAGGTCGCCCGGCCGGGTCCGCGGCGCGATCTCGGGGTGGCGCCAACTGGCGCAGTCGACCGCCCGCGGCTCCTCGTCGCGGTCGTCGGCCCAGGCGCTCACCCTGTCCAGCCCCTCGAAGGCCACCGCGGCCTCCTTGGGGGAGCGCACCCGCCCCCACGGGGTGCCGAAGGACAGCATCTTGTCCGTGACCCAGGCGGCGGCCCCGGGGTCGTCGGACACGATGTGCGAGTAGATCAGGAACGACCCCGGCGCCATGCGCTCCATCAGCCCGGCCACCATGCCGAACGGGTCGGCGCTGTCGGGGATGCAGTGCAGCATCGACACCAGCATGACGCCCAGCGGCCGGTCGGTGTCCAACAGGTCGTGGGTGAGGGGCGCGGTCAGGATGGGCTCCACCCCGTGGGAGACGTCGGCCATCAGGAACGCCGCGCCCCGCCCGCCGGCCAGCAGCGCCCGGCCGTGGGCGATCACGATCGGGTCGTTGTCCACGTACAGCACCCGGGCGCCGGGTGAGATCCGCTGGGCGACCTGGTGGGTGTTGTCCGCCGTGGGCAGTCCGGCCCCCAGGTCGAGGAACTGGTCGATGCCCTGGGAGGCCGCGTACTCCACCGCCCGGGTCAGGAACGCCCGGTTCTGGTGGGAGAGCGTGAGGAACTCCGGAACCTGTGCCAGCAGGACGTCACAGGCCTTGCGGTCCACCTCGAAGTTGTCCTTGCCGCCGAGCAGGTAGTCGTACATGCGGGCGACGCTGGGGGTCTCCATGTCGATGTCGGGGGGGAAGCGATCGGCCATGTGCGGTCCGGGGCGGCACCCGGCGGACATTGCCGGGCAGAGGGCGCCCCTGCCTCCTTCGTCGTGTGAGTGCGGTCGTCGCGTGCGGGGACGGCGGTAAGGAAGAGAGGGCCCGTGTGGAAGGGGCGGAGAGGACGCGCTGCGGGGCTGCGGACCGGCATCGTCGACCTCCTGTGCTCGGGCGGCGCGGAGCGTGCGCGCCGGGACCGGTTCCCGTTTTCCCGTACGGGAATCCGCCACGCCGTGCGACGTGATCTTCAGCCGAATCGTAACCGCCCGGGTCCGTTCCCACCGGCGTTTTCCCGAGGAAATCGCAAATCGCGTATTCGTTCGGTCCGTGTTCATGTTCCCGGGCGCGGGAATGGCGGCAGTTCATCGGCCAGCGCGCCTGGAGCGGCGGCCCTGACGCGGTCTCCGGAGCCCGGCGGGATTTCCACGGGGCCGGGCGGGGAGGGTGCCGACCAGAACGCGGCCGCCGAGTCCGGTGCGTGATCGGAGGGGTCGGGAGCGTCTTCGATTATCGCCTCGGAGACATTATCCCGGGCTGTCTCCTCTGAGACCGAAGGTCCTTTTATGCGACCGGCCGCCATCACCCGGGTGCGCAGCGCGCCCTTGTCCAGACCCGCCCACCTGGTGAGCGCGAACGGGTCCCGGTCCGCCTGGGCGGCCAGGGCGGCCACCGCCGTCCGCAGGTGCGCGCACACCCCGTCCCAGCGGTCGCAGGAACAGGTGGCCACCAGGGCGTCCCAGCCCGGCGGCACCAGGTCGACCCCGAACATCGTGCACACCCGCCCCACCGGTACCGGCAGCTCCCCGGCCAGCACCCGGGCCCGGAACACCTCCTGCGAGGCCAGGGCCGCGCACACCCGGTCCCACAGGGCGTCGTCGGGCACCGTGCGGATCAGGCTCACCTCGAACCCGGCGACCCGCGCGGTGACCTCGCCCGGACGGACCGACAGCCGGTCCACCGGGCCCGTGGCCGACGGGCCCAGCCACTGCTCCACCTGCTCCGACCAGCTCACGCCACCGCCTCCGGCGCCAGGCGCACGACCTCGCGCAGGTCGTCCACCGACAGTCCGGCCAGCCACGCCTCACCGGTGGCCACCGCGCCCCGGGCCAGGGCGCTCTTGCGTTCGATCATCTCGTCCACCCGCTCCTCCACGGTGCCCACGCACACCATCTTGCGGACCTGCACATCGCGCCGCTGCCCGATCCGGAACGCCCGGTCGGTCGCCTGGTCCTCCACCGCCGGGTTCCACCACCGGTCCACGTGCACCACGTGGTTGGCGGCGGTCAGGTTGAGGCCGGTGCCCGCGGCCTTGAGCGAGAGCAGGAACACCGCGGGGCCGTCCAGGGTCTGGAAGCGGTGCATCAGTTCCTCGCGTTCGGCGCGCGGGGTGCCGCCGTGCAGCCACAGCACCGGCACCCCCAGCCGCGAACGCAGGTAGGGGGCCAGCCGGTCGCCGAAGCGGGCGTACTGGGTGAAGCACAGGGCCTTGTCGCCCTCGGCGGCGGCCTCGCCCAGGATCGACTCCAGCCGGTCCAGCTTGCCCGAGCGGCCGGCCAGCGCCGAGCCGTCGCCCAGGAACTGGGCGGGGTGGTTGCAGATCTGCTTGAGACGGGTCATGGTCGCCAGCACCAGGCCCTTGCGTTCGCGCTCGTCGGCCTCGCGCAGGCGCTCGGTCATCTCCTCCACGACCGCCTTGTACAGGGACGCCTGCTCGGGGGTGAGGGTGCACCAGGTGCGCATCTCCACCTTCTCCGGCAGGTCGGCGATGATCGACCGGTCGGTCTTGAGGCGGCGCAGCACGAACGGGCCGGTCATCCGCCGCACCCGGGCGGTGTCGGGGCCGTCCTCCCCGGCCACGGCCTCGCGGAAGGCGGCCGCGGAGCCGAGCAGGCCCGGGTTGGCGAAGTCCATGATCGACCACAGCTCCTCCAGGTCGTTCTCGACCGGGGTGCCGGTGAGCGCGATACGGGTGCGCCCGGGCAGCGAGCGCACCGCCCTGGCCTGGAGGGTGTCGTGGTTCTTCAGGGCCTGGGCCTCGTCGCAGACCACGCGCTGCCAGGGCAGGCCCGCCAGTTCGCCGGTGTCGCGGGAGACCACCCCGTAGGTGGTGACGACCAGGTCGCAGCGGCCGACCAGGCGGGCCAGGTCGTTGCCGTGCGGGCGGTCGGGGCCGTGCTGGACGTGGACGCGCAGGTCGGGGGCGAAGCGTTCGGCCTCGCGCCGCCAGTTGCCGACCAGGGACACCGGGCACACCAGCAGGGTGGGGCCGGAGTCCAGCGGGCGGGCGTCGGCGAGCAGGGCCAGCAGCTGGACGGTCTTGCCCAGGCCCATGTCGTCGGCCAGGACCGCGCCCAGGCCCAGCTCGCCCAGGAACCGCAGCCAGGAGGCGCCGCGGTCCTGGTAGGGGCGCAGGCGGGCCTTGAACCCGTCGGGGGTGCCCAGGGGGCGCAGGTCGGCGGCGGCCGAGCCGTCGAACAGGGCGCCCAGGGGGCCGGGGGCGACGACCTCCTCGACGGGCAGCGGCGGGGCCTGGCCGGCGCCGACGGCGGTGCGCACCGCCTCGTCGGGGCGCATCCGGCGGCCGCGGGCGGAGATCCACTCCAGGGCGGCCTCCAGGCGCTCGGGGTCCAGCTGGGTCCAGCGGCCGCGCACCCGCACCAGGGAGCGTTTGAGGCGGGCCAGCTCGGCGAGTTCGGCCAGCTCCTCCTCGGTGAGGGGCGCGGTGTCGCCGTCGGGGTCGCCGCGCAGCACCGCCTCGAAGGAGACGTGGACGAGGTCGGAGGGTCCGATGCCGCCGACGCCCTTGCGGCCCTTGACGGGTTCGGCGGTCATGCGCAGGCCCACCCGGGGGCCCTTGCGCAGCTCGGGCAGGACCACACCGAACCCGGCGGCCGCCAGCGCGGGTGCGGCCTCGGCGACGAACCGCTGGGCGTCCTCCACGCTCAGCAGCAGCCGGGAGGGGGCCAGGTCGCGCAGGGCCCGGCCGATCAGCGGGTGGTGCCGGGCGGCGCGGCGCAGGTCGGCCAGGGCGGTCACCGACACGTCGGCGGGCAGCCAGGCGGCGCCCTCCCCGGACCACACCTGCTCCAGGGGCAGGCGCAGGCCGGGATCGACGACCGAGCGGACCCAGAACTCGACGGTCCAGGGGGTGGCGCGGTCGGGTTCGCGCAGCAGGAACAGCAGCCCGGCGCGGCCCGCGCCGCGCACCCGGGAGCGCCATTCCTTCAGGGCCGGCCGCAGCCGGGCGGCGGCCTCGGCGTCCACGACGGCGTCCTCCCCGGTCAGCGCCGCCGCCAGCAGTGCGTCCGGAGTCCGGGGCATGGGGGAGGTCTGTTGCCGAAGG
>NZ_JASFDV010000099.1 GCF_030766825.1 Nocardiopsis sp. CC223A
GAGCAACCCCCGGACATGAGACGGCCACCGCTGTGATCATGTGGGTGTGAAGGAACCAGACGATCGGCGGTGGCCGTGCCGCCTACTGTGGTAGAGGCCGACCCCGACACGTGGGAGAACGAGTTCGATGACCTGTTCTCCCAGGTCGTGGCCCCCGTCTCCGGCCGCCGGGAGCCCCGGTTGCGTGCCCGCTCCTACCTGCTGGGCCTGCTCAGCGGCCTGGAGCGCAAGAACGGCTGGTCCCTGGCCCGAGCACGTCGGCCACCACGCCCCCTACCGGATGCAACACCTGCTGGGCCGGGCCCGCATGGACGAAACCGCCCTGACCGCCTTCCTACGCGGCTACGTCACCGCGCACCTGGGCACCGACCCGGAGACGGGTGAGCAGTCGGCTCGGACGGTGTTGGCGACGATCATCGGTCCGGGTTCCAAGGTCCTGGTGGAGATCACCATCGACCCGACCACCGAACGCGACGCCCCCGAGGGCGAGACCGTCTCCGCGGGTGTGGTCGAGGCCGACACCGAGGACGGATATCCCGGGTCGGGTGGCGGCCGGGGATGTGGTCATCGCGACCGATGAGCACCCCTTCTGGGTTCCTGACCTGAAGGCGTGGGTCGACGCGGTCGATCTGGCTCCGGGTATGTGCTTGCAGACCTCGGCCGGCACCTGGGTCCAGATCAACGCGGTCCAGGCCTGGTCCCAGTCCGCCACGGTCCACAACCTGACCGTCCAGGGCGTCCACACCTACCATGTGGCCACGGGGTCGCTCGACGTCCTCAACCACAACTGCGGTGGCGAGCCGCCAGAAGAATTGCTTGATTTCGCTGATGAAGCTCTCAATACTAATGCTGCACAGCGACCAAACGTTGCAACTATGGCTATATCTGAAGTCAACGGGGAGATTGTTAAAGTCCGGGCTTACGCCCAGGATTCCAGAATTGGGAGCATGCCTTCTGAGACAGCCAACGCAGTGGGTCTTTCGGGTCACCATGGAGGATGTGGGGAAGCCAACTGTGCGGCGCAGCTTGAGCGCGTGGAATCCCCTCTCAGGGGTGCCGTTTTCTATTCGGTGAGAATTGGTGGAAACAAGTTTTCTATGGGCGAGCACCTCACGGATATCGGACCTTGTCCCGCCTGTCGGAGTTTTCTCCAGTTGATCGGAGGCATTGGATAGTGCCAGGACCAGTTCCGCCGGAGCTAAAAAAGGCAACCAGAAATCTGCGCAAAGTGAGGAATTTAAAGCCAGATATTGAGTCTGGTTCGGAATATTACCTGTGGTGCGAGCGGATGGCTGATGCGCTGGAAAAATTGTCTTCAGTATTAATTTACTGGGATGATTCAGAAAAGGCAGGAAGTGAGGCTGAATTGTATCGAATCAAGGCTGGGCGTGGCGATGTCGATTAATTCTGGTAAATTGGAGTTGTCTCGACGGCGCTCGCTCGGATGTTTATCGTCCGGCATTGGTTATCATCTATTGTTATAAGTTTCTTTTAAGCCTCGAGGGGAATTTGTGGGCGTCAGGTTAATCTGGATGCGATCCACCTTCCGGTACTACAGTTGCAATTCTGGTTTGCCCTGCTCGGGAAGTATGTGAGTAGTTCTGAGGAGGCCGGGAACTCTGATCCGGTGGTTTCCCGCACACGTGAACGGCCACTGCCCGGTCATCGATGGTTGTGAAGACAAAGAAAGAGCAGGCGGCGGCCGCGGCCGCGGCCGCCAGCGTAGCCACCCGCCGGTGGTCTCGTCGACTGAACGCGACCATCGACACCGCCGTCGCCCCGCACCTGACCCGCCCCGAGACCCGCACCACCGCCCGCCACCTGATCATGGCGCTGCTGGCCCCGCTGCCCGACAAGAACTGCTGGACTTTGGCCGAACACGTGGGCCATCGGACCCCTGGACCCCCTGCTGGATCCAGTACCTGCTCTCCCGCGCCCGCATTGACGACAGCGCCCTGGCCGCGTCCGTGCGCGACCACGTCATTGCGCACCTGGGCACCCGCGACGTCGTCCTGGTCGTGGACGAGACCGGAGACATCAAGCAGGGAAAACGCACGGTCGGGATCACCCGCCAGTCTTCCTCAGTCGCTACGCGGCCGGGCGTTACCCCAAGAGGCGGGTGAGCAGTTGGCTCGGACGGTGTTGGCGACGATCATCGGTTCGGGTTCCAAGGTCCTGGTGGAGATCACCATCGCCCCGACCACCGAACGCGACGCCCCCGAGGGCGAGACCGTTTCCGAGGGTGTGGTCGAGGCCGACACCGAGGACGGATATCCCGGGTCCGGTGGCGGCCGGGGACGTGGTCATCGCGACCGATGAGCACCCCTTCTGGGTCCCTGACCTGAAGGCGTGGGTCGACGCGGTCGATCTGGTTCCGGGTATGTGGTTGCAGACCTCGGCCGGCACCTGGGTCCAGATCAACGCGATCCAGGCCTGGTCCCAGCCCGCCACGGTCCACAACCTGACCGTCCAGGGCGTCCACACCTACCATGTGGCCACGGGGTCCCTCGACGTCCTCAACCACAACAGCAATTGCAATGACAACAGTCTCACGCGTGCGCAAGCTGACGATGTTGTCAATTACTTGGGATATACCAAGACCAAAATTCGATCCTCGGGCGGCCCTGCCAATCTGGGAGAACAAGAAAGCCGAGGGTGGTCAGCCTCGTTATATCACCTACGACAGGACTGGGAATAGCAAGCTGGCTGTATTCAAGGGGGTGAGTTTTCGAAATCTTTTCCGGTCGAACAGTGATTCTGCTCGAGATGGAACCTATGGGTTGGGATTCGGGTCGAATGGGGAGCTGCTGGGGCTTGAATGGCTAGCAAAATAAGTGTGGAGTTGATCATTAGTCCGAGCGGTGAGCGAGTGCGCGAGGAATTGGCAGACTCGGATTCCTGGAGTTCGTACGTGACGGAACTGCGAAAGCTGCTCGGATTGGTGATTGGCAAGGGTGGCGCCAGATTCCTGCAGGTTAGTGAACTGCTGGTGAATGAACCTCTGGCTAGCGAACATATCGGTCTTCGAAATGGTGTGAAAGTCCACTTCTCGCGGGCGATCGACCTGATCGATAGAATGGTGTCTGGGCTCGGTCCTTATTGTCGAATTTCCGTTCCTGGAAAACTTGTGATCGAGTCGGGGTGGGACGGTGCCATACATGTATACATGACGCGAACGATGAGCGCTGATCTGGTTGGATTCCACTGTCAAAGCTCGATTCTCCGGTGGCGTGATGCAACTCCTGATGTAGCGGTCTTGAAACCCGTTCGTGACGTGACTGATGAGAGTTTCTGGGCGGCGGTGGCGAAGGACTCCGAGCGCTTCACCTTGTTGTGCGAGCGCTGGGCGTACGGCGATTGCGGGTATCGATGGTTTCGCGTGACCCCGGAGAACGTAGTCGAGGTGTCACTACTCATGCGGCCGCGCTCACTGGTCTGTGTGGTCAGCGATCCGGAGTTGCAGACCAGGCCTGAGCTATTGGAGGACGGATTCACCGCCTTCATGGCCCCGTTGTTGCCCGGCGAGTTGGTCTACCGGGCCTACCCCTTTGGCGCGGATACGCTTTCCGAAGTTGTGGACGAGGGCTTCGCGTTCATGCTGGCCGACAAGGCTATGGACGGTTGGTGTGCCGTGGTGCCAGACCCGGATGGAGTGAACAGGGCCCTGTGGGAGAGCCCAGTTGGGGAGGATGGGATTTCCCCAAGGTCCGGTAGTTATTAGCGTTCTTGCGCTCCTGCCAAACGCGGCTGTGGGCCCTCGGTAGCGGTGTAGACACCTGGCCCCCTCTTGCGGATCGGCCTGGCCGAGGCCCACGCACGGGCTCACGCCGATCGGGGTTCGCGGAAGAGGGTTGAAGTGTCAAATATCGAAGTCGGTGTGGTCGGTGTCATTGTGAAAGGCGATGAGACCGGGAGGTTCGTCTTCGTCCAAGAGCTGCCGGATGATCCTCCGAGCTATCTGGTTCACATCGCCGCCGATGAGAACTTCAAGACATCCGGAGGCGATGAGTGGGTCGAAGACCATTCGTCGTTGGCGGATTTTTTTGAAGAGGGGGAGTGGGTCGTGGAGTGGAGGCGCCCCGGGCGTCCACCCGGATCGTGATGGCGGCGCCCGGTCGGAGGCCTGTGCCGCGAACGCGTCCCTCACGGTGATCGCGTTCAACGACATGTCCCAGCTGCCCGTCGGGCTGCGGTGGACGGGGGTGGCGGACGGCGGGCGGGGCTGACCGGCGCCGGGGCGGCGACAAGGGGCCTCCGCGAGCAGCGCCGCGCGGCTGCCGCGGACTATGGTGAACCCGCTGGCCGCCACGAGGTGGTCGTGCCGGTCGCAGGCTGCAACGGGTGGTCGGGGCGTGGGCGATCAGCCGGTCGGCAGGGCGCGTTCGTACCGGCTCACCCAGGTGACGACGGGACCCTCGGCGTTCCGCTGCCCGGGGGCGCCGCCCACCGCCACGTCGCCGCAGTGCACGAAACCCCGGGCTTCGTGGTAGGCGCACAGGTGCGCGTTGGACCTCACGCAGTCCGGCCGTAGGACGTCGGCGCCGTGGTCGCGCGTGGCGCCGGACGCCCGGTCGAGTATCGCCGACCCCGGCCCGGCGGCGCACGGCCATACGGTGCACGTAGCCCGCGGAGCCGCCGTGATCCGCCCACAGCGGGTCGTTCCAGTCCAAGATGGTCGTGCCCGCGACCTTGCTCCCGACGTCGACCAGCCATGTCCGGCTCCGCGCTATCGCCCCCGCGACCCGTTCCGCGTCGAATCGCGGGGGCCACTGGTCGATGCCGCGTGTCCTCAGCCACGCGGCCGCCTCGTCGAGCACCCCCAGGACCTCCTCCGTCCGGTCGCCGGACGCGACCTCGAAGACGACCCCGCCAGTGTTCCCGTCAAGCGTCATGCCCGGGTGATCGCAGTGCCCCGGAGTCCCATGCCGCGTGGCCGCTGCTTTCACGGCGGACCTTGGCCGGGGAAGCCCAGGGCGAGCTGTTCGGGGCGGTGGTCGCCGGGGGGCTCGGCGGGGTTCCGCAGGGCCCGGTTCCGGCGGGCGGGGCCCGGGCGGTTCAGGCCGTGGCGGTCGGCGATTTCGCGCACGGCCGTGGTGACGATCCGCTGGTAGGAGTCGGGCGTGTAGGAGCCCCGGGCGTAGAGCTTGCGATACAGCGGAAGCAGCCGCGGGTGTTCGCGGGCGAGCCAGGCCCGGTACCACTCGCGGGCGCCGGGCCGCAGGTGCAGCACGATCGGGGTGACGCGGGCGGCCCCGGCTTCGGCGATGGCCGCGACGGTCTCCTCGATCTGTTCGGCAGAGTCGGTCAGGCCGGGCAGGATCGGGGCCATCAGCACCGAGCACTCCAGGCCGCGTTTGGCCAGGCGGCGCACCACGTCCAGGCGGGCCCGCGGGCCCGGGGTCCCCGGCTCGACCGTGCGCCACACCGTTTCGTCCACGGAGCCGACCGAGACAGCCATGCCGACCTCGGTGACCCGGGCCGCCTGTTCGAGCAGGTCGAGGTCGCGCAGGACCAGGGTGCCCTTGGTGAGGATCGAGAAGGGGTTGGCGGCGTCGCGCAGGGCGGCGATGATCTGCGGCATGAGCCGGTAGCGGCCCTCGGCGCGCTGGTAGGGGTCGGTGTTGGTGCCCATCGCGATGTGCTCCCCGCGCCAGGAGGGGCGGGCGAGTTCGGTGCGCAGCCGTTCGCCGGCGTTGACCTTGACGACGATGCGGGTGTCGAAGTCGCGGCCGCTGTCCAGGTCCAGGTACTCGTGGGTGCGCCGGGCGAAGCAGTACACGCAGGCGTGCGAACAGCCGCGGTAGGGGTTGACGCTCCAGCGGAACAGAGGGGAGTCGCCGGGGACCCGGTTGATGATCGACCGGGCCCGGACCTCGATCGCGACGGGTTCGCCATCCTGCCCAGCCTGCACCGGCCCGGGCCCGGCCGTCTGAAGCCCCGCCCGCCCGGTGCCCCGGGCCGGGGGCGGCGTGTGGTCGAACAGCGCGGTCTGCTCGACGGTCGTGGTCGCCTCTCTCAGGTTCTCCCAGCGCATGACTGTGATTCGAACATGTTTTCGAACGCCTGTCGAGTGGTTCGAACGCCGGACGGGGCGTTCGGACGGCCCGCAGTGGGCGCGGCGCAGGCCGGTTCCCCGGGCGGGCAGGGGATCCCGGCGGTCGGGGCCGATGGCCGGGGAGGAGAAAGTCGTGTCGGTGAATCGGGCTCCGGGACAGGGGAGCCGTCGCGGAGGCCTGTTCCCAGCCGTCCCGTCCGATCTCTGTGACAGGAATCGGTTCCGGGATCGGCCCCCGTGAAGTCACAGCCCGGCGTCGGCGAGGATGCGGTACATCCGGTCCGGGGCAGGACGGGGTTGGCGGCGGCGCGGTCGGTGACGTCGGTGACGGAGTCGGCGAGCAGCCGGTCCAACAGCGCGTTCGAGACGTTGGTGTGAGCGGCCACCCCGCCGCGCAGGTCGGCCGCGGCGGCGGTCTGGTTCCCGCGTTCGAGGCAGGGCACCTTGGACGGGTGCCAGCCCGCGCGGGCGGCCAGCTCCCGGCCGGACAGCCCGGCCTCCTCCCGGAGTTCGCGCAGGCGGACGCCGAGGGAGGCGCGGGCGGTCCGGTAGTCGGTCATAGAGCGCAAGCCTCCAGTGGCCGGACAATGCGGTAAGGCCGTCGGGGGAGCGTCGACATGCGTTTCACGTCGACAGGTCTCGGCCGATGGCCTGGATGAGGCGGAGAGCGTGGGGGCCGCGCAGGGCCGCGGCGGAGAGTTCCGCGAACGTTCGCCGGTAGGGCTCGACCGCGTCGTCGTCGGTCAGGTACAGCTCGGCACCGATGGTCTCCACGATCACCCGCTCGTCGTCGTAGATCCAGAACCCGTGCATGGGCGAGACCGCCAGGACCTCCCCCAAGGGGATGACGCCGATCCCGCCGAGCCCCTGCCGGATGCACGCGGCCAGGTGGTCGAGCTGCTCGGCCTGGACCTGGGCGGGAGCGTGGCGGGTGTGCAGAGCCGGTTCCCAGAGCAGGATCCGCACCTCCCTCCCCCGGTCACGGAGGACGGCACGGCGCTCCATGCGTTTGCGTACGCCCTCCTCGATGTCGGCCGGGGTGCCGTAGAGTTCGACGGCCCGGCCGATCATGGCGCGGGCGTAGGCGGGGGTCTGCAACAGGCCCGGGACGCACACCGACTCGAAGATGTGCAGGGTGCGGGTGCGGTTCTCCAGGTCCACGGCGTTCTGCTGGCGGGCCCGGTTGCCCGCGGCGAGGCGGCGCCGCCACCCGGTGTAGTGGGTCTCCAGCGCACCGAGCTGGGCCACCAGTCCTTCGGTCGTGTCCTGGCGCCCGCACAGCAGAGCCCAGCGGCGCAGGTCGGCCGCGGCGGCGGTCTGGTTCCCGCGTTCGAGGCGGGACACCTTGGACGGGTGCCAGCCCGCGCGGGCGGCCAGCTCCCGGCCGGACAGCCCGGCCTCCTCCCGGAGTTCGCGCAGGCGGACGCCGAGGGAGGCGCGGGCGGTCTGATAGTCGGTCATAGGGCGCGGGTGGCCATGTACTCCGTGAAGGTCAGGGCGTGGTGCCAGGCCGCATCACGGGCCTGGAGGGCGGTGAGCACCTGCTCGGGGTCCTCGGTGAGCGCGGCGCCCAGGACGTTGCCCTTGTCGTCGAACTCCAGACGGGCGACGGTGCGGCTGTCGAAGACCCAGAAGTCGTGGTCGGGCAGTTCGGCGACGATCGGATGGGTGCGCGGCAGGTAGCGGATGTCCTCGCCCGCGCCGAGGTTGTAGGGGGTGCCCCACAGCTCCCAGCGCAGGTAGTCCGAGGGCGGGTCGTCGATGAGCCGGACCCGCTCCATGCGCTTGCCGGTGGCGAGTTCCGCTTTCATCATCCTCAGCCAGGGCTTGAACCACTCGATATCAGAGTCGTCTCCGACCAGCCACTGTTGGAAGGGTTCGTTCTCGATGAGGACGCCGTAGAAGGTGCGGGTCTCCAGCCGCCAGGCGGTGTGGCGGTACTGCCGGAAGAGGTCGTCGAAGGCCTCTCCGGAAACGAGGTCGGACACGTCACTCCTCGGGGGCGAAGCGGGTCAGCAGCTCACGGGGGACCACGACGAACTCCTCGCCGGGCAGCACATCCGCGAGCTGGGCGAGGGCCTCGGGGTCGGTGAGCCGGTAGCCCTGGACGACGATGCTCCCGGTATCGGTCTCGTACAGGGTGGGGCAGTTCCCTCCGTGGGAGGTGGTGCCGAGCTTGCGGAGTTTCACGATCCTCCTCGGTGCCAAGGGGTGTGCCTTGAGTATCCCGGAGCAAAGCGGCCCGGGAACAGGGTCGGCGGATAGGCACAGGCGCAATCTCGCGCAATCCCCGCCTCTGCGCATCACTGCCGCCGTACGCTCACGCCGACCCGGTGTTCACGGATGGTGAGGTGGTTGGCCCATGCGCTCTGTTACGACCCGCGATGATCCTCCGCGTGTACTCGCGCCGTACGTGCGCGTCGGTTTCCAGGACGGGACGCTGTTCCTCGGGTTCGGGTCGATACGTCGGCCCGTGCACGACCGGGAGCTGTGGGAGCCCCTGCTGCGCCTGGCCGACCACTTCCGCGCACCCCGCACCCGGGCCGAGGCCCGTTCCTTCCTGGACGGCCCCTGCGGGGCGGACGCCCACCGGGCCGAGGCGGTGATGCGGCTGCTCGACGACGGGAACCACCTGATCCCCGCGCACACCTACGACCCGGCCGACCGCTACAGCCGCCACGCCCTGTTCTACGAACTCTCCGGCGCCGACGCGGTGCAGGTGCAGCTCCGGCTGGCCCGGGCCCGGGTGACGCTACTGGGGTGCGGAGGCATCGGCGGCCTGGTGGCGGTCACCCTGGCCACCGCCGGGATCGGCGAACTGGTCCTCGTGGACGCCGACCATGTGGAGCTGAGCAACCTGACGCGCCAGTTCCTGTTCACCGAGGCCGACATCGGACTGCCCAAGGCCGAGGTGCTCGCCCGGGAGCTGCGTCGGCGCAACCGCGACTGCCGGGCGCGGGCGGTGGTCCGCCGTGTCGGGAACAGGGAGGATCTGAAGGCCCTGCCCGCCTGCGACCTGGTCGTGGTCTCGGCGGACTCCCCGGGACTGACGGGCACGGTCAACGCCCACTGCGCCCGGAGCGGAACGCCGTGGTTGAACGCCTGCTACGTCAACGAAATCGCGGTGTGGGGACCGCTGGTGGTACCCGGGGTGACCGGATGCTGGGACTGCCGTTCTCTCACCGCCGGCGCCCCGGAGGGGGAGCCCGAGCTGTCCGGGCTCATGGCCGGGATCAACGCCCGCTACCAGGCGCCGTCCAACGGTCCGGTGAACATGCTCGCCTCGTCCCTGGCCGCTCTGGACGTGCTCCGCCACCTGGGCGGTTTCGGCGTCCCGGCGTCCCTGAACCGGCGGGTGGGGGTGTGGTCGCATGACCTGTCGCTCGACGGGCAGGACACGGAACGCGATCCCGCCTGCCCCACCTGTTCCCTGACCGGTCTGCCCGTGGAAAGGGTCCGATGAGCGCCGATTTCGACGCGGGGTGCGTGTTCTGCCGGATCGTGGCCGGGCAGGCCCCGGCCCACCGGGTCTGGGAGGACGAAGGCCACATGGCGTTCCTGTCGATCTTCCCGAACACCGAGGGGTTCTCGGTGGTGATCCCCAAAGCCCACCGGAGCAGCTACGTGGTGGACCTGGCGGAGCAGGAGTACGCCGCGCTGCACCTGGCGGCCCGGGAGGTCGCCCGCCTGCTGGACGCGGCGTTCGCCGATGTGGCGCGCACCGGGATCATGTACGAGGGGTACGGGGTGGACCACGCCCACGCCAAGCTCTTCCCCATGCACGGAACGACAGGCAACGCGGGCGAGGGCTGGCGGGCGGTGGCGTCGACGGCCACCGGCTACTTCGACCGGTACCAGGGGTACCTGTCCTCGCACGACCACGAGCGGGCCGACGACGGGTGGCTGGCCCGGGTCGCCGAGCGGATCCGGCGAGCGGGCGCGTGACGCCCGATCTCCGCGGCTTCGGCCGGGGACCAGGACGGCGAGTGCGGGGCGGCCCGGGGGTGCGGGCCGCTCCGCTGTCATTTTTCGGGGGTGTTGTTTCTCAGGGGTCAGTTGTTGCCGTCGTCGTTCACAGCCGCCTCCTCACCTTGCGTGGTGAATGCGCGGGAGGCCGTCACGCGCCCCGGGGCTCTCGGTGGCCTCCCGAGTTCATGGAATCTTGGCGGCCGGGACGTGGACAACGGGCTTGCTTGAGATTGCGTCCGGGATGGTGGGCGTATGTCGGAGTCGTGTTGGTGCTGCGAACAGCGGTGCCCGACAGAGGGCATGGTCCTTGCCGGGCACCGGTGGTGTTCTGCGGGGGCGGGGAGGCGGGTCGGGGTCAGCCGCGGGTGGAGTGGAGGAAGGCGGTCCACTCGGGGGAGGGGAAGGGGAGGTGTCCGTCGGCGGGGTGCTTGGAGTCGCGGAGGGCGGCTCCGCAGGGCAGGTCGGCTACCTCGACGCACTCGTTGTTGCCACCGCTGTGGCTGCTCTTCCGGAAGTCAGTCGGGATGTGTGCGATCTCGACGCAGTTCTCACCGGCACCGCTGTGGCTGCTCTTGCGGAAGCGGGCGACTTCGACGCAGTTGCCGCCGGTGTCGGCGCTGTAGCTGCTCTTGTGCCAGACCAGCCGGAGTTCGGGTTCGAGCGGGGCCTGCGTCATGAGTACTCCTCCATGATCTCCTGAAGCCGAATGCGGGACTGCGTGGGCTTGAGAGCCGCGAGGCGCAGATGCTCAAACGCTATCTGGTGCTCCTTGATCTCTGCCGGTTGCTCCAGGTAGATCGACCCTGTGCGGTGCTCGATGTAGATGACCCCGGGGTCGATGGTGGCCGGGAAGCCCAGAATCGAGAAGCTACCGGCCATGCCAGGGTGGGCCCCGCTTTGTTGGGGCAGCACTTGGAGGGTCACCTTGGGCCGCTGGGACATCTCCAGCAGGTGGGCCAGTTGCTCGCGCATCACCTCGGCACCGCCCACGTTACGCAGTAGCGCCGCCTCGTCGAGGACCGCCCACAGCCGTATCGGCTCGTCGCCCTCCAGAATCGTCTGCCGGGACATGCGCATGTCCACACGGCGGCGGATCTCGGCTTCCCCCAGTTCTGTGGTGCTGTTCTCCATGAGAGCCGTTGTGTATGCGTGTGTCTGGAGTAGCCCGGGGACGAGTTGGGTCTCCCAGGCGTAGATCTCCGAAGCTCCCTGTTCGAGGCCGAGGTAGAGGGAGAACCATTTGGGGACGGTGTCGCTGTGGTGCTCCCACCAGCCCTTCTTCTTGGCGTTGCGGGCGGCTTGGAGGTAGTGCTCCCGGCGGTCCTGTGGGACCTGGTAGAGGTCGAAGAGGATCTCTTCGAGGTCACGTGTGCGGGGTGGGACCACCGCGGTCTCGATGTAGTGGAGCTTTCCGGTGGTGCAGCGCAGGGCGGCGGAGACGTCCTTGCGGCTGAGTCCGGCCTCCTCACGGAGGCGCTTCAGTTCGTGGGCGAGCCAGCGTCGCCAGACCGTGGGGCTGGAGCCCATAGGTGCCACCTCGTGTGTTTCCGGGGTCGGTGCGGTGAACGTTAGCGGAGTTACGGCCGCTCGCTGAGGGCGACGGCGTAGAACCTGGCTGGCCAGGTTCGGTGTTCTACTGGCCAACCTCCCATTGAGATCCTATATTGAAAATCAATCTTGACTCTCAATGAGTCGAGATGGCCTGTGTTCTGGTGTAAGTCCGACCCTTGGGGCCTGTGCCCGGTGTCGGATGCATCTTCCCTTTGCTTCAGCTTGGGTAAGGAGTGTCTTTGTCATGCTCGCAATCGTTCCCTCACCTCCGCCGATGCCGTCGCTGCCGGAGGTGACCCTCCCCCTGGGGGAACTGGTGCCGCGGCGGTGCCGCCACTACTTCAACCCGCACGCCCGCCGGGCGCACTACAACGTCCGCGCCTACGAGTTCGGGTCCTCGCCGCAGCTGATGCCGCTGGTGCGGGCGTTCCTGGACGCCAGCGCCGCTGAACGCGACGCCGATTACCGGTACCTGTTCACCCTGCTGGGCTCGGAGCTGGCGGCCAACGCGCTCACCCATTCGCTGTCGGGGCGGCCGTTCGGGACCTTCACCCTGCGGTGCGAGCGCCGCCGCACGGGCCTCCACCTGACCTGCACGGATCAGGGGCACCCGGACGGGCGCACCACCCCCGATGGACAGCGCGAGCACCTGGTCGCCGACCCCTCCGGCCTGGACACCGGGGCGGAGTCGGGGCGCGGGTTGGCGCTGGTCGATGCCCTGTCCACCTCGTGGGGCGACAACGGCATCGCCGACCACCGCCAGGTGTGGTTCTTCCTGGCCTACGACCTGACCGACAACCCCTGGACCACCGCGGCCTGAACCGGTGCGGGCGGGAAGCGCAGCCCCCGGGCCAATGACACCCGCCCCCGGAACAACCGAAAACACAGGTGCCCCGGTCCGGTGCGCGAACACCGGGCCGGGGCGTGATCACCACCTGCACCAGTCAGGAGATGACCATGGAACACCCTACAACCGGCCGCCACCGGCGGCCCTGCACCGGCATGCCCGCACGCGTGTGGGCCCTGGCCGTCGCACTCCTTGCCACAGCCCTGGCCGCGCTCTTCGTCCCCCGCCGCGCCGACCGAAAGCCGCGCGCACTCCCGGCCGCACTCGAACGCAAAGACGTTCCCGGGCACGGCGACCTGCTCGCCGACCCGCCCGGATTCCCCGACCGGAACACCCGGGCCGCCGGAGCCTCCGGTGCATCCGCCCGCCGGGAACAGGCCTTCATCGGCCCGAGCGACCGGACGGACACCGACCCCGACCGGCTCGCCGGAGCCCTGGTCCGCCCCTACCTGGACCTCGTTCCCCGGCCGCGCCCGGCCGAGCCGGAGGACTACCCGGCCGCACCCCGGGCCCCGGACCAGGGCGAGTTCGCCGAGCTGGCCGACCGTATCCGCGCCTACCTGGCCCTGAACCCGGGTGCCGGGGAGGTTCCCTGACGACCGGGCCCGCTGCGGGCGGTGTCCTTCCCCACACCGCCCACAGCCGCTTCACCCGAACCGCCCGTGTGCGACGCTCGCCTTCGGGGAGGCCGCCGGGCGAAGGGGAGGACCATGGGCGAGTCCGAGTTGTTGGTGGTGGGCCCCGCGCCGGCCGCCGCCGGGGTGTCCGTGCTGGGCCGCCTCGGCCACGGCTTCGCCGTGCTGCGCGCCGACGGCCGCGCGGTCCTGTAACCGGGCGCGGTCTCCTTCCTCGTCGCGGCGGTCGTCTCCTCCGGCCCGCTCACCCTCGGCTTCGTCGCGGTCATGCTCGCTGTCGCCTCCCTGACCGCCGGGCGCCGCATCACCACCACCCGGTGGCGGTTCCTGTGGGCGTTCCCGCCCGTCTGCCTCCCGGTCGTCCCCGTCATGGCCGCGCTGCCGCTCACCGGCCCGGCACCCGTCAGCGGTCCGGCCGTCATCCCGCTGACCGGGATCCTCACCGGCGGCGCGCTGACCGCGACCGTCCTGGCCGGGCGCCGGGCCACCGAGGAACCGCGCACCCGCAGGGGCGAGGTCGAAGCGGCCCTGTCCCCGGGCCTGTCGCCGCGTGACGCGGCCCTGGAGATCGGCCGCCCCGCCGCGGCCTCCGCGCTGCTCCCGGTCCCGGACCGGACCCGCGCGGTGGGCCTGGCGGCCCTGCCCGGGGCGTTCGGGGGCATGCTGCTCGGCGGCGCGACACCGTTCGAGGCCGGGGCGGTCCAGGTGTTCGTCCTGGCGGCGCTGCTGCTGGTGGAGAGCCTGGCGATCGTCCCCACCGTGGAACCGGCGGCCTGTGGCGCCTTCCCGGTTCCGGAAAGGGAGTGAGGCCCGGGGCGCGGTGCCTCTGCCATGCTGGGCGGATGGGCGAGCGGGAGTACGAGCGGGCGCGGTGGCGGGAGTGGGTCGGCGCCGCGCTCGCCGACCACGAGAGCGGGGCGGCCGGGCTGGACCGGGCCGCCGACCTCCTCGTGCTGGGCGCGGCCGAGGTGACCTCGCGCCGCGGCCCGCTCTACGAGCAGGCCTGCGAACTCGCCGCGGAGCTGGAACGCCACCACGACCTTCGGACGTCGGCCTGGAACACCCCCGACGACGTCACCCCCGCCGATGACCGGCGGCTGGCGCAGACCATCGCTGCGGTCCGGCGCCTGGTCGGCTCGGTATGAGGAGTGCCGGGCCGCGGTCGCGGTACGCGGAGGCGACGGGCGAGGTGGAGGTGTCCGGAACGCGGGAGGGGCTCCTTGCCCTGGCGCGGGTGCTCCGTGGCGGTGGGGAGGGCGCACTGGCGCCGGTGGCGGATCCGGCGCCCTATGACCGGGCGCCGGCGCGGGTCGACGTTCGGCACCGAGCATCGGGCAAGGTCCGGGTCTCCGTCGACGGCGGGACCCTGGTGATCGAGGGCGCCCCCGAGTCCCTCGCCGTGCTGGCCGAGAACGTCGAGGTCTTCGCCGACGAGGCGCACCCCCGCCACCACCTGCACGTCGACCACTTCCCCGGGCACTACTACCTCGCGGAGGGCTCCGCGCCCGTGGTGGTGGCGTTCGACGGGACCTCCCCGGCCACCTGAGGCGGGCGGCGGTTCCCGGGGCGCCCGGGAGCAGCCGTGCCGCGCCCGGTCCGGGGCGGGTCCGGGGCCTCCGAAGGGCACCGGACCCTCTGCACGGGCCTCTTAGTGGTGTTGTGTATATGTCTTGACATTCTTACCAGTGCCTCCGCATGGTACGCAGTACCCGCACGGACCGGTCGGGTGAGCGCCCCCCGCCCGCTCCGGGGGACGAAGGCGGGCGGTGCGGTGGGGCGGCCGCACCCCGCCGTCCGTACCGGGGCCGGGCGCCGCGACCGCCCCGCCCCCGAACCCCGAAGGACCCGCCACGCAGATCGGCCTGATCACCGATTCCGTCAGCCACCTGACCTTCGAGGAGGCCCTGGACCTCGCCCGGGACCTCGGCCTGAGCTCGGTGGAGGTGGCCACCGGCAACTGGTCGGAGAGCCCGCACGCGGACCTGCCCGCGCTCGTGTCCTCGGCCGCGGCCCGCGAGGAGTTCGCGGGCAGGATCAGTGACCGGGGGCTCGCCCTCAGCGCCCTGACCGCGAACGGCAACCAGCTCCACCCGGTCTCCGGCCCGCGGCAGGACCGGGTCGTCCGCGACACGATCGAGGTGGCCGGTGCCCTGGGCGTTCCCACCGTCGTCCTGATGTCCGGCCTCCCGGGGGGCCGGGGCGACTCCCACCCGAACTGGATCACGACCGCCTGGCCCCCGGAGAACCTGGACATCCTCGCCTACCAGTGGGACGAGGTCGCCGTTCCCTACTGGAAGGAGCTGGCCGCCCTCGCCCGGGACAAGGGCGTGCGCCTGGCCGTCGAACCCTGCGGCGGGCAGCTGGTGCACAACGTCTCCGGCATGCTCCGGCTCATCGAGAGCGTCGGGGACGCCGAGGTCGTGGGGGCGAACCTGGACCCCTCGCACCTGATGTGGATGGGCGCGGACATCCCCACCGTGATCCGCGCGCTGGGCGGCTCCATCTTCCACGTCCACGCCAAGGACGTCCGCGTGAACGGGCCGGAGGCCGCGCGCGACGGGCTGCTCGACACCGTGGCGCCCACCAGGCCCGGCGACCGCGCCTGGAACTACGTCACGCTCGGTCTCGGCCACCCCGGCGGAGCGACCTTCTGGGCCGACTTCGCCTGCCTGCTGCGCTCGGTCGGATACGACGGCACCCTCAACATCGAGCACGAGGACACCCTGGTCAACGCGGTGGAGGGGGTGGGCCGGGCGGTCGGCCTGCTCAAGCGGGTCGCGCTCGTCGAAGCCCCGGACCGGACGCCCGCGAAGATCTGACGGCGCCCCGGCCGGAGCGCGGGCCCCGGCCGGGGCGGGGGTGTCGGTCGCCCATCTCCGGCGGCCGCTCCGGTAGAGAAAAGGGGACGCCCCAGGTGGGCGGCGCGCCCCTTCGCTCGCCGAGAGGAATCCATGGGTCATCTGCCCGACGAGGTCGCCCCCGGTGTGTTCCGCCTCGGCGACGAGGTGGTGAACTTCTACCTGATGGACACCGACGAGGGCCTGGTCCTCGTCGACGCCGGGCTGCCCACGCACAGCTCCGGCTTCCTGGACGCGGTGTCCCGGGTGGGCGGGCGGCTGCGGGCGGTCCTGCTCACCCACGGCCATCCCGACCACATCGGCCTGGCCGCCCGTGCGCTGGACCACCCCGGAACGACGGTGTGGGTGCACGAGGACGACGCGCCGCTGCTGGGCGGCGGCCCCGCGCAGGCGATGGTGCACGCCCCGCCCGAACGCTCGATGCTGCCCTACCTGCTGCGCCGCCCCCGGGCCGCCCGGCTGCTCGCGCACCTGGAGGGCTCGGGGGCGTTCAACGCGCCGCCGGTGCCGACCTACTCCACGTTCGTCCACGGCCGGGTCCTGGAGGAGGTGCCCGGAAGCCCGCGGGTGGTGGGCGTGCCCGGGCACACCCCGGGCAGTGCCGTGTTCGTCTGGCCGGACCGCGGGGTGGTGTTCACCGGGGACGCCCTGGTCACCTTCGACCCCACGACCGGCCGCACGGGGCCGACCACGATCAGCCGCATGTCCACGCACCAGGGCGCCCGGGCGATCGCCTCCCTGGAGCGGCTGGCGGAACTGGGGGAGGAGGCCGTGCTGCTGCCCGGCCACGGCGACCCCTTCACCGGCGGGCCGCGCGCGGCGGCCGAGCAGGCGATCGAGCGCGGCATCGAGTAGGGCCGCCCGGGGCGGCCGTGCCGTGTCCCGGCCGGAACGCCCGCGCGTCGCGGTGCGGGCCGGGGCCCACGGGATCGGGGAGAACCGCGGGGCCTGCACGACTGTCTACTCAGGGCGTACCGGGCGCACCTGGCATATTGACTTTCGATAGCTATCTATCGAGAATCGATTTATGCACAGCTATATCACCCTGGTCCTGCGGGTCGGCGTCGCCTTGGCGATCCTCGTCGGCCTCTTCGGCCAGGTCGTCGTCATCCCGGGCGCCGCCGCCGACGAGGTCGAGCGCTTCCCTCCCTACGCCCCCTACGAACTCCCCTACGTCATCCTGGCGATCCTCGGCGTCGCCTGTGTGCAGGTCGCCCTGGTCGCCGTGTGGGCGCTGCTCGCGATGGTCGAGCGCGACGCGATCTTCACCCGCCGGACGTTCTTCTGGGTGGACGTCATCATCGGCGCCACCCTCGCGGCGTCCCTGCTCACCGCCGGGGTCACCGTGCACCTGCTGGTGGACTCGGACATCCCCTCGCCCGCCGACGGCATGGAGCTGATCGGCGCCCTGGGCGCCGCCTTCACCACCACCGCCGGTGGCGTCGCCTTCGCCCTGCTGCTCGTCCTCATGCGCGGGCTGCTGCGCAAGGCGACCGAGTTGCAGTCGGAGATGTCCGAGGTCGTCTGAACCGGATCGCGCGAGGCCCCGGGCACCGCCCCCGCCCCGAAGCCCCGCGCGCCGGACCCCCTGCCGCGACCCCGCTCAGGCCAGGCCGTTGGCGCTGAGCCAGTCCCGCGCCACCAGGGTCGGGTTCTCCCGCTGGGAGATGATCCGGCCCATCATCTCCCGGATGTCGGGGGTGTTCAGCCGCGCCGACACCGCGTCCAGGACCTCCCGCGCCTCCTCGTCCACGGCCTGCTCCCGGACCAGCGGCAGGATGTTCTCCGCCAGGAACAACCCCTGGTCGTCCTCCAGCATCACCAGGTCGCGCTCCCCGATGGCCGGGTCCGTGGTGAACAGGTCGACCACGTCCACCTGCCCGTTGGTCACCGCGTTGAGCGACAGCGGGCCGCCCGCGTCCAGGGCCACGAAGGTCCCGAACTCCAGTCCGTAGACCTCCTGGAGGCCCACGACGCCGTTGTACCGGGTCTTCCACTCCGGCGGCCCGCCCAGGGTCATCTCCCCCGCCAGCGGCACCAGGTCGGACACCGTCTCCAGGCCGTGCTCCCGGGCGGTGTCCCCGGTGACGACCAGCACGTCCTTGCTCTGCGCCGCCGACGCCTCCAGCACGGCCAGCCCCTCGGGCACCCGTACCTCCAGCTCCGCCAGCACCTCCTCGTCCGCGGTCACGTCGGTCCCGGGGTGGACGTACTGGAGCAGGGCCCCGCTGTACTCGGGGATGAGGTCGATGGAGCCGTCGACCAGCCCGGGCACGTACGCCTCCCGGCTGGCGATGTTGAACCGCTCCTCCACCTCGAAGCCCTCGGCGCGCAGCGCCTCGGCGTAGATGTTCGCGATGAGCAGGCTGTCCAGGAAGTTCGCGGAGCCGACCACGATCGTGCCCGAGCCGTCGCGGTCCACCCCCTCCCCGGCGGCCAGCGGGTCGGAGCCGAGCCCGCAGCCGGTGGCCGCGAGGACGCCCAGCGCGGCGGCCAGCGCCGTCGCCGCGCGCAGCGTCCGCGTGCGCGTTCGTCGAGGGGTCATGGGGGCCTCCAGGGGGTTGCGGGGCGGGTTCACGGCGCCCTCCCCGGGGACGGGGCCGCGGCGGGGACGGCGGCCGCCGGGTCCCCGTCCGGGTCGGGGAGCCTGCGCAGGCGCCCGGTCAGGCCGGGGGAGACCAGGGCCCGCTCCAGCAGGAGCAGCAGCGCCTCCACGGCGACGGCCAGCAGGGCGACCAGGACCGCCCCGGCGAGCATCTGCGTGTAGTCCAGCTGGGCCTGGCCGTCGATGATGTACCGGCCCAGCCCGCCCAGCGACACGTACGCGGCGACGGTCGCGGTGGACACCAGTTGCAGCGAGGCGCTGCGCACCCCGGAGATCACCAGCGGCAGGGCGCAGGGCAGCTCCACGGTCAGCAGCACCTGCCAGGGGCGCATCCCGATCCCGTGGGCGGCGGTCCGCACCTGCGGCGGCACCGCGACCACCCCGGCGTAGGCGTTGGTCAGGATCGGCGGGACCGCCAGCACCACGAGCACGATCAGGGCCGGGACCGCGAACGCCAGCTGCGACCCGAAGTGCGGGGACACCAGCAGCACCGCCGCGATGAGCAGGCCCAGGGTGGGCAGCGCGCGCAGGGCGTTGGCCAGCCCGGCGACCAGGACCGCGCCCCGGCCGGTGTGCCCGATGACCAGGCCCGCCGGGAGCGCGATCACGATCGCCGCCGCGGCGGCGATGGCGCAGTACAGCAGGTGGGTGAGGACCTGGCGGGGGATGCCGTCGGGGCCGACCCAGTGCGCGGGGTCCGCGAACCAGTCGATGAGGTTCATGCCGTCGTCTCCGCTCTCTTCCAGGGGGTCAGCGCGCGGGCCGCGGCCAGGATGAGGCCGTCCAGCAGCCAGGCGAGCAGCAGGCACAGGACGATCCCGGCCGCGATCGGCACCAGGTAGCCGAGCTGGAAGCCCAGCGTGAACAGCGAGCCGAGCTGCGGGACGCCCAGCAGGGCGCCCAGCGACACCAGGCTCACGTTGGACACCGACGCGACGCGCAGACCGGCGGCGATGACCGGCACGGCCACCGGGAGCTCGACCAGGAGCCAGCGCTGGACGGGCCGGTACCCCATGGCGTCGGCCGCCCGGGCGGTCTCCTCGGGCACGGCGGCCAGGCCGTCGGCGACCACGCGCACCAGCAGGGCGACGGTGTAGACGGTCAGCGCGCACACGATGTTCACCGGGTCGAGCATCCGCGTCCCCAGCACCTGGGGGAGCAGGACGAACAGGGCCAGTGAGGGCAGGGTGTAGAGCAGGGCGGACCCGGCGACCAGCGGCCGGTACAGGAACCCGAAGTGGTGGGCGGCCCAGCCCAGCGGGAGCGCGATCGCCAGGCCCAGCAGCAGCGGGACCAGGGACAGCCACACGTGCGCCAGGAAGTACTCGGCCATGATCGGGGCGTTGTCGGAGAGCCAGCGCAGGGCGGTCATGCGGTCTCCTCCGCGGGGGCCTGGGACCGTCGGTCCGTGGTGGCCCCGGCGGGCTCCCGCGCCGCCTGCGCGGCGGCCTCGGCCCGGGCGGCGGTGATGGCCCCGACCACGTCCTCGGGGGTGACGGTGCCGGTCAGGACCCCGGCCTCGTCGGTGACGGCGCCCCGGCCCGAGGGGGAGGAGAGCGCCGCGTCGAGGAGTTCGCGCAGGCCCTCCGCCCCGCGGGCCGTCGTGCCGCCCAGCACCAGGTGCTCCCGCCCGACCGGGTCGGGCCCGGCCGTTCCGGGGCCGGCGGCCGTGACGTCGATCCAGCCCAGCGGCCGGTGCGCGTCGGACACCACCAGCGTCCACCCGTCGCGGGCCGCCCCGCGGGCCTCCTCCAGGCTCGCGCCCAGGCGGACGGTGTTCTCCTCGCGCACCTCCAGGGCGGCGGGTGCGGCGAAGTCCAGCGCCCGGTACCCGCGGTCCCGGCCCACGAAGTCGGCGACGAAGTCGTCCGCCGGCCGGGTGAGCAGCTCGTGCGGGGGCGCGAACTGGGCCAGCTCCCCGCCCACCCGCAGCACCGCGATCCGGTCCCCGAGGGTGACCGCCTCGGCGATGTCGTGGGTGACGAACAGGATGGTCTTGCCGATCTCCCGCTGCAACGCCAGGAACTCCTCCTGGAGGCGGGCCCGCACCACCGGGTCGACCGCGCTGAAGGGCTCGTCCATGAGCATCACCGGCGGGTCCGCCGCCAGCGCCCGGGCCACGCCGACCCGCTGCTGCTGGCCGCCGGACAGCTGGGCGGGGTAGCGGTCGGCGTAGGCGGCGGGCAGGCCGACCAGCTCCAGGAGTTCCAGCGCGCGGTCCCGGGCCGTGCGGCGGGTCCAGCCGAGCAGGCGGGGGACGGAGGCGATGTTGTCCGCGACGGTCCGGTGCGGGAACAGGCCCGCGTTCTGGATCACGTAGCCGATGCCGCGCCGCAGCTCGGCGGTGTCGAGCCCGGCGGTGTCGCGGCCGTCCAGCAGGACGGTGCCCGAGGTGGGCTCGATGAGCCGGTTGACCATGCGCAGGGAGGTGGTCTTGCCGCAGCCGGAGGGGCCGACCAGCACCGTGGTCTTGCCGGTGGGCGCGGTCAGGTCGAGGCCGTCGACGGCGACGGTGCCGTCGGGGTAGGCCTTGGTGGCCCGGTCGAATCGAATCATCGGATTCTCCTGAGGGGATTGCCGTTGCGGGGCCGGGGGAGGTGCGCGCCGGGCGCGGACGCCCCGGTCGGGTCAGAGCCCTCCCGCCTTCTCGTCGTCGGTGGCGTCGTTCCCGGTGTCGTCGGTGTCGTCGGGACCGTCGGTGCCGCCGGGGTCCCGGGGGGCGCCGAGCAGCCCCGACACGTGGTCGGCCTCGGCGGTCAGCAGGGCGCCCAGGGCGGCGATGCGCTCCTCGTCCAGGCGGAAGGACGGGCCGACGACGCTGAGCGCGGCGACGGTCCCGGCGGCCGAGCGGATCGGGGCGGCCAGCGCCATGACCTCGGGGTCCACGACGGAGGCGACCGCCACGTACCCCTGCGCGGGGATCTCTCCCCGCAGGGCCAGGCCGACCGCCGACCCGTCCTGGGGGAAGCGGTGCCCCACCCAGCTGACGTGGCGGATGGTGCGGTTGCCCTCGACCTGGTCGATGTAGAGGACGCCCCGGTCGGCGGTGCCCACGCACAGGTAGCCGGACTCGCCGGTCTGGCGGGCCAGTTCGGCCAGGGAGGGCCGGGCCAGGGCGATGAGCGAGTCGTTGCCCAGGGCCTTGGCGCCGATGCCGATCAGCCGGTGACCGGGGCTGAAGGCGCCGTCGTCGCCGCGGTCGACGAACCCGGTGGACTCCAGGGTGCGCAGCAGCCGCAGCGCCGTGCTGGGAGCGAGCCCGGTGTCGCGGGCGCACTCGGTCAGGGACACGGGGCCGCGTTCGGCGACCACGGCGAGGAGCTCCAGCGCGCGTTCGACGGTGCGCGTCGACTCGGCCACGGGTGTTTCCCTTCGGTCCTGGTTCGTTCGGGCTTCGGATGAAACCCGGTTCATTTTCATCTGATGGAAGCCTTTTGCCATCTGGCAGCAGAATGACATACTCCAGTCGAGGAGGGAAGAGGCGGATATCCCCCATGTCGCACACGTACCGATGGAGGCGGGCATGCTGAGCCTGGACGGATCACCCCTGGACTGCGGGCGCATCGCCGGTGCGGCGCGGTCCGCCGAACCCGTCCGCCTGACCCCCGCCGCCCTGCGCCGCATCGCCGCCGCCCACCGCGGCGCGGGCGAGGCCGCCGCGCGCGGACCGGTCTACGGGCGCAGCACCGGGGTGGGCGCCAACCGGACCGTCACCGTGGACCCCGCCGGCGAGGGGGAGGGCCACGGCCTGCGCCTGCTGCGCAGCCACGCCGCCGCCGCGGGCCGCCCCCTCCCGGAAACGGTGGTGCGCGCCATGCTCATCGTCCGGGTCAACCAGATCGCCGCCGGGGGCTCGGGGGTCTCGCCCGGCACCGCCCGCGCGCTGCTGCGCATGCTCGGCGCCGGCGCCCTGCCCACCGTCCGCGAACACGGCACCGTCGGCACCGGCGACCTGGCCGCCCTGGCCGGGACCGCGCTGACCCTGCTCGGCGAGCGCCCGGCCGCCGCCCCCTGGACGCCACCGGGGCACTTCCCCGACACCGACGCGCTGCCCCTGATCAGCAGCAGCGCCCTGACCTTGGCCCGCACCGCCCTCGCGGTCGCCGACCTGGAACCCCTGGTGCGGGCCGCGACGGTGATCACGGCGATGTCCGCCGCGGCCGTCGGCGCCAACACCGAGGCGTTCTCACCCGAGGCCGCCCGCGCCTGCGCCTCGCCCGGTGCGATCACCGTCGCCCGCCGGCTGCGCGACCTCCTGGGCCCGGCCCTGCCCGCCCCCGCGCGGGTGCAGGACCCCTTCGGGTTCCGCACCGCACCGCAGGTGCAGGGGGTCCTCGTGGACGCGCTGGCCGAGATCACCGGGCTGGTCGGGGCGCTGTCCGCGGCCGCGCAGGAGAACCCGCTGATCATCGGGGCCGGGACCGGGCACACCCGGGCCGTGCACCACGGCGGGTTCCACATGGCCGCGCTCACCCTGCGCTCGGACGCCCTGCGCCTGGCCCTGGCCCAGACGGCGCCCGCCCTGCTGGGGCGGCTGCGCGCGCTGTCGGACCCGGCGGCCACCGGCCTCCCGGCGTTCCTCGCGACCGGACCGGCCGGGTCCTCGGGCACGATGATCCTGGAGTACACGGCCGGGTCGGCCTACGGCGCCCTGCGCGCGGCCGCGGCCCCGGCCTCGCTGGAGACCGTGGTGCTGTCCCGGGGGACGGAGGAGGACGCCAGCTTCGCCCCGCTGGCGGTGCACCAGCTGGACGGCGCCATCGCGGCGCTGCGCCCGCTGCTGGCCTGCGAACTGCTGGTCGCGGCGCGCGCCCTGGCACTGCGGGCCCCGGCCGGGCTCCCGGCGCCGCTGCGCCGGGCGTCCCTGATCCTGGAGGCCGAGGGCGCCCGCCCGCGCGAGGCCGCCGACCGCGACC
>NZ_JASFDV010000100.1 GCF_030766825.1 Nocardiopsis sp. CC223A
GGCCGGTGCCGTGCAGCCGCCACGGCGGCTCCGGGTCCTCCTCCGCCGCGTCACCGGGTGCCCGCAGGGCGACCGCGCCCACCCCGCAGGCCCGGGCCGTCTCGGCCGCCGCCGCGAACGGCAGCGTTTCCAGGACCGCGAACAGTTCGCCGGGCAGCGGACAGACCGCCGTGGCGAAGCGGCGCTGGAACGGCGCCCACCCGGCGGCGACCGCCTCCCGGGGAGCGCCCAGCGCCTCCCAGAACCGCAGCCACGCCTCCGGGTCGAGGGTCTCGATCTCGAAACGGACCCCGTCGGCGGAGCGGAACGGCGGCGGCTCCCCCGGCCCGGGACCGGGGACGCCCCCCGGGTCCGCGGTGGCCTCGGCCGCATAGGGGGCGACCGCGAGCAGGGCCGCCCCGGCCACCGACACCGACGCCCGCAGGGCGGGACCCCCTCTCTCCAGGGCCAGCACCACCGCGGCGACCGCCTGGGCGGCCAGCACCCCGGCGCACACCGACGCGTGGTCCACCGGCAGGAACCGCGGTCGGCCCCGGGCCCGCCCGTGCAGGTGGGCCAGGCCGCAGGCGGCCTGCACGTCGCGCTCGTCCGCCAGGGCGGCACCGTCGGCCGACCAGGAGATGTCGCATCCCGCCCCGCCGGAGCCCACCACGTCGATCCGTCCGGCGTCGCCGCCCCGCCGTGCGCGGTGCTCATCGGCCGACGGCACGCCGCGGACCGACCGGGCGCCCCCGTGACCTGACGGGGCGGCCCACCCGGCACCGCCGTCCCGCTCCGCGCGGTCCCCATCGCCCGTCCGGGTGCCGTCCTCCCGTTCCACCGCGCACCCCAGCGCCCGCAGCCGGTCGACCGCGATCCGCAGCGGCAGGGTGTCCCCCGCCGCCCGTACCGCGACCCCCGCCAGCGGCGCGGCGGCGACGGCCGTCGCCGCGCTCACGTCCACTTCCCGGTGCCCGCGGCGGTGCGGGGCAGGCCCAGACGCTCGCGCAGTGTTCCGCGCCGGACCTTGCCGGTGCCGGTGCGGGGCAGGTCGTCCCAGCCGACGACCACCGGGTCGGCCATCTCCGGCAGGTCCGCCACGGCCTCCTTCCAGGCCCCGACGTCCAGGGCTCCGTCCTCCACGGCCAGGACCGGGACGGGCGGCCCGTCGGGGACCCCCAGGACGACGCACTCCAACACCTGGGGCAACCGCTCGTCGACGACGTCCTCGATCTCCAGGCAGCCGCCGTCGGCGAGGGCGTCCACCTCCCGGTCCACCAGCCGGACCGCGCCGGTGCGGTCGATGGCGCCGATGTCCCCGGTGTTCCACCACTGGCCGATGAGTTTGCTGCGCCAGCGCCCCTCCTCGCCGACGTAGCCCGTGCACAGGGCGTCGGTGCGGCAGTAGAGCAGCCCGGTCTCCCCCGGCGGCAGGGGGCGCAGGGTCCGCGGGTCCACGGCGCGCAGCCGGGTCCGGCCCGGGACGGGGCGCCCCAGGTCGCGGGTGGTGGGGTCGGCCCCCTGGCGGTCGGCCAGGGACCGCCGGGTGAAGAAGCGGAAGGTCAGCGGCCCGGTCTCGCTCTGCCCCCAGCCCTGCATCCACACCGGTGCCCGGCGGCCGCTGGCGTCGAGGAACGCGCGGACGGTGGAGGGGTGGACGGCGTCGAAGGTGCTGATGAAGAGCCGCACCCGCGCGAACGCCTCTCCCTCCCCCTCCAGGTGCCGCTGCCAGAGCACCAGGGTGGCGGGCTGGGCCTCCAGGGTGGTGGGGCGGTGCCGGCGCAGCGCGGGCCCGGCCTGCGACCAGTCCGGGTCGGCGATCACCGAGATCGCCTCGGGGAACAGCCACAGCACGCCCGCCGTCCAGGCCAGCGCCCGGCCGTGGGCGTAGGAGTAGGAGGAGGTGACGGTGTCGTCGCGGCGGCTGCCCAGGACCGGCCACCGGTGCGACTCGAACCCGGCCAGCCTGCGCATGAGGGTGCGGGTGGTGTGCACGACCAGTTTGGGGGTGCCGGTGGTCCCGGAGGTGTGCATGATCGCCAGCGGCGCGTCCAGGTGCGGGCGGCACGGCGGCGGAGCGGTGGCGCCGTGCAGGTCGGCCGGGGACAGCGCCCCCGGCTGCGTCCCGTCCACGACCAGGGTGCGGGCGGCCCGGCCGCCGAGGTCGCGGCCCGCGGCGCGGGCGGAGCCGAGCAGGTCGGCGTCGGTGACCAGCAGGGTCGGGCCCAGCCGCCGCAGCAGGGTGTCCAGGGTCTCGGGGGCCAGGTGGGCCGACAGGGACGCCGGGACCGCGCCCAGGCGTGCGGCGGCGCACGACAGCAGCACGTAGTCCCAGTGGTTGCGTTTGGCGATGGCCACCCGGTCGCCGGGGCGCACCCCGGCCGCGGCGAACCAGCCGGCGAACCGCCGGACCAGGTCGGCGGCGCTGGGGACGTCGAGTTCCGGGCCCGCCTCGGGGGCGGTGTCCAGGGGCCTGCTCAGCCGGATCGCGGTGGTGGAGCCGCGCCGTTCCAGGTCGTCGAAGAGGGTGCCCAGGTGGATGGGTTTGCTCGTGAGCATGATGCCTCGATCGGGATCGGTTCGCGGGTCTGTGCGAGGTAGGCCGCCGTGCGTTCGGCGGCCGTGAAAGCGGAGGTCACCGCCCCCTCGCTGCACGGGCGCAGCGAGATCCAGTCCCCGGCGTAGTCGACGGCGGCCAGGGGCCGTGCGGCGAACGCGGGGCGGGCGGCCAGCGCCGCCGGGCGCGGCAGCGGCAGCCCGTGCGGGAACCGGTGCACGACCGTGCCCCGCACGTGCGCGTCCACCCCGGGGAGGATGTGCTCGGCCCGGGCCAGCAGCGCCCGGTCCACGTCCTCGTCGGGGGCGTCCATCAGAGCGCCGGTCGCCTCGGGGCGGGTGATCAGGGAGATCAGGCCGCGGCCGCGGGGCACCCGGCCGGGGTGTTTGGAGTGGTCGATGGTGACCGCCCCCAGCAGGGGGTCGTCGGGCACCAGCAGTGCGAAGCCCCGGCGCGCTCCGCGCGGGGTCAGCGGCGCGTCCAGCAGCGCGGTCATCCGGAGCATCGGCGCGTACCCGCAGGCCAGCAGGTAGTCGCGTTCGTCCGGGGGCGCGGCCGGGTACAGGCGCGCGGCCTCGGGCGCGGGCACCGCCAGGACGACGGCCCGGGCCGTGAACCCGCCCGCGGGCGAGTCCACGCGTACGCCGTCCGGCCCGGGGACCACTCCGGTGACGGGGTGGTCGGTGCGCACGTCGAGCCCGGCGGCCAGGGCCCGGGCCAGGGTGTCCATCCCGTCGCGGTAGGTGCGCCAGGTCGCGGTGCTGCCGGCGGCGAGCAGGTGGGCGGCGAAGGGCCCGGCGGCGGCCGTCTCCGGCGGCCAGCCGAAGAACCCGGCGGCCAGCGGGCCCAGCAGGCGCTCGCCCAGCTGCGGGTGGCGGTGGCGGAGCAGGTCCGCGACGGTCACCCCGTCCAGGCCGCCCTGCTCCGGGTGTTCGGGGTCCAGCCCGGCACGCCCCAGGCGCAGTTGCAGCCGCACCAGGTCCAGGCGGGCCCGCGGGGACAGCCCCATGCCGGTGAGCAGTCCCAGGGGGCGTCCGGCGTGGCGGCGGGCCCGGCCGTTCCACCACACCGACAGGGCGTCGCGGACCAGGGGGACGGCCCCGGGGTCGGCGTCCAGCCCGGTGGCGCGGATGAGCCGCCAGGTCGCCGGGTAGGCGTCGGCCGACGGGATCATCTCCGCGCCGGTGTCGATGAGGTGGCCGTCGGTGCGCAGGGTGCGCATCCGCCCGCCCACGGCGTCGACGGCCTCCAGCACCCGCACGGTGTGCCCGGCGGCGGCCAGGAGGTGGGCGGTGGCCAGCCCGGCGGGTCCGGCGCCCACGACGGCCACGTCGGCGGCGGTCACCACAGTGTGTCCGGCAGCAGGGGCGCGGCCAGGTTCGCGGCGAGCAGGAGCACGACCGTGGCCCGGTGGGTGTGGATGGCCATGCGCCGGGCGCGCAGGATGTCCCCGGCGACGAACCCGGTGTAGAGCTGGACGATGCGCAGCGCGATGACCGGCAGCAGCACGGTGGGGAACCACCAGGGCGCGATACCGAGCAGGTGCGAGCCGGTGACCAGCAGCGTCTCCAGTGCGGTGACCGCGATGATGAACACGGTGTTGGTGCGCGGGGTGACCTTGGCGGCGACGGTGATGCGCCCGGCCGACCGGTCCCCGTCGGCGTCGTTGGTGTTGGAGTACAGGCCGAAGATCATCGGGCCGCCGCCGAAGATCAGCGCCTGCACGATCACGAACCCGTCCACGTGCCCGACGAGCAGGCCGTAGGGGACCAGGACCCAGCCCACCCCCAGGCCGACCAGGAAGAGCTCCTGGAAGCCCCGGTAGCTGATCTTGAGCCCCCAGGAGTACTGGACCGACGCGACCAGGCACAGCGCGGCGCCGATGACGGCCCACAGCGGCCGGTGCGGGGCCAGCGCCACCACCGCCGTCCACAGGACGACGCTCGCCACGGTCGCGGCCCGGCCGAAGCGCAGCGCCTGCGCCTCGGTGAGGGTCCCGGCGACCAGGGGTTTGCGGGCCAGGCGGCGGCGGGCGGCGTCCGAGCCGTAGTTGGCGGCGTCGGAGCCGTCCCGGTACCCGGTGACGTCGTCGAAGGCGACCATGGCGGCCACCACGGCGACCTCGGCGAGCAGCACCAGCAGCAGGAAGCCGAGGGTGTCGGCGCGCGGGCCCAGCAGGGGCAGGGTCATCGCGAACACCAGCGGCAGGCCGATGTAGTAGTCGACGATGTCGAGCTTGGCCAGCCGGGCGTAGGCGGCCACGGTGGGCCGGGGGGCGGTGGCCCGGGGCGGTGCGGGCGGCGCGGTCAGGTGGTCGGTCATGGTTTCCTCCCGAGGGCGAACGCGCGGACCGCGGAGACCACGTGCTCGACGGCGGCGTCGGTCAGGTGCGGGTACAGGGGCAGGGAGATGTTGCGGCGCGCCGCCTCCCGGGCCCGGGGCCAGTCCCCGCCGGCCCGGGCGTGGGGGGCGAAGGCGGGCTGTTCGGGCAGGGTCCGCGGGTAGTAGACGTGGGTGTCCACGCCGGCCGCGGCCAGGTGGGCGCGCAGCCCGTCCCGGTCCTCGCACAGCAGCGTGTAGACGTAGGGGAAGCGGCCGTCCCCGCCCGCCGGGGGCGCGGCCACCCCGGCCCCGGCGAGGTCGGCGAAGGCCGCCGAGTAGTGGTCGCAGATCGCGGTGCGGCGGGCGATGCGCTCCTCCAGGCCCGCCAGGCGGTGCAGCTGGACGGCGGCCATGACCTCGTCGAAGCGGCTGTTGTGGCCGACGTGGTGGTGCAGGAAGCGGTTGCGGCCGTCCTGGCCGTGGTTGCGCAGCATCCGCACCCGCCCGGCGAGGGCGGCGTCGTCGGTGAGGACCACCCCGCCCTCGCCGGGCATCCCGAAGACCTTGACCTGGACGAAGGAGTACACCCCGGCGTCGCCCCACCGCCCGGCGGGCCTGCCGCGGAGCACGCCGCCCTGGGCGAGCGCGGAGTCCTCCACGAGCCGCAGCCCGGTCCGGGCGGCCAGGTCGCGCAGGCGCGGCATGTCGGCCATGACGGAGAACATGTGCGCGGGCATCAGGGCCCGGGTCCGGCCGGAGACCTGTTCCTGGGCGTGTTCGGGGTCCATGGTCAGGGTGGCCGGGTCGATGTCGGCGAAGACCGGGACGGCTCCGACCGCCAGGACGGTGCTCGCCAGCGGGGCGCACCCGAAGGCGGGGACGATCACCTCGTCGCCCGGGCCGATGCCCATGGCGGCCAGGACCAGGGTGAGCGCGGAGGTCCCGCTGGAGCAGGCCACGACGTCGGCGGAGCCCAGGCGGGCGCGCAGCGCGTCCTCGAACCGGGCGGTGCGCCGGCCCAGGATGAACCTCTGCTCCGGGTCGGTGCCGACCTCGTACAGCAGCTCCAGCAGCGTTTCGCGGTCGGCCTCGAACAGGTCGGGGGCGAAGAACGGGATGGCGGTCCGTTCGGCGGCCACGGTCATCGGGACCTCCCGGAGTAGTGGCGTTCGATCTCGTCGCAGACCCGGTCGACGGCCGTCTCGGCCAGGTCGGGGTACAGCGGCAGGGCCAGGGCGGTGCGGCAGAGCGCCTCGGCCCGGGGCAGGTCGCCGGGCCGGTACCCCAGGTGCGCGAAGCAGGGCTGTAGGTGCAGGGGGCGCGGGTAGTAGACCTCGGTGCCGATTCCGGCCGCGGCCAGGCGGGCGGCGAGGCCGTCGCGGTCGTCGACCTCGACGAGGTGGACGTAGACCACCCGGTTCTCGCCGGGCCGGACGGGGAGGTCGCCGGGGACGGTGCGTACGCCGGGCAGGCCGCGCAGCCGGTCGTCGTAGCGGCGCGACAGCGCGGCCCGGCGTTCGATGTCGGCGTCCAGGTGGGCGAGCTTGGCCAGCAGGACGGCGGCCTGGAGGTCGTCCATCTTGCTGTTGCCGCCGGTGACGACGGTCGGGTTGGCGATGCCGGGGAACGCGGCCAGGGTGCGCCCGGAGCGGCCGTGGTGGCGGAGCATCCGCGCGGTCTCGGCGATGGCGTCGTCGTCGGTGAGCAGCGCCCCGGCGTCGCCGACCGCGCCCAGGGTCTTGGCGGGGAAGAAGGAGAGCACCCCCCCGGCGCCGAGCAGGCCGGCGTGCGTGCCGTCGGCGCGCATGCCGATGGCCTCGGCGCTGTCCTCCACCACGGTGAGGCCGTGTGCGTCGGCGACGCGGTGCACGCCCGCCATGTCGGCGAGGCGGTCGAAGAGGTGGACGGGCATGACCATGCGGGTGCGGTCGGTGACGGCGGCCGCCACGGCGTCGGGGTCGATGCCGTATCCGCGTTCCTCGATGTCGGCGAAGACGGGGACGCCGCCGGCGTGCACGACGGCGGTGGCCGTGGCGACGAAGGTGTGGGCGGGGACGATCACCTCCTCGCCCGGGCGCAGTCCGGCGGCGCGCAGCAGCAGGACGAGCGCGTCGGTGCCGGAGTTGACGCCGACGGCGTGCCGGGCGCCGGTGTACCGCTCCAGCGCGCGTTCGAGGTCGGCGACCGCGGACCCGTGCGAGAATTTCCCGTCGTCCAGGAGGCGGGAGCAGCGCTCCCGGATCTCGGGCCATATTCTTCGGAATGTTTCCGATTGGTCGAAGAAAGGCACGGCGGAATTCTCCCCGTTCCTTTCCGCGAAGGCCGGGGAGGGGAGTGCTGACTTCATTTTCTCCGTTTCTGGGAGGACCCGGGGGTGCGGGGCCCGGCCGCACCGGAGTGCGGCCGGGCCGAAAAGGGGAGTCGGTTCCCGAAAGGGGGGTCAGACGCCCAGGAGCGGGATGTCGTTCTTGCCGAGGTGGTAGTCGCGCACGGCGGCGACCAGCTCGCCGACGCTGAGGGAGCCGCTGCCGTCGGTGTCGATCTGGCGGAAGGCCTCGGCGGCCTGGTCGGCGTTCAGCCCGATGGCGGCGAACCACCGCTCCATCTCGTCCGGGCTGATCTGGCCGCTGCCGTCGGTGTCGGCGATGCCCATGATCGCCTGGATGGTGGGCTGGAGGACCTCGGCGAAGCCTGCGTTGCCCCGGCTGACGATCTCGCTCTCGGCGGCCCGGAGGAAGGCCTCCTTGTCCATCTGCTCGGTGCCGGCGGCCCGGGCCAGCCGGTCGAACAGGCCCAGGTAGGCGGCCCGCAGACCGGCCGCGCCCGGACCCGAGGCGTCGGCGCCGAAGCGGTCGAGGATGTTCTGGATCTCCTGCTCGAAGTCCGAGCGCTCGATCACGCCGTTGCCGTTGTGGTCCCAGAGGTTGAAGCGCTCTTCGAGGCGGTCGTTGGCCTTGACGGCGACGCTCATGCATTCTCCTTGAAAAGGGAAAAAAGAAATGGGCATTTTCCGGAAGGGGAATTGGCCGGGCTTTTCGACGGGCGCCCGATCCCTTTTTCATATTACCCCGGCACGCCCCCCGGAAAAACCCCCGAGACGGAGATCATCGAAACTGCGTAAACTTTATATCGGACATTCTTCGACATTTTCTGCAAATGATCCGGGGAAGCGCTCGGCCATCGCCCGCGCGCTCCCCTGCCGGAAGACCACGCGCTCCTCCGGGCACAGACCCAGGTCCCGGCCGGTGGGTACCGGGTCGGCGTGGATCAGCACGTTGTAGTGGTTGGGCGTGTGGCAGGCGTCGAAGCCCAGGACCACGCCCACCCGGCGCGGTCCGATCCACACCTCGTCGCCCCGGTCCACGACGCCGGCCGCGGTGATCTCGGCGAAGCCGAGGAACCCCACACGGTCGATCCGCGTCCCCTCGGCGGTCCCGGTGTGGTCGGTGGCGACCAGCTCGTGGACCTCGCCCGCGCGCACGCAGCGGCTCGCGAACGGCTCCAGCCGCATGCCCCGGTCGGTCCTGCGGTGCACCAGCACCTTGACCAGGGCGGCGGCCACCTCCCGTTTGGCCCCGTCCTCGTGCGGGTTCACCGGGCCACCCCCTCTCCCCGCGCCGCGGCGTGGTAGGCCCCGGCGACCAGGCGCAGTGCCGACACCCCGGCCCCGTCGCCGACCCGTCCGGCGCGGACCCGGGCGGCGAAGTCGGCGGCGACGCCCTCGTACTCGTGCCACAGCGACTCCTTGAAGGCGGGGCGCCCGGCCAGCAGGTCGGCCGTCCACACCCGCCCGTCCGAGGTGCGCACCTCCACGTCCTTGCGCTCCCCCGGGTGGGACCAGTCCAGCAGCACCCGGGCCCTGGCGGCCCCGGCCGCCAGGGCGATGTCCGCCCGGCGGTCCACACCCGCCCCGTCGTGCTCCACCCGGGCCGCGGTCACCTCGGCCCGGCCCAGCAGGGTCTCCACCAGGTCGAAGGCGTTGGGCCCGTTGTCGGCCACGCAACCGCCGCCGCACCGGGCCGGATCCAGGTACCAGGTGTCGTCCCCCGCGTGCTCCTCGATCCGCTCCAGGTAGCGCACGGTCACCTCCTCCACCGTGTGCCCGGCGAGCCGCTCCCGCAGTGCCGCGAACTCGGAGTTGTAGCGACGGTGGAAGGCCGTGAACAGCACCGCCCCGTGGTCCCGGGCCAGGGCGGCCAGCGCCTCCCCCTCCGCCGGGTCCAGGGCCAGCGGCTTCTCCGCGCACACCGCCGCCCCGGCGGCGATCGCGTCCGCGCAGATCCGCGCGTGCGCGTCGTTGGGCGCGGTGACCACGACCGCGTCCGGCCGCTCGCGCTCCAGCATCCGGACGTGGTCGGTGTACCCGGCCGCGCCGGGCGGCGGGGCCGCGACCCGGGCCGGGGCCAGGTCGCACACCGCGACCAGGTCCCAGTCCGGGGAGTCCGCCAGTGCCTTCAGGTGGAACCGGGAGATCACCCCCAGTCCCACCACTGCCGCGCGCAGCGCCCTCATCGGTCCTCCCCCAGGATCGCGGGAGCGGCCAGACCGGTCCGCTCCGCCAGGTCGACGAGTTCCCCGTACAGTCCGGTGGCCAGCGGCACACCGTGCTCCCGGCGCTCCCGGGCCCGGTGGTGCTCGTGCCAGCCGGGGTAGCGCACCGGGTCCGCGGGGTCGACGGGCGGGCAGCCCAGCACCGTCCCGAACAGCTCCTCGGCGTCCTCGCGCGCACCCGCGCGCAGTGCGTCGGGGGCCAGGGCCAGCAGGAGGTACCCGATGTCGTCGTCGCGCCCGGCGGGGCCGCCGTCCCCGGCCAGGGCCCGGGGGGCGGGGCCGCGCCCGGAGCCGGAGACCACGGCGGACAGCACCTCCACCAGCAGCCCCAGGCCGAAGCCCTTGTACCGGCCGACTTCTCCGCCGAGCCACATCAGGTGCGCCCGCCCCGCGTCGAACGCGGCCGGGTCCGTGACCGGGCCGCCGCGGTCGTCGCACAGCAGCCCCTCGGGCACCGGCCGCCCCTCCCGTGCGGCCTGGCGGATGCGGCCGGTGGGCGCGGCCGTGGTGCTCATGTCCAGCAGGAAGGGCGGGTGGTCGCCGGCGGGGGCCGCGGCGCTGAGCGGGTTGGTGCCCAGCAGGGCCGCGGCGCCGCCCGGCGGCCGGGCGATGCGCTGCCCGCCGCAGTTGCTCGCGACCAGGCCGACCATGCCGCGTTCGGCCGCCCGCAGCGCGTGGTACCCGGCGCAGCCCAGGTGGGTGGCGCCGCGGACCGCCACCATCCCGATCCCGTGGCGCGCGGCCCGGTCGACGGCCAGGTCCATGGCCTCGGTGGCGGCCCACAGTCCGAGGGCGCGGCGGGCGTCGAGCAGTACGGCCGCCCCCAGGTCGGTGACGGTCCGGGGTTCGGCGCGGGGGTCGGCCCGGCCCTCGTCGAGCAGGGGAAGGTAGAGGCGGGTGAGGTTGGCGGTGCCGTGGGAGTCCATCCCGGTCAGGTCGCCGTGGCACAGGGCGCGCGCCGAGGCGGCGGCCCGTTGCGGGGGCAGTCCCCGGTCGGCGAAGACCGCGGTGAGGAAGGCCGACAGGGAGTCGTGGTCGGTCAGGACCGTGGTCCGGGCCGGGGCCGGTCCCGGCGGTTCCGGGGAGAGGGTGGTCACTGGTCTCCGTTCGTCGCGTCGGTGAAGGCGGTCAGCAGGCGGGCCACCGTGTCGGCGAACCCGTCGAGGTCGGACAGGCGGGCGCGCTCGGCGTCGCCGTGCGCCCCGTCGGCGGCCAGGTCGCCCGGGCCCAGCACGACCGTGCAGGTGCCGGGGACCCCGGCCATCCAGATGGCGTCGCAGGTGAAGGCGGGTTCGTCCGCGGGCCACCGCGGCACCCCCGCCCGGCGCAGCAGGTCGTGGCCCCAGGCGTCGCGGTCGTCCAGCACGGGCAGGCCCCGCTTGGGCCAGTCCAGGCGGGTGAGGCGGCGGGCGTCGGCGGCGGTGCGGGCGAACAGGGCGGTGTCGGCGAAGGAGGCGGTGAACTCCTCCAACGCGGTGTCGAACGCGCCGGCCACCTCCCGCTCCAGGGTCCGGCCCGCCCGGGCGTCGGCGTAGGAGAGGTTGAACAGCAGGTCGCCGCTGCCGTACACCCGGTTGTGCAGGGTGCCGGTGTGCAGCCCCGCCACGCACACGGCCCCGGTGCGGGCGTGCCCGTCCAGGGACCGGCCCATCCGGTGGGCGAGGAACCCCAGCAGGACCGAGGCGTTGTGCCCGGTGTGGGGGCGGTCGTCGATCGCGTCCTCGCCGCGCACCGACACCCGGGCGGTCATGGACGCGGTGGAGCGGGTGAGGAACCGTCCGGAGGTGGGTTCGCAGAACACGTTGAGGCGGCCGGTGTGGCCGCGGTCGACCAGCGGCCGGGTGCCCAGCACGCCCATGGCGCCGCCCTCCTCCCCCGCGACGGCCTGGATCAGCACCGCCGTGTCGCGGCCCAGCCGGGGCGAGCGCGCGCGGGCGGCGCGCACCCCGGCCAGCAGTGCCACCGCGGGGCCCTTGGCGTCGATGGCGCCCCGGCCCCGGACGAGGTCGCCGTCGCGGGAGACCGGCGGCCCGCCCGCGACGGTGTCCAGGTGCACGTTGAACATGACGGTGCGCTCGGGCGGCACCGTGTCGGGTCCCAGGCGCAGCACCAGACTGGGCTGGTACTGGAGGAACCCGGGGTCGGCGGCGGCCGCGCGCACCGCGGCGGGCACCCCGGGCCGGTCCAGGTCGGCGGGCTCGGCCGGGGCGTGGTGCACGGTGCGGAAACCCGTCGGCGCCGCGGCCCGGGCGTAATCCTGCTGGGCCTGCCGCAGCCGGGGGCGCGGACCGTCGCGGCCGACCTCCAGGGGGCCCGCGGTGGGCGTCTCCAGCAGCCGCAGCAGCAGGGCGATGTCCTCCTCGGTGAGGGTCACCGGGCTCCCTCCGTGTTCCAGGACCGGCGCACCAGGTCCTCCAGCCGCCGTCCGTACTCCACGAACGCGGCCGGATCCCCCCGGCCGGGGTCGGCGCCGCGGGCGAGCAGGTGGGGGCGCAGGTGGAGGTGGGGTTCGATGGACAGGGCACCGCGGTACCCGTGGTCGGCCAGGATCCGCAGGCACTCCGCCACCCCGGCCGCGCCCTCCCCGGGCGGGACGTAGGCGGTGTCGCCGCCGGGGGTGCGGACCGCGTCCTTGATGTGGACGTGGGCCACGTGGGGGGCCAGGGCGCGCAGCATCGCGGGGGCGTCGTAGCCGTGGGCGACCCCGTTGCCGGTGTCGAACAGCAGGCGCAGCGCCGGGCTGTCGGCGTGGGCGAGCAGGTCCAGGGCGCGTTCGGCGTCCTCGCCCGCCCAGCCCGCGCAGTTCTCGTGGACGAGCAGCAGTCCGGCGTCTCGGGCCCGCGACGCGAGTTCGCGCACGCGGGCGCGGGCCACCCGCCCCCATTCGGGTTCGGTCAGGCCGCCGGAGGGATAGGACATGATCCGTACGGTGCGTGTGCCCAGGAGGGCGCAGCGGCGGGCCAGTGCGTCGAGTTCGGCCAGGTCGGGGGCGAAGTCGCCGGTGGCGGGGCGGGACCAGTCGCCGATCTTGGCGGCGACGGCGACCACCCCCGCCCCGGCGCTGCGGATCCGCTCGGCCGCCCGCGCCACGTCCCGTTCGGGCACGGCCGCGATCGGCACCCCGTCCAGGGTGCGCACCTCCAGCAGGTCCCAGCCGAGCACGCCCAGGGCGGCCAGTTGGCCGTCCAGGCCGGGGGCGGCCTCGTCGCCCAGCCCGGCGTAGCGGGGGGGTTCAGGCTCCGACGGCACGTTCCACCTCCTGTTCGGGGGTCCGGACCGCGCACAGGCCCTTGGCCTCGGCCAGCAGCCGGACGGCCTCCACGTGTACGGGCAGGTCGCCCAGGTCGCGGCAGGGCCGTGCGTAGCGGGCGTAGCAGCGGTGCCAGAACGCGGTGAGGGCGTCGTCGGTGAACACCGACCGGGTGGTCCCGCGGCCGCGGGCGGCCACGGTGAGCTGTGCGGTGTGGTCGGCGTCGCTACAGGGGTAGTGCCCGGTGAGGACGGCCCCGTCGAACTCCAGCGCGATCCGGCGCTCGCGCAGCGGCGCGGTCAGGTCCGATTCGATGCGGGTGAGCACTCCGGTGTGGTGCACCAGGTCCATGCGGGCGGCCCCCAGGCGGGGGAGGCGGATCCCGTCGACGGCCATGTCGTCGAGTTCGGCGGCGGCCACCTCGGCATCCCCGGCGAGCGCGATCGCCACGGCGAGGGCGTGGGGGACCTCGACGTCGAAGGCGGTGGGGTGCCCGGAGGACTCCAGGGTCCGGGTGAACCGGGGTTTGTGCTGGAGCACCGTGAGGGTCCGCAGCCGCCCGAACTCCGCGGAGCGGTGGACCGCGAGCAGCCGTGCGCTCAGCGCGCTGGCCGTCCACGGGGTGGCGACGGTGAGGCGCAGGCCCCAGCGGCGGCGCAGCCGGGCGATCGCGGCCAGCTCGGCCAGGTCCAGGGCCAGCGGTTTCTCGACGACGACCATGCGGTATCCCAGGCGGGCGAGCCGCTCCAGGGGTTCGGCCCGCAGGTGCGGCGGGGTGCAGAGGTGGACCACGGTGCTCCGGGGCGGCCGGCGGCGCGCGGCCTCCTCCAGGGAGGCCACCGACGTCATCCCCTCGGCCCCCGCGCGGAAGGGGTCGTGGCCCATCACCGGTCCCGGGGCGAAGAGGCCGCGGGCCGTCGCCCGCGCTTTGGCGAGCGACGGCGCGTGCAGTTCCCGTCCCGATCTCCCCAGGCCGACGATGAGGGTGTGCAGCATGAAGGGAGGACACCTTTCCGTTCACGGTCCCCTGTTCGTTCCGCGGCCGTGCGGGCGCGCGAAACCATCGAACGGAAGAACAGACTGGCCCGATTCCGGGAAAAGCGCCAAGGAATGGAACGGGTTCTCATGCCCAAAATCCTGGGGACAGGGTTCCACAACCCGAGAGAAGAATCCGACAAAGGGCATCATGCCATGATGGGAGAAATCAGAACACAAATGCCCGTTTTCTCCGGGTAAATCAGGCGACCGAGAAACTGAACATACCGCTGGGCGGGGCGTGCCACCCGCGGTCCGGGGCGACCACCGCCCCGGGGCCGAAGCAGCCGCGCCCGGCGTGCATGCTCACCTCGGCGTCGGTGAGGTTGACCAGCACGTGGGCGGTCGGGGGGAGAGCGGTGCAGCTCCCGGAGACGGGGTCCGGGTAGCGCAGGAGGTCCTCGAACTCCGTCGTGAAGACGACGACCTCGCCGGTGGCCGCGTGGGCGGGGGCGGCCCCCAGCAGCGCGCTCGTCAGGGCAAGGGCGAACGCGGTGGACAGAACCCTCATTCCACCATCCTTTCTCATTTCGCACGCGATTCATGGAGAAGATCACCCCGTGCACCAATGACACGGAGGATCACCGGGACAATCCTCTCCGAACCCCGACCTACCCGCAACAGGAAAAGCGAAGAACTCGGTTTCGGACCGACATGAGCACCCGAATGGACCCCGCCGGACAGGAATCGAACAAAAGGGGGCCGCGGGCCGCGTGGCGAAGAGTTTGCCCCGCCCATGCCCGCCCCTGATACGCGGAGCGATCCCCTGCGGGCTCTCCCGGTTAGGGTGCCCGGACGGGGCCGGAAAAGGGGGGTGCCCCTCAGGGGTCGGTCCCGCGCCGTCAGGGGGAGGGGCATGGGTGCGCGCGGGCAGGGGCGACCGGTCGCCGTCATCGGCGCCGGTGCGGTCGGGACGTCGGTGGCGTCGGCGCTGGCCCGGGCGGGCCGCCCGGTGACGGTGTGCGGTGCGAGCCGCCGGATCGAGCGGATCGAGGTGACCGAGGACGGCTCCACCGAGACCTGGCCGGTGGCGCAGGCGACCGTCCCCGACGACATCACCGGGTACGACACCGCGGTCCTGGCGGTCAAAGCGCACCAGACCGACGCGGCCGCGGCGTGGCTCAAGGCCGTCTCCGCCCCCGGAACGACGGTGCTGGTGGCCCAGAACGGGGTGGAGCAACGCGAACGCGTCGCCCCCCACACCGACGGCGCGTACGTGGTGCCCGCCGTGGTGTACCTGAACGCGGAACGCACGGCGCCGGGCCGGGCGACCCTGCGCCGCGTCGGCCGGTGGGACCTGGTACTGCCCGACGAGGCCCCGGCCCGGGCGCTGGCGGCGGAGCTCTCGGCGGGGCTCATGCGCGTCGGCCTGGAAGCGGACTTCGCGACGGTGGCCTGGGCCAAGCTGCTGGGCAACATCACCGCCAACCCGCTCACCGCGCTGACCGGCCGCCGGGTCGACGTGCTCCGCGACCCGGGGATCGGCACCGTCGCCCGCCTCATCACGGACGAGGCGGTCCGGGTCGCCCGCGCCGAGGGCGCCGCGCTCTCCGCCGCGCACGCCCGGGAGGTCCTGGCCTGGCTGGAGAACGCGCCGGAGGGCGCCACCACGTCGATGCTCCAGGACCGGATCGCCGGGCGGCCGCTGGAGTACGACGCCCTGACCGGGGCGGTGGTGCGCGCCGCCGAGCGCCACGGCATCGACGTTCCGGTGAACCGGCTGATCCTGGCACTGACCAGCGCGATCCACCCCGGACAGTGACGCGCGTCACTGTGAGTTCGGGGGATCGACCGGTCCGTCACCGAATGTCAGGGGAACCTCAATTCTTCGGTGGGAAGCGGGCGCGCCGCCCCTGTGATGCTCGACACTCCTCCGAAAAGGGAAGGACATCCGGTGGTGACCGGACCGCAACGAACGGACGCCACCGGCCCGGCCCGCGATGACATCCGCTCCCCGCACCGCGAAGGAACCACATGACCTCCCCCAACGAGCAGAAGTCGGACGGCCCCTCCGCGCCGTCCGCGGAGGGGCCCGCCGAGGGCCTCTTCACCCGCTCCCGCGTCATCGGCCTCATCGCCGGTCCCCTCGTCGGCCTGATCGTCTACCTGCTCATGCCGGACATGCCGCTGCCGCTCGCCGAGGGCGAGGACGAGGCGGTCGTCTCGGCCAACGGCCGCACCGTCGCCGCGATCACCGCCTTCATCGCCATCTGGTGGGCGACCGAGGCGATCCCGATCCCGGCCACCTCCCTGCTGCCGCTGGTGCTGTTCCCCGTGATGCTGGACGGCACCCCGATCAAGGACGTGTCCTCCTCCTACGGCTCCGACATCATCTTCCTGTTCATGGGCGGCTTCATGCTGGCCCTGGCCATGCAGAAGTGGAACCTGCACAAGCGCATCGCGCTGACCATCGTCTCCAAGGTCGGCTCCAACAGCGCGGGGCTGATCGGCGGCTTCATGATCGCCACCGGGTTCATCACCATGTGGGTGAGCAACACCGCCACCGCCGTGATGATGCTGCCCGTGGGCCTGTCCGTGATCACCGTCCTGACCCGGTTCCGCGACGGGCGCACCGACGCGAACTTCGCGACCGCGCTCATGCTCGGCATCGCCTACGCGTCCTCCATCGGCTCGGTCGCCACCATCATCGGGACCCCGCCCAACGTGCTCATGGTCGGCTACCTCGCCGAGACCCACGACATCACCATCGGATTCGGCCAGTGGATGCTCGCCGGCGTCCCGCTCGCGGCGGTCTTCCTGCTGATCGCCTGGTTCGTGCTGATCAAGGTGTTCCCGCCCGGTGCCGAGAAGGTCGAGGGCGCCCAGGAGCTGATCGGCTCCGAACTCGCCGGGATGGGACCGATGTCCCGCGGCGAGAAGGGCGTCTCGCTGGTGTTCGCGCTGGCCGCGCTGTCCTGGATCCTCATCCCGATCCTCGCCCGGAGCGAGGGCGTCGGCGGCGCCCTGCCGTGGCTGGCCGACGTCAGCGACGCCGGGATCGCGATGACGGTCGCGGTCGTCCTCTTCCTGGTCCCGATCGACCGCCGGGGCACCCGCCTGCTCGACTGGGCGACCGCGGTGCAGCTCCCCTGGGGCGTGCTGCTGCTGTTCGGCGGCGGTCTGGCCATCTCCGCGCAGTTCACCGCCAGCGGGCTGAGCGCCTGGATCGGCGGCCGGGTATCGGTCCTGACCGAGATCCCCCTGTGGGTGCTGATCCTGGTGGTGACCGCGCTGGTGCTGTTCCTGACCGAGCTGACCAGCAACACCGCGACCGCCGCGACGTTCCTGCCGATCCTGGGCGGTGTGGCGATGGGCATGGACATGGACGTCCTCACCCTCGTGGTGCCCGTGGCCCTGGCCGCGAGCATGGCGTTCATGCTCCCGGTCGCCACTCCCCCGAACGCGATCGTGTTCGGTACCGGGCACGTCCGCATCGGGGAGATGATCCGGGGCGGGCTGTGGCTGAACCTCATCGCCCTGGCCCTCATCCTGGGTGCGATGTACGCCCTGTTCTCCTGGGCCCTGGGGATCACGCTCTGACCCGCACGCGGCGGCCCGGGACGGTCCTCCCGTTCCGGGCCGCCGTGTGCGCGGGGATGCTCCTACGAGGTCGCGGTCGCCGGTCACGCCCCGTCGAGTGGTGTGAGAACACCGGCCGTCCGGACAAGGGCGAGTCGCCGACCGGAGCGTTGCCGCCCCCGGTACCCGGGGGTCAACGAAGTCGCACCACTCGGCGGGACACCACCCGGTCGCGTGCGGTGGCTTCTCCGGGCGGGCCGACGGACCCCCTCAGGGGCGACCCGTCGCGGATGTCGGTCGGCCGGCGGGCCGGACCCGCCGGAGAAGCCACCGATGGTGTCCCACCGAGTGGTGTGACTTTTCCGTCCCTGTTCCCACGGATGCGCGTCAGCGGTGTCGGGCGGATCGGTGCACCGCCGCCTCCGGCGGCTTCTTCATCCCGGTCAGCGGGCCGCCGGTACGCGGTGGCCGCCCGGCTTCGGCCGACCATCGCGATGACCCGCAAGGACGCACCCGCGCGAAAGCCACACCACTCCCGGGGACGTGACCAAGCCACCGCACGTCCCCACGGTCAGCCGACGATCGGGCGTTCCTCGGGGAACTCGTACAGCCGGCCGTGTCGGCGCAGCGCCAGCGCCGACGCCAGGGTGATGGGGCCGATGCGGCCGACGAACATGAGGAAGATCAGCACCGCCTGCCCCACGGGGGGCACGTCGGCGGTGATGCCCGTGGACAGCCCCACCGTCGCGAAGGCCGACGTCGTCTCGAAGAGGATCTGGTCCAGGGTGAAGGGGGTCACGATCATCAGGATCAGGGTCCCCGCCAGCACCAGACCCATCGCCAGCATCGCCACCGTGGTCGCCTGGGAGGCGGTGCCCGCGGCCAGCCGCCGCCCGCCCGCGTGGACCGTCGGCTCACCGCGCACGTTCGCGTAGGCGACCAGGATCAGCACGGCGAACGTGGTCACCTTGATACCGCCGGCGGTGCCCGCGCTCCCGCCCCCGACGAACATCAGCATGTCGGTGACCAGCAGCGTCTGCGTCCGCATCGCGCCGAAGTCCAGGCTGTTGAACCCGGCCGTGCGCGGCATCACCGACTGGAAGAAGGCGGTGAGGGCCTTGTCCCCCGGAGACAGGGGACCCATGGTCGCCGGGTTGGTCCACTCCAGCGCGAGGAAGGCGACGAAGCCCACGGCCAGGAGGGCCGCCGTCATCCCCAGGGTGAACTTGGCGTGCAGCGTCCAGTGGCGCTTCTCCTTGTGCCTGCGGGTGAACCGCCACAGCTCCACCCACACGGGAAAGCCCAGTCCCCCGGCGATCACGCCCAGCGCGACGGGCACGGTGATCCACGGGTCGGTGGCGTAGCCCATCAGGCTGTCGGAGTACAGCGAGAACCCGGCGTTGTTGAACGACGAGATCGAGTGGAACACACCGGTGTGCAGCGCCGCCGTGAAGGACAGGTCGTAGGCGGCCCACCAGCGCAGTGTGAGCACGAGCGCCAGGAAGCCCTCGAACGCCAGGGTGACCCACAGCACGCCCAGGACCAGCTGCCGGACCTCGCCCAGGGACACGGACTTGGTCTCGGCCCCGGTGGTGACGGCCATGCGCAGGCCCATGCGCCGGCTGACCACCAGCGACAGCACGGTGGCCATGGCCATGATCCCGAACCCGCCCACCTGGATCAGCGCGAGGATCACGGTCTCGCCGAACGCGGACCAGTGCCCCGCGGTGTCGACGACCGCCAGGCCGGTGACGCTGGCCGCGGAGGTCGCCGTGAAGAGCGCCGTCAGGAACGGGGTGGCCCGCCCGTGGTCGGCGGCGGGCAGGGACAGGAGCGCGGTGCCGATCAGGATGAGCGCGCCGAAGGACGCCACCGTCACCAGCGGGGGCCGCTTCCAGAACCCGGAATCGATCCGGAGCCGCTTCACCGGCGACCGGAACGGACGGCCGGGGTACACGTGCGGGCCCCTCACCGTGCGCCCTCCTCCCCGTCGGCCAGGAAGCGGTACCCCAGCCCCGGGTCGGTGAGGAAGTAGCGCGGTCGCGGCGGGTCGGGCTCCAGGCGCTGGCGGATCTTGGTCATGAACACGCGCAGGTAGTTGGTCTCGCGTTCGTACTCGGGGCCCCACACCTCGTGCAGCAGCTCGCGGTGGGTCACCAGGCGCCCGCGGTTGCGCACCAGGACCTCGACGATGTGCCACTGCCGGGGGGTCAGGCGGACCTGTTCCCCGCCCCGGGTGACCTGCTTGGCGGCCAGGTCCACGGTGAAGTGGCCGGTGACCACCGACGCCTCGGGCTCGGCCGACACCGCGGTGCGGCGCATGGCGGCCCGCACCCGGGCGAACAGCTCGTCCATGCCGAACGGCTTGACCACGTAGTCGTCGGCGCCCAGGTCCAGGGCCCGCACCTTCATCTGCTCGGTGTCGCGGCCGGACAGCACCACGACCGGGACCTGCGTCCAGCCGCGCAGCCCCCGCAGGACGTCCAGCCCGCTGATCCCGGGCAGGCCCAGGTCGAGCAGGACGAGCCCGGGGCGGTGGTGCGCGATGAGCTTGAGCGCGTGCTCTCCGCTGTCGGAGAGGTAGGGCGTGTACCCGCGGGCCCGCAGGTTCAGCTCCAGCGTCTTGCGCAGGCGCGGGTCGTCGTCGACGACGAGCACCGTGGGCGGTGCCTCGTTCCCGTCGCTCATGGATGGTCGGTCCGATCTCGTGTGTCCGGTGCGGTGGGACTGCGTTCCCACCGCACCGATGGTAGGGAACAAGGCGGCCCTTCTCCTCTTCACGGACCGCCGCCGGGTGTCGGGCCACCGGGCCCGCCGGAACGACTGTGGGTCCGGGACCGGGGGCGAGGCCACCGGGATAACGCTCCCTTAGCGCCGAGGCCGGTGGATTTAGCGGACAATTAGCGCCATACGACATCAGAACCCCCCTTGACCGGTGAGAATGAACCCGGAGGAGGCGATGTGGTGACGCGTGGTGAGCTGCGGGTGTACCTGGGCGCGGCCCCCGGGGTGGGCAAGACCTACCGGATGCTGGACGAGGCGCACCGGCGCCGCGACCGCGGCGCGGACGTGGTCATCGGGTTCGCGGAGTGCCACGGCCGGGTCCTGACCGAGGCCATGGTCGACGACCTGGAGACCGTCCCCCGCCGCAGGGTCTCCTACCGGGGCACCGTCCTGGAGGAGATGGACCTGGAGGCCGTGCTCCGGCGCCGCCCCCAGGTCGTCCTGGTCGACGAACTCGCCCACACCAACGTCCCGGGCAGCGGCAACGCCGAGCGCCGGCAGGACATCGAGGTCCTGCTGGAGGCGGGCATCACGGTGCTGTCCACCCTCAACATCCAGCACCTGGAGTCGCTCAACGACGTCGTCGAGCAGATCACCGGCGTCCGCCAGCGCGAGACCGTCCCGGACGCCTGGGTCCGCGGCGCCGACCAGATCGAACTGGTCGACATGACCCCCGAGGCGCTGCGCCGCCGCCTGGCGCACGGCAACGTCTACGCCGCGGAGAAGATCGACGCCTCCCTGAGCGACTACTTCCGGGCGGGCAACCTGTCGGCGCTGCGCGAACTGGCCCTGCTGTGGCTGGCCGGGCGGGTCGACGCCGAACTGGAGCAGTACCGGTCCGAGCACGGGGTCACCGACACCTGGGAGGCCCGGGAGCGGTTGGTGGTCGCCCTCACCGGCGGGCCCGAGGGCGAGACGCTGATCCGCAGGGCCGCCCGGATCGCCCAGCGCGGCAGGGGCGCCGACCTGCTGGCCGTGCACGTGGCCCGCAGCGACGGCCTCACCGGGGCCGACCCCGCCCTGCTGGCCCGCCAGCGCCTGCTGGTGGAGAGCCTGGGCGGCACCTACCACCAGGTCCTGGGCGAGGACGTGCCCCGTGCCCTCATCGCCTTCGCCCGCGGGGTCAACGCCACCCAGCTCGTCCTGGGCGCCGGCCGGCGGGGGCGGATCGCCCGCGTGTTCTCCCCCGGGATCGGCGCCACCACCACGGCCCTGTCCGGGGCGATCGACGTCCACCTGGTCACGCACGAGCAGGTGGGGGTGCGGACCCGCGCCCGCGCGGTGGGCCCGGTGTCGCGCCGCAGGCGCCTGGCCGCCTGCGCCCTGGCGCTGATGGCCCTGCTGTCCGTGGGCTTCGGCCTGGGGTTCGCCACGGACGAGGCGAACCTCGCCAGCGGTGTCGTCCTGGTCTTCGCCACGGTCACCGTGGTGGCCCTGGTCGGCGGCCTGTGGCCCGCGCTGCTGGCGTCGGTGTGCGGTTCGGCCCTGCTCAACCTCCTGTACACCGAGCCCTACTTCACGCTGACGGTGGCCCATCCGCAGAGCCTGCTCGCCCTGGCCGGGTTCGTGGTCGTGGCCGTGTCGGTGAGCCTGGTGGTGGACCAGGCCGCCCGGCGCACCCGGGAGGCCGCGCAGGCCGGGGCCGAGGCGCAGATCCTGGCCACCGTGGCCGGGAACGTGCTGCGCGGCTCACGTCCGCTGGAGGCGCTCATGGAGCGGCTGTTGGAGACCTTCTCCTTCACCTCGGTCGCCCTGCTGGAGCGGCGCGCCGGAGCGGTCGGCGGGCCGGAGCACCGGCGCGACCCCCGGGACTGGACGGTGGTCGCCGCCGCGGTGCGCGACGGCGAGAAGTCGTGCCGGGCACCGGCCCAGGGGGACATCGACGTTCCGGTGGACGACCGGCTCACCCTGGTCGTGCGCGGCCGGGAGCCCGAGGCGGCGGACCGCCGCGTGATCGAGGCGTTCGCGGCGCAGGCCGCGGTCGCCCTGCGCCAGGAGCGGCTGGCCCGGGAGGCCGCCACGGTCAAACCGCTGGCCGAGGCGGACCGGATGCGCACGGCCCTGCTGTCCGCGGTCAGCCACGACCTGCGCGCCCCGCTCGCCTCCGCCAAGGCGTCCGTCACCAGCCTGCGCAGCCGGGAGGTGAACTTCGGCGAGGAGGACCGGGAGGGCCTGCTCGCGATGGCCGACGAGTCCCTGGACCAGCTCACCCGGCTGGTGACCGACCTGCTGGACATGAGCCGCCTCCAGGCGGGGGTGCTGGGCGTGGGTCTGGAGTCCCTGCCCCTGCGCGAATCGGTGTTCGCGGCGCTGGAGCAGTTCGACGGGGAGGCGGCGGCCGTGGTCCGGGTGGACGTACCGGAGGAGCTGCCCGAGGTGCGGGCCGACCCGGGCCTGCTGGACCGGGTCCTGGCCAACGTCGTCGGCAACGCGCTGCGGTTCAGCCCCGCCGGCGAGCCGCCCGCCGTGTCGGCGTCCTGGGTCGGGGACACCGTGGAGGTGCTGGTCATCGACCACGGACCGGGGATCCCGGAGGAGGACCGCGAGCGGATGTTCGTGCCCTTCCAGCGCCTGGGGGACACCGACACCGGGACCGGCCTGGGGCTGGGGCTGGCGCTCTCCCAGGGGTTCGCCGAGGCGATGGGCGGCTCGCTCACCCCCGGCTCCACCCCCGGGGGCGGGCTGACCATGCGGCTGGTGCTGCGCGCGGCCGGGCCGGACCGGTCGGACCCGGCCCTGCCCGCGGCGTGAGCCCGCCCTAGCCCTCCAGCACCTCCTCCAGGACGCGGACCGCCCCGGCGGCCCCGTCCTCGGCCCGGACCCGTTCGCCCAGGTCGGCGGCGTCGGCGGCGATCCGCGCGTCGGCCAGGGCCGTGCCCA
>NZ_JASFDV010000101.1 GCF_030766825.1 Nocardiopsis sp. CC223A
GTCGTCCTGTCCCCGTTCGCCGCTGTGGACACCGTCGCTCCTCATGTTCGCGTACTCACGTGGCCGCGTTGCTCCGTTCCCGCTGCTCGCGCAGCCGTCCGGCGAACTCCTCGGCCATGGCCAACTGGTCGCGCAGCGCCTCGCAGCGGGCGGCGATGGCGGCCTCGAAGGCGTCGAGCCGCTCGCTCAGGGCCTCGCGCTCGCTCTGCTCCGTCTCGGCGGCGTTCAGCCGGTCCAGAGCCTCCAGCAGGTCACGGGTCTCATCGAGGCTGAAGTCCAGCGGCTTCATCCGCTTGATGAGGTTCAGCCGGTCGACGTCCTCCTGGGTGTAGAGGCGAAAACCCCCGCGGGAGCGGGCCGAGGGCTCGACCAGGCCGACCTCCCCGTAGTAGCGGATGGTCCGCAGGGACAGGCCGGTCTGCTCGGCGACCTCGCCGATCTGCATGTGACCCGCTTCGGGCATCGCTGTGCTCCTCGTCTTCAAGTCTACTCTAACGTTAGAGTCGCCTTTTCGGCATCGGCCCCGTAGCGGGCAACGCTAGCGCGCCCGCGAATACGAAGGACGTCATGCCACGTCAGAGGGCCCGCCCGCTCCCCGAAGCAGGGGCACGCCCATTCTGCCCGGCGACCCCCGCCAGCGTTTCTACTGTCACGTAAGGGTAGGTTCATGTGGTGCCGGAAGTCCGGTGCGCCCCCGCCCTCGTCCGTATGCACCCCCGGGCGGACGGCAGGCCCCGCCCCTGCTCCACACCACCGGCATCACCGCCACTACCCGCATCCTGGCCGCCCACCTGTGCGAACGCACCGGCGGAGAGGGGGCCACCCTGGACCAGAGCCGTCCGGCCGGGGAGTTCACCCACGCCTGGCAGCACGACCCCGACCGGGGCTTCGGCACCGGCGAGATCCGGGTCTTCCCGGCCATCGTCAACGGCATCTCCTGGCGCAACGCCTCGGTCTCGGCCCACGGCGACGGGCCCCCACGGTGCCGGAGCCGCCGACCGGGCGGCCCCGGTCGGGCTGTCGCCCCTGCCCCTGAACCCGCTGGTACGCCTGGCCCGGGACAGCGCCCACGTCACCCACGCCCATCCCCTGACACTGGAGGGCGCCGCCGTCCAGGCCTGCGCCGTCGCCTACGCCCACTGCGCCGATCCGCGCCGGCCTCTGGCCGCCTTCCACCCGCTCTCGACCGCGGCCCGCTACTGCGCCTCCCCGGAGTTCCGCTCCCAGCCGACCCGACCGAGCGCCCTGGTCCGCGGCCGATTCACCCGCAAGGACACGGTGCGTGTCCTGGTGCGAGGGGGTCGGCGCGGTCGAAGCCGTGCCCCTGGCACTCACCGCCTTCCTGCGCTCCCCCGACGACCTGCCCGAGACCGTGCGCTTCGCCGCGCGGCTGGACAACGGCAGGGGCCGGGGGGCGGCCATGGCCGGAGCACCGGCCGGGCCCGCAACGGTGCCGGCGCCGTCCCCGAAGCCTGGTCGCGGCGCCTGGAGAACGCTCCCAGGGACGGCTGCGGCCTCCGGCCCGGGCGCATGCACGGTGGCACGGACCCCGGCAGGGGGTCGGGCCGGGGGCGTGCCACCGAGGGAGGGCGCTGAGCGCCGAGGAAGCAGGTCGACCCTCCGCACACAACACTACCCTCTCGTGAGAGTAGACTCATTGCCGCCCCGGAAAACCCACAGGGCATTCCACGGCGGGCGCGATGAACACAGTGACGTACAGGGACGCTTTCCTTCGAGCCGCCCCGACCCTTACCGACCGGGGTGAGCCCACCGTGGGAGGCGATAGTGGGCGATCGGCACACCGTGAGCGTTCCAGTCCGGCTCTGCGGTCGCCGCCGGTAGGCGACGGCCACCGCCCCCAGGAGAGAACCCCCGAGCAGGAGGTGGGCGGCGTAGAAGGCGGCCAACGGCCAGCCGGTCAGTGCCCCGGTGGGGAAGCCGGGGGGTGCGGGGTCGCCCTGGACGGTGACCCCGAGCCAGGTGGAGACCCACCCGGCGGTCCACGACGACGTCACCGCGACCGTGCCCAGCGCGGCCGGGATGACGGCGGCGAGGGTGGGACCCGCCGGCCGCGCAGACCGGGCACCCACCGGGGGAAGGTCTCCCCCCACGGGGCGATCAGGCCCACGGAGGCGAAGGCCACCAGGAGGGAGACGACCGACAGGGGGATCACGTACACCTCACCCGGCAACCACTCCGGAACCTGCCCCTGGCCGTGGTCTCCGAAGGAGGGGCTCAGGGTTCCCAGGGTTCGCCACAGGGCCGAGGGCAGCACGGCGAAGGGGACTGCGTAGGCCGCGAACCGGGCCCACCCGGGGACGGGGCCGAGCAGGTTCCGCCGGAACCGGCGGGGCGTGGGGGGACGGCGGGCGTGTCGGGTGGTCGCACGTGCATGTGCCGCACTCCTTCGGGGCGGACCGGGTGCCGCGGATCCGACCCTGTCAGCAGGATCGCAGCGGTTCCGGTGGGACCGCCTCCACCGCGAAAGGGACCCGGTTCGGGTCACTCACCGGCCCGGGGCGGGCATACCGAAGACCACACCACGCCCCGAGCCACGGACCACACCCGCAGGCGACCGGGTCACGTCCCCGGGAGTGGTGTGATTTTCGCGCGGGTGCGTCCTTGCGGGTCATCGCGATGGTCGGCCGAAGCCGGGCGGGCCGCCGCGTACCGGCGGCCCGCTGACCGGGATGAAGAAGCCGCCGGAGGCGGCGGCGCACCGATCCGCCCGACACCGCTGCCGCGCATCCGTGGGAACAGGGCCGGAAAAGTCACACCACTCGATGGGACACCATCGGCGGCCGGGGCGGCACATCCGCCGCAGGCCCGGTGCCTACTCCGTATCGAGCGAGGCCACCACCTGGAAGTCCGTCACGAAGCACGCGATCGCCCCGTCAGCGGTGCGGCCGATCCAGGTCGGGTACACCTCGGGCGCCGGACGGTTCGTGAAGAACGCCACCACCTCGTCCCCGTTCTCCCCCGCCAGCTTCACCAACGGCCGGGTGAACCCCGCCCGCGCGAACCCGTCCACCTCGACGACGAGATCGTCCTCGAACCGGTCCAGCCGGTGCACCACAGAGCCGTCGATGAAACAGACGGAGCCGTCCCCCGTCTCATAGCCGAAGAACTCGTCTTCCTCCAGATCATCGGCGCTCTGCCCGTCCATGAGGGCGAGCTCCCAGCGCACCACCGGCACGTCGGACACCTCAAGCCGCGCGGCGGCGGCGACCCTGCCTTCCTCGCCGTTGTTGTCGAAGGACACGAACGCCAACGTGACGGGGTACTCGCCGGGCGCGACCCCCTCGGTGAACGGGCGTGGTGCGAACGGTCCCAGACCGGTGAAGGGGTCGCAGATGATCAGCCTGCCCGTCGGCAGGCCGACGCGCACCGGCTCGCTCAGGTGCACCGTCGCCGGCACCTGGCCGATGAGCAGACAGGACCTACGATCAGAAAAAAGAGTATCGTAATTCACGAATCAAACCACCAGAAAAATTTCAACAGAAAGAGGAAGGAACAGATCAGGCAAGAAAATCAAGTCATCCGATCCCCGAGGAATATCAGAACCCATCACGTTCGAGTTTCCGGATGGCTTCTTCAACGAGTTCCTTACCACTCCTGACGAACTCGTCCACATCGATGTCCAGGGACAGGGAAACGCGAACCCAACTCATCGGGGAACCGACCACCTCGACACGGAGCGGGTCCTCCGGGTAGACCTGAAAGTAAGGGGTTCGATCCTGGTAAGGCCACACGACCAGGGGTGGGCCGCCCTCACTCGCGTCCAGCAGGCCCGGCTCCCTTTCCAGCCGCTCCAGGAATTCACCCCATCCCAGGATATCGCTCCTGGCGACCATGAAGGAGAGATTCCCTCCCACGAAATCGGAGGAAATCTCCATCCTCACCCGATGCCAGAAATCATCGCGATCTTCCACCACCTCCCCTCCGTCGAGAGAGACCACCAGGGAATCGGTGCCCTCGGCGATCCGGATGATATCCATGCGCGGTTTGTTCTTTGGCGGCAAGCACACCTCCAGAGCGGCGGACGGAAAACCCTGCAACACAGAAAAACGCGACCGTCAGAGACACAGGGTCCATGAGGTCCTGATCATGGAACCACGGGGCCATGACGGCTTCGGCACCGGAACGGGTCGGTGCCGCGGCGGCGAACTCGGTACGGCACATGGTGTCGCAGACGCAGGCGGTGGCTCCGTCCGGTACAGGCACCGGTGGCGGACAGGAATGGTGTCCCGCCGGGTGGTGTGACCCTTCCGGCCCCGTTCCCACGGATACGCCTCGGCGGCGCCGGCCGGATCGGTGCGCCGTCGCCTTCGGTGACGCTTCCACCCGGGTCACCGTGCCGACAGGACGCGACGACCGTCCAGCACCGGCCGAACATCACGATGACCTGCAAGGACACACCCGCGCGAAAGTCACACCAGTTCAGGGGACATGACCCGGACAGACCAAGCCCGTTGCGGCCGGAGGCACCGATGGCGAGTGGTCGGGCTCGGTCGGCGGGCATCGGACCGGGGTGGAACGCAAGCGCGACCGCAGAACCGGCACGACCCGGGGCTACGCCTCATACGGCGCAAGGAATGGAGGAACCACCAGGTGCGCGACAGTGGATTCCCCGAAGGTCACATCGGTCAGGACACGAAAGAGACACTCCGAGGCCGACATCGGCAGAAGCCGCCGGTCACCGACCCCGCTCCGCACCACCACCGGCCGGCCCGCCGGCGGCACCTCGGCATCGGCGGACCGGCAGAACCCTGTGGCCGTCACCGACATGCCCCAGTGGATCAGGCCACGCCCACCCGGACGGTAGAGACCGTAGGGCTCGAAACCGTTGCGCGTGATCGGACGCTCCTCCTGTGTCCGCCGCATCCTCGCCGGCCAGTCCACCACCTGCGGATCGGCACCCCCTGGCGAACCGTACGCATGCAGATACCCGCTGACCCCCCACGCCGAAACAGCGGCAGGGCTCCTTGAATCGGCGGGAAGCGCCGTACCCGGGCCCTCCTCGATCACGTCCCACACGATGTCGACGTCCCTCGGCCGTCACCCAACGGCTTCAACGATCCGACCGACCCACGACAAGGCACTCCCCTTTCCGGCCATCTCGGCACGCTGCCGACCCAGGCTCCACCCGCGCCCGCTGCACCGGTACGCCTCACCATGTCCCAAGGCCCCCACAGCGCCGACACCACGCAGGGCCCGCCCTGCTTCCCCGGTACCGGAGCACGCACTCGGCAACCTGAGGTGCCCTGTCTTCCGAGCCACAGGCTCGATCCGTGGCCCGGGGGCGGCGACCACCGACTCTGTACCCGCCGATGCAACCGGCCCAGAATGCCGTCATGACCGAGGACGAGCACAAGAGCGTAGAACCGCGCTCATTCCTGGCATGCGCGACGGAGGTGGCCCGGCTGATGGGGGCCGAAGACGTCCCCGTGAAGCCGGACGACAGGCGTGCACGCCGCCTCGCCCATGCGGTGCGCAAACCTCTCCTCGAACGGGCAAGCCTGCCCGAGGAGCTGTTCGCCCCCTTGATGGCGGCAGCGGTGTACGACCCGGATCCCAGCTTCTGCCTCTGGTTCGTTGAGCCTGCGGTCTACGCCTTCGGACGCCGCCGCGTAATGGCGGCCTTGGTCGACTACCTACGGACCGGCACGGACACCGAACGGGCGGGCGCCATTCGGGCCTGGTACTGCGCCCACGTGCCCTTGCGCGCAGACCGTTCCCCCGCGTACGGAACCGACGACGTACGCGATCCCGCCTTGGACGAGTCAGAGGACATCAATGACGCCTGGTCGGAGGCCTCGATGCGGGTGTTCGCCGAGACCGCCGACCTGAAGATGCACCGCCGTGTCCTGCCGGACCTGCCCGCCTCCCGCACGGCATACCCGCCACACCTGCACGAGCTCCTGGAGAGCACGCGCGCATCCGCTCGGGCCCACCCTGATCCGCACATCCGCCGCTGGGCCGCCGCGACGGACCTCGACACGGTCTGAGCCCGACCTTCACGCCCTTGTTCTCAGGTGGGGTTCTTCGGGCTCGGAACCGACGCTTCTTCGCTGGCGGACCAGGCTGTTCTCGGCCGTGCAGGTCGCCTGCTCGGAAGAATCGGTCGCCGTGGTGGCGGCTCTCGCCCGGCTCGGCAAGCGGGTGCGCCGGCACCACGGGGTGATCACCGGTGCGAGGCATCGCTGTGCCTCGGCGGGACCGCCACCGGCCCCCGGAAAGCCCACCGAACACCGCTCACCGCGTCGCGAGTCGCCGGATGAACCACTGAGTCAGGATCTCGTCGACCGCCACCGTGGCGGGCAACCGGGGGGCCGGTTCCAGGCCGGGCTCATCGGCCAGCGGGTGGGCCAAGCCCGGCACGGTCGCCAGTTCGATGTCGGACGGATGCGCGTACCGCTCACGTAGCACCCCGACCAGGGAAACCGCGTCCTCACGCAGCGCCGGGTGGTCGCGCTCGCCGCTGACCAGTAGCAGCGGCGGCTCCCCGGTGAGGCTTTCGGCACGGCCGACGAAGTCCAGTTCGTCGGCGACCCTGCGGGATTCAGCGGTCCAACCGTAAGGCCGACCGAGCCCGGCCGCGAGAAGTTCGACGGCCGCGCTCACCCGTACGGCCGGATTGACGAGCGCGACCGCCCCGATCGGACTCGGCGGCGCTGTGAGCACTCGCAGAGCCACCGCCCCGCCGAGTGACGCGCCGAGGATGCCGATCGGCTGATCATCGACCGGGAGCCGGCGGCGCAGCTCGGCCAGCGCGGCCGGGAACTCCTCGACCGCCTGGTGAATGATCGGACCGAGGTACGCCAGGAGGATGTCCTCGCGAGCGAGTTCAAGGTGTCTGTCCAGACGGCCGTCGACCATGCGCGAGCCGCACAGCGGCATGCCCAGGTGCACCCGCCAAGCGGGAACACCGGCCATGGGCAGCGCCGCCGCGAAGGCCGCATCCGTGCGCGGTGCGTCCAGCATGTGCCAGGTCACGATCAACGGCGCACGGTCGATATCTCCCCCGGACGGAGGGAGAGCCGTGAAAGGCACGCCTGCGGCTGTACCGGTGATCGCATCCATACGCACTCCTACGGCTTCCAAGAGCTGGGGCCTCCACCGTAGGGGGGCTCTACCGAGCGGGAATGTCCTTTCTGCTGCGGGCAGACATACGGGCCCGAACCACGACCCGGCCGAAATGTGGGGAGGCGGGCCGGAGGGATCGTTCCAGGGACGCCTGCATCACCGCTGGGACGGCGACCGCGTACCGCATGCCCGAAGAGTGCTCGGGAGAAAGCCCGCCCGCGCGAGGCGCACACGATCGACCGCACAGGACCGCACCGGTTCGCCCCGCAGCACCGGCCACGGCACCCAGGCGCACCCGATCGGCAGCACCCCGCCGCAACGGATCACACCGCCGCCCACGCCACGTGCTCCGTGCCGAGTATCCACGACGTCCCGCGATGCCCTCCTTCAAGGGTCACGTGGTCCCAGGGTCCGGAGAACCGACTCGAAGAACGCAGGACACACCATCTGGAGAACCCGGAACGAAACACCACGCCGTTCTCCTGGCGCTGTCGATATGCGGCCTTCGAAGCTACGCGGGCGGCTCTGGTGTGCCTGGACCAGTGTCATGTCCAGCCGTGGCCTGCTTCGGCCGCCCCGGCACCTTCCGTTGCCCGGGCGGGGAACCCCGACCGCTCAGCGTCGGATCCTCCGCGAGAACCACCGGGCCAGGCCCACCGGCCGGTCGCCGGAGTCGTTGATGACGGTGCACGTGCAGTCGTTGTGCTTCACCGCTCCCGAGCCATCCTCCGAGTCGGCGCCGCGGACTCCGCCGACCCGTGGTCCGTCGGGCACTGACCCCGGCCGTCACGGTCGGGGGAGGTCGAAGACGACGGTCAGTCCTCGCCGGGAGGGGTATCGGTCGACGGCCACGACGGTGCCCCCGGACAGGGCATGGACGCCGAAGGAGACCTCGGGAACGGGAGCGGCGGTGACACTCCCGTCGGCACAGGACAGGGCGCTCAGGTCATCGGACCGGAACAGGTGGGAGCCGTTCTGGCTGTAGGGGAGCCGTGCCTCGGGCTCGGAGACGGAGACGATACGGCCGTCGTCCATGCCCACGGTCGTCGTGCTCATGGTGAACGATCCACCGCACGTCTCCACGACCGAACTGTCGTGCTCGTCCGCCCACCGCGGCTTCAGCGCCTGGACCGAGCCCACCACGGACCCGGGGCGGCCGTCACTTCCGGGATCGCTCCGCCACCGGACCCCGCCGTGGGGGTCGAAGGCCGTCAGGGAGTTCTCCCCGAGGGTAAAGAACCGGTGGTTCCGCAACAGGTGGTTCGTCGTGTTCACGATGACCGCGGGTCCCTCGCCGTTCCCCATGACGACGTCGGTGACGCCCGGCCACGTGTTCTCCTCTTCCGCCTCGTCGCCCAGGGGATCCTCCGGGTCGATCGCCGGTGCGGTGAGCTCGCGCGTGAACAGCAGGCGGCCGTCGGTGAGGTCGTACACGGCCAGGGCCGGGCCGTTCCAGACGGCGACGTGGCCGCCGCCCGCCGCGATCCCCTGGGGCATCACGGCTCCCCCGGCGGCACCGTCGGCCGGGGAGGTCTCCTTGACCGGTCCGCTGTCCAGGTGCGCCACCCGGTTCCCGGTGGTCGGGTCCAGCACGGTCCACGTCGGGTCGGAGTCCCCCTCCCGGGCGAGAACGCGGTCCGGGGTGTGGGGGTCGGTGACCACCCCGGTCAGGCCGGGTGCGCACCACAACCGCCGTCCGGTGCCGATGTCCAGGGCCATCACGGCCCGGGAGTAGCCCTCCGACGCACGGGAGAGGGTGCGCTCGACGAGCACCACGCCGCCGATCAGATGGACCTCGTCCCAGCCGGCGGAGGACCTCGTGTCCTGGTCGGGGTGGGCGTTCCACAAAACCTGTCCATCCCGAGCGTCGTACACGCCGAAACCGCCGTCATCGCCCACGAGGATCGTTCTGGAGGTGTCGCCCAGCGCGTCCGAGGACGGCACCGGAACCGACCAGCGGGCCCGGCCGAGGGCGTCGTTGCCCTCGAACACGGTCGCCAGGTACTCCAGCTTGTCCCGGTCGGTGAAGAGGCGTTTCGGGTCGAGGATGTGGGGTTCGGGGTCCGTGGGGTCGTGTTCCACGGGTTCGCCGTCGGGCCAGGCGCCGCTCCGGCCGGGGTCGACGGACAGCCTTCCGCACACCGCCAGGTCCGCGACCGGTGCCCAGCGGGCGGGCGAGACGAGGAAGAGCGCAAGGAGCACCGCGCAGGCGAGGACGGCCCGGGGCAGCCGGGAGCGGCCGGAGGTCCACTCCCGCCACCGTTCGCGGCGCACCCCCCAGGTGATGAGCGCCAGCAGCCCGATGAGGACCGCGACCCAGGTAGGCCAGGCGAACCAGGCAGCGGCCACCGCCCCGCCGAACAGCAACAAGTCGCCGAAGACGGACACCGGGCCGACCAGGATGAGCCGGAGCAGGCGGGGGCGCATACGGGGAACGGCTGCGCAGGCCGCCACCGCGGTGAGCACGGCCGCCACGGCGACGGTTGCGGTCGTACTCGTGATCGACAGCAATCCCGCCAGAGACCAGGGCAGCGCGATGACCAGCAGGATCGCGAGCGCCGCCCGCAGAGCGGTGGCGACCCGGTCCCGGCCGGTGAGTTCCAGCTGGGGCGAGAGGGGGGTCGCGTCTGGCATGAGGGGCATTCTGCCGTGGGCCGCCGGACGACCGATCGGCGGGTGATCGCAACCCTCAGGGCTACCGGTGCCAGGCCCTCGATCTCGGTCACCTGGTGCAGCCCCTTGGTGATCGCGGGCCCGGCCGTCAAGCGCAGCGCCTGGGCGATGGTGGCCAGGGAGTGCTCGTTTGCGGCCGGTACCGGGTTCGTTGGCGGCACCCGAATCAGGCCCGTGTTTCGCGCCGAGTATCCACGACGTCCCGCGACGCCCTTCTTCAAGGGTCACGTGGTCCCAGGATCCAGAGAACCGACTCGAAGAACACAGGACACACCACTCTCAAACCCGGGAGGGATGAGAGTCATGCCGACACCGAGGAGGTACCCGCCTGAGCTGTGCGAACGGGCGATCCGGATGGCCGTGGACGCCCGCCGCGCCCCGGCCACCCGCGACGGGGCCATCGCCCGCGTGGCCGACCGGTTGGGCATCGACCGCGAAACGCTGCGCAACCGGGTCACCCAGGCCGAGGCCGACGCCGGCCACCGGCCCGGCACCACCACCGACCAGGCCCACAAGATCGCCGAGCTCGAACGCGGGAACCGTGCGCTCAAGCGGACGAACGCGATCTTGAAGTCCGCGTCGGCTTTCTTCACGGCGGAGCTCGACCACCCGCACACCAGGTGGTCGCCTACATCGACGTCCACCGCCAGGAGTTCGGGGTCGAACCGATCTGCGAGGTGTTGCAGGTCGCCCCGTCCACCTACTACGCGGCCAAGAACCGGGCCCCGTCACTGCGTTCGCGCACCACCGGAGACCACCCGGTCCCCCGGCACCGGAGCAACCACCCCACCTCGCAAGTCACAAACCGAATCGATGGGGACCGGGAGATACCGCGCATTCAGGGTGTGCATCAAGTCGTGATAAAACGGCCTCCCGTGTGAGGCCGTCGATCCGGATGGGGTGTCACATGGGTCGGACACGAGGGGAACCGCGGTGAAGCGACGGACGCTGATCGGGATCGTCGGGGTCGGGCTGGCGGCCCTACCCGCTGGATGGGCCCTGCGCCGGGCGGTGAACGGGGCCGAGGAGGACTGGCGTACCGACACCGCACCGTTGGAGCGGGCGTTCCCCCGTCTGGGCCCGCTCACCGACGCCCAGTGGGTGAGCAGCCGGGACAACGATCGTTTCCTCGGGACTCCGGATCTGGTGTTCGCGGGCTTCGCCCGGTTGGCGCCGGGGAAACTCGACGAGCTGACGGCGTCTCACGCCTTCGTCTCCGAGGAACCGACCTTCGACTTCTCCTCGGGGTTCACGGAACCGCTTGAGGGCGAGGGCCCGGATGACCCGCAGTGGATCCGGTCACCCGAGCTCGACAGCAGCAGCGCCAGTTACTCCACCAGCCTGTGGTTCGATCGTCGCAGCGACACCGTCTGCTTCTGGGCGCACAACCCGTACGGTTAAGCACGTATCCGAATCCCTCGATACCGAGCGTCAGAAGCCCATCTCAGCTGTGTTCTCGGTGGTCGGCTCCTGTGTCGGCGATGAAACGACCGGTGCCCGAGGTGCCCACCCGGTCGCAGGGCGGCGGGCAGCGCGGACACGGCGACCGCCAGGCGCAGATCGTTTCGGTGCCGATGCCCAGATCGTGTGCCACGTCGGCGACACTGTGTCCGGCCCGGACCAGGTCCAGGACCTTGCGGCGGAACTCGGCGGGGTATCCACGACGTCCCACGATGCCCTCCTGCAAGGGTCACGTGGTCCCAGGATCCAGAAACCCGACTCCGAAGAACGCAGGACACACCAGTTCTCACGCCCGTCGCCAGCGTCGCACTGAACGCTCGGTCACCCGTAGCTCCCTCGCGACGGCGCCGTTCTTCTCACCTCACTGCGCGCGAAGCGCTCGGCCACGTCCATCCTCAACCATTTTCGTCGTCCTTGGCCCCGGGGCGTTAGACCGCCCCCTGCGCCTACCCCATCGAGACGTCGCACCTCTATGGTCAGCTGATCTCACCAGGTACCGATCATCGCGAGTTCCAACTGAAAGGCCCACCCCTTCTCAAAAAAGCTCTTACCAATCAAGCCACGGCTGCCACTCAACAGAAGAGGGAATCACTCCTCCAGAAAAAACAAACTCTTGCACAATAAAACGGACCAGGTCTATTGATACTTCAGAATTATCTGGAAACTCAGTAAAAGCACCATCTATACTGTAAGACACTTCCGATCTGCTCTCAGCATTTCCCAGCGTACAGATATTTCCATGATCGTCATCCATAAAATGAACTAGACCCACTTGAAGATCGGAGTTAACCCCAACGAGGAGCTCATGGTCGTAGTTTCCAGAAGGAAGGCGCCCTCTGTCTAGCGAATGAACCTGCGCCATATTATGGGAGACAGGATTCCCTAGGAGCGAATCAATCAGCCTGTCGATATCCTCAGGACGATAAATAATTACCGGGTTCTTCTCATGGCTCTGTTCATAGTAAGCACTGGCCCAGGATTTCATCTTCTACTCCCTCTATACTCGCGCGACTGCCAATTTCCCCCATGGTCCATCCAGTGTACCGTAAGCGTCGACCCCTCACCGATTAGGTACGGGAGCACCTGGTTGCAGCCAAGACCTTGACCGCAAGGACCATTCGGATTGTTAATTACAAAATGGGCATCCCCCTTCCCCATATCCCGAATACGGTAAGCGAAGGTCTGCTCCGCATCATGGGCACGAGTACTCCTGGCCCTTCCAGCCAGAATTCCTCTATCTCGAAGAATATCATTAACCCAACCCATGGAATCCTTTTTATTCCTTACATTTCCACTGGTTGCGCTAACGACAAGGCCATTAGGCGCAGTACCGATACCATGAGTGGTTCCGCCTGGGGCGTATTGGGGAAGCCCTGCATGGAACAGGTTACGGTTTGCACAGGAAGCGTTATGCGTGAGGAGAGCCGTCTCACCAGCTATAACATAGTAAGTATGAAGCCCCTGAACCGTAAGGTTGTAAACCTTTTCTACTTCACTCCAAGTTTGCGTGTCGACAACCTGGACCAAAGTCTCTTCCGAAGAAAGAAACCACATCCCAGGAACAAGGTCAACTGCATCTACCCACTCGCCCAGCAGCGGCACCCAAAAGGGATGACCATCAGTAGAGACAATCGTGTCTCCCAATATCAATGGCCCCGGCCGGCTTGGGCCATCCGGAAGAGCACCTTCGTCCAAGGTGTCTGCATTGACTTGCGTAGAGGTATCAACAGTGATCTCGACAAGGGTCTTAAAGCCCTCACCGATGATCGTAGCGACAACTGTTCTTGCGCCTTCTTCACCCGTTTCAGGGTCAGCCGCAAAAACATTTTCTCCGACTTCGATATCCTCGATGGGCTTCGTAGAGCCGTCGGAGAGAAGGACAAGCGTGCCCTCAACAAAACTATTCTGACATCCCCGAGGCCTGCGACCAGTCGCTACTGGACCAATTCCATTCGGTGTTGGATCTTGCAGGTGCCCGTAGTCTCGATAGTTGGCAGAGATAGTAAGCTGCTCTTGAAATTCCTTATCCCGAAAATCGAACCCGGCCTCCATCAAAGCAGTGTTTATGCCAATAATGTAGCCATCGGCGAAATCGTCACCAAAGTCTCGCCGATAATCGACAGCCCATGCGATATATGTGGCAACATTTGCATTCTCTTGAGCGCCACCCCAGTCAACGCGATTGCGAATAAAATCGTATCCATGACTGAATCCGAATGCATGCTGAGGCTGTACTGCAACGTGAGTTCCACCAGTTGTCCGAATGGGGATGTGCTTGCCACATCCTCCTCGCGGACAGGGCTCTGGGTCCAACATAAGGCCAGTGGAATCACTGAGAGTCACCGGATTATTATTCGCGTACGCGTAACCGTTCATCTGCTGGGAATCAGAGATATCGATCAAAGGATCGACAGAAATGAATCTCCCCGTGCCAGGATCATATTCTCGGGCACCGATATACACCACACCAAGGCGATCATCAACCGTTTTTCCCAAGAAGCCACGGTCATTCGGCCATTCGGAGTTTTCACCGTGCTGTTGACCGAAAGGCAAGAATCGCCTACGGCTATAATCTTCTACTTCTTCAGAACTCAAAGCCATCTTGGCAGTGCCATGATGATCAGATGCCAGGAAATCCACACCATCAGCTGCACGCACTGCAATGGTGCTCCCGTTGTGCGTGTAATAGCGCGAGGTGGTTACATTGCCATTTTCTTCCCTAACATCCATACCGGGAAGGTACAGAGTGGCACCAGCAGGATCCTGTCGGATAATGCGCTCATTGCCAGCCACATAAACGTAAGACGTGATCCCATCTTGCGTTAGTACAGAATCCAGATTTCCTTGCGCGTCCCAGAGAAGTTCTTGTGAAACTCCGGCTTCAGTACGGTTGGTCGTGTTCCCAGATTCGTCGTACTCGTACGCATAGAGTCGATCGCCTTCTTGCGTGGATTCAACAATTTCCTGAACAGCATGGGGCCGAGGTTGATCCGAACCAGGGTAAACATATTCGCGCACACTGTCTTGAAATGTACCGGCTGCAACAAAAGCATGCCTGATTTCACGGGTACGGTTCCCATCGGCATCATACTCATAAGAGTGCCAGTAAGGTTCAATACCTCCCACATACTCAGGGGTCGGATCGACCTTACATTGGGATCCATCGCTGCTGGGGAGCGTCCAAGACTGGGCCAACCGCCGAAGTTTATCATATTCAAAGCAGCGGGTTTCAGTGCCAGCCCCCGAAGGGGTATCAGCGATGGAAAGGATATTTCCTGCAGCATCATACTGGTAACTGGAATCCATAAGGGGTTGAATTCCCTGACGGTCGACACGTGACCGAGTAAGTCGCTGCGTACCCTTCTCATATTCATAAGTCAACCAAGTCGCAGGGCCTTGGCCAGAGCTAAGTTCATATTGAAGAACTTCACCGGTCTGAGCGTAGTCAGTTCTAGTGACATAGGATGCCAGTCCACTGCTCATAGTGAGAGGCCGGCTGAGCTCATCATATTCGTAAGTGATAACCTCTGCCGGAAGGTCACCTGCGGCAGGAATCCCGAGACTTTGGACCGTGCCATCAATATTATAGGAGGTCGTAAACGTATAGTTTCCTGAGAGGCTTCCGTGGCCATCAGGGATACCGATTACTGTCTTGGTAGGACGGTACATGTCATCGCGTTCAGTTATCGCTGTGCGGTACTGATTGCCTTCATGGAATCTAGTCTCCATGTAAGGAAGACCTTTTTCCTTGACATCGTAGGTCCAGGAGGCAAGCTGAGTTCCGGTTCCTATTTCACCTTCCCATGTACTCACCTTGCGGCCAGCGATATCATAACTGGTCGAAAGAGTTACGCCACGGGCATCAGTAGCAGAAACCTCTTGGTCAAGATCGTCGAAAACTTTGGTAGTGCGCCCTGCGTCAGGGTCGGTCATCTCAACGATTCGTCCCCGCTGGTCGTATCGGTACGACCATTGGGAACCCTCTGGGGAGGTGACTCGTTCGATTTCTCCAGAAGGCGTATAAGCGTAGGAAATGGCCTGGTACTCGCCTTCAGGAGAATCTCCATAGTACTGCCTAAGTTCTACCGTGTTACCTCGGGCATCAGTGATTTCCGTGGTCGGAGTTCCGCCTGCTGGTGGAGTTTTATGGACTCGATCTCCACCATAGGAAATAGTGGAACGCCATTTTTCATCCCCTGAAACTCGCCGAATTTCATGGATGACTCGATCCGCGCCGTCATATTCGTACACCACTTGCCCACCGACATCGCCATTGCGAACAGCAAGCACTTCTGCCGAAGGAGCACCCAAAGCGTAGTACGGGTCATTCTTCTTAACCACTTGACCCGTGGAGCCATGAAATACATCAGTTACCAAACGCCCCTCGTCAGGTCCGACTAATTGGATTTGCCGCTCGCGGAGAAATCCATCATAAATTGCATATGAAGACTGGTAGGAGCCATCATTGCGCAGTGTCTCGGTTTTTACCGCAACGGGAGCACCTTCGGTGATAATGTATTCGAACTTCTGATTGGGGGATTCATTGCGAGATCGATCACGATCGGCATCCCAAACCTGAGCAATGCGTCCAAGGGGGTCATGGGTTGCTTCAATACGGCGACCGTTGGCGTCGGTCTCCCAGAGGTGGCTGCCGCGGTGAGGGTCAAAGGCTGCTCGCGCGGTATAGCCCAGGGCGTCAGTAAGTTCTCTTTCGACAGTGAGGCCGTTTTCTCGCCGCGCTACCAAGCTGCTGGTCACAACACCGTTTGTATCCTTGGTGCTGATCACGTTGCCGTAGTCGTCGTAGGTGTGCGTTTCAACGGTCTGGTAGGTAGCGTTGGTGCCGTCGTGTTCAGCCAGTCTTTGTACGGCGGTCTTATCACCACGAGTGATACCTTCGCCGAAAGAGTGTCCGTCGTACAGCCATCGGTCATCGCTGACGACATCTTGTGCCCGGTCCGGTGTCGCCGAACAATTGACCGCTACGGTCTCTTCCCGCGAAATGTAGGAGACCATGTGCTTGTCGGTGTTGTCGACATACTGAGTGCGGGTGCATAGTTCGTCACCCTGAACCGCGATATCGCCTTGGTCATCTACCTGAGTAGGGCGCCCGTAAGTGCTGTCGTAGAAAGTGGTGATCTGGGTCTGTCGCCAGTCTCCATCTTCCAATGCAGTGCGTGTGAGCTGGGTTCTGGGAGCAACGAAGTTCGCGTGGCGAGTGCCCCAGTCCTCGCTCTGAGTTCCGGTGCGATGTCTCCAAGGGCGGCTGATCGTGGTGTCCACGACCTGTTCACCGTTGAAGGTAGTGGTCTCCAGAGAGAAACCACTGAGTTCATCGTGGTCGGTGTGCTTCTCCCCGGTGGAATCGGTAACCGAGACGGTACGAGTCCCACCTGCGGGATGCTTGTCCCCGTGCATGCCGCGCAGGAAGGTGTGCTCAGTCACCACCGGCATGTCTTCGCCGTTGCCGCGGCTAACCCGCACGGTCTCATAGCCCCGCCACTGACTCCAGGTGAGGTGATCCTCAGGAGTGATGCCATCCGGTTCGGCGTAGCGCCAAGCGGCATCACCCTGGTAGTCGTAGCGAGTGACCTGTTCTTCAGAACCGCCTGTGCGATCGGTGAGGATGAGTTCGTTGACGACGTACTTGTGGAACCAATCGGTGACCGGGTCCTCGAAGCCGGGTGGGCTCCAAACGATGGGGTAGCACCGGTCAGTGCTTTCGCCTTCCTTCGGCAGTTTGTCAGGGGTGCACTGGCTGCCGGAGTAGTTGACGGTGATCTGTCCGCCGGTCTCGGTGTAGATGTTGGACATACGGAACCGGACCAGGGCGGAGATCTGGTCTCCGGTCTCCCGGATGCGGTTGGGCAGTTGGATGCCGGTGAACTGGATCGGGGGCAGGGCCTGGGTGCCGCCGACGTGGCCGGTGCGGGTCAGTTCCGACAGCCACAAGGTCTTGGAGCCGTCACCGTTGTCGGTGAACAGATGATCGAGTTTCCAGGAGTCGACCTTGGAGTAGCCGTCGTCGGTGAGGATCTGGGTGTGGACGCTGCTGAGGCGTTTCTGTGTCCAGAAAGACGGTGAGGTCTGGGTGCGGTCGCACTCGTCGCCTTCAGCGCAGTGCAGGTCGTAGGGGATGTCGGGCCAGTGCTTGGCGGTGTCCGCGTCCAGGTCGGCAGGGTCGCAGGCGAAATCATCGGTCTTCAGGCAGCGCTCGGCGGTGGTGAAGACGACCTGGGCTGGGGCCTGAGTGTCGTAGGTCTCGCCTTGGCGCAGGCCGTAGTCGATGCGGTCGAGGTAGCCGCCGCGCACGTACTGGGTTCCGGCGGTGTCCAGATCGCCGTCGAGCGCGTAGTGGTTGATCTCCTTGGTGTAGTGGAAGGAAGCGATGTTGCCGCGCGGGTCCTCGACATAGTCGAGGTTCCATCGCCATCCCTGCTGGCACCACGCTTCGGAGAAGTCGGCCTTGTGACAGGGTTCGCCACTGTCGTTGCCGAACACTGGTGCAGTCCACACCGAGTTGGTGACCGGGTCCCCGCTTTCCCAGCCAGGGAGCCGGTTGAGGCCGAAAGTGTACTGAATACCATCAACCGTGGTCACGCGCCAGTACTCGCCGTTGTTGTCACCGTTGGTGGCCTCGGTCAGGCGCTCGATCCGCGATCCGTCGTCGATGCGAGGCTTCCACTCACCGGTGTCGTCATCGCGGACCAGCTCGGTGGACTGGCCGTTGAGCATCAGGGTGGCGTTGTCGGTAGCCCAACACAGATCTGCCTTGTCGTCCTCACCGTCATCGCTACATGAGGCATAGCTGCGTTCGATGTAACCCGGCTCGTAGGAGAAACCTTCACCGACCCACGAGCCCTGGTTGTTCGTGGCAGCGGTACGGCCATCGGTGGTCTGGGAGGAGTATCCCAACGAGATCACCGGTTCGAGTTTGCCTGGCGTCGGTGGCACCGTCAGCCCGTAGCTCCAGGTGAAGGCTCCAGAGGACAGGGAGACGTCCCACTCCGAGGAGGGGGACAGCTCAGTGGCGGTGTAGTCGCCCTCCCAGGAGAAGGGGTCAGCATCCAAAGCCAGGAACACGGCCGAAGGCCCGGCCGGCTCCTTCGGAGCCCCGGTTTCGGGGGCCTTACGGTCATCAGCCGCGGTGACCGCTCCGGGGGCGATCGTGGCGGTCACCGTACGGGCGGAAATGTCATTGGTCGACTGCGTCTGCGCCGCGTCGGCACCCAGGTCGACCAGGCGCAGGCGAGCGCCGTAGTTGCCACCGTAGGCGTTCTCAATGCCGCTGTAGTCGACGGTCAGCTCGACCTGGCCCGGGTCGGCCTGTCCGTCGGCGGCGGTGACCTTCAGCATGAGTCCGTGCACGCTGTTGTCCTGAGCTGCCTGCTCGTCCAGGAGGTCGACCTGGATCTGCCCCGTCTCCTCGGAGGGAGAGGTGGCCCACAGGGTTAAGCCCCCGACTTCGACGGGGTCGGTGTCCTGGCCATGAGCGGTAACGGGGACAACGCCGCTGTCGGCGGTGGGCCAGTCGACCTGCCCGGGTTCGGTGACCGCGGCGTCCTGTTCCTGCCCGGGTTCGGTGGGCAGGACCTCTTGGGCGACGCCTTCGACGGGGTCGCCCAGGTCTTGGAGTTCAGGAGCCTTGTCCCGCCACCAGGAGGGGAGTCCGGGGATGATACCCAGCAGGGAGGCGATGAGGGCGAAGACCAGCACCGTGGAAGTAACGGTCAAAAATGCCCATTTGAACTTGCGCCAGGACCATTGGCGGCTGGACATGGAGAACTCCTCGGCGGGGGACACGAAGCGGGGGGTGAGTCGGCAGGTCTGAGGGGGGCGGTGGGGCGTCCCCGGTGCGGGGCGCCCCACCGTGGTGGGTCACAGGTCGGGCTGCTCGGCTAGGTTCGCTAGTTGGATGATCAAGCTGGCATCGGCGGCTCCGCGGTAAACCCGGACGTCGTCGACGGCTCCGGAGAACGCCGCCCCCCATTGGCCATCTGTGAGGGAGCGCCCGACGCTCAAGGGACCGCTGGAAGCCCAGGCGGCAGAGTGCTTGACCGTGGAGGTCTGCGAGAGCTGGCCGTTGACGTAGAAGCGGATCTCGCGGCTGAAAGCGTCGTAGACAACCGCCAGGTGATCACCGCTCTGTTCGGAGCTGGGAGCGAACAGATCGTTGACCACGCGGGTGGCGTTCGCGCCGTTCTCGTCGGCGTGGGTCAGCACCAGTTCCCACCGGTCGGTCTGGGCCGAGTAGCGGATGTCGAAGGCGCTCTGGGCCTGTCCGGCCTGGGACAGGACTGACATGTCCTGCTCGGGGGTGGCCGAGGCCAAGCGGGCGCGCATGCTCAGGGTGAAGCTGGTGTCGGTGGGGGTGACACCGGTGGCGGTGGCGGCGTGACCTTGGCCGGTCAGGTTCAGGTGTCCGTCACCAACCAGTGCCGCTTCCTCGAAAGGGTCGCCGTAGAAGAGGGAGGCGTCTCCGTTGAGGGTCATGTTCTGGCCGCCGTTGGCTTCGGGGCTGGCGCCGTCGACCTCATCGCTGAAGTTCCAGTAGGCGAGGCGGTCGGCGGAGGGGTTGTAGATCGTGGGGACCTCGTGGGGCAGGACCATGCGGCGGAAGACGCGTACGTCGGAGAGGGCTCCGTCGAGGTGGTCGGTATAGGTACCACCGGTTTCGCTGCGGCCGATCTGCCAGAACCCCTGGGGGTCCTCCCAGGTGAGGTCGTCGTCGGCCTGGGTGGTGGGGCCGTCCTCGGTGAGGGTAGTGACCCCGTCGGCTGGTGCGGCGGCGTACAGACTGGCCGGGGCGGTGCTGGCGAGTTGGCCGTTGATGTACAGGTGCATGGTCTTGTCCAGGACCATGCCCACCGCGGCGATGTGCACCCACTCCCCGGCCTGGGCCTCGTGCGGGGCTTCGACGTAGGTTTCGACCGGCTGGGTGCCCCCGGCAGGATCCTTGGCCCAGTCCGACAGGCGCCAGGCGCTGGTGTCGGCATGGTAGGCGAGTCGGCGGAAGGTGGTGCCCTCATCGCCCAGGCTGACGACGGTCTGATCCTTGGCCAGGTCGTCCAGGCGTACCCAGGCCGACCAGGTGTAGTTCTCGAAGGGGTGGCCGGGGCGCTCCACGCCGGGTTCGAGATAGGCGCCGTCAGTGCCATCGAAGGAGGCTGCGGCCAGGCCGGTGTCCTGGGGGCCGGGTTCGCCGAAGGTGACGCCGGGGCCGACCTGGGCGGTGTAGTCGCTGTTCTCATCGCCGAGGCTGGCGGCGCTCTCCGATCCCGGTGCCTCGTCCAAGGGGTAGTGCGGCAGGGCCGGGTTGCCGGGGGCGACCAGGAACAGGTGGTTGGCGCGGACACTGGTCTTGCCAGCGCGGTCGACGGCTTCAACGGTGAGGTTGAACGGCCCTGTGCGCTCGGGGGTGAAGGCAATGAAGGAGGTGGAGGCGCCCGAGGGCAGGGAGTAGGCCGGGGCGATGTTGTTGTCGGAGGGGTTCTCGTTGAACCCGTAGCGGAAGTACTGGACGTCTTCGGAGGGGGTTTCGAAGGTGAAGTAGCCGACGTATCCGGCGCCGTTCTGCCAGAAGTCGTTGGCGGGATACTCCCAGGAGGTCACGATGGGTTCGCTGGGTGCGGTGGAGTCGTAGATGAACTCGCAGCGGGTCTGGTCGCCGTCCCAGCTCCAGGGACCCCAGGCGTGCCCGTCGTGGGCGCGGACGATCCAGCCCAGGGTGGTGTTCTCCGGAATGTCGTCGGGGACCTGGTAGTAGAAGCGCGAGTTCGCGGCCTTGTAGGAGGTCGTGTAGGTGCGTTCTTGTTCCTGGCCGGCGGCGTCGGTCCAGAAGAGGCGAAACTGGGCGCGGACCTGTTCGGCGGCGCTGGTGCTGTGGTCGGGGTCGCGCAGGTAGGCCGAGACCCGGGGCGGCTCGTCGACGTAGGGGCGCTGGGTGCCGTAAATGCACGCACCACCGGGCTCCAACTGCAGCTCGCTCTGACGGGGCTGGTCGGGCAGGGTGTTGTAGTTGACCTCCAGCTGGGCGTTGTTACAGAAGCGCTTCCAGTGGGTGTAGCTGTCCTCATTGACAGAGCGCAGCCCGAAGGTGGTGGTGGAGTGCCTGCCCGAGGCCGCCCATTCGACCGCTGGCTTGGCATTGAAGCGCACGTTCTGATTAGTGCGTGTGCAGCTTCCCGCGGGGGTGGTGGGGCTCTTGGTGTCCAGGGACTGGGTCCAGGAGGGCTGGTTGGACCAGTTGGTGGAAGAGGTGATGCCGCCGGTCCGGTACAGGCGGGCCGCCCGGGCAGTGGAGTCGTAGGTGTGGCGCAAGGTCACCGCGAACTCGGCCGAGATGATCTGCTTACCAGCGTAGGCGCTGGTGGAAATGCGGTAGAAGAGGCGCTTGACCCCGACGTTGTTGCAGTAGTACGGGTCCCCGGAGAGCTGGGGGCAGCGCCCCGCGCCTTCGTTGTTGGATCCGGAGAACTTCCAGTAGGAGGTGGTGCGGTAGCCACTGGAGACCATAGCCCACGCCGAAGTGGTGGACGTCTTCCACACCGGGTCGATGTAGACCGGGTAGGTGGTGTCCTCGGCCTGCAGCAAAGTCTCGTCGGGCACCAGGGTGAGGGTGTCGGCGTCGGTGGTGACGTCGATTTCGGCGACCTTGGACGACTCCAACGGGCCTTCGGTGAGATTCGGGGCGGTCTCGGCAGGCTGTGCGGATCGGGCGGCGGGGGCGTCGTCTTCGCCGGTGGTGCCCGAGTCCCACATCAGCGGGGTGGGGGCTTCGAAAACCGCGCCCCCGGCAGTGGTATCGGTCGCCTCGATGCCGCCCTGGTCGGTGGTCTGGACCTGAAGGCCATCGACGGCCAGACCCATCTGCAGTTCGGTGATCTCCGGTTGGGCGGCTGCTTCGGCATCCTGAACCACGAGCACCTGGGAGAACCCGTCCACACCGGCCCGAACGACCAGGTCGACACCAGGAAGGACCTGGGGGTAGGTGGCGGTGTCACCGTCCACAGTGGGTTCGGGCAGGGCGGTGGGCCAGTCGAGTTCGAGTTCCTTGCCCGCACGGGTCAAAGTCGCCAAGGGCCCATCGCCGCCGTTGGACAGCGACAGCCCGATGGTGGAGGCTTCCGGGCTCAACCGGCCATCAGAGCGCTCGCCGAGAGTAGGGTCGGCGTCCGCCCAGTCACCGTCCTGGTGGACGCGAACGGGTTGCACGTATTCAGTGGCGGTGAATGAGCCATCAGGGTTGGCGACCACGTCCCGGCGCTCTTGCAGCAGTTCCTCGACGAGGACGGGCTCTCCCGTCTCCACTGCCAGCTCTGAGTGACTGTTGGGTATGCGGGTGATTACACCGGCCTGGTCGGCTGGTCGGTTGCTCCACCGTGGGCTCTGGCCGGCCAGCCGTGTGGCCATCAACCGGATCATCGCGATCGTGACCATGGTCTCGGAGTTGTCGGTCAGCCGC
>NZ_JASFDV010000102.1 GCF_030766825.1 Nocardiopsis sp. CC223A
CTGCTCATCGACGGCGGCGACCCGCTGCGCGAGGTGACCCTGCCCTCCTGACCCGCCACCGGACGGCGGACGGCTCAGCCCCGCACCCGCTCCGCGTTCGCGACGATCGCGGCCCGCAGCCACTCCGCGGCACCGGGGGCGGTGTTCTCCTCGATCCCCCTCCGGAACCTCTCGTCCCGGACGTAGAGCTCGCTCTTGTTCACGTGGAACTCGTGGTCCATCGGATAGAACCACCGCGACACGTGGAGCCGGGACGCCTCCGCGACGTCCATCGCCGCGGTGCCGCGCGGGTCCGCCCCGGCGGCCATCAGTTCGCGGATCCTCGCCTCGATCGCCGCGTTGTCCCGGTTGATCCGCTCCCAGTCGGCCCTGCCGTACCCGGCGACGCGCCGGGCGGACTCGGCGTACGCCTCGGAACCGCCCCACCGTTGTTCGACCTCGTCGAGGTACTCCTCCTCGCGGTCCGCGAAACCACCCCAGACCTCGCGCTTGTCGTCGGCCGAGAGCGGGGACCTCTGTTCTCTCCTCGTCATGCCGCCACGCTAAAGCCCGACGTCGCGTCAGGGTCAAGCCCCGCACGGCCCGTCCCTCGTACTTTCGAGGGAGGCACGACCGGGCCGGGTCGCTTAGGGTGTGAGGGCGAACGAGAACCCCGCCGTGGACGGGCTTTGCGGCGTTCGGACGCCGACGCCCCGCCACCGCGGCGACCCCCTGCACACCGAGGTGGACACCCCATGACCGACGCCCCGCTCCCGTCCTCCCCCACGGGCTCCGACGACCGCCCCCCGGTCATCGACACCACCCGGACCCACTCGGCCCGGATCTGGAACTACTGGATGGGCGGCAAGGACCACTACCCGATCGACCGGATCGCGGGCGACGCGGTGGCCGAGGGCTTCCCGGAGATCGTGGACCTGGCCCGCACCAGCCGGAAGTTCCTCATCCGCGTCGTCACCCACCTGACGCAGGAGGCGGGCATCCGCCAGTTCCTCGACATCGGGACCGGGATGCCCACCGCCGACAACACCCACGAGGTGGCCCAGGCGATCGCCCCGGAGTCCCGGGTGGTGTACGTGGACAACGACCCCCTCGTGCTGGCGCACGCACGCGCCCTGCTGGTCGGCACCCCGGAGGGGGTCACCGACTACATCGACGCCGACCTGCGCGACCCCGACACGATCCTGGAGCGCGCCGCCGAGACCCTGGACTTCGACCGGCCCGTCGCGCTCATGCTCATGGGGATCCTGGGCCACATCCCCGAGGACGACGTCCAGCCGATCGTGCGCCGCCTGCTGGACGCCCTGCCCTCCGGCAGCTACCTGGCCAGCTACGACGGCGCCAACACCAGCGAGGCCTACAACAAGGCCATCGAGGCCGGCAACGAGCAGGGCGACGTGCCGTACCTGCTGCGCAGCCCGGAGTTCATCGCCGCCCGCTTCGAGGGCCTGGAACTGCTCGAACCCGGTGTGGTGCCCTGCCCGCGGTGGCGCCCGGCACCCCTGGAGGTCCACACCAAGCGCGGTCTGGACCAGTACGGCGGGGTGGGCCGCAAGCCCTGACCCGGGCGGCGGGCAGCCCGACCACGGCACCGGTCCCGCGACGTACCGGTCGAGGCGCGGGTCCTGGAGGAACATCCGGTGACCGCTCTGGCCGAGGCAGCGCAGAACGCCGACCTGCCGGTGGTCGGCGCACGGGGACGCCACGGATTCCCACGCGCCGCGCTGGGAACGACCGCGCACGGACTGCTGCACTGCGCCCCGTGCCCGCTCATGATCGTGCACGCCCCCTGAGCGGAGCAGGGACGGCAGCCCTCGCCGGGGCCGCGGACGGCCGGTGGACCGGCGCCGACCGGATCAGGGAGTGACGGAGCGCCACCGGACGTACTCGGGCACGATGTCGTCGACGCGCCAGCGCAGGTCGGAGTCGACCGCCACCACCCCCTCCACGGCCCTGATCCGGCGGATCATCGCCTGGGCCTCACTGCGGTGCTCCACGGTCCCCGACAACTTCACCACCCCGTCCTCGACGGCGACGACGGGGTCCTGGACACGTACCGGCCGCAGGGCCTCGGTGATCTCTTCGCGGGCCTCCCCGGCGATGTCGTCGTCCTCCCTGATGAACACCGACAGCAGGTCCCGCCTGCTCACGATCCCGATCAGGTGCCCGTCGCCGTCGGCCACCGGAAGGCGCCCGATCCCGTGGCGCTCCATCGAGCGGGCGGCGGCGACCACACTCCTGTCAGGGGACACGGTGACGGCTGGGCTCGTCATCAACCCGCCGGCGGTTCGGGCCTCGGCCTTGTCCGCCGCGCTGCCCCCCACGCCCGTCCGTGCCCGCAGCCGGGCGCGCAGCGGCGGCTGGTAGCCCCCTCCGGCGAACTCCTCCTTGTGCAGCAGGTCCTCCTCGGACACCACACCGACCACGTGCCCGCCATCGTCGGTCACCGGCAGCGCGCTCACCCGCCGCTCGATCAGCACCGAGGCGACGTCCCGGTAATCGGTGTCCTCGGCGACCGAGAAGACCTCGGTGGTCATGACGTCTCGTACGGTACGCATCACGGACTCCTCTCAGGTCCCGGGCCGGACGACGGGCGTGCGGCGCCGACAGGGTCGACACGGGTCGCCCGCGCCGGAGAACTCGCTCCGACTCCGCTCCTCGTCTGCCATCCTCCTTTCCCGGTCTCCGTGGGACCAGAGCCATGGGACCCCCTTGTACCGGGTCTTATGGAGTCATGCCCCGGACGGGACGTACGTCCCTGGGCGCGCCGCACGCGATCTGTCTAACCTGGGAAAAGAGGGTCCTCTAGCAGTCAGGGGAGAACAATGGCCCAGAACGGACGCACACCCGTGGTGGTGGCGGTCAACGGATCACCGGCGAGCGAACGCGCCGTGGACTGGGCGGCGGGCGAGGCCCGCCGGCGGGGCCTGCGGCTGCGCATCGTGTACGCCTTCTCCTGGCCCCTCTACCATTCCATGCCCCGGGACCTGCCGGGGTTCGACGTGGACGAGTTCGCCCTCCGCATCGTGGGGAGTGCACGTCGGCGCGCCCTGGAACTGGAGCCCGACCTCACCGTCGAAGCGGTGCACATCACCAGTGACCCGGTCACCGTTCTCCTGCTGGAGAGCCAGAAGGCGCACATGCTGGTCCTGGGCGCACACCACAGGACGGCCGTGGACGCCGTCATACCGGGGTCCACGGATCTGGAGATGCTCGTCTCCGCCTCGTGCCCCGTCGTGGTCGTGCCGGACCGGCCGCCCGGAACCGCTACAGGTCGCCTGCTGGTGGGGGTCGACGGTTCGGAGACCGCCCGGTTGGCCGTGGAATGGGCGTTCCCGGCCGCCGACGCCCGCGGGGCGGTGCTGCGCGCGGTGACGGTGCGCGAGGACCACGCCTGGTGGCGCTTCGGTGCGCTGGGGGAGCCGTCCTGGACCAGGACCGAAGAAGAGCAGGAGGCCGAGGAGGCGAAGGCGCAGGCGGCCGCCCGGCGGCTCCTGTCCGATGCGATCGCGGACGAACGTGCCCGGTGGCCGCAGGTACGGGTCGAGGAGGTCGTCGCGACGGGACACCCGGCCCAGGCCCTGTGCGTCGCCGCCCAGGACTGCGACCTGATGGTCGTCGGCTCGCACGGTCGGGGAGGCTTCGCCGGAATGCTGCTGGGTTCGGTGAGCCGACACGTGATCTCCCACAGCCCGTGCCCGGTCGCGGTCGTACGGCCGCCCCGTCGGCGGCCCGCGCAGGAGTGAGGGCGCTTCTCCCCGCGCCGCCCGCAGAGCAGGCGGCGCTCATACCGACGCGGTGCCCGGGGCGCCCGACGCCGGCAGACCGGCGGCGATCGTGTCGGCCCATGCGTCGATCTCGTCCCAGTCACGGAAGTCGCCGTAGCGACCTCCGATGAGCCGATAGAAGACCCGTCCCGGCAACGGGATGTGTTCCGGTTGCAGAGCACCGGCCAGCAGGCGGTGCTCGCGGAGATCGAATCCCCTGCACAGCTCCATGATCTCCTCGGGGTCCCGGGCGTGCTTCTCGAACCAGCCCCCGACGGCCCTGGCCAGGCCGACACTGAACAGCCAGACCGGGATCCGCCCGAGCGCGTCGGTGTCGGCGCGGACGTAGTCGGAGGCCTCGGTGAGCCAGGCTCCGTTGTGCACGGCGCTGCCCAGCACCGCTGCCTCGTAGCAATCCGCCCCTGGCGCTTCGGCCAACGGACGCACGTCCACGGTGCAGCCCCGCTCGCGCAGCCGGGCGGCGATCCTCCGGGCGACACCGCCCGTGGATCCGTGCTCACTCGCGTAACCCACCAGCACGGTCATGGCGGCACCTCCATCCCGTGTACTCGTTTCCGGGCCGGAATACGCTCGGGCGGCCGATGGCCGGCCCCCGCGCCCGCCTGCAACGAGAATCCGTAGTGGACGAGCGCCGGGAACCGGTACACGGGAGGGCCCCGCCACAGGGCGCGGCACCCCCGGGAGCCGCACCCCCGCCCTTCCGCGCCGGGCGCAGGCGGTGCCTCACACCGCCTACTCCTGGTCCTTGCGGGCGATGGGCACCCGGCGGCTGTTCTCCGAACGCCGGGTCAGGCCGATGCTCACCTCAAGGATGCCCTTGTCGTAGGAGGCGACGACGTCCTCCCCGGAGGCGTCCGCGGGGAGCGCGAGCGTGCGGCTGAAGGAGCCGTAGCGGAACTCCGAGTGCTGCGGGGTCGCCGTACTCTCGCTCCTTTCGGCCTGGATCGTCAGGACCCCGTGCTCGATGGTGACGGTGAGGTCCTTGTCGGGGTCCATCCCGGGTGCCTCCGCCCGGACCACGTACCTGTCGTCCTCCATCGCGGTCTCGACCCGCAGCCCTACGGGAGAACGCCCGGCGAAGAACGGTGCGTCGAACAGCTCGGCCAGGTCGGGGAGGCGGGGCGGTCCGGTCCGACGGGTGATGGCGTTCATGTCCTCATCTCCTTGATCCCCTCAGGTCATCGGCCCCGTCCCCGTAACGGCGGACGTCGGCCTCCCCTCCACTGGACCTCCGTCCGGCACTCCGGAACAGGCGTCGAAGGGTGCATCCCCTAGGGTCTTACGTCACACGTTCCGAGGGCCGTCGTCGACTGCGGCGAGCACGTGGAAGCCCTCCCCCTGGGCGAAGTGCCGACGCAGGACCGCGTACAGCTCGATGGCGACCCGCGCCGCGTACCGGCGTGCGTCGCCGCCGCCGTCCGGAGCGTCCTCGACCTCATCCAGTGCGGCGCGCAGGCGGCGGGTCAGCTCCGCGATCTCGGTGTGCTCACGGCTCATCGTCGCGGTGGTGTCCGGTCGGCCCAGGACGTCGGCGACCCTCGGATAGAGCAGCTGCTCGGCGCGCTGCTCGTGAGCGGGCGGCACCTCAAGGAACGCGCGCAGGTCCGAGACCGTCTCGGCCCGCTGATCCGTCCCGCCTCCGACGAGGGTCTCGGCGGCGGGCACCAGGGCCTCGATCCCCGGCCATAGCCGGGTGTGCGCCTCGGCCTCACGGGCCAGCCGGACGATGACGGCGAACGCGCTCGCCCGGGCGTCGGTGGTCGCCCGCATGCGGAAGGGGCCGCCGGCGTTGACGGTACCGCCGCGCACGTCCTGGTCCACGGCCCGCTCTACGGGGAGCGGCTCCCCGGTGACCGCCGACTCGTCCACCACGGCCGTGCCGTCCGTGACGCGCCCGTCCACGGGAAGCGTCTCGCCCGGCCGGACCAGCAGGTCCCCGGGGGCGCACCTCGTCGACGGGGACGGCGGACACCTCGTCGCCGTCGATCCGGTGTGCGGTGCGCGGTACCCGGGCGAGCAGAGCGCTCAGGTCCCGACGGGCACGGCGCCCGGCCCGGTCCTCCAGCATCCGGCCGCCGGTGAGCATGACGGCGATGATCGCACCAGCGAGCAGTTCGCCGACCGGGGCCCTCCGCCCGCAGTACGCCCGGCGGAGCGGGCGACGGCCCGCCGGAGGCCCGGACGGGCGGCCGTCCGCTCCCGCCGGGACGGCCCACCGGACCCGTGACGGGACCCCGGGAGGTTCGTGGCCCACCGGCGCGCGGCGCGGGGAGCGGGTTCCGCCGAAGGAGTCCGGGCGGGCCCGGGCCGCTCACGGCCGGGTGGTGAACGGCCCCGCGGGGTCAGCGGAAGACCACGGTGCTGCCGCCGTTGAGCAGGACCCGGTGCTCGCAGTGCCAGCGCACGGCCCGGGACAGCGCGAGCGCCTCGGCGTCGCGCCCCACCGTCGCCAGCGCGCCCGGGTCGTAGGAGTGGTCCACCCGCAGCACCTCCTGCTCGATGATCGGTCCTTCGTCGAGGTCGGGGGTCACGTAGTGCGCGGTCGCCCCGACGTACTTCACACCGCGGTCGTAGGCCTGGTGGTACGGCTTCGCGCCCTTGAAGCCGGGCAGGAACGAGTGGTGGATGTTGATCACGCGTCCTTCGAGCTTGGCGCACAGGTCGTCGGAGAGCACCTGCATGTACCGCGCGAGCACCACGAGGTCGGCGCGGTACTCCTCGACCAGCTCCAGCAGGCGCGCCTCGGCCGCGGGCTTGGACTCGGCGGTCACCGGCACGTGCACGAAGTCCAGGCCGGCCGCCTCGGCCATCGGCCGCAGGTCCCGGTGGTTGGACACCACTCCGACGATCTCCCCGCCGAGATTGCCCGCACGCCAGCGGAACAGCAGGTCGTTCAGGCAGTGAGCGGTCTTCGACACCATCACCAGGATGCGCGGCGGCCGCTCGTCCCGGATCTGGAACTCCATGGCGAACTCCCGCGCCACGGCGACGAACTCGCGCCGGAGGTCGTCGGCACCCGCCTCCGGCTTCGAGCACGAGAACGATGTCCGCAGGAACAGCCGGCCCCGGACGTCGTCGTCGAACTGCTTGTGCTCGACGATGTCGCAGCCCTGGTCGACCAGGAACTCGGTCACCGCGTGGACGATGCCCGACCGTTCCGGGCACCGGAGGGTGAGAACGAAGTTTCGCGCCACGATGGCCTCTCCTCAGTGTGAAGGGTTGGGGGTGCTCACGCGCACGGCGCGGGTCAGCACTCGACGACGTTGAGCGCGAGCCCGCCGCGGGCCGTCTCCTTGTACTTGTCCTTCATGTCGGCACCGGTCTCCCGCATGGTCTTGACGGCCTTGTCCAGGCTCACGTGGTGTACGCCGTCACCGCGTACCGACATCCGCGCCGCGGTGATGGCCTTGACGGAGGCGATCGCGTTGCGCTCGATGCAGGGGATCTGCACCAGGCCGCCCACCGGGTCGCAGGTGAGGCCGAGGTTGTGCTCGATCCCGATCTCCGCGGCGTTCTCCACCTGGGCGGGGGTGCCGCCGAGCACCTCGGCGAGACCGGCGGCCGCCATGGAGCAGGCGGAGCCGACCTCGCCCTGGCATCCGACCTCCGCGCCGGAGATCGAAGCGTTCTGCTTGAACAGCATGCCGATCGCGCCCGCGGTGAGCAGGAACCGCACGATCCCGTCCTCGTCGGCACCGGGCACGAAACGGTCGTAGTAGTGCAGGACCGCCGGAATGATCCCTGCCGCGCCATTGGTCGGCGCGGTCACGACCCGTCCGCCCGCCGCGTTCTCCTCGTTGACCGCGAGGGCGAACATCGTGACCCACTCCATGGCGCGCAGCGGATCCTCGGACTCGCCCGCGGCCTCCAGGCCGTCCCGCAGCGCCGCGGCGCGGCGCCGGACCCCGAGCCCGCCGGGCAGCACGCCCCGGGTCGCGGATCCGCGTTCGACGCACTCCCGCATCACCGCCCAGATCCCCAGCAGCCCGTCCCTGGTCTCCCGTTCTGTGCGGCGGGCCCGCTCGTTGGCCAGCATCACCCCGCTGAGGGACAGCCCGGTGCGGGCGGTGTGGTCCAGCAGTTCCTGAGCGGTGGAGAACGGGTACTCCACGGGCGTGGCGTCCTCGACGAGGGCCTTGGCCCCGGCGGCGTCCTCGTCCACGACGAAGCCACCGCCGACCGAGTAGTACGTCCGGTCCGCCACCGGCGCCCCCGAGCGGTCGAACGCGCGGAAGACCATGCCGTTGCTGTGGAAGTCGAGCCGCCTGTTCCGGTGCAGGACGACGTCGTCGTCGACGGAGAACCCGATCACGTGGCGGCCCGCCAGCTCCAGCTTCCCGGTCGCCGCCACATCGTCCGCCATCGGCCGGACCGCGACCGGGTCGACCGTGTCGGGCGCATGGCCCGCGAGCCCCAGCACCACGGCCCTGACGCTGCCGTGCCCGTGGCCGGTCGCGCCGAGCGACCCGAACAGCTCGACGCGCACCGAGGCGGTCCGCGGCAGCGCCCCCTCGTCCCGCAGGGCGTCCACGAACGTCCTGGCCGCGCGCATCGGGCCGACGGTGTGCGAGCTCGACGGCCCGATGCCGACCTTGAACAGGTCGAACACGCTCAGGCTCATGACAGGGCCGCCCGGTACTCGACGCAGGCGTCACTCAGCCACGCGGCGAGATACTCGGCGAAGGAGGACCTGACCAGCACGGTGAACGCGCCCGATCCGGCGTCGGCGACCCGCAGGATGATCCCGGTCCTGGCCAGCAGGGTCTGCACGCAGGTACCGGTCGGCGCCACCGACGGGTGCAGGTCGACGGCGCAGCCGTGGGCGAGGACGTCACGCGCGTGCGGCCCCGACAACGCCACCGTCGTGCGCTGGGCCGAGGTGTCCACGACCACGCCCCGCGCGGGGCGAAGGGCCGTGCGGAGCGCGTCCTCGACCGGCACCGACGAGTCGGGCGCGGCCACCACGAGGAACTCGTCGGGTCCCAGCCACAGGACCTCGACGTCGCCGAAGGGGCCTCTTCCCCGGGTGGACGTGCACGGGTGGGCCGGGAACGCGACGCCCAGCGCCCCGCCCATCCCGGCCACGGCGACCGGGTCGGAGACCCGCACGGTGAGCTGGGTCAGGAACGGTCGCTCGACCGCCGTCAGCGCGGGTTCGAGAGCGGCCAGCCGGTCCGTCCACGCGGCCAGCGGGCTGGTCCGGATGCCGATGTCAGCCGTCACGGCGGGCTCCTTCCTTGTCGTAGAACACGGACTCGGTCACGGTGACCGGCACGAGGTCGTCCCCGACGGGGACGTGGAGCGTCTCGCCGACGCGTTCGCGGCCGGAGCGCACGACCGCGAGCGCGAACGTCCGGCCCAGTGCGGCGCTGCGGTAGCTGGAGGTGACGTGGCCGAGCATCCGGACCGGCGGCTGAGGCAGTCGGTCGGTGTCGACGACCTGCGCGCCCTCCGGCAGCCGCAGGTCCGGGTCGACCGGCAGCAGCCCGACGAGCTGCTTGCGGTCCGGCCGGTTGTTCTCCGCCCTGGCGAAGGACCGCTTGCCGATGAAGTCGGCCTTCTTCTTCGACACGGCCCACGACATCCCCAGGTCCTGGGGGGTGACCGTGGCGTCGGTCTCCTGGCCGATGATGGGGTAGCCCTTCTCGGCGCGCAGCACATGCATCGTCTCGGTGCCGTACGGCGTGATCCCGTACCGCTCTCCCACCGCCATGAGCGCTTCCCAGACGGCGAGGCCGTGCCAGGCGGTCACGTTGATCTCGTAGGCCAGTTCCCCGGAGAAGCTGATCCGGCAGACCCGCGCGGGGACGCCCGCTCCCACGTCGAGGACGGTGTCCCGCCACTCCATGAACCCGAAGGCCTCGTTGCCCGCGTCCAGGCCGGGGGCGAGCCCGGCGAGCACGTCCCGCGACCGCGGCCCCACCAGCGGGATCGTGGCCCAGTGCTCGGTGACCGAGGTGGCGTACACGTCGAGGTGCGGCCACTCGGTCTGCAACCACTCCTCCATCCAGTCCAGGACCATCGCGGCGTTGCCGGTCGTCGTGGTCACCAGGAACCGGTCCTCCGCGAGCCGGATGACGGTGCCGTCGTCGATGACCATGCCGTCGACGCCGCACATCACCCCGTAACGGATCCCGCCGACCTTCAGGGCGCTCATCTTGTTCGTGTAGAGCATGTCGAGGAACGACCCGGCGTCCCTGCCCCGGAGATCGATCTTGCCCAGCGTCGAACCGTCCATCAGGGCGACGCCCTCGCGCGCCGCGCGGCACTCCCGCAGCACCGCGGCGTCCATGTCCTCGCCCGGCAGCGGGAAGTACCAGGGGCGCTTCCACTGCCCCACGTCCTCGAACAGCGCACCGTGCGCGACGTGCCAGGGGTGCAGCGCGGTCACGCGCGCCGGGTCGTGCAGACCACCGCGGTCCCGCCCGGCCAGCGCGGCGAACGACACCGGCGTGTACGGCGGCCGGAACGTGGTGGGCCGCTGCTCGGAGAGTTCGGTGCCCAGGGCCTCGGCGACCAGCCCCGCGGTGATCGTCCCGGACGTCTTGCCCTGGTCGTGTGCGGTGCCGATGGTCGTGTAGCGCTTGACGTGTTCGAGCGAGCGCAGCCCGGCGCCGGTGGCGCGCAGCACGTCGGACACCGTGGCGTCGCGCTGTAGGTCGACGAAGCGGGTGTCCGGAGCGCCTTCCGCGGGCTCACCCGGAACGCGCCACAGCACCAGGCCGGGCTGCGCATCGGTCCGCGTGTCCGACACCGGCAGCACGACCTCGCCCGCCGGCGCGGCACCCGCCGCGAGCGCGGCCGCGCGTCCGGCGTCGCGCCCCTGCCGGACGCACGAGGCGAAGTCCAGAGCGCCGGTCGCCGATCCCGCGACCCCGACGGCGGGCGGTTCCCCGCCGGGAACGAAGGCGCCGAGACCGGAGTCGTAGCGGAGCCTGCCGCGTGCCTGGCTGAACAGGTGCACGACGGGGTTCCAGCCGCCGGAGACCAGCAGGGTGTCGCAGTCGACGGTGTCGGCGGTCCCGTCCGTGCCGGGCATCGGGGCGATGCGGACGTCGGTGACCCGGTCCCCGCCCCCGGTTCCGGTGACGGCGTGGCCGGCGCGCACCTCGATGTCGCGGGCATGGCACCGGGCGGCGAGGACTCCGGGGGCGACGGGTCTGGCGTCGACGACCATCGCGACGTCCATCCCGGCCCTGGCGAGGTCGATCGCCGCGGTGTAGGCGCTGTCGTTGGTGGTGAAGACGACCGCCCGCGTGCCGGGCAGGACGCCGTAGCGGTGCAGGTAGGTGCGCGCCGAGCCGGCGAGCATGATTCCGGGGCGGTCGTTGTCGGCGAAGACGACGGGGCGTTCGTGGGCGCCGGTGGCCAGGACGGTCTGCTTGGCCCTGATCCGCCAGACGCGCTGGCGGGCCGTGTCGGCGGGCGCGTCGAAACCGAGGTGGTCGGTGCGGCGCTGTAGGGCGAGCACGAACCCGTCCTGGTAGACGCCGAAGGCGGTGGTGCGCTCCAGGACCAGCACCCCGGGGGTGTTCCGCAACTCCGCCACGATGCCGGCGACCCACTCCGCCGACGGCCGTTCGTCGAGGTACTCCCTGGTGCCGAGCAGCGCGCCCCCGGCCCGGGTCTGCTCGTCGACCACGACGACCCGGGCACCGCCGCGGGCGGCGGTGAGCGCGGCCACCAGGCCCGCGGGCCCCGCGCCGACGACGAGGACGTCGCAGTGCACGTGCTTGGCGTCGTAGCGGGCCGGGTCGGGCTCGGACGCCAGCCTGCCCTGTCCGGACAGGCCGCGCGCCACCAGTCCGTCGTAGAGCTCGACGGTGGTCGCGGTCAGCATCGGTTCCGGGAACGGCTGCTCGATCTGCACCAGGGACGTCGGGTCCTCCGAACCCGCCGCCACGATGCCGCGCGGCCTGCCGTACCTGATGCCGGTGCCGGTCCCGTGGACTCCGTTGGCCAGCAGCGCGGACGCCAGGGTGTCCCCGCGGTGCCCGGTCATCGGCCGGCCGTCGAAGGTGAACCGCAGTGTGGTCTCCCGGTCGATGAGCCCGCCGGTGGGCAGGCGGAAGGTCGCACTCACGAGACCACCTCGTCCTTTTCGCCGAGATCGGGCACCGGCTCACCGATGCGGTGGACGGACAGCAGGTCGTGGGTCCTGGTGTCGCGGACGGCGTTGAACCACCGGCGGCAGCCCGCGCTGTGGCTCCACCGCTCGGCGAACGGCCCGCTCGGGTTGTCGCGGAAGAACACGTACTGCGCCCACTCCTGGTCGGTCAGCGCCGAGGGGTCCTCGGGGTAGGCGACGTGCGCCTGGCCGCCGTAGTGGAACTCCGTTTCCTCGCGCGGCCCGCACCACGGGCAGGGGATGAGTTGCATGCCTGGCTCCTTGCTCTCAGTGCGCGACCGCGGCGGCGCCGTGCTCGTCGACGAGGGCGCCGGTGGTGAACCGTTCGAGGGTGAAGGGCTCGTTGAACCGGTGCGGCTTGTCGTGGGCGATGGTGTGCGCGAAGCAGTCGCCGACGCCGGGGGTGGCCTTGAAGCCGCCGGTGCCCCAGCCGCAGTTGAGGTAGAGGCCCTCGACCGGGGTGAGGCCGACGATCGGGGAGGCGTCCGGGCTGACGTCGACGATGCCCGCCCAGGTGCGCAGCAGGTGCGCCCTGGCGAAGACGGGGAACAGCTCCAGGGCGGCGGACATCTGCCGTTCGATGATGTGGAACGACCCCCGCTGGCCGTAGCCGTTGTAGCTATCGATGCCCGCGCCCATGACCAGTTCGCCCTTGTGCGCCTGGGACACGTAGACGTGCACCGCGTTGGACATCACCACGGTCGGGTGCACGGGTTCCAGCAACTCCGAGACCAGCGCCTGCAACGGGTGCGACGCGAGCGGGAGCCGGAGGCCGGCCATCGCCGCGAGGACCGAGCTGTGGCCCGCCGCGCACAGCCCGACGCGGCCCGCGGCGATGCGGCCGCGTGTGGTCTCCACCGCGGTGACCCGGCCGCCCGCCGTCCCGATGCCGGTGACCTCGCAGTTCTGGATGAGGTCGACGCCCATCGCGTGCGCGGCGCGCGCGTAGCCCCAGGCCACGTAGTCGTGCTTGGCGATCCCCGCCCGCGGCTGGTAGGTCGCTCCCAGCACGGGGTAGCGCACGTCCTGCGAGATGTCGACGATCGGGCAGACCTCCTTGACGCCCTGCGGGTCCAGCCACTCGGCGTCGATGCCGTTGAGCCGGTTGGCGTTGACCCGCCGCACGCTGTCGCGCACGTCCTGGAGGCTGTGGGCGAGGTTGAGCACCCCGCGCTGGTCGAACAGGATCGGGTAGCCGAGGTCCTCCTCAAGGCCCTCCCACAGCTTCAGGGAGTGCTCGTAGATGCCGGAGCTCTCGTCCCACAGGTAGTTGGACCGGATGATCGTGGTGTTGCGGGCCATGTTGCCGCCCGCCAGCCACCCCTTCTCCAGTACCGCCACATTCGTGATGCCGTGCACCTTGGCGAGGTAGTACGCGGTGGCGAGGCCGTGACCGCCGCCGCCGACGATCACGACGTCGTAGGAGGCCTTCGGTTCCGGGTCGTCCCACAGGAAGTCGGGGTGGTCGGGCAGGTGCGCACCGGGCGGCCGTGCCGGGGGGCTGGTCATCGCGGAGCCTCCAGCGGAAGTCGGGACCCTGTCTGGTCAACTACTGATATATCAAACTTCATAGTACCGTAGGTCACATGGGAACTCAGGTCAAGAACCAATCGTCGGGAGCGTCACTGGCGGAACAGGCCTACGCCGCGATCCGCGACAGCCTGGTGATGCTGGAGATCAGGCCGGGCGATCCGATCAACGAGGACCGGCTCAGCGCCGAACTCGGCATGGGACGCACACCGATCCGCGAGGCGTTGAAGCGCCTCGAAAGGGACCGCATGGTCGTCGCCTACCCGCGCCGGGGCACCTTCGCCACCGACGTGCAGATCTCCGACCTGGCACACATCTCGGAGGTACGGCGCACCCTGGAGCCGCTCGCCGCCTCGGCGGCGGCCGAGCGCGCCACCCCCGCCGACCGCGCCGAGCTCACCGAACTGCGGTCCCGGCTCGAAAGCGACCACGGGCAGGACAACACCGATCTGCTCCGTACCGACGTCAGCGTGCACCGGGCGCTCTACCGGTGCGCGTACAACCCCTTCCTGGAGGACACGCTGATCACCTACGACAGTCTGGCCACCAGGATCTGGTGCGTCTTCATCCCACGCCTGTCCGGGGTGACCGGCCACGTGGAGGAGCACATCCCCCTGCTGACCGCCGTCATCGAGGGCGAGTCCGACAGGGCGGCGGAGCTCGCGCTGCGACACGTCACCGGGTTCGAGCAGGCCATCCGCGCCCTGATCTGAACCGGGGAGCGCCGCCTCTGCGGGTTTCAGGAGCCGAGCCGGCAGTCGGTGCGCTCGGCCGGTTCGGCGACCGGGTGGCGGGCGAAGAGGTCGGGGCCGGCCCGGCGGGTCGTGGCCTCCTCCGCGACCGCCTTCGCACCGTTCTCACAGAACCCGAAGGGCCTGCGCCGTTCTCCGTCGGCCGCGAGCGGGTCCGGCCGGGCGCGGCCCGGGCGGTCGAACCCGGACCGTTGGTCGACCGGCGGCAGCGTCCGCACCGCTCGGCCGACGCCCGTCCGCTCCCGGCTGCGCTGGAGCGGGGCCGGCACACCGGTGGGCCCGGCCGCGGCACGGCCGGGCCCACCGACGCGCAGCGCGTCCTCGTCGACGTCGTGATCGGAAACGCGCTTCGCCATGGATCACACCCTGTCCTCGACGGCGTCGCCGTCCGCGGTGCGCGAGGGCTCTGAGCCGTTCGGCTCGGTCCAACCCTCATCGAGGAGGTTCTGCGAGACCTGCGCGGTGAGCCTCTCGCGCTCCATCTTGCGCTGGAGCCGCAGCTGGCGGCGGCGTTCCTCGCCGAACTGCTTCCACGTCGCGGCGCACATCACCAGCATGACGACGCTGAACGGCAGGGCGATGAGGATGGCGCCGACCTGGAGGGCGCTCAGTCCGCCCGCGAGCAGCAGCGTGATGGCCACCGCCCCCTCGGCCGACGCCCAGAACACCCGGCTCCAGACCGGGGTCTCCGTGGTCCCCCCGGAGGCCAGCATGTCGACCACGAGCGAGCCGGAGTCCGACGAGGTCACGAAGAACAGCACGATGAGGACGACCGCGCCCGCGACCAGGACGGTTCCCCCCGGCAGTTCGCCCAGCAGCCCGAAGAGGGCGGCCTCGGTGTCGACGGACCCGTCCGCCGCGACGCCTCCCCCGGAGCCGAACAGCTCGCGGTACAGGGCGCTGCCGCCGAACACGGTGAGCCACAGGAAGGTGACCGCGGTCGGCACCAGCAGGACGCCGGTGACGAACTCCCGCACCGTCCGGCCGCGCGAGATGCGCGCGATGAACACACCGACGAACGGCGCCCAGGACATCCACCAGCCCCAGTAGAACGTCGTCCACCAGCCCTGCCACTGGGCGCCGTCCTGGCGCTCCATCGCGGTGGTGTCGAAACTCAACTGGAGCAGGTTCTGGAAGTACAGCCCGATCGACTGCACGAACTCCCGGAGGATGAACAGCGTCGGGCCCATGACCAGCACGATGACCATCAGCACCACGGCGAGCCCCATGTTGATCTGGGAGAGCCACTTGACCCCCCGCTTCAGGCCGGTGGTCACCGAGAAGACGGCCAGCGCGGTGATCGCGCCGATCAGGATGATGTTCGTCCAGTTGCCCGGGTCACTGACGACGCCGAGCACGTCGAGCCCGGACGCGATCTGCAGAACGCCGAGGCCCAGCGAGGTGGCCACGCCGAACAGGGTCCCGATGACCGCGACGACGTCGATCAGATCGCCGAGCCACCCGTTGACCCGCCTGCCCAGCAGCGGCTCCAGCGCCCAGCGGATCGACACGGGGCGGTTCCTGCGATGGATCGCGTAGGCCATGGCCAGGCCGACGACCACGTAGATCGCCCACGGGTGCAGGCCCCAGTGCAGGAACGTCTGTACCAGCGAATGCTGGGCGAGTTCCTGCGGCGCGCCCTCGACGCCCGGTTTCGGGCTCGCGAAGTGGTTCAGGGGTTCGGCGACCCCCCAGAACACCAGCCCGATGCCCATTCCCGCGGCGAACAGCATCGAGAACCACGTGCTGAGCCTGAACTCGGGTTCCTCGTCGTCGGGCCCGAGTTTGATGTCGCCGAACCGGCCGAGACCCATCCGGATCGAGAACACCACGAACCCGCACACGATCAGGACGTAGTACCACCCGAACGTGCCGATCACCGTGTTCTGAACGGTGGTGATCGCCGCGGCCACGGTGTCGGCGAAGACCGCCGTGAACACGACGAACACCGTGACCAGAATCACTGAGGGCCAGAAGACCCTGGGGGCAGTGATCATTTCTACTCGTCTCCGTCCTCGTTGGGATCGAGTGCCTTCCGCACCCACTCGTGGAATGCGCCGATGTGGTGTTCGGAGGGCACCAGGACACCGCCGTCGGCGTAGGCCCGCGACGACATCGCGGGCTGGCAGCGCTCGCAGGCGTCGAAGTCCTGCTGGTTGACCCGGTGGAACAGTTCGACGGAGTGCGACACGTCGCGGCCGGACGCCACGACGTCCTTGCTGTACAGCCAGTCGCACTCCACGACGGTGCGGTCGGCGGACAGCGGGAACATCCGGTGCACGATCACGTGGTCGGGCACCAGGTTGACGAAGACCTGCGGCCGGACGGTGATCGCGTAGTACCTGCGGTCCTGCTCGGAGTCCACCCCGGACAGCCGCTCGAAGCCCTCGCTGCCGTCCACGGTGAATCCGGCGACGTCCTCACCGAAGGCCGCGCCGTGCCCGACGTAGTACTGGGCGGCGTAGCCGTCGGCGAACTCGGGCAGCACCTCGGTGAGCTCGGGGTGGATGGTCGCGCAGTGGTAGCACTCCATGAAGTTCTCGATGATGAGCTTCCAGTTCGCCCTGACGTCGTAGGTGATACGCCGTCCGAGGTCGAGCCCGCCGATCTCGAAGTTGTCGATGGCCTCCAGCGACCCCAGCCGTTCGACGACGTCGCCCTGCACCGTGTCTTCGAACGAGGGCGGCTCCCGGTCCAGGCACAGCCACGCGTAGCCGAGCCACTCCCGCAGGTGCACCGGCTTGAGGCCGTACTCGGTGCGGTCGATGTCCGGCATCGAGGTCAGATTGGGGGCGGCGACCAGCTTCCCGTCGAGCCCGTAGGTCCAGGCGTGGTAGGGGCACTGGAAGTTGCGCCTGACGCTGCCCGACTCCTCCGTGCAGAGCCTGGCGCCCCGGTGGCGGCAGATGTTCAGGAAGGCGCGCAGCGCGCCGTCGCGGGACCGGGCGACGATCACGCTCTCACGTCCGATCTGGACGGTGCGGAAGTCGCCGGGCTTGGGCAGGTCGGCGCTGCGCACCGCGCAGAACCACATCCGCTCGAAGATCTTCTCCTGTTCGAGGGCGAAGACGCCCGGGTCCGTGTAGGTGTGGCCGGGCAGGGTCGGGATCAGGCTCTCGGGCAGCGCGGAACCACCGGTGGCCGGGGGGGCTACGAGGTTCTCGGTCATTTACTCCGTCTCCGTACTGTGCGGGCGCCGACGGGGGCGCCGGGGACCGAAGGAAGGCAGGGCCGGGGCGTGTTCGGCGGATGCTTTCGTGCGGCTCGGCGCTTGCGCCGAGTGCTGGGAGCGGCCGCCAGGCGATCTCTCGCAAGACGACAAGCGCAGTTCAGCCCGGGGTCGGCTGTCCAAGCGAAGGCGGCGCGGCGAGAGGCGGTCCGGCGGCTCCGTGGAAGTACCGCACCGAAGGTGTCCGTAAGCGGGAGGTGCCGCACCGAAGGTGTCCGTTGAGGGTGGTGGTGGGCGGTGGTGGGCGACGGGTGGGCGGTGGTGGGCGACGGGTGGGCGGTGGTGGGCGACGGGTGGGCGGTGGCGGGCGACGGGTGGGCCCGGAATGATCCGCCGAACACGCCCTGGGGCGCTGCGGGGCCCGGATCGGCCGGCACCGCGCCGACTCACGACCGGATCCGGGTCATGTCGGGGTCGAAGAGCGGCTCGGCCGCCACCACCGCGGGGACGCGTTCACCGAAGTACTCGATCTCGACGGGGGTGCCGGGGCGGGAGACGTCCGCGGGAAGCCACGCGTAGGCGATGTTCCTGCCGACGGTGTAGCCGCGTGCGGCGCTGGTGACGTAGCCGACCGGTGCGCCGTCGGCGCGGACCGGTTCGGAGCCCATGACGACCTGGTGGGGGTCGTCGATGGTCAGGCAGGTGAGCCTGCGTGAGACGGTGTCCTCGGAGCGGTTCCTCAGGGCGTTCTTCCCGTGGAAGTAGCCCTTGTCCATGCGCACCGCGAAGCCGAGTCCGGCCTCGTACGGGTCGTGTTCGGTGGTCATGTCCGTCCCCCAGGACCGGTAGCCCTTCTCCAGCCGCATGCTGTTGAAGGCGCTGCGGCCCGCGGCGATCACGCCGAGGTCCCGCCCCGCCTCCCAGAGGGTGTCCCACAGGCGGCGGCCCAGGTCGGCGGTGGTGTAGAGCTCCCAGCCCAGCTCACCGACGTAGGACAGGCGCATCGCGGTCACCGGGACGTCGCCGACGAAGGCCTGCTTCGACTTGAAGTAGCCCAGTGCCCTGTGCGAGAAGTCCTCGCGGGTGAGCGGCTGGAGGAGCCGCCGCGCGGCGGGGCCCCACAGCCCGATGCAGCAGGTGCCCGCCGTGATGTCGCGGATCTGCACGCGCCCGTTGGGCGGAAGGTGCCTGCTCAGCCAGTCGAGGTCGATCGGGCCGTTGGCCCCGACCTGGAAGCGGTCCTCGGAGAGCCGGGCGACGGTGAGGTCGCTGCGGATCCCGCCGTCCTCGTTGAGCATGAGGGTGTAGACGACCGATCCCACCTTGCGGTCGAGCTGGTTGGTGGTCATCGTCTGGAGGAACGTCAGCGCCTCGGGGCCGGTGACCTCGAACCGCTTCAGGGGTGTCATGTCGAACATCGCCACCCGCTTGCGGGCCACCAGCGCCTCGGCTCCCGCGATCGGCGACCAGTACCGGGCGGCCCAGTCGTTGCGCTCGGGGATCTCCCCGACCTCGGGCAGGTCCGCGTTGGCCTCGTACCAGTGCGGCCGCTCCCAGCCCGCCCCCTCCAGGAACACCGCGCCGAGCTCGACCTGCCGCTCGTGGAAGGGGCTGGTCCGCAGCGGGCGCGGGCGCTCGGCGGGCTGCAACGGGTGCAGCACGTCGTAGACCTCGTCGAAGGCCTGGCAGCTCCGCAGGTGGACGTGCTCCGGTCCCCGCTCGACCTCCTCGAACCGGCTGAGGTCGCAGCCGTGCAGGTCGATGGCGGGCTGGCCGTCGACCAGCCACTCCGCCATCGCCCGGGCCACCCCCGCGGAGTGCGTGATCCACACCGCCTCGGCCACCCAGAAACCCTGGAGGTCGGGGTGTTCGCCGAGCAGGGGGTTGCCGTCGGGGGTGAAGGAGAACAGCCCGTTGATCCCCTCGTCGACCTTGGCGTCGGCGAGGCACGGCAGCAGGTCGACGGAGTCCTCCCAGGACCTGTCGAAGTCGTCCGGGGTGAACGGCATCTCCGACGGCATGGTCGGCGCGGCACCGGGGTCGGGGATGTCGTCGGCGGAGACCGGCATCGGGCGGTGCTCGTAGGCGCCGATGCCGAGGCGGTCGACGTGCTCACGGAAGTACAGGCCCGCCTCCTGGTGCCGCAGCAGCGGCTTGGTCATCTCGCGCAGTTCGTCGTTGACCCCCTGGAGGACCTTCAGCGGCGACGTCTTGGCGTACTGGTGCGCCATCGGGACCAGCGGGATGTCGAGGTCGACCATGCGGCCGATCCGCGGGCCCCACATGCCGACGCAGGAGACGACGATGTCGGCCGCGAAGGTGTCGTGCTCGGTGACGACGGCCCGGACCCGTCCGCCGTGGCGTCCGATGCCGGTGACCTTGTGGTGCGCGAGGAAGCGCGCGCCGCGGTCGATCGCGCGCCGCGCCTGGGCCTCGGCCGCGCGCACGGGCTTGGCCAGGCCGTCGGTGGGGATGTGGAACCCGCCGAGGATCTTGGCGGGATCGAGCAGCGGGTGCAGCACGGCGCACTCGCCGGGGTCGCGCAGGTGGCTCTCCACGCCCCACGACGTCGCCCAGCCGTGCCGGCGCTTCAGGTCGGCCCAGCGTTCCGGGGTGGTCGCCACCTCCAGGCCGCCGAGCTGCTGGAAGCACCACTCGCCGTCGAGCGTCAGCGCGGTGTACTTCTCAACGGTGTACTTGGCGAACTCCGTCATGGTCTTGCATCCGGTGGTCTGGAACACCAGGCCGGGTGCGTGGGAGCTGGATCCGCCGGTGGCGAACAGCGGCCCCTGTTCGAGCACGGTGACGTTGGTCCAGCCGCGCGCGGTCAGTTCGTCGGCCAGCGCGCAGCCGACGATGCCCGCTCCGATGAGCACGACACGTGGTTGGGTCGGCATCGAGGTCCTCCTGATCGTGTGGTCGGAGTGCGTCAGGACCCGCGCTGAATCCAGCTGTCGAGGTGCGGCGCCTCGGCGCCGACGGTCGTGGTGGGGCCGTGTCCGGTGCGGACGACGGTGTCGGCGGGCAGGGTCAGCAAGGTGTCCCGGATCGACTCGATGATGGTCGGGAAGGAGGAGTACGAGCGGCCCGTGGCACCCGGCCCTCCCCGGAACAGGGTGTCGCCGGAGAAGACGGCGCCCAGGTCGGGGGCGTACAGCGAGACCGCTCCCCAGGTGTGGCCCGGCGTGCCGAGTACCCGTAGCGTCGTCCCGGCCACCGTGACGGACTCCCCGTGGGCCAGCCAGGCGTCGGGGGCGCGGTCCGGGTGGACGGACCGCCAGAGCGGTTCGTCGTCGGGATGGATCAGGATCGGCCCGCCGGTCTTGTCCGCCACCTCGGCGGCGGCGTTGATGTGGTCGTCGTGCCCGTGGGTGCAGATCACTCCGACCACGGTGCGGCCGCCGATCGCCGCCAGCACCGCCTCGGCGTCGTGCGCGGGATCGATGACGACGGTCTCCCCGTCGTCGCCGACCAGCCACACGTTGTTGGACACCTCCCAGGTGCCCCCGTCGAGGCTGAAGGTCCCGGAGGTCTCAAGGTGCTCGATCCGCGCGCTCACAGGACCACCACCGATCGCAGGACGCGTCCGTCGTGCATGTCCTCGAAGGCGCGCTCGACGTCGCCGATGCCGATGGTCTCGGTGACGAAGGCTCCCAGGTCGAGCCTGCCCTGGAGGTAGAGGTCGACGAGCATGGGAAAGTCGCGGCTCGGCAGGCAGTCGCCGTACCAGGAGGACTTCACCGCTCCGCCGCGGCCGAACACGTCGATGAGCGGGAGGTCGATGGTCATGTCCGGTGTGGGGACGCCGACCAGCACCACCGTCCCGGCGAGGTCGCGGGCGTAGAACGCCTGGCGGAAGGTCTCCGGCCTGCCGACCGCGTCGATCACGACGTCCGCCCCGTGACCGCCGGTCAGCTCCCGGATCGACTCGATCACGTCCTGGGTGCGTGCGTCCACCGTGTGGGTCGCGCCGAACCGTTCGGCCCATTCGAGCTTGCGCCGGTCGAGATCGACGGCGATGACCGTGTCGGCGCCCGCCAACCGGGCACCCGCGATGGCCGCGTCACCGACACCGCCGCAGCCGAGGACGGCCACGCTGTCCCCGCGGCCGACCGCCCCGGTGTTGATCGCGGCGCCGATGCCCGCCATGACGCCGCAGCCGAGCAGCCCGGCCACCTCCGGCGGTGTCCTCGGGTCGACCTTGGTGCACTGGCCGCTGTGGACGAGGGTCTTCTCGGCGAAGGCCCCGATGCCCAGGGCGGGGCTCAGCGGGGTGCCGTCCTTGAGCGTCATCGGCTGCGCGGCGTTGTGGGTGTCGAAGCAGTACCAGGGCCGTCCGCGCTTGCACGCCCGGCACGCGCCGCAGACGGCACGCCAGTTGAGGACGACGAAGTCCCCCGGTTCCAGGCCGGTGACACCGTCGCCGACGGCCTCCACCACCCCGGCGGCCTCGTGGCCGAGCAGGAACGGGAACTCGTCGTTGATGCCGCCTTCCCGGTAGTGCAGGTCGGTGTGGCAGACCCCGCAGGCCAGCACCTTCACCAGGGCTTCCCCGGGGCCGGGATCGGGCACCAGGATCGTCTCGACGGAGACCTCGGCCCCGCGCCCCGCGGCCACAACACCGTTCACTGCGTGTACCACTGGTCTTCTCCTGTCGTGTCGTGACTCGTCACAGGTC
>NZ_JASFDV010000103.1 GCF_030766825.1 Nocardiopsis sp. CC223A
GGCGCCTGGGCACAGGCCCAGGACGCCGAGCGCGCCCGCTGGGACGCCCTGCTCGCCGACGGCGACGGCTACCCGGGCGCCGCCGCCACCGACGGCGGCGCCGCGACACCGGACCTGCCGGTCTACCCGCCGGTGTCCCTGGCCGCCGAGGACGCCCCGGTCACCTACGCCGACGGGTGCAACCAGACCACCATGGACGCCGAGGTCATCGTCTGCGAGTACGGGCCCGGCGGCGCGGAGTACACGGTCGCGCTGGTGGGCGGCTCGCACGCCGCGCACTGGTTCCCGGCCCTGGAGGCCATCGCCGTCGAGAACGACTGGCGGCTGCTCAACATCGTCAAGGGCGCCTGCCTGTTCACCGACGCCCCGCAGACCTACAAGGGCGAGCCCTACACCTCATGCGCCGAGTGGAACCGGGGGGTGATGGCGGAACTGGAGCGGCTGCGGCCCGACACGGTCTTCACCACCGGCACCACCACCAGCCTGGACACCTCCGCCGGGTTCGGTGAGGAGCAGGTGGTGGACGGGTACGTGGAGCGCTGGCGCGAACTGGGGGAGTGGGGCATCGAGGTGGTCGCGGTGCGCGACACCCCCAGGTTCGGGTTCGACGTGCCCGGCTGCCTGGCCGAGGCCGACCCCGGCGACCCGGACGCCTGCACCACCGAGCCGGAGCGGTCCCTGGCACCGGTCTCCCCGCTGGCGGGGGCCGCCCTGCCCGCGAACGTGACGGTGCTGGACCTGACCGACCTGTTCTGCGACGCGGACGTGTGCCGTCCGGTGATCGGCAACGTGCTCGTGTACTGGGACGGCAGCCACATCGGCTCCACCTTCATGCGCACCCTCGCCCCGGAACTCGAACGCCGCTGGCTCCTCGCCGACCCCCGCTGACGACCCGGAGCGGCGGCTCGGCTGCGGGTGAACACTCGCAGAACACCGGGAGTCCGATGCGAGGACGAACGTCGCGAATGTGCGGAATCGACCATATTGAGTACCAGTCTCACCGGGCCGCAAACCTCTGGCGCATGTCCAAAAAAGGACACTTTCTTTTTTGAGCCGCTTATGTCACCGAAACAGCACCGTGTGCGCATCGGGACGCGGTTCTTGTGATGTGGGTCACGATTCCCTTGCTCACTCCTGGTTGCTAATGTCCCGTTCCGTCTCAGGACGACCGCCACCGGTCGCGCCCGGATGGCGCGGCACCCCCTGCTCGGTGATCCCCCGACCCTGGGACGAGGAAGAGCCTCGCCATGCCCCGCCGTGCTCGGGTGTGGGGTGCCGCCGTGCTGGCCCCCGTGCTCCTGCTCCCCGTCCTGTCCACCCCCGCCCACGCGGAACAGGAACCGGCCTCCGACACCCCGGCCGTCTCCACCACCGGGCTGATCGACGACCGGGCGGCCCTCACCCTGGCCGCCGAGACCGGCGAGCCGGTCGAGGTCACCGCGGCCACCACCGAGACCACCCGGCACCTGGCCAACCCCGACGGCAGCTTCACCATGGAGCAGAGCGCCCTGCCGGTGCGGGTCCGCGACGAGGACGGCTGGACCCCCGTCGACACCGGCCTGGTCGTCGGATCGGACGGCGCCCTGCGGCCCAGGGCGGCGGTCGCCGACCTCGTCTTCTCCGGCGGCGGGGACCGGGACCTGGTGAGCATCGGCCTGGGCTCCAACAGCGTCGCCCTGGGCTGGCACGAGGACCTGCCCGAACCGGTCGTCGACGGCGACCAGGCCACCTACCCCGACGTGCTGCCCGACGTCGACCTCGTGATGACCGCCGGGGTGGACGGCTTCGGCCAGGTGCTGGTCGTGCACACCCCCGAGGCCGCGCAGCACCCCGACCTGGCCGAACTCCAGCTCGCCCTGTCCTCCGAGGGCGTCACCGTCCACCAGGGCGCCAACGGCAACCTCGACGCCGTCGGCGACCAGGGCGGGCAGAGCGTGTTCACCGCCGTCGCCCCGGCCATGTGGGACTCCGCCGGCGTCGAGGAGACCGGCGAGGACCCCACCCTGATGGCCCCGGCCTCGGCCCGCACCGAACTCCTCGACGTCGACGTCACCCCCGACGCCATCAGCCTGGTCCCCGACCAGGCCATGCTCACCGACACCGCCACCGCCTACCCGGTCTACATCGACCCCTCCGTCGCGGTCAGCCGGGTGGGCCGCACCTACGTCGACGCCAAGTACCCCAACCAGTCGTACTGGAACTACCCGACCTCGCACGACCCCGGCGTGGGCTACGAACCCCAGGACGGCACCACCAAGCGGGCCTTCTGGCGATTCTCCGTCGACTCGCGCACCCGCAACGCCACCATCACCGACGTCACGTTCCGCGCCAAGGTCACCCACGCCTACGGCTGCGGCAACGCCAAGATCGAACTGTGGCGCACCAACGCCATCACCTCCTCCACCACCTGGAACTCCCAGACCTCCGCCTGGAAGACCAAACTCGACACCAGGACCATCAACGCGGGCCGCTCCAACTGCCCGGGCGGCGCCTCCCCGACGGTGGAGTTCGACGCCACCGCCGGGTACGTGTGGAGCCGCGACGCCGGCCACCAGACCACCACCCTGGGCCTGCGCGGCAACGAGTCGAAGTCGTCGAGCAACTACGACTGGCGGCGCTTCGACTACAACCCCACGCTCCAGGTCGACTACAACAACCCGCCCGAGGTGCCCGTCCAGGTCTCGGACTCCCACGGCGGCGCCTGCTCACCCGATCCCGACAAGCCGCGGCTGATCAACGAGACCCGGCCCACGTTCACCGCCTACGTCCGCGACCGCGACTCCACCTCGGCCAGCCGCCAGAAGGTCAAGACACGCTTCGCCTGGTGGGTGGACGGCGTGCGCATCGACGACGTCGACAGCCCCATGACCGACGTCGCCGTCTGGAACTCCGGGTCCTTCCAGTCTGCCCGGGCCACCGCCCTGCCCGAGAACGTGCTGATCACCTACAAGGCCAACGCCAACGACGGCACCTCCTGGTCGGGGTGGACCGGGTCCTGCTACCTGATGGTCAACACCTCGCGCCCCGACCAAGGACCGGCGGTGGCCTCCACGGACTATCCGACCGGTGAGGACTTCCACGGGTCCCCGGGGCTGCCGGGTGAGTTCACCTTCAGTAACAACGGGGTGGACACGGCCGAGGAGTACCACTACGGGTTCAACGACGACTCCTGCACCACCAAGGTGACCCCGTCGACCCAGGGCGGGTCGGTCACACTGGCCCTCACCCCCCGCCAGGAGGGGCCGAACTGGATCTACGCCCGCACGGTGGACGGCTTCGGCAACTCCTCGGACTGCGTGCTGGTGTACTCCTTCCTGGTGGCGCCGCCCAGCGACCCCGTCGCCCACATCGGCTTCGACGAGGGTGAGGGGAACCGGGCGGTCGACGCCATCGACCCCGACCGCGGCGCCACCCTCTCCGACGGCGTCGACTGGGTGCGCGGCCGTGTCGGCACCACCGACAACCCCGACACGAACCCGACCCCGCGCATGAACGGAACGGCCGTGCACACCAGCGGCTACACCGACGGCGACCCGGGACCCTATGACCAGATCAACGCCGACTACCCGGCCGTGGACACCTCCGGCACCTTCTCGGTGTCGGTGTGGGTCAAGCTGGACCGCGCCTACGCCCACCACACCGCGGTCGCCCAGGAGGGCACCGAACAGAGCGCCTTCCACATCGGATACCAGGGCAACACCGGTCAGTGGGTGTTCAAGATGTCCCCGGAGGACGAGTACTGGGACGGCTCGCGCCCGTGGGCCTCGGTGATGTCCACCGAGCCCGCCGAGATCGGGGTGTGGACCCACCTGATGGGGACCTACCACGAGGTCACCCGCGAGCTCACCCTCTACGTCGACGGCGTCGAGCAGGGGCAGGCCACCCACACCGGCGGCTGGAACGCCACCGGGCCGCTGACCGTGGGACGGGGCCTGTTCCAGGGTGCCGGAAACTACTACTGGCCCGGTTCTATCGATGACGTCAAGGTCTGGGACCGCATGGTCTACGACCAGACCGTGTCCGATGACGAGCCGGAGAACGAGATCTGGCGCCTGGCCAATGCCCCGCTCGCCCCTGAAGGCCGCTGGAAGCTCGACGAGTACGACGGCACCCAGGTCCTCGACTCCACCGACCACGGGTTGGACGCCACCCTGCACGGCGACCCGCTCACCGCATGGAACCTCGCGGAGAACGGCGCCACCGGCTCACCGGGCGTGCGGCTCAACGGCACCGACGAGTACGTCGAAGCCCCAGGCCCGGCCCTGCGCAGTGACCGCAGCTTCAGCGTCGCCGCCTGGGTGCGCCTGGACGAGACCGGCGAAGGCTTCAACACCTCCGCCGTCAGCCAGGCAGGTACCTACCAGAGCGGATTCCACCTGGGCTACCAGGGGTCAAGCAACGCGTGGACGTTCAAGATGGCGCCCCACGACGACAGTCCGACCTCCGGGTCCACCGGATGGACCTACGCCTACTCGGCCACCCCCGCCCGGTTGGGGGAGTGGACCCACCTGGTGGGCGTCTACGACCACACCCGCGGCGAACTGATCCTGTACGTCAACGGCCTCGAAGAGTCCCGAACGCCTGTCGATCACGCCTGGCACGCCGACGGTCCGCTGCGGATCGGCAGCGCCCAGCACACCGGCACCAACACCTACCACTGGAGCGGTGACATCGATGACGTCCATGCCTACCAAGGTGTCCTGAGCCTTCCCGGACTCGGCGAGGTCCGCAACGGCGAGTTCCCCGCGCTACAGAGCTGACTTCTCCCCCGTGATCGTCTCCCGGGCCTTGCGGCCAAGGGGACTAGAGGAAATGGAAAACGCTGTGACCCCCCACGGTGAAGTTCCCGTTAGTCATGGTCGGATCCGCAAGGGCCTGACCTACACCACCGCGCTCATCGTGGTGGCCGGGCTGCTCAATGCCCTTCCGGCCTCCGCGCTGGCATTCAATCCGCGCCCCGAGGTCGAGGACGTCCCCTCGGTGGAGGGATCCGCCCTGGTCTCTGCCGCCATCGCGCAGGATGACGCGGTGGCCGAGGCCGAGGTCACGAAACCCGAGAAGGTCGACTGGCCCGAGGGCGCTTCCGTCGATGTCGACCTGGCGGGCGATCGTGCGCGGACTTTCGCCGTCCAGGAGGAATCCCCTGTCACGGTGACCGCTCTGACGGGGGAGGAGTTCGCCGACTGGGAGGTTCCCGAGCACTGGGAGGAGTTCGCCCCCGAACCGGAGGACCTCGGACCCGACTCGGAAGCGGAGGAGACGCCGGAGCCCGCTGCACCGAACACCGGCGAGGAGGAAGGGCCCCGTGGCGAGCCCGATACCGACTCCCCGACCTGGGGCGAGAACGGCGACGGTGACGCTGAGCCCTCCCCGAGCGCGGACCCCTCACCCACCCGGGACGAGAACCGCCGCGAGCCAACCGCGCCCGACGGGGCCGAACCCGATCTCGATCCCACTCTGGACCCCGAGCCGGTCGAGGCGGTCCAGGTCGAGGTCCTGGACCGCGAGACCACCGAGGAAGCCGGCGTCAACGGCCTGCTGGTGCACGTCACCCGTACCGACGACTCAGCCTCCCTGGCCCCGGTGCGGATGGACGTCGACTACTCCGACTTCGCCGCCGCGTTCGGCGGTGACTACGCCTCCCGCCTGCGCGTCGTCGAACTCGACCCCTGCGTGCTCGACGACTCCTGCGCCGACGACGACACCGTCGCCTTCGACTCCCCCGAACTGCTCGACAACGACACCACCGAGCAGAACCTGTCCGCGGTGGTCACCGCCGCCCCCGCCCAGGGCGCCCTGTTCGCGATGGCCGCCGCCCCGGCGGGCGGCAACGGCGACTACGGAGCCACCGACCTGGCGGCGTCCTCTTCCTGGAACGTCAACGCCCAGGCCGGCGACTTCTCGTGGTCGTACGGGTTCCCGGTCGCCCCCGCACCCAGCCAGCTGATCCCGTCATTGGGGGTGAGCTACTCCTCCGGCGGCGTGGACGGGCGCATCGCCACCTCCAACAACCAGACCTCCTGGATCGGCGACGGTTTCGCCTACGCCCCCGGTGCCATCGAACGCCGCTACGCCGCCTGCGTCGACTCGGGGCACGACACCGGTGACCTGTGCTGGAACACCGACAACGTCACCCTGTCGATGAGCGGCCACTCCGGCGCCCTCGTCAAACACGACGACGGCAGCTACCGGCTCTCCAACGACGACGGCACCAAGGTCGAACGCCTCACCGGCGCCACCAACGGAGCCCACGAGGGCGAGTACTGGAAGGTCACCACCCCCGACGGCACCCAGTACTTCTTCGGCCGCAACCGGCTGCCCGGCTGGTCCAGCGGCGACCCCGAGACGAAGTCGGCGCAGACCATGCCGGTCTACGCCGCCGAGTCCGGCCAACCGTGCTACGACTCCACCTTCGCCGACTCCTGGTGCCAGCAGGCCTACAAGTGGAACCTCGACCACGTCGTGGACGTCCACGGCAACGTCATGACGTTCTACTACAACGCCGAGACCAACCACTACGGCCGCAACCTCACCGGCACCGCCACCCCGTACGTGCGGGCCGCCAACATCGCCCGCATCGAGTACGGGCTGCGCAGCGACGACGTGTACGCCACCGCCCCCGCCCGGGTCGTGTTCTCCACGTCCGAGCGCTGCCTGCCCACCGAGTCCTTCGACTGCGCCGCCGACAAGCGCACCGACGGCGACGCCGAACACTGGCCCGACGTCCCCCTGGACCTGGACTGCACGTCCGGGACCTCCTGTACGGGTCGGCACACACCCACCTTCTGGTCCACCAAGAAGCTGGACGCGATCACCACCCAGATCCGCCAGGACGGTGAGTACACCAAGGTCGACACCTGGGCGCTGGAGCACTCCTTCCCCGAGTCCGGGGACGGCACCGGCCCCACCCTGTGGCTGGACTCCATCGAGCACACCGGCCACGTGGGCGGCACCGAGACCCTGCCCAAGGTGACCTTCGCGGGCACCCAGATGCCCAACCGCGTCGACGCCACCGACGACGACATCGCGCCGATGCTGCGCTGGCGCATCACCTCGATCTACACCGAGACCGGCGGCCACCTGGACATCACCTACTCCGAACCGGAGTGCGAACCGGGGAACACGCCGAAGCCGCACGAGAACACCAAGCGGTGCTACCCGGTCAAGTGGACCCCCGAGGGCGGGGTGGAGCTGACCGACTGGTTCCACAAGTACGTCGTCACCGAGGTCAACGAACTCGACCTGGTGACCGATCAGCCCGCGATGACCACCGGCTACGACTACGTGGGCACCCCGGCCTGGCGGTACACCGAGGCCGACGGGATGGTCAAGGACAAGTACCGCACCTGGGGTGACTGGCGCGGCTACGACCGCGTCATCGTCCGCACCGGACGCGGGGAAGACCCCATCAGCGAGACCGAGTACCTGTACTTCCAGGGCATGGACGGCGACAGGCTGCCCGACGGCGGCGAACGCGAAGTCTCCATTACCGACTCCCAGGGCGTCGAGCACACCGACCACAAGGAGCTCAACGGCACCCTGCGCGAGACCATCGTCCGCGACGGCGCGGGCGGTGAGGTGATCTCCCGGGAGATCAGCACCCCGTGGCTCAAGAAGACCGCGGAGGTCACCCACTCCTGGGGTTCGCAGTCCGCCCACATGATCCAGACCCGGCGTGTGGACCGGTTCGCCGTCAAGGCCGACGGAACCTGGTTCCACACCCGTCTCGACAACACCATCAACGACCGCGGCGCGGTGACGCGTGTCCGCGACTTCGGCGATGTGGACGTCACCGGAGACGAGAAGTGCGTCAACACCACCTACGTCCACAACACCGACAAGTGGATTCTCAACCTGGTCTCGCGTAGCGAGAACCTCTCCGTCGACTGTGAACAGACCATCGAGCGTCCCCGTGACGTGGTCACCGACGAGCGGGTGTCCTACGACGGCGGCGCCCACGGGGCCGCCCCGACACATGGCCTGCCAACCAGAACCGAGAAGCTCGACACCTACGAGAACGGCAGCCCGGTCTACCAGACCGTGTCCCAGGCCGCCTTCGACTCCCGTGGTAACACGGTCTCCGAGACCGATGCCAACGGCGGGGTGAGCACCACCGAGTACTCCTTCACCGCTTCGGGCCTGCCCAACGGGGTCACCGAGAGCAACCCGCTCGGGCACGAGACCAGCAGCGTCATCGATCCCGCTCGCGGTCTCCCGCTGTCCCAGACCGACGCCAACGGCCGCACCATGAACATGGCCTATGACCCGCTGGGCCGACTCACCGACGTGTGGCTGCCGGACCGGGACCCGGACACCCAGACGCCCACCACCGAGTTCGATTACCACATCCGCCAGGACGCGCCGACCTCGATCGTCACCCGCACCCTCAACGCCCACGGCGGGTACACGGAGAGCTACGAGATCTTCGACGCGCACCTGCGGCTGCGCCAGACCCAGGCGCCCGCCGTCAACGACGGTCGCCTGATCACGGATACCTTCCACGACAGCCGCGGCCAGGTCGTCAAGGTCCGCAACACCTACCACAACGAGGAAGATCCCTCCGACACGCTCTTCGTCGTCGCCGACGACGCCCAGATCCCCCAGCAGAGCGAGACGGTCTACGACGGGCACGGGCGCGTCACCGACGTCCTCCACATCGCCTTCGGTGAGGAACGCTGGCGCACCAGCACCGAGTACCAGGGGGAGCGCTCCCTGCTCACCCCGCCCGAGGGCGGTATCGCCACCGCGTCCATCAGCGACGCCCACGGCCGCCTGGTGGAGGCGCGCACCTACACCGGCGGGACCCCTGCGGGCGACTTCGAGGCCATCACCTACGAGTACACCCCGCAGGGGCAGCTGGAGACGGTCACCGACCCCGAGGGCAACACCTGGAACCACGCCTACGACCTGCGCGGCCGCCTGGTGGAGACCGAGGACCCCGTCGCCGGCACCACCACGATGACCTACGACGACCTCGACCAGCTGGTCGCCAAGACCGACGCCCGCGGAGAGACGTTGGCCTACGTCTACGACTCGGTCGGCCGCCAGACCGAGCTGCGCGATGACGACCCCGAGGGTGCGCTGCGGGCCTCGTGGGTGTACGACACACTGGCCAAGGGGCACCTGACCTCGTCCACCCGCTACGTCGACGGCAATGCCTACACCAACCGGGTCGTCAACTACGACAGGTTCTACCGACCCACCGCGACCGAGATCCTGATCCCGTCCAGCGAGACGGGCCTGTCCGGGCGCTACCGCTTCACCACCTACTACAACCCGGACGGCAGTGTCCAGTCCCAGGGCTATCCGGCGGCTGGCGCACTCGGTGCCGAGACCATGACCTACGAGTACAACGTCCTGGGACTGCCCATCAAGGCGGGTTCGAGATTCGGCCAGTACGTCACGGGGACCACGTACAACAACCTGGGTCAGCTCACCCAGCGCAGCATGGACCGGGACACGGCACAGTCCTTCCATCCGACCTGGATCACCCGGCACTACGACCCGACCACGGGACGGATGTCCCGGACCAGCATGGTCCCGCAGCTCGGGGTCACCGGCTCCCTGGCCGACCAGCACTACGCCTACGACGACGCGGGCAACATCCTCAACCTGCGTAACGAACCCACGGCTGCCCACCTCCAGTCGGACGTGCAGTGCTACGACTACGACCACATGCGGCGCCTCACCGATGTGTGGACACCCGATGCCACGGGTGAGAGCGCCTGCCAGGCGGCTCCGTCCGAAGACGGTCTGGGCGGGGCGTCCCCGTACTGGCACTCCTACACCTACGACACCCTGGGCAACCGCACCACCGAGACCCGCCACGACGCGGTCGGGAACACGGTGCGCACCTACACCCACGGTGATGCCGCAGGGCTGCGGCCGCAGGCGCTGACCCAGGTGGAGGAGTCGGGTCCGGCGGGGACGGGGCTGGAGGCCTACGACTACGACGCCTCCGGCAACATGACCCAGCGGACCACCGCGGGTCGGGATCAGGAGCTGGAGTGGGATGCCGAAGGCAACCTCTCGTCGGTGACCGAGGAGGACGGGGGAGTCACCTCCTACGTCTACGACGCCGACGGCGGGCGGCTGATCCGGCACGCACCGGACGCCTCGACTCTCTACCTGTCGGGCATGGAAGTGCGGTTGGACAAGACCTCGCTGATCAAGGAGGCGACGCGGTTCTACGCCTTCGGCGGTGAGGGTGTGGCGGTGCGGGAGAACGACGGGACCCTGTCCTGGTTGCACTCGGACCATCACGGCACCGGCCAGGTGGCCGTCGATGCCCGGACCGGTGAGGAGACGCACCGGTACATGACGGTGTTCGGCCAGGACCGGATGGCGGAAGGGGAGTGGCCGTCCGAGAGGGGCTTCGTCGGCGGCACCATCGATGAGTCCACGGGTCTGACCCAGTTGGGCGCGCGGGCCTATGACGCGTCGTTGGGGCGGTTCATCTCGGTGGACCCGTTGATGGATCTGACCGACCACCAGCAGATGCACGGCTACACCTATGCCAACAACAACCCCGCGACGTTCGAGGACTCCTCGGGGTTGATGCTGTGCATCGATGTGTGCGGTCCAGGCGGGTATCTGATTATTCCGCCGACGGGCAACAACCCGGGCGGGATGTACGACTACTCCAATCAACAGATCGCTTACCACAACCCGCAGACGGGGTGGACGCCGTGGTACTCCAAGCCGAGCCCGGCGTCGGGCTCCTACCAGGGCCAGGCGTCTCCGGAGCACCAGGCCGCGCAGCGTGAGTTGCGGGAGGCCAAGGAGAAGCTGGTCAAGGCCGCGACGGGTCTGGCGCAGTTGGTGGCCGATGAGTTGGGGATCACGGCGGGGTTGGAGTGCTTCACGACGGGGAATCTGGCGGCGTGTGGTGAGACGGCGCTGAACGTGGCGTTGATGTTCGTGGGCGGGTTGCCGGCGAAGATCGCGGCGAAGTACGGGTTGCGGTGGGGCAAGGCGGTGGAGCTGGGCCGCAAGCTCGCGGAGCTGGGCGGCGAGCTCGTCAGCGGGATCAAGGGCCTGATCAAGGCGAAGAAGAAACTCGACGCCCTACCCGAGCCCACATCTTGTCCCATCGGGAACAGCTTCGTACCGGGCACACAAGTGGTGATGGCCGACGGTTCGCCCAAACCCATTGAAGAGGTCGAGACCGGGGATAAGGTCCTGGCCACTGATCCGGAGACCGGTGAGCAGGCCGCACGCACGGTGTTGGCCACGATCGTTGGATCGGGTGCCAAGGCGTTGGTGGAGATCACCATCGACCCCACCACCGAGCGCGACGCGCCTGAGGGTGAGACCCTCACCGAGAGTGTGGTCGAGATCGACACCGAGGGCGCGGGTATCCCGGGTCCGGTGGCGGTCGGGGATGTGGTCATCGCGACCGACGGCCACCCCTTCTGGGTTCCGGAGCTGAAGGCGTGGGTCGACGCGATCGACCTGGCCCCGGGTATGTGGTTGCAGACCTCCGCCGGTACCTGGGTCCAGATCAACGCGATCCAGACGTGGTCCCAGTCCGCCACGGTCCATAACCTGACCGTCCAGGGCGTCCACACCTACCATGTGTCCACGGGGTCCCTCGACGTCCTCAACCACAACTGTGGTTTGTCTAATCGTGCTTCGGATGCAGAACAGGCCATTGAAATTCAGGCCGCTGAGAGAAGAGGTGTTTCTCCTGTGGTACTGGGGGATGGTGCTGGGTTTGGAGGGCTGACCTCGGCTCTTGGCGGGGAGTCAAAATTTAAATGGGTGGTCGCGCAGGGATCGTCTGGTTCCAGTGAACTGCGTGTCATGCCTGCTGAGGCAGGTGGGGGAAGTGGTGGATGGCCTCGAATGGAGATGGCGCATACGGTATTGGCTGGGCGTGGGGGGAGTGTCTTGTCTGCTGGTTCGGGTTCAGTGGATGATCTCCTCGGAATGGTATTCATTAATAACGCCAGTGGTCACTTTAGGCCTGGTGATGACTTGCTGGGGATCGGAGTCGGGGCTTTCAGGAGGGCTGGAATTGATGTAATTTCTTCCACGTACAAGGATTTGTGATTCCAGTGGAGCATTCTCGAATTCCGGACGAAGGTGCCGTATTCTCGGTCTCTGACCCCGCGGAGATCGTTGAGATGGCGTCCTTGGCGGGAGAAGCTGGACTCTCCAAGGATTGGTGGATCACGCTAATTGCCTCCTGTACTTCTAAGTTCGGTGCGGCTGAGGGGGATCCCGTTTCGGTAATCCTTTGGGGGGGAGTCCTCCTCCGGGTCCTCTCCATTGCGGGGGAGGCTGGAGGGCTTGGATGGGCGTACATTTTGCCCAAGCGGGTCAGTGCTAATTTAAATATTGCTGGCGCTAAGATTGAGATCGAAAATAGGGTCGGCGAAGAATACGATGAAGTTTGGCGAGGCTTTGTGCAAGATTTGAAAAAAGAGGGAGAAAGCTTGAGTAAATTTAGGAACGATGTGTCGCTCGGTGCCGACCTCTTGAGGTTCCCATCGGGAAAGAAAAGGGCTTATCAGATATCTGAAGTCCGGTCCATGCTTCGCGAAATCCTCTTCCATCGGGAAAAGATGGCGGCGGAAAATAGATCGGAAATCGATTTATGGGTTTCTTTCCTTCGGGTTCGATTCGAATAATTTTTCCGTGAGAAGAGTTCCTGAGTCTGAGGATAATAACCTGACGCTTGTGTGGTGGAAGTTGACGGTTTGACCAAGCCCAGCGAGGGGGTCGAGGCCGGTGATGAGATCTTGTCCACCGCCCCGGAGGCGGGTGAGCAGTCGGCTCGTACGGTGCTGGCTACGATCATCGGTTCGGTTTCCAACGTCCTGGTGGAGATCACCACCGATTCGACCAATGAATGTGGAGCCTGAGGCCAAGGCTGTTTCTGGGGATGCGGTTTAGGTTGATATTGAGAATGCGGGTGTCCTGAGCCCGGTGGTGGTCTGGGATGTGGTCACCGCGGCCTTCAATAAGCCTTTATAGGGACCAGAGTTGGCAGCCTGGTTCGAAGCATTTGATCTGGCTTCAGGAATATGGCTTCAGGCCTTATCGACTTCAATGTTCTGCGGGCTGTTTTCCATAGGAAGGAAGATTTTCGACATGCCCTACCGTGCTCGGGTGTGGAGTGCCGCCGTGCTGGCCCCCGCACTCCTGTTCCCCGTCCTGTCCACCCCCGCCCACGCGGAACAGGAACCGGTCTCCGAAACCCCGGCCGTCTCCACCACCGGGCCGGTCATCGAAGGCAGCACCCCTGAGACACCTGTCGAGCTTTCGGACTTCCATGGGGGCGCTTGTTCCTCTGACCCCGATGCCCCTCTGTTGATCAACGAGGTGGCGCCCAATTTCACCGCCTACGTCCACGATCGCGACTCCACGTCGTCCGGTCGGCAGAAGGTCAAGACCGAGTTCGCCTGGTTCGTCGACGGTTTCCGGATCGGCGGTGCGGAGAGCCCTTCCACCGACGTCGCGGTCTGGTCTTCGGGTTCCTTCCAGTCGGCCGATTCCTCCGGACTGCCCGAGGACGTGCTGATCGCCTATCGCGCGCGGGTCCATGACGGCACCTCGTGGTCGGGCTGGTCCTCGGACTGCTACCTGAAGGTCAACACCTCGCGCCCCGACCAGGGCCCGGCGGTGACCTCCACCGACTACCTGGCCGACGGCATGGCCCACGGCTCCCCGGGGCTGCCGGGTGAGTTCACCTTCAGTAACAACGGGGTGGACACGGCCGAGGATTACCACTACGGGTTCAACGACGACTCCTGCACCACCAAGGTGACCCCGTCGACCCAGGGCGGGTCGGTCACACTGGCCCTCACCCCCCGCCAGGAGGGGCCGAACTGGATCTACGCCCGCACGGTGGACGGCTTCGGCAACTCCTCCGACTGCGTGCTGGTGTACTCCTTCCTGGTGGCGCCGCCCAGCGACCCCGTCGCCCACATCGGCTTCGACGAAGGTGAGGGGAACCGGGCGGTCGACGCCATCGACCCCGACCGCGGCGCCACCCTCTCCGACGGCGTCGACTGGGTCCGCGGCCGTGTCGGCACCACCGACAACCCCGACACGAACCCGACCCCGCGCATGAACGGAACGGCCGTGCACACCAGCGGCTACACCGACGGTGCTCCCGGACCGTTTGACGAGATCGACACCGATCTCCTGACGGTGGACACCTCCGGCACCTTCTCGGTCTCGGTGTGGGTCAAGCTGGACCACGCCGACGCCGATCACACCGTGGTAGCTCAGGAGGGCGCCCGACAGAGTGCCTTCCGTCTCGGCTATGACGACGACAGCGGCCGGTGGGCGTTCGAGATGTCACCGGAGGACGAGTACTGGGACGGGTCACGCCCATGGGGGTCGGTCCTTTCGTCTGAAGCCGCCGAGGTGGACGTGTGGACCCACCTTCTTGGAACCCATGATTCCCGGACAGGAGAGTTCATCCTGTACGTCGACGGAGTCGAGCAGGGCGAGGCCACCCACACCGGAGGGTGGAACGCCACCGGGCCGTTGACCGTAGGCCGGGGCCTGTTCCAGGGCATCGGCGACCACTACTGGCCCGGGGCGATCGACGACATCCGTGTGTGGGACCGCATGGTCCATGACCAGGCCGTGTCCGACCACGAACTCGAGAACGAGGTATGGCGCCTGGCCAACCGTCCCGTCTCCCCTGAAGGCCGCTGGACCCTGGACGAATACGACGGGACGCAGGTCGCCGACTCTACCGACCGCGGCTTGGACGCCACCCTGCACGGTGACCCCCTCACCGCGTGGAACTTCGCGGAGAACGATGTCACTTTTTCGCCGGGGGTGCGGCTCAACGGGGATGGTGAGCACATCGAGACCTCCGGGCCCGCCCTGCGCACCGACCGCAGCTTCAGTGTCGCCGCCTGGGTACGCCTGGATGAAACCGCCCAAGGTGCGGATGCCACGGCCGTCAGCCAGTCCGGACAGTACCAGAGCGCGTTCCACCTGGGTTATCAGGGATCCAACGGTGGGTGGACCTTCAAGCTCTCACCCCATGACGACTCGTCCGCTCCCGGGTCCGAAGGGTGGAGCCGCATCTACTCGACCACGCCGACCCTGCTGGGGGAGTGGACCCACCTGGTGGGCGTCTACGACCACACTCGTAAGGAGATGGTCTTGTACGTCAACGGCCTCGAAGAGGCCCGGACGAGTGTGGACCACGCCTGGCACGCCGAAGGCGGACTGCGCATCGGCGGAGCCCGGCACCAGGGTGTGAACGACCATTACCACTGGACCGGCGATATCGACGATGTTCACGTCTACCAGGGTGTTCTGAGCGAGCGGGACATAAACCGCGTGTACATGGGGGAGTTCCCCAACATCCAGATCTGAGTTCCCTCCACAAATCGCACATCCCTGAGCCCTCTGTGATCGTCGCCGTGCCGTGAAGGTGCGGGGAGTGATCACAGAGGGCGGTGCCGAGTCCCAGCAGTTCGAGGACCGGTCCTTGCCCATCGAGGAGGTCGAGACCGGGGACGAGGTGTTGGCCACCGACCCGGAGACGGGTGAGCAGTTGGCGCGGACGGTGTTGGCGACGATCGTCGGTTCGGGTTCCAAGGTCCTGGTGGAGATCACCATCGATCCCACCACCGAACGCGACGCCCCCGAGGGCGAGACCGTCTCCGCGGGTGTGGTCGAGGTCGACACCGAGGACGCGGGTATCCCGGGTCCGGTGGCGGTCGGGGATGTGGTCATCGCGACCGACGAACCCCCCTTCTGGGTTCCGGACCTGAAGGCGTGGGTCGACGCGATCGACCTGGTTCCGGGTATGTGGTTGCAGACCTCGGCCGGCACCTGGGTCCAGATCAACGCGGTCCACAACCTGACGGTCCAGGGCGTCCACACCTACCATGTGGCCACGGGGTCGCTCGACGTCCTCAACCACAACTGCAATGATATTAATTTGGGGCTAAACGAAGTCGACGGTGACAACATGGCTCTCGCTGATTTTTCTGACCGTGTGGGAGCAAGTCACTATAGGGACTGGTCTTCCGAGGGGGATGATTGGGTTCGAGAATTTAAAGATTATGCGGCGGATGGGGAAACAAATATCCACTTTAACCTCGATGGGATCGATGATCCGGTCGCCTGGGCTGATAGGGGGGCGGGCTTGGGCCCGATTTTCGATGGCCATGCTACGGCTTGGGAACTCAGTGTAATTCGGGATAGTCCATCTGCGTTGTCTCGAAACAGCTTCTATCGAAGAGGGAGCCGTGTTGAAAACCCCTTCTCCTGAGTCCGAATCAGGTAATGGTGAAGAGGATTCGGCTATGAAACCGGGATTCCGCCTGCAGATCGATGGTGTTGTCCGGCCCTGGAAATATTCGGTTTCACATTCTTGGCTTCATATGGTGGCAAGGGGGGGTGGAAAAATAGGGATTGTTGTTAATTTCTACGATGTTAGGGCGGTCAAGTTGAAGAGTTTGTACAAGTCTCCTGGTCTTGCTCTGATTGACCCTGCGAGCGCCGTCTTAGAAATCGATATGGCGAAAATTTCCGGGCGGGGGGGTATTTGTATTGCAATTTTTGATGGCGAGTCGATCGACTATGTAATTTGCGGAAGTTGCACTGTCAAGGAAGTCGAGTTTCTCAATCCGCGCCTTCCTGGTGCTGATTTTGTCGATATTCGCGTGATCAGGAAATTTTCAGCTGGGAGTGCAAAGGGAAATTAGTCTTTTATAATGGTCTATTTTTTCCTTGAGTGCCGGTACCCCGGGTTCCGGTGGCGGCCGGGGATGTGGTCATCGCGACCGACGAACCCCCCTTCTGGGTCCCTGACCTGAAGGCGTGGGTCGACGCGATCGACCTGGCTCCGGGTATGTGGTTGCAGACCTCCGCCGGCACCTGGGTCCAGATCAACGCCATCCAGGCCTGGTCCCAGCCCGCCACGGTCCACAACCTGACCTGACCGTCCAGGGCGTCCACACCTACCATGTGCTGGCCGGGCTGACCCCGGTTCTCGTTCACAATTCGAACTGACCCACCAATGCCAAGATTCCTGCCGATAATCTTCAAGCTGCCGGGGCCACCCGACCCGCGGATACCGCTGCGCACCACATCGTAGCCAGCACCTTCCCGAAGGCCGCATCAGCGCGGCAGCAACTATCCAATTTTAAAATTGATGTCAATGATGCGAGCAATGGCATTTTCCTGCCGCGAAGTTCGGCATCCTCTAATCCGATGGGGGCATCGGTTCATTCGCGAATTCACACAAATAACTACTATGCTTGCGTCAATGACTTGATTGGCGGAGCGAGAAACGCCAATGAGGCTAGAGATGTACTGAGTCATGTGCGGAGGCAACTGCAAGGCGGTTACTGGCCGTAGTGGCGAGCGCACCCCTGCCACGGTATGTTCGTATCTTGGTGGCTGTACCACCGCAGGGTGGTGGGAATTTTTGAAGCATGCGAGGGGGCTAGTGATGAGGCGATCGATTGAGTCTGCGCTAAGTGCGGCACAAGGTATATTTAACCAGCTGGGATCGAGTCGAGAATTTCCCACTTTCGGAGAATTGATGGTAGCCGTTCGCGGCTTCGAGCGGATCGAATTCGATGTCCCCAGCGGCCCTGATTCTGATGGATTTTTGTTTCAATACGGCGAGGTTAATTGGTTTTCTGAGCCAACATTCACTCTGGGTTTTGTGCGCCAACTGGAAATTTTTGATGCCAAAGAGGGGAGCGTGGGTTATTTGCAGGTTAATATTGAATATGGATATCGAATTGATGCCGACTTGGAGTCGCTTGAAAGTCGCAACTCGTGGTGGTTTCGCAATGGGGTAGTGTTGTTTGATGAATGGCTTGAGTCGGTGAAGGCCGATCCTGTTTGGATGGTCGTTCGAGAAAAGATTCCTAGACAATTTTATGTCTATCGAGATTTGGTCTAAAATTATTTTTAATACTCCAGTTGCACTTTGAAATCTCGGTCTGAGCAACCCCCGGACATGAGACGGCCACCGCTGTGATCATGTGGGTGTGAAGGAACCAGATGATCGGCGGTGGCCGTGCCGCCTACTGTGGTAGAGGCCGACCCCGACACGTGGGAGAACGAGTTCGATGACCTGTTCTCCCAGGTCGTGGCCCCCTTCTTCGGCCGCCGGGAGCCCCGGTTGCGTGCCCGCTCCTACCTGCTGGGCCTGCTCAGCGGCCTGGAGCGCAAGAACGGCTGGTCCCTGGCCCGAGCACGTCGGCCACCACGCCCCCTACCGGATGCAACACCTGCTGGGCCGGGCCCGCATGGACGAAACCGCCCTGACCGCCTTCCTACGCGGCTACGTCACCGCGCACCTGGGCACCGACCCGGAGACGGGTGAGCAGTCGGCTCGGACGGTGTTGGCGACGATCGTCGGTTCGGGTTCCAAGGTCCTGGTGGAGATCACCATCGACCCGACCACCGAACGCGACGCCCCCGAGGGCGAGACCGTCTCCGCGGGTGTGGTCGAGGTCGACACCGAGGACGGATATCCCGGGTCCGGTGGCGGCCGGGGATGTGGTCATCGCGACCGATGAGCACCCCTTCTGGGTTCCTGACCTGAAGGCGTGGGTCGACGCGGTCGATCTGGCTCCGGGGATGTGGTTGCAGACCTCGGCCGGCACCTGGGTTCAGATCAACGCGGTCCAGGCCTGGTCCCAGTCCGCCACAGTCCATAACCTGACCGTCCAGGGCGTCCACACCTACCATGTGGCCACGGGGTCGCTCGACGTCCTCAACCACAACTGCGGAGGAATCACTGACGACATGCACGCGTCAATCCAAGATCGACACTGGAATGACGTTGCTGATGGGGTGGACTGGAATGTTCAGCGAATGTGCGAAAAATGCAATTCTGCACAAGAGGCGGCTGATCACAATATCAGTGGAATTGGCGGAGATTTGAATAAGATGGCTGACTACTTTTCCGAGCAGAGGGATCTGGGGATGACGCACGTGGATGGCAGGGCACCTGGGACAACTGCTAGGCGTGATGAGAGCAGAGTCGACTCTCGCGGTAGGGGCGTAACAATAGTCAGAAATTCATACATGATTCATGGGTATCACCAGTCTGCCGATGCTTTCAATAATATTTTTAATCTGATTGGATAGATGGGAATGTATAATAAGGTTAGATTGGAACGGGATGGGGGGAGCTACATTCTCAGCCTCACTCCAGTCCAGTTTGAGCTAATAAGGAGGGTTCTTGTTCATCTCGGTGGCGATGACTATCCCCCAATAATTGTAAAAACTGCAACCGGGGGAACCTCGGAAAATCTCTTGGCTGCAAGGGATCGTAGTGTCAATTTTCAGTCAAGATCAAACATGGATCTTAAATTGAATTTCGAGGAGGTCGGGGTCCTCGTGAGGGCGCTAGGGTTTGCTTCTCTGGATTTTTCTTCGGAAGAGTATTTCCATGCGAAGTATGGATTTTATAGTGAAAATATTCGAGCTCTTGGGAGGGCCATTTATTCTGCCTTGCAGAGACTCGAAGATTGAATCATTTTCATCTTGTTTCGCGGAGTTGACTGAGGTTTGATTGTTTGTTTCCTGGGCGGGCATATGTCCTCCCATCTGGAACTTCTCGCGCGAGGAGGGGCGTCATAGACGCCCACGACAAGCAACAACGCCGCTTGAGGGACGCAGCCCTGTTCAGGCAGGGCCAGATGCCCGATCTGAGCTTGACTCTGTCGGTGATCTTGAGATTCGGTGCACTCAGCAGTTGATGGGCTGGCACACTCCGGACGGAGAACAGCACCGCGCCCCTCGAAGCAGGGTCCCGGCAAAGTCAGGTCTGTAGGAGTCTGAGGGGTCGGGTTTCGTCGCGGATCATGTGACGGTTGGCCTCGGCGATGTTGTCGAATCCGGCCGCTCGGAGCAGCCCGATCGCGGTGCTGCGCACAGTGGCCATCACCCGGGGAGCGCTGCCCGTGCGGACCTGGGAGCGGTCCTCGTCGTAGGTGACCTCTCGAATGTGGTGGAGCTTGTTCTCGATGCCCCCAGTGCCGGCGAACCCATCTAGCCAGTGTCAGCGGAGGCGCGGTGCACCTATGGGCAGAAGTGATCAGGTAGACGGCCTCGACGCTCTTGCGCTTGGGTGAGCCCTTGGACTTCTTGCGCCAGGTGGTGCGACGGAGCCGAGCGATCTGGGCCGCGCCCTCGAAGGTGATCCATGCCGGGACCTCGGCGGTCTTGATCGTGCGGGTCTCTTTGCGGCCGTGCCCGGACTCGCGCATCGTGTGCGCGGGCACGTGCTTCCACGGCAGGTTCTTGAGCTGGGTGTACAGGTGCTTGTTGTTGGCTTTGACGGTGAAGACGTAGTGGGCGCCCCCGGCACGGATCGTGGCGGCGGTGTCGATCTGGGTGTGCATCGCATCGACGGTGACCACAGCCCTGTTGATGTCGATGATCTCGAGCAGGTCCCGTACGGCGGGGATCTCGTTGCTCTTGGCGTCCACAGCGACCTGTCCCGGGTCCGGTGGCGGCCGGGGACGTTATCATCGCGACCGACGAGCACCCCTTCTGGGTCCCTGACCTGAAGGCGTGGGTCGACGCGGTCGATCTGGCTCCGGGTATGTGGTTGCAGACCTCGGCCGGCACCTGGGTCCAGATCAACGCGATCCAGGCCTGGTCCCAGTCCGCCACGGTCCATAACCTGACCGTCCAGGGCGTCCACACCTACCATGTGTCCACGGGGTCGCTCGACGTCCTCAACCACAATGTCAACAGCCCAAGTTGCTATATCAATAAGCAGCCGGTATATGATATTCCTGCTGGCTCCTCGGGAGGTTCGGGGGCCGGAGAAAGAATCCCAAGTTCCATGTTGAGGGAATATAATATTGGGGTTCAGGCGGATGCGAGCAAACCTGTGCCACTTTGCTCCTACTGTCGCCACAATGACGCAAATGCTGTGGATCATGTTCACCCTAGATCTCAAAATGGAGACCTCACGGACGCTAATGCAGCTCCAGCTTGCACACATTGCAACAGTTCAAAACGAGACTATGGAGCCCCCAAGAACTCCCCTTCGGGATTCTCGGGAAACTGGCCACCCGCCTGGTGGCCGCCTCATATTAAGCGATGATGGGATCAATGAAGAAAGAAAATATGGTTCGCCTAAACCACATCAAGCCTCCTTTTTTAGAAGGTGATGCGGGGACTGCTGTGGTCGATCTTTCTCGGTACGGCCTTGAGGGGCAGGAGGAAGAGATCTGGGTCGAGGAGGCTGAAGTTGGTGTAGCACTGGTCTCCTCCATCCCTTTTTGTATCGATGGGCTGGCCTTGTTTGACAAAATTCGGCCAGGATTGACAAAGGGTTCGTTTGATATCCTCGACCGATCTGGGAGGGGGGTTTTTCGCGCTTTGGTGGATCAGCGCGCAGGGGAAAGTGAAAGGCAGGACTCGGCTGCCCTTTTGAGTGAATTTTTCATTAGCGTTGAGTTGGCTCATGAATGGAATGGTTTGGGTTATGTTTCCGTTGATGTCCCATCGGCTGCCGTTGTTGCCGAGGTGAAGGCCAATGTTCAAATGATAAATAATGTGATCTGGGGGTGGGGGGTTGAATGCACCAACCCTTA
>NZ_JASFDV010000104.1 GCF_030766825.1 Nocardiopsis sp. CC223A
CGGGCGCGGGGTGCCGCCCGCCCGCGGCGCCCTGGCGGCGGCCGGGGCCGGGCTGCTCGTGCCGGCTCTGGCCGCACTGGCCCTGGCACCGGGGTCGGAACCGGGGCCTTCGGTGTCGGTGGCGCCCGTGTCGGTGACCGCGCTCGCGGACGAGGACGCCTGGCGCGACAGCTTCCGGCTGGACCTGACCGCGTGGCCCTCCCGGGGCGACGCGGTCGGCGACGGGGAGCTGGTCGACGCCGCGCTGGCCGCCTGGGCGGACCATGGCGGGCGGCCGCCGCGTGACCCGCGCCTGGTGTTCGCCGGGCGCGTGGACGGCCGCGACGTGGTGCTGCTGCACGACACCCCCTGGACGGCCCGGTACACCCGGGACGGGGACGCCGCGGAGGTGGCGGTTTTCAGTGAGCCCGCGAACGGCGTGGCGAACTGGCCCGCGGTGCGCCTGTCCGAGACCGCCGAAGGGGTGCGCTACCTGCTGCCGCCGTGGGTCACCGAAGCGGCGTCGGCGTCCCCGGGCGCCGCGGAGGAGGGCTGGACGGAGGTGCCGCAGGACGCGCACGGGGTGACCGCCCCCCTGCCCGCCGAAGAGCACTGCGGTACCGGTCCGGTGCTGCGGCTGCGCGCCCCCGAGGTCGCGCACGGTCAGCCGTACACGGTGGTGGACCTGGGCGGTCCGGCCACCGCCCACCTGGGGTACATGCCGCCGCCGCCCGCGGAGATCCGCCGGCTGGGCCCGCACGAGGTGCTGGGCCCCGGGCACGGGTTCGAGCTGTGGGGCGAGGTCGCCTGCGCCGGCGGCCCGCCGGACGGGCCGGTGATCACGGCGACGGTCTGGGAGTTCGCCGTGCAGGACCTTCCCGGTGGCGGCTCCGGCCGGTGGGTGTGCCTGCGCTACGGCACCCACGACGGCGGCGGGCTGGCCCGCGCGGTGCTGGTGGCGACCACCGACGCGGGGACCGGGACCGTGGTCGCCGGGGAGCGCGCCGGGGGTTGGACGTGCAGCAACCTGGACCGTCAGGTGGTGGCGGGCACCTGGTGGCAGGCCCCCGACGGCCGGTGGCACTACCTGGCCGCCGCCTCCCGCGAGGCCGCCTCCGTACGGGTGTCGGGCGGTGTCGAGGCGGACGGTGAAGGCCCCGTGCTGGCGGTGGCCGGTCCCCGCCGCGGTGACCGGCCGCCCGCGCCCCCGGTGGAGGTGGGCGCGGTCGACGTGCACGGCGGCGCCATGACCCCGATCACCGACCGGCCGTGAGGACGTGCGGTGGCCTCTCCGGCCCTCGGCCGACACCGGCAGGGCGTCCCCGGGGGCATTCGCCGGCCTGTTCGGGGAAGCCGCCGCACACGACCGGGCGGGCGGCCGTGACCTCGCGGGAGCCCGGTCGGGAAGCCCCGCCACGGTCTCGTCCGTCTGCCCGGCCGGCGCGCGCCATCAGGAGCTGCTGAACGGCACCGGCTCCGCCGTACAGCATCAGCAGTCCGGCGGCCAGCCACCCGCCGCCCGCCAAGAACCAGCGGGGGGACCACCGCCCCCAGCGTTGGAGGAGGCCGAGCGCCGCCGCGGCGGCGGCGAACTTGACCACGACGGAGACCCACACGGCCGCCACGGCGGCCGGGGCGCCGCTGCGCGCGGGTTCGGTGACGGCCTCGCCGACGGTCTCCGGGAGCCACTCACCGCCCACCGCCCGGTACAGGCTGATCAGGGCGAACGCGAACGCCCAGGCGAAGGTGGCGTACGCGGGCCGGCGGGGGTCACCACAGGGGCGAGAAGGGACGTGGGGGCCGCGGGTCCGGTCGTGCTCATGGTCGTTCGGCTCTCCGGGGCTCGGGGGGCGGACGGGGTCGGCCGCAGCCGCCCACGATGCCATGGTCGTAGGTACCCGGATCCACGGTGACCGCAGTGGCGGCCTCCCCGGAAGCAGGGGACGCCGAAGATGTCGTATCCGGTGGCCGGGGCGTCGATGCCCTGCTCCCGGAGCATGGTGTCCTCGTGCGTGGTCGACGCGGCCGCAAGGCCGGTTCCGCCTGTGCCACGGCCCGCGCGGCGACCTCCCCGTCGCAGCCGTCATCGCCGCAAAGCCCGACCACTGGCCGCTTCCGGACAAGGGCGAGAATTCGGACAGGGCGTGTACGCCGGGTGCGCGGGTGGTATCACTGGGGTTGTCGGCCCGTCCGGACGGGAACCGCGTCGCCGTGCGCCCGCCCGCTACGGCCCCGGGCCGTAGTGAGGGTTGAACGATGTCGATCTGGTCTCGCGGAGACCGAAGGGGACGAGTCGAGGAGGCTCTCCTCATGCTGAAGGGGCAGGGGATCATCGACGGCTTGGAGATCCTCTCCAGCGGGGAGGACAAGCCCTACCGGGTGCTGCTGCCCGCCGGGCTGGTCCACATGGACGAGGACGAGGCGTCGATGTTCGCCCTGGGCGCCGTCGTGGGCGCGTTCGGCGACATCGCCCGGCGCCGGGGCTGACCCCGGGCCGAGCGCGCGGCGGGACTTTCAGTCCCGGGACCGGCGGGCGCGGTGGTCGGTGAGGAGCCCGCGGTACCAGTGGTAGCTGTCCTTGGGGTGGCGGGTCAGCTTCTCGTAGTCCACCCGCACCAGCCCGAAACGGCGGTCGTAGCCGTAGGCCCACTCGAAGTTGTCGAGCAGGGACCACACGAAGTAGCCGCGCACGTCCACGCCCGCCTCGACGGCCGCGGCCAGGGCGGTGAGGTGGTCGTTCAGGTAGGCGATGCGGTCGGTGTCGCGGACCCGCCCGGAGGCGTCGGGGAGGTCGTCCTCGGCGGAGCCGTTCTCGGTGATGAGGATCGGCGGCAGGCCGGGGTAGCGCCGGTCCAGGTCGACGAGCATCTCGGTGAAGGTCTCCGGCACCACGGGCCAGCCCATGGTGGTGTGCCGGACGCCCTCGTAGGGGACCTGTTCGGTGCCGATGTCGACGGCGGTGCGGGCGGCCGGGTCGGGCTCGGCGTGCGGGGCGTCGCGGAGCTTGATGGGCCGGTAGTAGTTGACCCCGAGGAAGTCCAGAGACCGCCCGATGACGGCGAGGTCGCCGTCGCGGCGCAGGGAGTCGTCGACGAGGCCGCCCCACACCTCCCTCTCGTTGTCGGGGTAGGCCCCGGCGAAGAGGGGGTCGAGCCAGACGCGGTTGTGCAGGGTGCGGGCGCGTTCGACGGCGGCCCGGTCGGCCGCGGAGTCGGTGGCGGAGACGAGGTGGTCGGGGTTGAGGGTGATGCCGACCTCCCCGGCGCCGGCGGCGCGCAGTTCGCCGACGGCCAGGCCGTGGGCCAGCAGCAGGTGGTGGGCGGCGGCCAGGGCGGGGGTGCCCTCGCGGGTGCCGGGGGCGTGGCGGCCGACGGCGTGGCCGACGAAGGCGGTGCAGAAGGGTTCGTTGAGGGTGATCCACCGGTCGACCCGGTCTCCCAGGCGGTCGGCGACGATACGGGCGTACTCGGCGAACCGGTGGGCGGTGTCGCGGACCCGCCAGCCGCCGGTGTCCTCCAGCGCCTGGGGCAGGTCCCAGTGGTAGAGGGTGAGGGCGGGTTCGACCCCGGCGGCCAGGACGGTGTCGACGAGCCGGTCGTAGAAGTCCAGCCCCTCGTCGTTGGGGCGGCCCGCACCGGTGGGCTGGACGCGCGGCCAGGAGACGGAGAACCGGTACAGGTCCACGCCCAGGGCGGCCAGGAGGGCGACGTCCTCCTCGTAGCGGTGGTAGTGGTCGCAGGCGACGTCGCCGGTCTCACCGCGGGCGACCCGGCCGGGGGTGCGGCAGTAGGTGTCCCAGATGGAGGGTCCGCGGCCGCCCTCGTGCGCCCCGCCCTCGATCTGGTAGGCGGCGGTGGCGGTGCCGAAGAGCAGGTGCGGGGGCAGTACCGGATACGGGTCGGGGTGGTCCATCGATGGCCTTCCAGGTATGAGAGCGCTCCCATGCTAGGCCGGGTGATTAGTATTACCAATCCCCTTTTCGTGCCCGCCCCATCACGTTGGGCAACGGACCCCGCGGTCCCGGTCCGTCCGGGTCACCGAACGCCCACATTCTCCCCGAATGCGGAAACCCACGGGTCGCAGCGCACATCCCACCCATGCCGCACACCCGCCCGGACCGCGTGGAGAGAGAAACAACGGGAATGGACTGGATCGACTACTCGCAGAACCGACGCATCAAGGAGCTACAGGAGGACGTCAGTTCGGCCCACTCGATGCTGAGCTCCGAACGCAGACGGATGCGCTCGGAGCTGTCGAGTCTGCGCGGCAGCCTCGAACAGCGGCTGAACCGGGTCTCGGCCACCCTGGACGCCTTCATCGAGCTCAGCGACATCCGCGCCACCCTGGCCGTGTTCTCCCCGCACGCCCTGGCCCGGCACCGCGCCCTGGCCATGCTCGACGGGACGGTCCCCGCCGACCTGGAGCTGGAGGACGTCCCCGACTACTGGCTCCCGCCCGCCGTCCACGGCCTGCACGCCCTGCTCACCGGCTCCCCCGCCGGGGCGCTCCCGCACTTCGACGAGGCGGCCCGCCGCGACCCGGAGCGGGCCGCCGCCTTCTCGGTCCTGGCCACCGCCCTCTCCAGCGCCGAGTACGCCCGCACCCTGGGCGGCCCCGGCGACCTGCTCCCCCACCTGCCCGCCCCCGACGAGCAGATCACCCGGGGGCGGCGCGCCCTGTGGATGCTCACCGCCGACGGGTCCCTGGGCGAGGAGGCCCGCGAACACCTGCTGCACTCCACCCTGCGGCACTGGTCCCGGCTGGAGGTCGAACTCCCCGCGCTCGGCCCGCCCGCCCCCGCCGCCTCCGGTCGGTCCTCCCGCCCCGGGCGCGGCCGCAGCGGCGGCACCGCCCAGGACGAGCAGCTGAACATCCGCGCCACGGCCGTGGAGAAGCTCACCGCCCTGCACGGGGACGTCACCCGCATCACCGGGTCGGGAGGCGAGGACACCCACGTGGCGGGGGTCGCCCCCGACGAGGGCAGCGCCTCCTTCCTCTCCGAGGCACTGGTCGCCCTGGTGGGCGAGGGCACCCCCGAGGAGGCCCCGCTGATCGCCCGCGCCAACGAGCTGCGCGCCGTCATCGAGAACGGGGGCGGCGAACGCAGGCCCGGCTGGGACGACGGGGTCGGCACCGTCGCCGCCCTGCTGGAAGAGGACCTGCGCGCGTCCGGCACCACCCCGCACCGCAGCACCTTCGCGCTGGTCCTACAGCGCCCGGCCGTGCTGAAGACCATCGAGAACCTGATGGAACAGGTCTCGGCCCCGCTGCCGGAGTCCACGACCGCCACCGTCCAGGGGGTCCGGGTCGAGGTCACCGAGCACGGCCTCACCTCCTCGCAGCTGGAGCGGGCCGAACGCCAACTGGCGACCCGCTACCCGGCCGAGGACAGGGGCCGCGTCTACCTGTGGGGGTTCGGGGTCCTGGCCGCGCTCCTGGTCGTCCTGGGCCTGGTGTCCCAGGTCGGCTTCGTCTGGCTCCTGGCCGCGGGCTGCGCGCTGGGCGCCGTCGGCGCCTTCGTCCACGACCAGCGGGAGGCCCGATCCACCGCGGACATGCGCGAGGCGCAGCTGCACCGGCTGCGGCGGGACGCCGACCAGGCCGGGCAGCGGTGGCGGGAGCGGCTGGCCGCCGCCAGGGCGCACGAGACCACCGCGCGGTCGCTGGCCGACGAGATCGCCGTGCGGCTCGACCCGCGGTAGACGGCACTGGGATCCTGGGGCCGGGAGAACCGTGGAAGGCGGACGGACATGGGCCTGTTCACAAAGAAGCCACGACTGCGCAGCGACCCCCGGGGCGTGTTCCAGGGGCCGCTGGCGCACGCCTTCGCCAACGGGGCGCACCTGCCCGTGGCCAACGGCGGGGTGTGGAACGCGGTCCACTCCGCGTGCTCGTGCTGCGACGCGCGCGACGACCGCGAGAAGCTGCGCTCGGCCTGGGGCATCACCGACCGTGCCGGGTGGGAGCTGGCCCTGACGGCCCTGACCGCGGCGGACCGCGGTCCCACGGCGCTGTCCCTGGTGCTGGAACTGCGCGCCCGGGCCGTCGACTCCCGCCCCGGGGTCCCCTTCGACGCCGGGAGCTGGCCGGACCTCGTCTCGTACTGGTGCCGGGAGCGGGGCGCCCCCCGGGAGACCTACGACGAGATGGTGGCCGAGGCGGCCCGGGTGTGGGAGTACGAGGAGCGGATGACCGCCGACGGGGTGCTGCCCCGGGGCGCGGTGGTGCGCACGGTGCGCGCCTACGACTTCGGCCGGGCCGTGAACCTGGCCCGGTGGGGCGTCAACGCCGGGTACGCCACCGAGGACGCGGCCCTGCCCCACATCGTCCGGGCCGGGGCCATGTCGATGCGCCACCACGGGTCGTGGGCGGAGATGTCGGCCGGGTTCACCCTGGGGCGGGCCATGGGGTTCGACGACGGGGGGTTCGGGGTGTACTACACCGACTCGGTGAGGGCGCACCAGGTGCTGTCCACCGACCCGGAGAGCCCGTGGCGCAACCTGCCCTGGCGGATGTGAGCGGATGCGGGGCGGGGCCGCGGTGCGGGCTCACAGCCAGCCGTTGCGACGGAAGAGCAGGTACAGGCCGAGGCTGGACAGCCCCATGAGGGCCAGGGTGAGCGGCCAGCTGAACGTCCAGCCGAACCCCGGCGAGGGCGGGATGTTCATGCCGTAGATCGAGGCGATGAGGGTGGGCACCACCAGGATGCCGCCCCAGGAGGACACCTTCTTCATCGCCTCGTTCTGGGCCTGGCCGACGAGCGTGCCGTTGACCGACATGATGTTCTGTAGCAGCTGTCCGAGCGCGTCGACGCGTTCGCGCACCGCCGCCTCGTGGTCGGCGATGTCGCGCAGGTGGCCGTACAGGTGCTCCAGGTCCCCGCGGTCCCCGTGCGGGCGGGGCCCGCCGGGGCGGCGGTCGGCGGGTTCGCGCAGGCGGGCCATGAGCTCCTCCAGGACCTCCCCGAGCGGGTCCACCGCGCGTTGCAGGAGGATGACCTCGCGGGCCAGCCGGTAGGTGCGCCGGGAAGCGCCGCTCGCCCCGGCGAACACCTCGTTCTCCAGCTCGTCGACGTCCTCCTGTAGGGCCGCGACGGCCGGGGCGTAGGCGTCCACCACGTGGTCCAGGACGGCGTACAGCACCGCCAGGGGCCCGCGGGCGAGCAGACGGGGCTCCTTCTCCAGGCGCAGGCGCAGGGCGGAGAGGTCCAGCCGGTCGGTGTGGGTGATGGTGATGACGAAGTCCTCGCCGACGAACACGTGGACCTCGCCGACGCGCACCGCCTCCGCCTTCTCGTCGTATCCGGCCGGTCTCAGCACCGAGAAGAGGACGTCGCGGTACAGCTCGGCCTTGGGGCGCTGGTGGGCGACGACGGCGTCCTCCAGGGCCAGCGGGGGCAGTCGGAAGACGCGGGCCAGATCCGTGAGCTGGTCCCGGGAGGGTTCGGCCAGGGCGATCCAGGCCATGCGGCCCTCGTGTCCGGCCAGTGCGTCCCGGGCCCGGGCGGGGGTGTCGGCGGATCCGTCGGGGCGGCCGTCCCGGTACAGGCGGATCCACATGGGACCGGGCGGGGCGGCCGCGGGCGGGGCGGCGCCCGCCCGACCCAGGGCCAGGGTGCGTTCGGGTGCCGGGAGCCCGCTGCCGAGGTGCGGCCGGGACGTGGGCTCGTGGGATCCGGGTTCGCCCGTGTTCACGCAGGGGTCCTCATTCGTGTGCGAGTGGTTCCGGACGGCCCTGTCGAAGGACTGCCGAACCGGTCGAAGACAGCTCGGTTCCGCGGCGGCCGCACGGGCACCGGGATGACCCCGGATGGGCCCCGGCCCGGCGATGCCTCACGAAAGACCGGTGGCGCCGCCGTGCACGATCATGGCCGCCCGCGGGCGGCACGGCATCCCGACACGCCCGCGGCGGCGCGGGGTCAGGGTTCGGGAACGGCGGGCAGGCCGGAGGCGCGCAGGGTGATGTTGAGGCGCCCCACCAGGCCCAGGGCGGGCGGGGCGGTGCCGGGCCGGGTGCGGGGCACCCCGTGGTAGGCCAGGCGGGAGGGTCCGCCGAACACGAACAGGTCGCCGCTGCGCAGCTCCACGTCGGTGTAGGGGCGGGTGCGGGTCTCGGTGTTGCCGAAGCGGAAGACGCAGGTGTCGCCCAGGCTGAGGGAGACCACCGGTTCCCGGGCCGCCTCGTCGCGGTCCTGGTGCATGCCCATGCGGGCGTCGGCGTCGTAGAAGTTGACCAGGGCGACGTCGTAGGGCGGGGACCCGGGCGCGGGCGGGGCGCCGTAGGCGGCCCCCACCGCGCGGGCCGCCAGTTCGCCCAGTTCGGCGGGGAAGGGCCGCACCGGGGTGCCGTCGGGCAGGGTGCGCTCGTAGGTGTAGGGGCGCCAGTGCCAGCCGAGCGAGACCATCCCGACCGACATGCGGCCGCCGCGCGGCAGGGTGTGGTGACGCATCCCGGCGGGCCCCGCCGCCCACTCCCGGCAGCGTCGGACCAGGGCGGCCTGCCGCTCCGGTGGCAGCCACCCCGGCAGGTGGACGGCCCCCGGGGCGATCTCCGCCGGGGGTCCGGTGAACAGCGCATCGCTCATGTACCCGATCGTGCCCGCCGGGAACGACGAACGCGCCCCCGCCGCGGAGGCGGGGGCGCGTTCGGGGCGATCGGGTCAGCGGCGCATCAGGTCGCGGATGTTGACCACGAGCAGCAGCACCACGATGAGCACCACCGGCACCGTGATGGAGATGCGCCAGTTGACGACGAACGCCACGATGACGCCCACGACCAGGCCGACCACCAGCGCCAGGACCGCCAGGCCGGTGAGGTACTGGAGGAACTTGCGGCGGGCGATCGAGTCGATCGCGGCGAAGGCGACGACCACGCCGATCATCGCGTAGAAGGTGAACTGCCCCTCCAGCAGGAACAGCGGCAGCGCGAGCGCGATCAGCAGCAGCGGGGTGCTCAGGGCCACCCACAGGTGCAGGAAGCGGGTGGTGCGCTGCTTGCCCGAGGAGTAGGGCAGGTGCGGGGCCTTGAGGTGCTCGGTCGGCCGGGGCACCAGGGGCGTCTCGGAGGCCAGGGCGCGCAGGTGGCCGTCGCGCTCGTCGGTGGTGAGGACGCGCTTCTCGTAGACGGCCGCCAGCTCCTTCTCCAGGGTGGCGATCTCCTCGGCGTAGGCGCGGGCACGGGGCCGGGAGCTGGCCTCGCGGGCCAGGACCATGCGGGCGGAGTCGAGCCGGCGCAGGCGGTCGCGGCGCTTGACGATGTCGGCGTCGAACTCGCGGATGCGCTCCTCCAGGGTGAGGACGTGCGAGCGCAGCTCGGCACGGGCGGCGGCCTCGGTGGGGGCGACCTTCTGTAGGCCCACCCAGGCCAGGGGGTCGGCCCAGGAGCGGCGGATGGTGCCGTCGCGTTCGTAGCGGGGACCGCTGGGGGCGCGCTCACCGTCGAAGAAGTCACGGGTGTCGCGGCCCCACAGGCCGCGGAAGCCCTTGACCCAGGGGGTGTCGTCGTCGATGACGACGGCGTTCCAGAGCCGGTCGCCGCCCGGGCCCAGGCGTTCGCCGTCGCCGCGGGCGTAGTCGACGAAGGGGACGCCGATGCCGTGGCGGTTGATGGCGCTGTCGGCGCGGAAGATGCGGTGGGTGATCCACTTCCAGGCGTTGAGCAGGCCGCGCAGGACGGAGGGGTCGACCTGGATGAGGTAGTCGCCCGGGAGCATCTGGTGCGAGTGCGAGCCCGCGCCGACGTAGATGACGGGGTGGTCGCCGTCGCGGTGCAGGTCGTGGTCGTTCCAGCTGCGGCGCAGGTCGTCGCCGTGGTACTCGTGCGAGGAGGCGCCGACCCAGACCGGGCGGGTGGTGCCGTCGGGGTTCTCCACGGCGTAGACGGTGACGCGTTCCCAGTCGGCCTCGTGGTCGTTGACGCCGCCGTAGATGGTCCGCCAGTCGTTCATCGCGTAGAAGAACCAGTACTGGAGGATGATGTAGCCGCCCTCGCGGGTGACCCGGCCGTAGTAGGTGGCGTTGCCGTCGTCGACCCGCTCCCGGTAGCGGGTCACCGCCGCGAAGGTGACGCCGCCCGGGACCGCGCCCCGGATCAGCAGGGAGAGCTTCATCAGGATGTCGAGGATGCGGCCCAGGACGCCGACGGCGGCCAGGCGGCCGCTCTTGGGGATGACCGTGCGCGAGCTGCCCCGGAAGCGGCGGGCCTCCTCGCGCAGGGTTCCCTCCTGGACGAAGCGCAGGTGCTTGTGGCGTCCGGGCCACTCCTCCTCGGCGGTCGCCAGGCGGTCGAGGTCGAGCTCTCCGACGGGGACGATGACGCGCTCGCCGCCGCCGGGCTCCTCGATCCACAGGCTGCAGTTGCGTACGTAGGCGTCCACGTCGGTGGGGAAGAAGAGTTCACCCTTGGTGCACATGAGCACGGGTTCGTGGGCGCGCAGGAGTTCGAGATCAGTTTTCGCGGGCATGGTCGCGCCAGATTAGTGCATGTGGCAGGGCCGTAAGTCCCCACCAAAGCACCTGGTCAGGGTCGGTACGGCCGCTCGGCATAACGGTTGCCGCTGCTCAGAACCCCTGTGGAGATGTGATTCCCCCCTGCTCGCACGTGGAACCGGTCCACCGCCGCCTCCGGATGTGTCGTGGATCACCGACGGAAGCGATCGGGTGAGCACGGCGAAACCCCCCGGCCGTACGATCGCCAGGGGGCTTCGTCCGGGGACGCCCCTGCCGGCGTCCGCCCCGGAGCAACGCGGACCGGGCATCGAGGGGAACGACGGCGAACCCCCTCGGGTTTCACCGGGTCCCGCACCTCGACCCGTCCCGCATCGGACGGCCGGGCTCCGGCACACTCACCGCCGTTCACCGAGGCGACGTCCTCCATGCTTCGCCGAGCATCTTCGGCGGCTTCCTTCAAGACACGGACGGACTCTCCCAGGGGACGCGCGTACCCGAGTGCGGCCCGCGCGAGATCACGGAACCGTGTCTGATCCGAGGATTCACCGAACGCCACCGTACCTTTCACGTGATCGCCGGTCGCCACCTCCTCACCGTCCCGCAAGCGGTACACCTGGAACGGGGAAGCGGCGCTGAGTCCCGCCCCCTCGGACGGCCCCCACGGGGGTCACCGCCACGGAGGGGGACATCTCCACGCGCCGCAGGCACCGGGGAGTCCCCCGGGACAGGTCCCGAGGGTGGGTGGAGCGCACCCACCCTCGGTCCGCCCGCACGGCCGGAGGCCGCCCTAGCCTGGGACCATGGGCACCGACGAAACGACCGGCACAGAACCCCGGGCCACCCTGGAAGGGTTCCTCCGGGCACGACGGGACCGGGTCCGACCGAACGACGTCGGGCTGCCGCACTCCGGGCGCCGCCGGGTGCCGGGGCTGCGCCGGGAGGAGGTCGCGATCCTGGCCGGGGTCAGCACCGACTACTACATGCGGCTCGAACAGGGGCGGGAGCGCCACCCCTCGCCGCAAGTGCTGGACGCGCTGGCCCGGGCCCTGCTGCTGGACGGAGAGGCCGCCGACCACCTGCACCGGCTGGCGCTCGCCGGCGCGCGTCGCGGCCGCGACGCGCGCCGCCCGGAGCGGGTGAGTCCGTACCTGCTCCGGCTCCTCGACCGCTGGGACGGCACTCCGGCCTTCGTCCTGGGCGGAACCCTGGAGGTGCTGGCCCGCAACCGCCTCGCCGAGGCCCTGCACGCGGACTTCACGATCGCGGACAACCTGGCGCGCATGACCTTCCTGGACCCGGCGGCCCGTGGATTCCACCGCGACTGGGGCCGGTCCGCCGCGGCGGTCGTGGCGGAACTGCACAAGGCCGCGGGGACGCGCCGGGACGACCCTCGGCTCAGCGCGCTCGTCGGCGAGATCTCCTCCGAGAGCACGGATTTCCGGGTGCTGTGGTCGCGCCACGACGTCCGGGGCAAGAGCGGGGGCGCCAAACGGCTCCACCACAGCGCGGTCGGACCGCTGGAACTGCACTACGAGAGCTTCGCCGTCAACAACGCGGACGGCCCCGGCCAGCAGCTGGTCGTCTACCAGGCCGAACCGGGAAGCCCGTCCGAGGAGGCGCTCACCCTGCTCGGCTCCCTGCACACCCTCTACCCGGCAGACGGCCCGGAACCAGGCGCGGGAACGCGCACCAAGCACTCCTGAACCCCACCCGAGGAGACGCTCACCCTGCCCGGCTCCCTGCACACCCTCTACCCGGCAGACGGCCCGGAACCGGGCGCGGAAACGCGCACCAAGCACTCCCGAGCCCCACCCGGCCAGGGGCCTTGTGGGAGGGTCCCCGCACGGTTCCCCGGAGTGGCGCACCAGGGTGTACGGCGGCCTGGAACCGCGCCCTCGGCGGGACGAGACTCGACGGCGTCATCGACCGCACGAACCGAGGGGCCTCCCATGAGTTCCGCACCCACCACCCGGCCCGCCGACGCGGCGCTGGAGGAGATCCGGCGCCGGTCCGGTGACCCGCACCGGCGCATCCTGTTCACCGGGGCGACCGTCGTCACCATGGACCCGGGCCTCGGCGTCCTGGACGGCGCCGACGTGCTCGTCGAGGGGAACACCATCGCCTCCGTCGGGACCGCCCCCGAGGCCGCCGACGCGGTTCCCGTCGACGCCTCGGGGTGCGTGATCGCGCCGGGGTTCGTCGACACCCACCGGCACGCCTGGCAGTCCCAGCTGCGCCGGATCATGCCCGACGTCGACGACCTGGCCGGCTACGTCGGCGCCACCCTGGCGGGCTACGCGCCCGCCTACGACGCCGAGGACATGTACATCGGGACCCGGCTGGCCGCACTGTCGGCGATCGACGCGGGCATCACCTGCATGCTCGACTTCTCCCACAATTCCCGGTCCCGGGCGCACTCCGACGCCGCGGTGCGCGCCTTGGTCGACACCGGCATCCGGGGCGTCCACGCCTCCATGGGACCGCACTTCGGGTCGTGGGACCGGCAGTGGCCGGACGACCTGGCCCGGCTCCGCGAGGAGTACACCGACGACACCTCCCGCATGCTGACCCTGCGCGTGGCGGCGCTGGCCACCGACGAGGTCGCCGGCCCCTCCCTGGAGTACGGCCCCGGCCTCGCGGGGATCGCCCGGGACCTCGGCATCGGCGTGAGCGTCGACGCGGTGTTCGGGGCCGGGTCCTCCCGCGCGGTCCTGGACTGGGCCGACCGCGACCTGTTGGGGCCGCACGTCACCCTGATCCACGCCACCGGGCTGACGCGGGAAGCGTGGCGGGCGATCGGTGCGACCGGCACCACCGTCTCCCTGGCCCCGACCTCGGACGCGCAGATCGGCCTGGAGACCGCGATCCCGGCCGTCGACGAGGCCCTGGCGGCGGGCGTGCGGCCGGGGCTGGGCATCGACGTGGAGGTGGCGCTGGCGGGTGACATGTTCACACAGATGCGCGCCCTGCACACCGTGCAGCGGATGCGCGCGGCCAACGCGGTGTACGGCACGGGCCGTGAAGCGGTCCGGATCGGCGTCCACGACGTGCTGGACTTCGCGACCCTCCAAGGGGCGCGCACCAACGGCCTGGGCGGCGTGACCGGGTCGATCACCCCCGGGAAACGGGCGGACCTGCTGGTGATCGGGGCCGAGGACCTCAACAACATGCCGCTGAACGATCCCGTGGGGACCGTGGTGCTGGGTTCCGACTCCCGCAACATCACCGCCGTACTGATCGACGGGGTGCCCCGCAAGTGGGCGGGCCGGGTGCTGGACGCGGACACGGACGGGCTGCGCGAGCGTGTGCGCGAGTCCCGGGACCGGATCCTGGCCCGTGCCGCCCGCTGAAACGCCCCGCCGCCGCAGGAGCGCGTCGGCACGGAGAAGCAGGGAAAGGAGGGCCGCCATGGCCGAGAAGGACACCGCACCGCACCCGTTCGTGGGCGTGTGGGTGACGGCCGACGGGCACATCCGGCAGGAGCTGCTGCCGAACGGGCGTTACGACGAGGCGCGCGGGAACCGCCGCAGTGCCTACACCGGGAGTTACACGGTGACGGGGGACCACATCGACTACGTCGACGACACGGGGTTCACCGCCACGGGGGACGTGCGCGACGGAGTGCTGTACCACGAGCACCTGGTGCTCTACCGGGAGGACCCGACGGGCTGAGGCCGCCCCTGCGGTCCGGGTCGGGCCGGTTTCGGCGGGACGCGGGGGCGCCCGCCCCGCCGTGTGCGCGGGCCCGGACCCGAACGGTGCTCCCCGGCACTACGACCGGGGCACCACTCCCCCTGGAGCGGCCCGCGCACCTGTGTGCGCGGGCCGGCGGGAACGAGCGCCGGGTCAGGGGCACCGGCCCGCGACCCTTCGGCGCGCCGTCCGCCCTCGTGAAAGGTACGCGCCGAAGGGCCGGTTCAAGCGGCCCGGCCGGGAACCGCCGCGGTGGCCGGAGCGGGGTCCGGTGTCTCGCCGCCCCGGACCGGTTCGGCGGGTTCGAGGGCGGGGGCGGCGGCCTGCCCGGCCTCCCCGGTGGGCGCGGTGCGACCGCGTTCGCGCACGACCTCCGGGACGGCGGGCCGACCACCGCGTTCGCCCCGGGTGGCCCCGATGCCCGCCACGACCACCAGCGCCATGCCGACGATCTGCAGCGCGGCGGGCGCCTGGCCGATGACGACCAGGCCCATCACCAGCGCCACTCCGGGTTCCATGCTGGAGAAGGTGCTGTACGCCGTGCGGGTCATCCGCTGGAGGGCGATCATCTCCAGCAGGAACGGCACCATCGGGAACAGCAGCGCGATGAGCAAGGTGAACAGGATCAGCCCCGGGTCGGGCGCGGCGAACGCCCCCGGCGCGCCGAACGGCGCGGTCACCAGGGAGCCGACCGCCATGGTCAGGGCCAGTCCGTGGACGGCACCGAACCCGGCGCCCACCTTCTGGGTGAGGACGATGTAGAACACCACGCACACCGCGCCCGCCAGGGCGAAGCCCACGCCGAGCAGGTCGAGTTCGCCCTCCCAGGGCCGGGTCAGGCAGAGCACCCCGGCGACGGCGGCGGCGATCCAGACGAGTTCGCGGCGGCGGCGCATGGCGGCCACGGCGACGACCAGCGTGCCCAGGAACTCGATGGCGGTGGCGGTGCCGAGCTCGATCCGCGCCGTCGCCTCGGAGTAGAACATCATCATCCCCGCACTCGCTGTGCCGAGGATCACCACGGAGGCGCGCTGGCGCCACGTCGCCTCGCGTACGGCCCGCCACAGAGAGCGACCGCCCAGGGCCAGCAGAAGGAGCGCCGCCCACGTCAGCCGCAACCACGTGATGGTGGCCGGGCTCGCCTGGGCGAACGCGGTGACGGCCAGGGCGCTGCCGGTGTGCAGCGTGAACATGCCGATGAGCAGCATGACCGGCGCCGGTACCTGAAGGCGGGCACGGCGCAGCGAGGGAAGGAAGGAGCGGATCACCCGACCAATGTGAAGCATGTTGTCTGTTTCTGTCCACGAACCGTTGGTTGATGAACCATGTAGTTTCAGTGGATGGATTTCACCCGTTTGCGACTGCTCGTCGAGTTGGAGCGGTTGGGCACGATGGTCGCCGTCTCCGAGGTCACCGGCATGAGCACCTCCGCGGTCTCCAAACACCTCGCCGTCCTGGAACGGGAGGCGGGCGTCCCCCTGCTGGCGGCGGACGGGCGTCGGGTGCGGCTCACCCCGGCGGGGCGGCGGCTGGCCGAGCACGCCGTGGACATCCTGGCCCGGGTGGAGGCGGCCCGGGCGGAGTTCGACGGCGACGGCGAACCGGTGGGCCGGGTCGACCTGGTCATGTACACCAGCGCCGCACCCTTGGTGCTGCCCGCGCTGCGGCGGCTGCGGCACGACCACCCGGGCATCGACATCCACCTGACCGAGTACGAGTCGGAGCAGGCGCTCACCCTGTTGCAGAACGGGGGCGCGGATCTGGGCGTGGTGTACCAGTACAGTCTGCTCCCCCGGGATTTCCCGGGGACGCTGACGGTACAGCCGATCGGCACCGAGGGCCTCCTGCTGTCCCAGCCCTCGGCCGGGGCGGACAGCCGCACCCTCACCCGGCGGCGGCTGCGCGACCTGGCCGACGCCGCCTGGATCGCCAGCCCGTTCCGGGGCGACGAGGAGGCCCTGGTGCAGCGCATGTGCGCCGACGCCGGGTTCACGCCCCGGATCGCGCACCGCATCGACAACCTCGAACTGTTCGAGGAGCTGGTCGCCGCCGGGGTGGGCGTGGGGGTCGTCCCGCGGCTGTCGGCGGCCACCCGGCGCGGGGTCGCCCACGCCCCGCTCGGCGAGCTGGGCGGAGTGCGCCAGGTGTACCTGGCCGGGCGCACCGGCGGCTGGGCCTGGCGGCCGATCCGGGTGCTGGCGCGGTACCTGCACCAGGCCGCCGAGGACGTGCTCGACGACGTGCCGCCGCTGCCGGAGGCGCCCGACGCACCGGCCTGAGCCGGCGGCGCCGCGTCCCGGTCCGCGGTCAGCCCGCGACGGCGAAGGGTCCCACCGAGGGCACCGGCACCTTGCTGGCGGCCTCGCGCACCGCGGTGAGCAGCGGCTCGGGGGTGGACCCGGCCCGCGACAGCGCGATGATGTGGCGCCGGGCGGTGTCGCGCACCCCGCGCACGACGATCTGCGGCGTGTTGATGCCCGTCCAGGCCAGGCGCGGCATCAGCGCGATGCCCAGGCCCGCCTGGACCAGGGCGAACACGGCGCTGAAGTCGTCCACGGTGTGGACCACCCGCGGCTGGAACCCGGCCTGGCTGGTGGCGGCGGTGACGCACTCGTGCCAGGCGGTGCCGGGCGCGGACATGATCCAGTCCTCCGCGGCCAGGTCCTGGGACAGGTGGAGGCCGTTGCGGGTGGCCAGCGGGTGCTGGTAGGGCAGGATCGCGTCGAACAGCTCGACCATCACCGAATCGGTGCGGAAGTCGGGGTCCCCGGCGGCCGGCAGGTGGCCGGTGGACATGGTGAGCGCCACGTCCAGGCGCCCGGAGCGCACCATCTCGGCGCTCTGTTCGGGCTCGGCCTGGATGACTTCGAAGGACCACCCGGGGTGGCTGCCCCGCAGCCGCGCCAGGGCGGGGGCGATGAGGTCGCTGATCCCGGTGGAGAAGGAGCCCACGCGGATGACACCGCGGTCCCCTTCGGCGTAGGCGGCCAGGTCGGCCCCGGCGCGTTCCATCTCCGCGAAGATCGCGGGGGCGCGTTCGAGCAGGACCCGGGCGGCGCCGGTGAGCATGAAGCGGCGGCCCCGGCGTTCGACGAGGGGGACCCCGGGCTCCCTGGCCAGGGCGGCGAGCTGCTGAGAGACCGCCGACGGTGTGACACTGAGCGCCTCGGCCGTCGCCGCCACCGTGTGGTGGTGCGCCAGGGCGTGGAGGAGCTGCAACCGCCGAACGTCGATCATGGTTTCCAATGTAGGCGAGCGCGCGCAGGTTTCCGGGTGATTTCCGACAGTTCGCCCACCCAACGACGGTGATTCGTTGCACAACGTCCAGAACACCCCCACCCGGCCACACAGAGAAGAAAAAATAAACTTCTTCCCTTTCTGTGATGTCGTTCGGCTCTTTTCCCGTGTCATGAACGTTCCAGTAGATACCGGCACGTACAGTCAGGACCACAGCTCAACCAAGAGCGCGCACCCCGTGCGCGTCAGGGGATCAGCACCCAATGCTGGTGGAACGGGTGAGAAGAAAATGCAAACTTCGCTGATGACCAAACCTCGACCGACCGACATCGGTGTGCTCGGCTTCCGTTACCTGGGCGCTCACGAGGTAGAGGAACTCGCGGACCTGTGGGGCGCCCTCCACCAGCAGCACGCCCGGAGCGCCTCGCACCTGGCCGACATCATCAGCACCACGAGCATGGACGAGTCCTGGCGCCGGCGCCGCGCCCAGTACCTGGAGTGGCTGGCCGACCCCGAGACGCTGGCGATCCTCGCCGAGAACGGCGACGACCCGGCCGGGTACGCGATGGTGACGCTGCGCGCCGACCCGCAGGGCACCTGGGACCGCGGTGAACGCGTCGCGGTCGTGCAGACCTTCGCCATCGACCCGGAGTACGCGGGCACCCGCGTCGGTTCCAAGCTGCTGGAGGAGATCCGCCACCAGCTGGCCGCCATGGGCATCCGCGACATCGAGTTCTCCGCCCTGGCCACCGCCTCGGAGGACATCAGCTTCCTGGAGACGGAGGGCTTCCGCCCCTTCGTGACCACGATGGTCTGCCGCGTCGACGGTTTCGGCGCCCACGACTGACCGCGGCCCCCGTCCCGTGCGGACGCCCCCGTGCCTCCGGGTACGGGGGCGTCGCCATGTCCGGCCGGTGGACGGCACGTGACGTTATGGGAACAGAAATGGGTTGCCCGCGCGCACGGTTCTCTTACCGTCGCGCCACTGTCTCCCTCCGTCACCGGGCGTTTAGCGTTCTTCGCGTCGCCCGGGACCAACAGGGGACCGGAGCACCCGTGGAAGGAGTCCCCCGTGAAGAAGGCCGCCTACCGCATCGCCGCCAAGCTGCGCCTCATCGACGCCGAGCGTCTGACCCGCCCCTACATCTACTACTAGGTCTCTTCCGCACCACCGCCGTTACCGGCCCGTGCCGCCCCCGGCGGCACGGGCCCATCCCGGAAAGGAGCACGATGGCGGCCCCCTCCTCCGCCCCCTCCGTTCCCCCGGGCCCCCGGGGCGGGCGCTCCTCCTCCAACGCCGCCGACTACGCGGTGGACCCCCTGGGCTTCCTGACCGGGGCCGCCCGCGAGTTCGGCGACGTCGTCTCCCTCACCCCCGCCAACGTGCTGCTGGCCCACCCCGACGACATCGGCCGGGTGCTGCTGGACCGCGAGGGGCTGGTCGTCAAGGTCGGCGCGGCCACCCGGCGCGGCCCCATGGGGTTCCCGCTCGCCATGATGAACAGTGAGGGGGCCGACTGGGAGCGCAAACGGGCCAGGCTGCGCCCGGCCCTGCGCAGCGACCGGCTGGAGGGGCTGGAACACGCCGCCCGCGAAGGCGTCGCCCGCCTCGTGGACACCTGGCACGACGGCCTGGAGATCGACGTCCACGACGAGATGTCCCACCTGGCGATGCGCGTGGGCGCCGTGCACCTGGCCGGGCGCCCCCTGGGCGCACGCGGTGAGACCCTGATCCGGGCCGTGGCCGCCATCATGCGCCTGACCTCGGCCCCGCGCCTGCCGATGTGGCTGCCCACCAGGACCAACCGCGACCTGCGCCGGTCCCTGCACGACCTCGACAGCACCCTCGCCGCCCTGATCGCCGAGCACCCCGCCGGTGAGGACGACCACGCCCTGGGCCGGCTGTTGGCCGACGACCCGCCCTTCGCCGAGGTCCGCGACGAGCTGGCCACCCTGCTGATGTCGGGGTACGAGACCACCGCCAACGCGCTGACCTGGCTCTTCCATGCGCTGGGCGGCCGACCGCAGGCGGCGGGGCGGATGTCCGAACCGGGGTTCGCGGCGGCCGCCGCCAAGGAGGCGATGCGCCTGTACCCGCCGGCCTGGGTGATCAGCAGGGAGACCGTGCGACCCCTGGAAGCGGGCGGATACACGCTGCCCGCCGGCACCACCCTGGGGCTGAGCCAGTGGGTCGTGCACCGGGACGAGCGGTGGTTCCCCGACCCGGAGGCGTTCCGCCCCGAACGCTGGCTGGACGGCGGGCGGCCCGGGCACCGGCACGCCTACTTCCCGTTCGGTGCCGGTCCGCGCGGCTGCGCGGGCGCGTCCATGGCCCTGCGCGAGGTGGAGGTCATCGCGGCCGCGCTGTGCTCGCGGGTCCGACTGGAGCCGGTGCACCCCGAACGGGTGCGGCCCCGACCGGCGCTGGCACTGCAACCGGTCGGGGTGCGGGCCGTGGTCCGGTTCCCCCGCTGACGCCGGTCAGGGACGCTCGGCGCCGACCAGCAGGAAGGGCACCGCGACGAAGAGCCGGCCCGACTCCGCCCGGGACCGCTGCTCCCGCGTCCACGACCGGGCCCGCTCACCGTCGATCGCCCCGGAACGCGCCGCGGTCTCGGCGAACCCGACGAGCATGTCCACCACCTCCGCGTCGGTGAACACCACGACCCGGCCCTCGACCCCGATGTCGGTGAATCCGGCCGCCGCCAGCAACGCCCGCTGCCGGCGCGGAGCGCGGGGATCGGGCATGGTGTCGGCGTAGGCGGCGATGATCCGCCGGGTGGCGTCGGGGTCGTCGGAGTCGACCATGTAGGCGTCCCAGTCCTGACCGAGCAGGGCGAGGCGGCCGCCCGGGGCCAGTACCCGGTGGGCCTCGGCGAGGGCGCGGGCCGGGTCGTCGAGGGAGTGGTAGACCTTCTCGGCCCGGTAGCCGCGCACGGACCCGTCGGGCAGGGGCAGCCGGTAGGCGTCGCCGTGGCGGAAGTCCGCCCCGGGGTGGGCCGCCCGGGCGGCGTCGAGCATGGCGGGGTCCAGGTCCACGCCGACGGCCCGCACCCCCGCGGCGGCGAGTTCGGCGGTGGCCCGACCACCGCCGCAGCCGACGTCCACCACCGGGTCGCCGGGCCGGAGCCGCAGGGACTCGCGGGCCCGGTCACGCAGGGCGCGGGCCTCGGGCAGATGGGAGAAACGGTCCAGGCGCGCGAGGAGGTGCCGCGCAGCGGCGTCGTCACGGTGGGAGGTCGGCATGCGGGCATTGTCCGTCGGCCCGGGGCCCGGGACAAGGGCGGGGCGCGGTCCCGGAGGTTCCGGGCCGGGCGCGACACACCCCGGCACGGGCGGGGCCGGAAACGCTACGCTCGCCTGCGTGGCGACCTCCGACTCCAACACCTGCAATTTCCCCGGCTGTGACCGCCCGGTACCCCGGGCCTCCTCCCCCGGGCGGCCTCCCCAGTACTGTGACCTGCCCGAGCACACCCGGTGGCGGGCCTGGAAGGAGCGGCAGCGCCAGGCCCAGGAGTCCGAACGTCAGGAGGCCGAGGCGCGCGCGGCCCTGGAGCCGTCCGGCCCGGCCGCCCCGGGGTTCGCCTCGACCGAGCCGGTGACGGCGGCCCGGCTGCGCGCCGACGACCTGCTGACCCGGTTCGCGGTGCAGAGCGAGCAGCTCACCGAGACGCTGCGGTCGGCCACCGAGGCGTTCACGACGATGACCGATCCGGCCGCGGCCGAGGCCCAGGTGGAGGCGGCCCGGCTGGCGGGGGCCCGGCACGCCGCCGAGGCCGACGCGGCCCGGCTGGAGGCGGAGAACC
>NZ_JASFDV010000105.1 GCF_030766825.1 Nocardiopsis sp. CC223A
GCTCCCGGGCGGCTCCCGGGCGGCTGCCCGAGGGTCATGTCCCGTGGAGTGGTGTGAGAACAACGGTCGCTCGAACAGAAACGAGTCGCCGACCAGCGCGTCGTCACCTCTGGGGCTCTGGAACCGAACGAAGTCACACCACTCGGTGGGACACCATCTACCCGAGTTCGGCGCGGGCGGTCAGGCGGACGTCCGCGTAGGAGCGGCCGACCAGCAGGTCGTAGCCGCCCGCGGCGTACTCCCACTCACCGGCGTCCTCGGCCCAGGTGCGGATCGCCTCGCGCGGGACGTCGATCTCCACCTCGACCGTCTCCCCCGGCTCGGCGGACACGGCCGCGAACCCGGCCAGCCGGCGGGCCGGGCGGTCGCCCGCCTCGTAGGGGGCCAGGTAGAGCTGGACGACCTCGCGGCCCGCCCGCTCACCGGCGTTGGTCAGGCGTACCCGCACACGGGCGACCGGGGCCCCCGCACCACCCGCGCCGTCCGCACCACCCGCGCCGTCCGCGTCGTCGACACCGTCGGCACCGACGGCCACCTCCAGGGCGTCGTAACGCCACCGGGTGTAGGACAGCCCGTGCCCGAACCAGTAGGCGGGTTCGGCACCCGCCCGCTCCCAGCCGCGGTGGCCGACGAAGACCCCCTCGGAGTACTCCAGCACCCCGTCCTCCGGTACGACCTGCGTGACCGGGGCGTCGGCCAGGGCGACCGGCCAGGTGGTGGGCAGTCGCCCGGACGGGTCCTGCGCCCCCAGCAGCACGTCGGCGAGCGCCCCGCCGACCTCCTGTCCGCCGAACCAGGCGAGCAGCACCGCCGACACGTCGTCCCGCCAGGGCATCTCCACCGGGGCGCCCGCGCAGACCACCACGACGGTGCGGTCGTTCACCTCGGCGACCCGGGCGACCAGTTCGTCCTGGCGGCCCGGCAGGGCCAGCGAGTCCCGGTCGAAGCCCTCCGACTCCACCTCGTCGGTGGTCCCCACCACGACGATCGCGACGTCGGCGCCGCGCGCCGCGTCGGCCGCCTCGGCCAGCAGGGTGGCGTCGTCGGCCAGCGGAGCCCGGTGGGTGAGGGTGAACCCGATGAACGCGAAGTCCCCCATCCCCAGGTCCTCGTGGGCCTTGACCACCGAGAGCCGGACCGGCTGCCCCGCGGTGAGCGCGACGGGGACCGCCGTGGTCGGCGGGGCGAACATGGCGGCGGCGGGGTCGTCCCCCTCCGCCTTCAGCTCCCCGTCGAACACGGTCTCCCCGCCGACCGCGAGCACGTACCGGCCGGCCCCGGAGATCCCGATCAGGTGCTCGCCGTCCACCTGCGGGGTGAACTCCCCGGTGAGCTCGATCCGGTCGAGTTCGGCGTTGGACACCCCGGCCGGGAGCTCGCCGATCCACCGGGCGGTGCCGTCGGGCAGCGGCTCGGTGGTCAGGGTCCGGCCGTCGGCGGTCAGGAACGCGGCGCTCAGGGGTGTGGACACGGCGGGCGGCCCGGTGCGCGGGTCGGTGCCGACGGCGTGCACGAGTTCCACGTCCTCGGGCAGCGCGGCGCGCAGCCCCTCCAGCGGGGAGACGGTGCGCTCGGCGAACACGCTGGCGCTGCCGCCGCCGCTGGTCCGGGCCTCGGCGGCGGGCAGGCCGATGAGCGCCACCCTGCGGACCCGCGCGGGCTCCAGCGGCAGCGCGGAGCCCTCGTTGCGCAGCAGCACGAAGGACCGTGCGGCGACCTCCCGCGCCACGGCGCGCCCGTCCAGCCCGGCGGGCCGGTCGGCCGGGGCCACCACGGGTTCGGCCCCGTCCAGCAGCCCCACCCGGGCGGCCAGGCGCAGCACCCGGCGGGCCATCCCGGTGACGACGTCCTCGGGGACGCGGCCGTCGCGGACGGCGTCCGCGAGGTGGCTCCCGTAGACGGTGTTGGGCCCGGGCATGGCCACGTCCATCCCGGCCAGGGCGGCGGCGACGGTGTCGCGGGCGGCGGTCCAGTCCGAGACGATGAACCCGTCGAAGCCCCACTCCTCGCGCAGCACGGCGTTGAGCTCGGCGTGCTCGGTCAGGGTGGTCCCGTTGACCTTGTTGTAGGAGGCCATGACGCCCCAGGGGCGGGCCTTGGCGACGATGTGCTCGAAGGGCGCGAGGTAGATCTCGCGCAGGGTGCGCTCGTCGACGCGCACGTCGACGGTGAAGCGGTCGGTCTCGGAGTCGTTGGCGACGAAGTGCTTGACGGTGGTGGCCACACCGCCCTCCTGGACGCCCTGGACGTAGGCGGCGCCGATCTCGCCGGTGAGGAGGGGGTCCTCGGAGTAGGTCTCGAAGTGGCGGCCGCCCAGCGGGGAGCGGTGCATGTTCACGGCGGGGGCGAGCAGGACGTGGACGCCCTTGCGCCGGGCCTCCTGGGCGAGCAGCCGGCCGACGGTGCGGACGAGGCCGAGGTCCCAGGTGGCCGCGAGGGCGGTGGGGCTGGGCAGCTGGATCGAGGGGTCGCTGGGCGTCCAGTGCTCGCCGCGCACGCCGACGGGGCCGTCGGACATGACGAGGCGGCCCAGGCCGATGGCGGGGTTCGCGGGGATCGCCCACATGGAGCCGCCGGACAGCAGGGCGATCCTGCCCTCCAGGTCGAGGGCGGCCAGGGCCTCCTCGACACGGCGTTCGCGGTCGGCGTCGGATGCGTGCATGGTGAACCTCCGAGGGTCGCGCACGGAATTTACCTACCGATCACTCGGCAAATTATGACCTTTAGGTTAAACGCTTAACTCAAACTTGTGAAGCCCCTCACCGCACCCGTCTCGTGACGGACTAGCCTGGGACCCGATGACCGAACAGACACCCGCACCCGATCCCGCGGCCGCCCCGCCGGCCCGTCGCGGCCGCGGCCGCCCGCCCGCCACCGCGCGCCGCGAACAGATCGTCACCGCCGCTCTGGAGGAGTTCGCCGAGCACGGGTTCCACAACAGCTCCCTGGCCTCCGTCGCCGAGCGGGTCGGCCTCAGCCAGCAGGGGCTGCTGCACCACTTCCCCACCAAGGAGGCCCTGCTGGTCTCCGTGCTGCGCCGCCGCGACGAGATCGACGAGGCCGACTTCGGCACCCTGGACGGACTCGACCGCCTGCGCGACGTCGCCGAGCGCAACGCCTCCCGCCCCGGGATCGTGCGGCTCTACACCCTGCTGTCCGCCGAGGGCCTGTCCGAGGACCACCCCGCGCACGTCTACTTCGCCGAACGCTTCGCCGGCCTGCGCGCCCGGATCACCGCCGTCCTGCGCGGCGCCCACGGCGACCGCCTGCCCTCGGGCGCGACCCCCGAACAGGCGGCGGCCCTGCTCATCGCGGCGATGGACGGGCTCCAGCTCCAGTGGTCCTACGACCCGGGGGCGGCGGACATGCCCGACTTGGTGGCTCTGCTCACCGATGTCCTGCGTGGCGGGGGGACCCGGCCGGACGCGGACTGACACCATAGGGCGCCATGGATCTCCTCTCACTGATGGCGGTACTCCTCGTCGGCATCGCGGTGGGCGTCGCGCTGGGCCTGCTCTGGGCCCGGGGGCAGAGCGCGCAGGCCCGGGCGGAGGCCGAGGCGGCCCGGGAACGGGCCGAGTTCATGGAGGAGCGGCTGGCCGAGCGCTTCCGGGCGCTGTCCGCCCAGGCGTTGGACCAGACCAACCGGAACTTCCTGGAGCTGGCCGAGGGACGGCTGCGCGCGGTCGGCGCGCAGGCCGGGCACGACCTGGACGAGCGGCGCAGGGCCGTCGAGCGCATGGTGGAGCCGCTGACCGAGATGCTGGACCGGGTCGAGCGCCAGCTGCGGGAGGCCGACGCGGGCCGGGCGGCCGCGCACGCGGAGCTGGCCAAGCAGGTGGAGTTCGTGCGCGAGGGCTCCGAGCGGCTGCGCGACCAGACGCAGGCGCTGGTGACGGCGCTGCGCCGCCCCGAGGCGCGGGGCCGCTGGGGCGAGGTGCAGCTGCGCCGGGTGGCGGAGCTGGCCGGCATGAGCGCGCACTGCGACTTCGAGGAGCAGGTGGCGGTGGAGGACGGGGCGCGCCGTCCGGACATGGTGGTGCGCCTGGCCGGGGGCAAGAACATCGTCGTGGACTCCAAGGTGCCGCTGTCGGCGTACCTGGACGCGGTGGCCGCCGAGGGCGAGGCGCAGGTCCGCGAGCGGCTCCGCGCGCACTCCCGGCACCTGCGCACGCACGTGGACCAGCTGGCGGGCAAGGCGTACTGGTCGGCGCTGAGTCCGGCGCCGGAGTTCGTGGTGCTGTTCATCCCGGGCGAGGCGTTCCTGGCCCCGGCGCTGGAGCACGACCCGGCGCTGCTGGAGTACGCCATGGGCAGGCGGGTGCACATCGCGACGCCCACCACCCTGATCTCGCTGCTGCGCACGGCGCAGTACGCCTGGCAGCAGGAGGCCCTGAGCCGCAACGCCCGGGAGGTGTTCGAGCTGGGCAAGCAGTTGCACGCGCGGCTGTCCACCCTGGGCGGGCACGTGGAGGGGCTGGGCCGGGCGCTGTCGCGGACGGTGTCGGCCTACAACCAGACGGTGGGGTCGCTGGAGAACCGGGTGCTGGTGACCGCCCGCCGGTTCGGGGAGCTGGGCCTGGTGGACGGCGACCTGGAGCGCCCGCGCGGGGTGGAGGAGCCGCCCCGGACGGTCGCGGCACCGGAGCTGACCGAGGACGTCGCCATTCGGATGACAAATAACGGCCACAACGGCGCGACCTAAAAAGAAAGCCCTCCGCCCGGACGGACCGGAATGGCCGCCCCCGGCCGAAAGAAATCCACGTCGGGCCCCCTCCGGCGACCCGCGGGACGAATACGGACACTTCATCCGCGAACATGGTGAACCGCGGTACCCCATCCCGGTGTCCAACGGGAGGAAGGCGTGTTCGGCGCGGAAGGGGCAAGTGGACGAAATGACGACACGTTCCCCGGAAAAGACACCGAACGCTCACGAGAAGTGACACACTAAACACTGTGAGTAACACACTTGGGAGGCGCACGGCCATGCCCCCGCGCAAGACGGACGACCCGGAACCCGGGCGGGCACCGTACTTCGTGCGGCCCGACGGCCGTGCCCGCAACGCGCCGAAGACCAGGAAGCCCGCGCCCGACCGCCCCGCCGGGAGCCCCGGCGGCGCGACCGGGCCACGTCCCACCGCTCCACGCACACGCCCGAACGCGGGCACCGCACGGCTCACCGGCCGCGGCGGCGTCCTCGTCATCGCCCTGTTCAGCGTCACCGGCACGGTGATCGCGCACGTGGCCGAACTGCCGACGGCACCGGGCATCGCCTTCACCCTCGCCTGCCTGCTGACGGTGTCGCTGGTCCGGCCGGGCGACCTGCTGTCGCTGTCGGTCAGCCCGCCGATCGCGTTCTTCGTGGCGGTGGTCGCCACGGAGAGCGTGCTGGCCCTGGGCAACGAGGGCTTCGCCCGGGTACTCCTCCTCGCCCTGGCCTCACGCCTGGCCCAGGTCGCCCCCTGGCTGTTCCTGGGCACGGCGCTGGTACTGGTCGTCGGGGTGTTCCGGGGGCTGCCCGGCAACCTGCGCGACCTGGGCGACGAGCTCAACGGCCGCAGGTGAACCGGGGCCGCACCGGCCCCGGATCCCCTCTCCCCCGCCCCGGCCGCCCGTGCGGACCGACACCGCCGGCCGGCGGGTGCCCTCAGAAGGGCGTGTCCGCGTCCCCGGGCGCGTCGCCCTTCTCGCGTTCGTCCATGGCCGCCGCCATCGTGGCGCGGGCCCCCTCCAGCCAGCGCTCGCAGATGCGGGCCAGCTCCTCGCCCCGCTCCCACAGGGCCAGGGACTCCTTGAGGCTCAGTCCGCCCGACTCCAGCCGGCGCACCACCGTGTTGAGCTCCTCGCGGCTCTCCTCGTAGCTCAGCTCGGGCTCGTCGGTGTCGGCGGCCCGGGCCGCGTCCTTCTTCGCCATGCCTACTCTTCTCCTCCGGTGCTGTCTGCGGTCTCGTCACCCGTCTCCGGGTCGGTCTCGACGGCGTCCACGGTGACGGCCAGGCCGTCCTCGGCGAAGCGCACCCGCAGGGTCTCGCCCAGGTCGGGTTCGGTCGCCGAGCGCACCACCGAACCGTCGGCGCGCTGCACGATCGCGTACCCGCGGGCCAGGGTGGTGGCCGGGGACAGGGCGTGCAGGCGGGCCCGGGTGTGCCCCAGGTTCTCGGCGGCGCGGTCCAGGGACACCGCCAGGTTGCGCCGGGAGCGCTCGCGCAGGTCCAGGACCTGCTCGGTGAGGCGGTCGATCTCCCGGACCGGGTCGGCCAGCGCCGGACGGGAGCGCATCGAGGCCAGCCAGGCGCTCTCCCGCTCCAGGGAGCCGGCCAGCACCCGGCGGCCGCGGTCGCGCAGCTGCCGGATGATCTCCAGCTGCTCCCCCACGTCCGGAACGGTCTTCTTGGCCGCGTCGGTGGGGGTGGAGGCGCGCAGGTCGGCGACGTGGTCCAGCAGCGGGGCGTCCTGCTCGTGGCCGATGGCGCTGACCACGGGCGTCCGCGCGGCGGCGACCGCGCGGACCATCGCCTCGTCGGAGAACGGCAGCAGGTCCTCCAGGGAGCCGCCGCCGCGCGCGATGACGATGACGTCCACCTCGGGACGGGAGTCGAGGTCCTTGAGGGCGTCGACCACCTCGCGGACCGCGCGGTCGCCCTGGACGGCGACCTGGCGCACCTCGAAGCGCACGGCGGGCCAGCGGCGGCGGCTGTTCTCCAGGACGTCGCGCTCGGCCGCGGAGTCGCGCCCGCAGATCAGGCCGACGGTGCCCGGCAGGAACGGCAGCGGCCGCTTGCGCTCGGGGGCGAACAGCCCCTCGGCCTGGAGGGTGCGGCGCAGCTGCTCCAGGCGGGCCAGCAGCTCGCCCAGGCCGACGTGGCGGATCTCCAGGGCGCGCAGCGAGAACGTGCCGCGCACCTCGTAGAAGTCGGGTTTTGCGTGCACCACGACCCGGGCGCCCGCCTCCGGCGGGGGCTGTTGGGCGTCCAGGACGGACGTCTGGCAGACCACCCGCACCGAGACGTTGGCGACCGGGTCGCGCAGGGTGATGTAGGCCATGCGGCCGCGCCGGTTCAGCTCGGCGATCTGGCCCTCGACCCAGATGCGGCCCAGTCGGCCGATCCAGCCGCCGATGGCGTTGAGGACCACGCGGACCGGCTGCGGCGCCTCGGGGGAACTCTCCATGCCCATGACACCCGAGCCTAGGCCAGGGGTGCGACGGTTCCTCCGAGGCACGGGCGCCCGGCGGGATTCCGAAGGTCCGGAGGAGACGTCTTCGGGAGAGCCCGTGGCCGTGGGCCCTCGGTCGAGGGCGGCGGGCGGGCCCAAGCGGGGCGGAGGCCCGAGGGGCAGGGCCCTACGGGGTGGCGTCGCCGCCGGAGGAGACGGAGTTGCCGCCGCCCAGGTCGGTGACGTCGGGGTCGCCGGAGGCGTGATAGACGGTGTTGTCCGCGCCGATGACGTGGATGGAGTCGGCGGAGCCGATGTGCACGGTCAGGTTGCTGCCCGCGACGGTGACGGTGGTGCAGGCGCCGTTGAGGACGATCTCGGCGTCCTCGGAGGCGATGTTGACGGCGCGGCCCAGGCAGTCCTCGGTGAGGTCGCCGCCGGTGACGTTGAGGACCTCGTCGCCGCCGACGCCCACACCGCCCTCACCGTCGACGCTGACCTCGCCGTCGCCGTTGTCGATGTTCACGCCGTCGGGGTCGACGGAGACGTCCTGGCCGCCGGGGAGGGAGAAGGAGCAGCCGGTGAGCCCGAAGGCCGCGGCCGTGACGAGCACTGCGGCCAGCCGGGCCGGGGTGCGGATGGCTGAGGCGGTCATGGCGGTGGGCCTTTCGAGCGGGGAACGAAGGTGTCTCTCACCGGATGTGACGCTCCGGGTGCCGCCCGGGTTCCCCGACACGCCGACGGGGCCGCCGTCCCCGGCGGCCCCGTCGGTCCCCGGGCCGTGCCCGGATCCCCCGTTCGGGCACGGTGCACGGGGGATCCGGGATCAGGAGTCGGCGTCCTCCAGCTTGGCGATCCGGTTGTCGTACATCTTGATGAACTCGGCGCGGCCCTGGTGCGCGACCTCGTAGGCGCGCAGGTCGCGGACCTGCTCCACGGTGAGCTTGCGCAGTCGGGCCCGGACGGAGGGCAGGGTGAGCTCGTCGTAGGTGGGGACGGCCAGGTCCTCGACGGCGGGCGAGTTCTCCTTGCGGACCTTCGCCAGGACCTCGGCGTCGGCGACCTCGGTGTTGGCCTCGGCCACCGCGATCTCCTCGGCGATGGACTCGCCGCTGTCGGGCAGGTCGGCGGTGGCGGGGACGGCCGGCCCGGTCTCCTCCGCGGCCTCGGCGGCGGGCTCCGCGACGGCGGGCTCCGCGGCGGGGGCGGGCTCCTCGGCCGCGGGGGCGGCCGCCGCGGCCTCCTCCGCCCTCTCGTCCTTCTCCGCCTCCTCGGTCTTCGCCTCGGCGGTCTCCGCGGCCGCGGGCTCGGCGGCCGGCGCCTTCTCCTCGGTCTTCACCGGGGCGGTGGCGGGCTCGGCGGCGGTCTCCTCGGCGGGGGGAGCGGCGGGCGCGGGCGCTGCGGCCGTCTCCTTGCGCCCGAAAAGGCCCTTGAACAGGGTCGCGACTTTCGTGGCGAACGTCGGGTTCGACATGGGGCGGGGGCTCCTGATTGCTCTCGGCGGGGCGAATCGCACCCCGTGGTCCGGCCGGACCGGGTGAGGGCGAACCGCCTATAACACAATGCGATGGTGAACCAGGATAGAGGAGGGAAGAACACCATGAGCAGGGGATAAGTGAACGATTTCGCCACTTCGAAGCGGAACCGGAGGCGGCTCGTTGCGATACCGTCACCATTGGCTCCGGAACGCGGCCCCACCGCCGCCGCCCGGGGCCCTCGGCCCTGTCCGGACGTGCGCTCCCCCACGCCCGCGCGGCGCACCCGCGTACCCCACCTAGGATGTATTGCATGACAGCGACGACCACCGCCACCAAGCAACGCCGCGTGCTGCTCGCCAACCCCCGGGGTTACTGCGCCGGTGTGGACCGCGCGGTCATCACCGTCGAGAAGGCCCTGGAGCAGTACGGCGCCCCGATCTACGTCCGCAAGCAGATCGTGCACAACACGCACGTGGTGCGGACGCTGGAGGAGCGCGGCGCGATCTTCGTCGAGGAGACCGACGAGGTCCCCGAGGGGGCGATCGTCGTGTTCTCCGCGCACGGTGTCTCCCCGGCCGTCCACACGGAGGCCGCCGACCGCAGCCTCAAGACGATCGACGCCACCTGCCCACTGGTGACCAAGGTCCACAAGGAGGCCAAGCGCTTCGCGGCCGAGGACCGGGACATCGTCCTCATCGGGCACATCGGCCACGAGGAGGTCGAGGGCACCAGCGGTGAGGCCCCCGAGCACATCCAGATCGTGGAGAGCCCGGACGAGGTCGACAAGCTCAACGTGCGCAACCCGGACAACGTGTCCTGGCTGTCGCAGACCACCCTGTCGGTGGACGAGACCAACGAGACCGTCGACGCCCTGCGGCGCAAGTTCCCGAACCTGCTCGACCCGCCCAGCGACGACATCTGCTACGCCACCACCAACCGCCAGGTCGCCGTCAAGACGATGGCGCCCGAGTGCGAGCTGGTCATCGTGGTGGGCTCGGACAACTCCTCGAACTCGGTGCGGCTGGTCGAGGTCGCCCTGGCCGCCGGCGCCGACGCCTCCTACCTCATCGACAACGCCTCCCTCCTGGAGGAGGAGTGGCTGGAGGGCGTCACCACCGTGGGCGTCACCAGCGGCGCCTCGGTGCCCGAGATCCTGGTCCGGGAGCTGCTGGACCGCCTGGCCGGGTACGGCTACGGCGACGTGTCCCTGGTGACCACCGCGGACGAGACGCTGACCTTCTCGCTGCCCAAGGAGCTGCGCCGCGACCTGCGCGCCGAGTAACGGGCCCGAACGAAACCGAGGGGACCCGGACCGCACGGTCCGGGTCCCCTCGCGTACGTCTTCAGGAACCTTCGTCGGGTTGCGGGGCGGCGGGCTCCGCGGAGGCCCCGTCCCCGCCGTCCCCCTCGCCCCCGTCGGCGTCCGTCTCCAGCCCGCCCGCGAAGTGCGCCAGCTCGTCCAGGTCGGCCGGACCGGCCACCACCAGCGTGTACCCGTCCTCGCGCAGGACCAGGGCCGACCAGTCCTCGGCCTCGTAATGCTCCCACTCCCGGCCGCCGACCGCGACCGTGCCGGTCTCCTCGGCGCCCCTGGTCCGGTCGGCCACGACCGCGTCGGGGTCCGCGTCGCTCTGGGTGAACATCACGTGGCTGTCGGCGGCGGTGGCGAATCCCACGCTCCACTCGACCGGGCCCGCGGTCTCCAGGGTCGAGCTGGTGGGCGTCCACCCCTGCTCGGCGAGGTCGTCCGCGGGCACCGTCACCGGGTAGTCGGCGTTCCCGCGCAGCACCTCGGCCTCGGGCCGGTAGTCCACGCTCGGGATGTTCTCCCCCGAACGTGTGGAGACCACGAACGCCAGGACCAGGACGATGGCGATGATGATGCCCAGGGAGATGGCGTAGTTCTTGAAGGTCGCGCTGGACCGGCTGTACTCACTCATGACACTTCCAGCTTGCCGCAGGTCGCGGCCCGCCCCGACCCGGGGTGCGGTTACCGTCCCGACTCCGGCGGAACGGCCGCGGCGTGTCGGCCCCGGCGGACCTTCAGTGCCGGTCGTCCTCGCGGCGCTGCGGCTGGAGCTGGTCGAGCAGCCGGGTGATGTCGTCGGCCAGGCGCAGGGAGTCGGCGTCGTCGCGGTTGACCACCTCGGCGACGGCCAGCAGCATCGCGCCGCTCACCACGATCAGCAGCGCCTCGTCCACCGGTTCGTCGGCCTTGCGGTACAGGGCGACGTTGCGGTCCGTCCACTGGGTGAGCCGGGCCCGCAGCCGGTACTCGAACCCGGGCGGGCCGTCACCGCTGAAGAACAGGCGTGTGGTCTCCCTCTCCTCGATGCAGCCGAGCAGGTACGCGCGGGCGGCGATGTTCATCAGCCGGGTGGGGTCGCTCTCCCCGCGGGCCCGCGCGTCCACCACCGCCTGGTGGGTGCGCTCCTGCTGTCGCTGCTGGAACTCCTCGTACAGGGCGAGGTAGAGGTCCGCCTTTCCGGTGAAGTGGTGGTAGAGGCTGCCCACGCTGGCGCCCGCGACGGCCACGACCTCGCTGACCCCGGCCTTGGCGAAGCCCACCGTGCGGAAGACCTGGGCGGCGGCCTTGAGCAGAGCGGTGCGCGTCGCCGCGCCGCGCGGCGAGACCCGGGTCGGCCGGTCCGTCTTTTCCACTGTCATGCCTCACTCCTGTCCGGATCACGCCAGGGTAGCCCTTACGCTTCCGACCGGACACGGGAGCGTGCCCGCCGAGGCGGCCGATCGCGCCGGGTGACTACCCTAAGACGTGAATCCCACCCTGTACCCCGACGGAAGGCACCTTTCCATGTCACAGGCCGGCGGTCCCACCGCGCCAGACCGCAACCTCGCCCTCGAACTGGTCCGGGTGACCGAGACCGCGGCGCTGGCGGCCGCCCGCTGGGTCGGCAAGGGCGACAAGAACGGCGCCGACGGTGCGGCCGTGCGCGGCATGCGGCACATGATCAGCACCGTTTCGATGAACGGCACCGTCGTGATCGGCGAGGGCGAGAAGGACAACGCCCCGATGCTGTACAACGGCGAGCGCGTCGGCGACGGCGGCGGCCAGGACTGGGACGTGGCGGTCGACCCGATCGACGGCACCACCCTGACCGCGATGGGCATGCCCAACGCGATCGCCGTCATCGCGCTGAGCCCGCGCGGTTCCATGTTCGACCCGTCCGCCGTGTTCTACATGGAGAAGCTGGCCACCGGCCCGGAGGCCGCCGACGTGGTGGACATCGCCGCGCCCGTGGCCGACAACATCCGCGCGGTGGCGCGGGCCAAGGGCAAGTCGCCGCAGGATGTGACGGTCGTCATCCTCAACCGCCCGCGCCACGAGCAGATCGTCAAGGAGGTCCGCGACGCGGGCGCCCGGATCAAGTTCATCAGCGACGGCGACGTGGCGGGCGCGATCATGGCGGCCCGTGCCGGGACCGGTGTCGACCTGCTGTTGGGCATCGGCGGCACCCCGGAGGGCATCATCACGGCCTGCGCGATGAAGTGCCTGGGAGGTGTCATCCAGGGCCGTCTGTGGCCCAAGGACGACGCCGAGCGGGCCAAGGCCGTCGACGCCGGACACGACCTGGACCGGGTGCTGCACACCGACGACCTGGTCTCGTCCGACGACGTGTTCTTCGCGGCCACCGGGATCACCGATGGCGAGCTGGTCGGCGGGGTGCGCTACGAGTCCGCGCACGTCACCACCGACTCACTGGTGATGCGCGGCCGCAGCGGCACCGTCCGCCAGGTGCTCAGCGAGCACCGGCTGAGCAAGCTGTCGGCCTACAGCGGCGTGGACCTGACCTCCGCCCCGCAGGTCTGACGACCTGCCTCACCCGGACGGGTGGTCGGACGACGGGCCCCGGAGCCCCGTCGCACCGACCGCCCGTGTCGCGTGGTGCGCGCGGGGAGTTCACCCGCCCGCGTGAGAACCACGGCGGGGGGAGGCCGCATCTGAACGTTCGTTGGCAGCGCGGACACCGCGCCTGTGAGAAATCCGTCGGAGGTCCGATGTCCTACCCCGATCCCCACCGGCAGCCCCAGTGGCAGCCGCCGCACCAGCCCGGGGGCCCCGTCCCCGGGCAGCCCCCGGTGTCCGGTGCCGTGCCCCCCGGGATGCCCGGTCAGCAGTACGCCGCCCCGGGCGGGCCCGGCGGTCCCGGCTTCCCCGGTGGTCCCGGCGGCCCGGGCGGGCCCGGCTTCCCCGGCGGCCCGGTGCCGCCCGCCGCCCCGCGCAAGCGCAACCGCTGGCTCATCCCGGCCGCGGCCGGCACCGCGGTCGTGGTGATGGCCGGAACCGTGTGGGCCACCGTGTCCCTGGTGGCCTTCGGCGGCCCGCAGCCGGAGGAGGTGCTGCCCGGCAGCTCCATCGCGTTCGGCAAGGTCGACCTGGCGATCGACGGGTCGCAGGCGATCGAGCTGCTGGAGTTCGTCGACCGGCTCCCCGCCGAGGTCACCGAGGAGACCGGGAGCCCCGACGGGGACATGACCGAGTTCTTCGCCGAGACGTTCGTCGACGCGTTCGGCGACAGCTCCCCGAGCCAGAGCCGGGTCGAGGAGTGGATCGGCCAGCGCGCGGGCTTCTCGGTGTGGCCCGCCTCCGGTGAGGCCCAGCTGGAGGAGGGTGCGGGGGTCGCCTTCGCCATCGCCCTGGCCGTGGAGGACCCGCGCATGGCCGAGGAGGACTTCGCCGACCTCGCCGCCGCGGAAGAGGACGTCTTCTACTCGGTGGACGGCGACTACGTCGTCTTCACCTACTCCCAGGCCGCCCTGTCCGACCTGGAGGGCCAGATCCAGGAGCACGGGTCGCTGGCCGACTCCGACGTCTTCTCCGGGGACATCGCGGGCGTCCCCGGCGGCAGTCTGGCCGTGGCCTGGGCCGACCTGGGCGCGGCCATGGAGATCGAGTCGTTCGCCGACGAGTTCTCCGCGGACCTGGCGACGGAGCCGACCGACTTCTCCGGCCGGGCGACCGCGTCGGTGCGCGTGGACGGCGAGTACCTGGAGGCGCGGATGGACGCCTTCGCGTTCGAGGTCAACGAGGCCGACCTGTCCTGGCTGGCGGAGACCCCGGGCGAGAGCGTGGCGGCGCTGGGTTCGCTGCCGGACAACACGGTGATGGCCCTGGGCGCCAGCGGGCTGGACCAGGCGCTGATCGACGCCTACAACGACGACGAGATCCCGTTCTTCAGCAGCTCCGGCGAGCGGCAGGAGTTCGAGCGCGAGTTCAACGGCATGGGCGTCTCCATGCCGGAGGGCTTCGGCGACCTGCTGGGCTCCTCGACCGCGTTCGGCATCACCGAGATCAGCCTGGACGACTTCTTCGGCGGCTACGGCAGCGAGCAGTTCTCGTTCCAGTACCGGGCCGTGGGCGGTGACGAGACCGTCATCGGCGACTTCGTCGAGGCCATGGTCACCGACCCGTACGCCACTCCCCCGGGTGTCTCCTCCGACGGCGACGCCGTGGTGGTCGCCCAGGGCAGCAGCGGCACCGGCCGCCTGGCCGACGACCCCGTCTTCCAGCAGACCATGCAGGAGATGGACGCCGCGATCGTGGCCGGGTACTTCGACATGCGCCAGGTGCTGACCGCCGAGGACGTGCAGAACCCCGAGGAGTGGGGCGCGCTCGGTCTGGCGCTGAGCGTCACCGAGGAGGGGCAGCGCAGCAGCGTGGAGCTGCGCTGGGCCCCCAGCGCGGGCTGACCCCGACCACTCGGAACAGAGAGCGCGAAGGGGGGAGCGGCCGCGGCCGCTCCCCCCTTCGCGCTCTCTCCGGTCAGGTGACCACGCGGCGGCGCATCTGCGACCCGGCGAGGAACCACATGAGCACGATGAACGCCAGCAGCACCCCGACGTGCAGCAGCGCCGCCCCGCCGGACAGGCCGCCGAAGACCGATCCGCGGATGAGCTCCACCGCGTGGTAGAGCGGGTTGAGCACCGCGAGGCCCTGGACCCAGCCCGGCAGCTCGGTGAGCGGGAAGAACGTGCCCGCCACCAGGAACAGCGGTGTGAACAGGCCGCTGAACACGTAGTCCATGGACCGCACCGAGTTGATCACCGCCGAGATCCAGATCCCGAACAGCGCGAAGGCGAACCCGGCGAAGAAAGCGATGAACGGCACCAGCAGGCCGCCCCAGCCGGGCCGCAGCCCGAACCCCATGGCGACCAGCAGCGGCACGCACCCGTAGACGCCCGAGCGCATCGCCAGCCACAGGGCCTCGCCGGTGACGAGTTCGCGCACGTCGACGGGGGCGGCCAGGATGCCCTCGTAGGTGTGCAGGAACCGGCGCTTGATGAAGGTGTTGATGACGGCGGGCATCATCGACTGGAACAGCACCGACACCGCGACGATGCCGGTGCCCAGGAAGTCGATGTAGCTGAAGCCCGCCAGGGTCCCGATGAGCGCGCCCATGCCGAACCCGAAACAGAGCAGGTACAGGGTGGGCTCGACCACGGCGGCGAACGTGGTGGCCCGCCAGGACCGGCCGTAGAGGATCCACTCGCGGGCGACGACGCCCAGGACGGCGTCCGCCTCGAACCGGCCGGGCCGGGCGTGCTGGTCGGGCCGGGCGTCCTCCCGGTCGCGCAGTCGGCGCGCGTCGGTGCGGTCGATGCTCATTCCACACTCTCCCCGGTCAGGGTGACGAACACGTCCTCCAGGTTGCTCGCGCGGCGCAGCGGCACGGTGAGCCGGTCCCGGAGGGACTGCGGCAGCTCCTCGGCGCGCAGGACCGACACGGTGGTGCCGGTGCGGCGGGTGGTGAAGCCGTGGCCTCTGATGCGTGCCTCCAGGGCGTCGATGCCCTCCCCGTCGGGGAGGTACTCCTCCACGGTGGTGCCCGCGTACTTGGCGACCAGGTCGGTGGGCGTACCGCGTTCGATGATGCGCCCGGCGGCCATCAGGGCCACCTCGTCGGAGAGGCGCTCGGCCTCCTCGATGTAGTGGGTGGACATGAGCACCGTGGCGCCCTCCTGGCGCAGCGCGTCGATGACGCCCCACAGGTCCTGGCGGACCTGGGGGTCCAGTCCGACGGTGGGCTCGTCCATGAGGACCAGTTCGGGGCGGTGCAGCAGGGCCCGGACGATGAGCAGCCGGCGCCGCATGCCCCCGGAAAGGTCCTCCACCACGGTGTCGCCGCGGTCGGAGAGCTGGGCGATGCGCATGGCCCGGGCGATGGCCTCGCCCCGCCGGGCGCGGGGCACCCGGTACAGGAACGAGAACATCCGCAGGTTCTGCTCGACGGTGAGCTCCTCGTCGAGGTTGTCGTGCTGGGGCACGACGCCCATCCGCGCGCGGGCCCACTTGGACTCCGCGGGGATCTCGTGGCCGAGGATGCGGATCTCGCCCTCGTCGGCCATGGACTGGGCCGTGAGCATCTTCATCGTCGTCGACTTGCCCGCGCCGTTGGGGCCCAGCAGGCCGAGCACAATGCCCTGGGGAACCTCCAGGTCGAGGCCGTCGACCGCGGTGAAGGATCCGAAACGCTTGACGACTCCGCGAAGGTGCAGGGCGGGGACGTCCGCGGCGGCCGACGCCGCCACGCGGTCCGGGGTGTGGAGACCGGGTTCGGAAGAGGTCATGGGGACCACGGTAGGACGCGGGTACGACGAAAATCCACGGGTTTTACGCACCGGCGGGGACCCGGTGCCCGAAATGAGGGGACCGGGCCCGCGGGGCACCCCGCAGCGGAACGGGGGCATTGGTCGGCACTCGTCCCCGGACAATGGCACCGGTGCCGGTTCCTCTCGCGCTCCCGCCCTTTCCGGTCGGGTAAGGCCAGGTGGCAGGCCCTTTTTCGGTCGACGGAAAAGGGATCCCGCGGTTGCGGGAAGCATCCGTCGAACACCGGGGACAACGGATTTCACCGGGAGAAGTCTTTTTTTCGGGAAACGCGCCGGAACGGTCGCTTTCCCTGCTTTTCGGACGCGCCGGATCCGCGACCGCCCTGGCGACCGGGGCTGTCCGGAAAGTGGTCCCGCGACCCGGACGGCCGGTGGGCCACGGCCCGTGAAAATCCGTTGCCCCTGGTCGGGACGCGATCTAGCATCGTTGGCGACCTGTGCAACGACGGACACCGAGGGACCCTCCCCGGTGGAGGGGAAGGTGTCTTGATGACCCGGAACGCGCCGAGCGCGCCTCACCGAAACCGGACCGCCCGCTCCGACCGGAGCCGCTGACCCGACCACCGAGTAGCGCTCGGCCTGCTCCCGCTGACCCGTTCCATCTCCAGCGAGGAGTCCCTCCGGTGTCCACCACCGAACCGAGCCCCACCCTGCGCACCGCCACCTTCACCTGCGTGCGCTGCGGCCTCACCGTCTCCGCCCTCGATCCCGACGGGCGCGGACGCGACCACTGCCCCAGCTGTCTGAGCTCCCGGCACACCGTCGACCGCGTCGACGGCGGGGCCTCCGGCTGCGGCGGGCGGATGGTCCCCATCTCCATCGCCGTGCCGCGCAGCGGCGCCTGGGTCCTCATCCACCGGTGCACCCGGTGCGACGAGCTGGCCGAGGCGGCCGTCGCCGCCGACGACAACCACCTCGTGCTCATGCGCATCGCGGTCCGGCCGCTGGCCGATCCGCCCTTCCCGCTCGACCTGTTCGGGGAGGTGTGACACGTGGCACGACGCAACCGGGACCGCCGCGAACGGCGGCCCCAACGGCCCAAGACCGTCCTGCACGCCCACGGCGAGGCGGGCCGGACCGGGTCGTTCCGCTGCGCGGGCTGTCGGCTGGAGGTGCCGGCGACCGCCCCGGGCACCTCCCACCGCAACCACTGCCCGCACTGCCTGACCAGCCTGCACGTGGACCTTCGGGTGCCCGGCGACCGGGCGGCGGACTGCCGCGGGCCGATGGCCGCGGTGAGCCTGACCAGCCGCGCCGACGGCGAGTGGATGCTGGTCCACCGCTGTGCCCGCTGCGGTGGGCTGAGCGTCAACCGGGTCGCGGGCGACGACAACGCACGCGCCCTGGTGCGGTTGGCGGTCCGCCCGCTGGCCGGGGCGCCGTCGGGGTTCGCGGCCGTGGCCCGCGACGCCCTGGTCCGGCTCTGAGCGCGGGCCCCGGAGGTCATGTCCCGTCGAGTGGTGTGAGAACACCGGCCGTCCGGACGAGGGCGGGTCGCCGACCGGAGCGTTGTCGCCTTCGGTACCCGGGGGTCGGACGAAGTCGCACCACTCGGCGGGACACCACCGCCCCGGACCCGGTCGAGCCCCTGCGGGGCCGGCCGGGTCCGGGGCCGTGCCGGTCCACCGGTGCAGGTGGGCGGCGCCCGTCTCCAGGGCGGCCCCGTTCTCGCCGCGACGGCCGGGGCGGTGGCGGCCGGGGCCGCCGGTACCGCTGCCTGGGCCGCCGTGCGGGGCGTGGGGGTCTGCCGTGTCCCAGGCGCGTGCGGTGGGACGTCGGTGCGGGGGCGGCGCGTGTACCCGTACCGGTACGGGGGACCCGTGTCGTCTAGGGTTGGCGGTGTGAGCGAGCGGATCCCCCCTGAACGGCTACGGGCCTCCAACAGCGACCGCGAACGGGTGTTGAAGGTGCTGCGCGAGGCCGCCGCGGACGGGCGCCTGGACCTCGACGAGTTCCAGGAGCGCTCGGACAGGGCCCAGGAGGCCAGGACCCTCGGGGAGCTGCCGCCGCTCACCGCCGACCTGCTGCCCGCACAGGAGCAGCCCATCCGCCTGGACCACCAGCCCGCCCTCGGGGTGTTCGGCACGGCCGTCCGCAAGGGCCGGTGGGTCGCCTACCCCGGCGACCTGGTCCTGGCCGTGGCGGGCCGGGTCGAGGTGGACATGCGCGAGGCGCTGCTGCTGCGCGGGCACCACCGGATGACCGTCACCGCGGTGCTGGGCCAGGTGGAGATCCTGGTGCCCGACGGGGTGGAGGTGCGCGTCAACGGCCGCGCCGTGCTGGGGCTGCGGAGCACCACGGCGCGGAGGTCGGACCTGTCCGATCCGCCGGTGCTGGAGATCAACGGGTTCTCGGTGTTGGGCACGGTTCGGATCAAGGCGCCCCGGCGGCCCTTCCTCGCCCGGTTGCGGCGACGTGAACGGCGTCCCGGCATCGGGTCCTGACCTGCCCCGATGTCAACATGATGCGCGTAACACCGCCTTGGCGGGGTGAGGTGGCGGTGTGCCGCCGTGCGTCTGGCAGGCTGGGTTTCACAGGTTTTCCCAGGAGAGTGTGGTAGCCAATGAGTGAGTTCCGCATCGAGCACGACTCGATGGGTGAGGTCAAGGTCCCGGCCGACGCCAAGTGGCGTGCCCAGACCCAGCGCGCCGTCGAGAACTTCCCGATCTCGGGGCAGGGCCTGGAGGGCGCCCACATCGCCGCCCTGGGGCAGATCAAGGCCGCCGCCGCCAAGGTCAACGCCGAGCTGGGCGTCATCGGCGACGACCTGGGCAAGGCGATCCGCGAGGCCGCCCTGGAGGTCGCCGACGGCAAGTGGGACTCCGAGTTCCCGATCGACGTGTTCCAGACCGGGTCGGGCACCTCCAGCAACATGAACACCAACGAGGTCATCGCCACCGTCGCCAAGGAGCGGACCGGCCTCGACGTCCACCCCAACGACCACGTCAACGCGTCGCAGTCGTCCAACGACGTCTTCCCCTCCTCCATCCACATCGCCGCCACCTCCGCCGTGATCAACGACCTGATCCCGGCACTGCGGCACCTGGAGGGCGAGCTGACCCGCAAGTCCGTCGAGTTCGCCTCGGTGGTCAAGAGCGGCCGCACCCACCTGATGGACGCCACCCCGGTCACCCTGGGCCAGGAGTTCGCCGGGTACGCCGCGCAGGTCCGCTACGGCGTGGAGCGCCTGGAGGCCTCTCTGCCGCGGGTGGCCGAGCTGCCGCTGGGCGGTACCGCCGTGGGCACCGGCATCAACACCCCGGAGGGCTTCTCCGCCCGGGTGATCGCCGAGATCGCCGCGCACACCGGCCTGCCGCTGACCGAGGCCCGCGACCACTTCGAGGCCCAGGGGGCCCGTGACGGCCTGGTGGAGCTGTCCGGCCAGCTGCGGACCATCGCGGTCGGCTTCGCCAAGATCGCCAACGACGTCCGCTGGATGGGCTCGGGCCCGACCACCGGTCTGGGCGAGCTGTTCCTGCCCGACCTTCAGCCGGGTTCCTCGATCATGCCGGGCAAGGTCAACCCGGTGCTGTGCGAGGCCGTGCTCCAGGTCTCCTCGCAGGTCGTCGGCAACGACGCCGCGGTGGCCTTCGGCGGTGCCGGCGGCAACTTCGAGCTCAACGTGCAACTGCCGCTGATCGCCCGCAACGTGCTGGAGTCGATCCGGCTGCTCGCGAACGTCTCGCGGGTGTTCGCCGACCGCTGCGTCGCCGGGATCGTCGCCAACGAGGAGCAGTGCCGCACCTACGCGGAGTCCTCCCCGTCGATCGTCACGCCGCTCAACCGCTACATCGGCTACGAGGAGGCCGCCAAGGTCGCCAAGCAGTCGCTGAAGGAGAAGAAGACCATCCGCCAGGTGGTCCTGGAGCGCGGCTACGTCGCGGACGGCAAGCTCACCGAGGAGCAGCTGGACGCCGCCCTCGACGTCCTGAAGATGACCAACTCGCAGTAGGTCCTCTCACCGGGCACACACGACGGGGCACTCCGCTCGGCGGGGTGCCCCGTCGTGTGTCCGCGCCCTCGCGGAGAAGGTGACACTTCCGTTCCGATGCCCACTGTTCAGGAACCTTCCCCATTCGGGAGGCGTCGGACATTCTTGACAGAGCACCCGAG
>NZ_JASFDV010000106.1 GCF_030766825.1 Nocardiopsis sp. CC223A
GCGGGCGGGCGACCCGGACGCGGCCCGCCGGGCGGTCGGCGAGCACCTGGAGGGCAGCGAAGCACTCATGCGCGGCTTCCTCTCCTGAAAGACCGACCGGAACGGCGCCTCGTCCTCACCCACCTCTTCCCTCTCAGTGGTCACTCCATCACCGAACCCCTTGCGTGGAACTCGATTACGGGTTACCTTTATGTTGATGTCAGATACCGAACACCCCAAGGTTCCGGACGATCTGGTGAGCGCGGCGATCCGCGCCGCCGAGCGGACGGGAAAGGACGTGGCCGACGTGCCGCTCATCGAGATCGCACAGGAGGCGGGAGTCTCCCGCAGCACCCTCCTGCGCCGCCTCGGAGGCAGGCGCGGGGCCCTGGACACGGCGGTCCGCGAGGCCGGTGTGGACCCGGGCGGGCGCCCGCCCGTCCGGGAGCGCGCCGTCGAGGCCGGGGCCCGCCTGCTGGGCGAGGTGGGCCTGACCGCCACCACTCTGGAGGCCGTCGCGGCCGCCGCCGACTGCTCGGTGCACAGCGTGTACGCCGCCTTCGGGTCGCGCGACGCCCTGCTGGCCGCGGTCTTCGAGCGGTACGGCCCGCTGACCGAGCTGGAGCGGCACCTCGCCGACCCGGGAGAGGACCTGGCGGCCACCGTCCTGGGCGTCCACCGGGCGCTGGCCCGGGCGTTCACCACCGAACCCCGGGTGATGCCCGCGCTGCTGGCCGACGTGTTCGCCCGGCCCGACGGGCCCGCCCGGAACCTGCTGGCGACCCGGTTCTTCCCGCGCATGCTGGTCGCCATGGGCGGCTGGCTGCGCCGGGAGATCGACGCCGGGCGGCTGCGGGACCTGCCGGTACCGCTGCTGGCCCAGCAGCTCATCGGCCCCACCGTCATCCACTTCGCCCTGCGCCCCGCCCTGACCGGGGTGCCCGGCATGGACTTCCCCGACGTGGAGGAGACCTGCGCCGTACTCGGCGACGCCTTCCTCCGAGCCGCGGCGACCGACCCGCCGCGCTGAACCAGGGGCGACGACGCCCCGGAACAGGAGCCCCCCATGACCGAGAAGACGACCTGCCTGATCTCCGGCGGCGGCCCCGCCGGAATGGTGCTCGGCCTGCTGCTCGCCCGCGCGGGCGTGGCGGTGACCGTGCTGGAGAAGCACGACGACTTCCTGCGCGACTTCCGGGGCGACACCGTCCACCCCTCGACCGTGCGCCTGCTCGACGAGCTCGGTCTGGGCGAGGAGTTCGCCGCCCTGCCGCAGAGCCCGCTGGACCGGGTCGCCTTCCCCCTCGGCGGGGACCGGGTCGTGACCGTCGCGGACTTCCGCCGCCTGCCCCGCCCGTACCAGAACATCGCCATGGTGCCCCAGTGGGACCTGCTGAGCCTGCTGGCCGATGCCGCGGCCGCGGAACCCACCTTCACCCTGCGGATGGGCACCGAGGCCACCGGGCTGCTCCGCGAGGGCGGCCGCGTGGTCGGTGCCCGCTACCGGGGCCCCGACGGCGAGGGCGAGATCCGGGCCGACCTCACCGTGGGCTGCGACGGCCGCTGGTCGTCGGTCCGCCGCGAGACGGGGCTGGTCCCGAAGGAGTTCCCGGTGGGCATCGACGCCTGGTGGTTCCGGCTGCCGGGCGCCCCGGGGGACGCCATGGCGCTCACCCCGCGGGCCGGGCGGGGCAGGTTCCTCATCGTCATCCCCCGCGAGGGATACCTCCAGATCGCCTACATCGGCCGCAAGGGCACCGACCCCGAACTGCGCGCCCGGGGCGTGGAGGCGTTCCGCGCCGACATCGCCGAGCTGCTCCCGGAGCTGGCCGACCGGGTGGACTCCATCGAGTCCATGGACGACGTCAAGCACCTGGACATCCGGCTCAACCGGCTGCGCCGCTGGCACGCCGAGGGCGTGCTGTGCATCGGCGACGCCGCGCACGCCATGTCCCCGCTGGGCGGGGTCGGCATCAACCTCGCCGTGCAGGACGCGGTGGCGGCGGCGACCCTGCTGGCGGAGCCGCTCCGGAACGGGACCGCCGACGCCCGCGCCCTGGCCCGGGTGCGCTCCCGCAGGCTGCTGCCGGCCGCCGCCGTCCAGCGCCTCCAGCGGACCATGGAGAAGCTCCTGGTCGAGCCGATCCTCCAGGGCCGCCGGATGGGGCCGCCCGCGCCGCTGCTCTGGGTGCTGGAGCACCTGCCGTTCATGAGCGCGGTGCCCGCCCGGCTCATCGGCCTGGGGCTGCGCTCGGAGCACGCTCCGGAGTTCGCCCGCCGCTGAGGTCCTCCCCCGGACCGTCCCCGTCCCCCTCCCCCGGGTCCCCGCCCCCGGCCCGGGAGCGCCCGCCGCCCAGGGCGGTGAGCGCGACCCCGCCCACCAGCAGCACCGCGGCCAGCAGGTTGAGCCACGTGATCTCCTCCCCCAGGAACACCCACGCCGAGACCATCCCGAACACCGGAACGAGCAGCGTGAACGGGGCGACCGCCGAGGCGTCGTGCTCGCGCAGCAGGAACCCCCACACGCCGAACCCGAACACGGTCGCCACCCAGGCGATGAACAGCAGCGCGCCCAACCCGGCGAGGTCCAGGCCGCGCAGTGCCGCCAGACCCGCCTCGGGCCCCTCCACCAGCAGGGACAGCGCGAACAGCGGCAGCGGCGGCACCAGGCTCACCCACACCGTCCAGGACAGGGCGTCGGGCGGGGCCGCCCTGCGGGTGGCCACGTTGGCCAGGCCCCAGAACGCGGCCGCCGCGATGATCATCGAGAACGCCGCCAGCGGACCCGAGGCGCCCTGGGCCCAGGCCGCGACACCGATCCCGCCCAACGCCACCGCCATGCCCAGGTAGCGCAGCGGACGCAGCCGCTCGCCCAGGAACACCACCGCGAAGACCGCCGTGAACACCGCCTGGACCTGGAGCACCAGCGACGTGAGCCCGGCGGGCATGCCCAGGTGCATGCCGGTGAAGACCAGCCCGAACTTGGCCACCCCCAGGGTCAGCCCGACCACCACGATCCACCCCAGGGCGACCCCGGGCCGCCTGACGAGGAAGACCGCGGGCACGGCCGCGACGAGGAAGCGCAGGGCGGTGAAGAGCAGGGGTGGGAAGTGGTCGAGGCCGACCTCGATCACGACGAAGTTGACACCCCAGATCGCCGCGACGAGCACGGCCAGGAAAAGGTGGAAGGGACGCATGGGTCCGATCATGGCGCCCTGCCGGATTAAGCACCAGCGAAGGTTCCTACACCGTTGGATTCACGCCTGCTACATAATGGTGGGGTCCTCCCGGAAGGAGCGCCCCGTGCTCGACCTCTCCCGGCTGCGCGCCCTGCACGCGGTCCACGTCCACGGTTCCGTCGCGGCCGCCGCCAAGGCCCTGGGCTACACCCCCTCGGCGATCTCCCAGCAGGTCGGCAAACTCGAACGCGAGACCGGCACGCCGCTGCTGGAGCGGCGCGGACGCGGCGTGGTGCTCACCGATGCCGCCGCGATGCTCGTGGGCACCGCCGGGCGGGTGCTGGCCCTGGTCGAGGAGGCCGAGGTGTCCCTGGAGGAGCGGCGCGGCCGCCCGCACGGGCGGCTGACCGTCGCGTCCTTCTCCACCGCCGCGCGCGGGCTGCTGCCCGGTGTGCTCGCCGAGCTGGCCGCCGCCCACCCCGCCCTGGACGTGCGGCTGTTCGAGGAGGACCCGCACGCCACCCCGCACATGGTCGCCCAGGGCACCGTGGACCTGGCCGTGGTGCACGACTGGGACATCGCCCCGATGAGCGTCCCCGAGGGCGTGGCCCGGCAGCGCATCGGCGAGGACCGCTGCGACGTCCTGCTGCCGCCCGACCACCCGCTCACCGCCCTGGACGCCCTGACCCGCGCGGACGTGGCCGGGGAGCGGTGGATCTGCCAGCCCCCGGGGACGGTGTGCCACGACTGGCTGACCCGCACGGTGCGCTCCACCGGTACCGAGCCCGACATCGCCCACTACGTGGCCGAGTACCAGACCCAGCTGGCGCTGGTGGCCGCCGGGCTGGGCATCGCCGTGGTCCCGCGCCTGGGCCGGGGGCCGCTGCCCGCCGACGTGGCGGTGCGGCCGGTGGATCCGGCGCCGGTGCGGGGCCTGGCGGTGCTGTGGCGCGAGGGCGCCTCCCGCCGCCCGGCGATCACCGAGGCCGTGCGGGTGCTACGCGAGCACGCCGCCCGCCTGTGAGCGCCGACGCGGCGGGCGGCGCTCAGTCGGCGATGCCGGGGACGCGCTCGCCCGCCGGGACCGGGCCGGGCGCGGTGCCCTCCCCGAACGGCGACCCGCCCAGCGCCGCACGCCCGTGCGGTTCGAGCCACTGCACCGGGTCCGGCCCGGCGGCCACGATCCCGGTCGGGTTGATGCCGGTGTGCACCCGGTAGTAGTGGACCCGGATGTGGTCGAAGTGGGTGGTGTCGCCGAAACCGGGGGTCTGGAACAGGTCGCGGGCGTAGGCCCACAGCGCCGGGTACTCGGTGAGCTTGGCGATGTTGCACTTGAAGTGGCCGTGGTACACCGCGTCGAAGCGCACCAGGGTGGTGAACAGCCGGATGTCGGCCATGGTGAGGGCCTCCCCCACCAGGTAGCGGCGGGAGGACAGGCGCGCCTCCAGGTCGTCCAGGCGGGCGAACACCCCGGCCACGGCGCGGTCGTAGTGTTCCTGGTCGGGGGCGAACCCGGCCCGGTACACCCCGTTGTTGAGGTCGCGGTAGACCTCCGCGCCGACCGCCTCGATCTCCCCGCGCAGCGCCTCCGGGTACAGGTCCGGGGCGCCCTCCCGGGTGAGCGGCCCCCATTCGGTGGCCAGGTCCAGGCAGAGCCGGTCGTAGTCGTTGGTGGCCAGGTGCCCGGTGGCGGTGTCCACCAGGCCGGGCACGCTCACCCCGCCGGTGTAGCCGGGGTCGCGGGCCAGGTACGCCTCGCGCAGGGCGTGGATGCCCAGCACCGGGTCCACGCCGCCCGGGCTGCCGGTCCCCTCGGTGAACACCCAGTGCGGTTCGCCGTCGATGACCTCCTGCACGGGGTCGGTGACCGCGAGCGAGACGGCGTCCTCAAGGCCCATGAGGCGGCGGACGATGACGGTCCGGTGCGCCCACGGGCAGGCCCGGTTGACCACCAGCCGGTAGCGGCCGGGCTCGGCGGCGCGGCCGAACCGGCCGTCGGCGGTGACCCGGTCGGCGAAGGCCGCCGGATCGCGTGCGATCTCCTCCGTGGGGACTTCGTTGGCCCGCATCCCGCTTCTCCTCCCGGCGACGACCTGCCGGACGCATCGTATCCGTTGCCGATTCCGCGGTCGGATATCGGCATCCCGGACTTTTTCGCCCGGAAGGTCCGTGCCGGTGTCACCGCAACGGGAGTCGGGTGTCCTGACGACGGTCTCCCGTTTCCTTCCCGCACGCGGCGGGTATCGCGCCGCCTGCCCGCCCCGCCGGGGCCGTACGGCCCCGGGCAGCCGATGACCCCACGTCCGCGGTGTGTCCCGAACCGGCGGCAAGGGCGGTAAATCGGCGTGCGGCCGCCGCCCCGCAGGCCGTAGTGTGGCGCGCGTGGAAGGGCTGGAGGACTTGGGCACCGCGATCCTCGTCGAGGGCGAGAGCGATCGCGCCGCCCTGCTGGCCCTGGCCCGGGGGCGCGGGCTGGACCCGCGGGCCCTGGGCGCGGCGATCGTGCCGATGGGCGGGGCCACCAACGTCGGCCACTTCGTGGCCCGGCTGGGGCCGCGGGGCACCGGGCTGCGCCTGGTGGGGCTGTGCGACGCCGCGGAGGAGCGGCACTTCGCGCGGGCGTTCGCCGGGGCGGGCCTGGGCCGGGACTTCCACGTGTGCGTGGACGACCTGGAGGACGAGCTGATCCGGGCGCTGGGCGTGGCCGGGGTGGAGCGGGTGATCGCCGAGCAGGGCCGGGAGCGGTCACTGCGGATCTACCGCCGCCAGCCCGCGCACCGGGGCCGCCCCGCCGACCGGCAGCTGCACGGGTTCATGAGCAACCACAAGGAGCGGTACGCCCGCGCGATGGCGCAGGCCCTGGCCCCGGAGCGGGTGCCGGAGCCGCTGGCGGCGGTCCTGGCCGCGCTGGAGGCGGCGGCCGGGGAGGCCTCCGCCTGAACGCGGTGGGCCCGGGCCGCTCATGCGGCACGGCCACGGCAGACCGGGCGGACGGCGCGCCTCCGGGTGCGGACCTCCGGCACGGACCCCGGGGCGTGTCCCGAACGATCCGGGGCGAGCCGTGCCGCTCAGGCGGCGGCCGGGGTGCGCAGGTACTCCACCACCTGGCGGGCGACGGTCCGCCCGGCCCGGTTGGCGCCGATGGTGCTGGCCTGCGGCCCGTAGCCGGCCAGGAACACGCGCGGGTCGCGCACCGCGCGGCCCTGCTCCACCCGCACGCCTCCCTCGGGCTCGCGCAGCCCCAGCGGGGCCAGGTGGGTGAGCTCGGAGCGGAAGCCGGTGGCCCAGATGATGGCGTCCACGGGTTCGAAGGCCCCGTCGGCCCAGCGCAGCCCGTCCGGTTCGATGGCGGTGAACATGGGGCGGGCCACCAGGAGTCCGCGTTCGACGGCGGCCAGGTTGCGCGGGGTGGCGGGCAGGCCCGTGCCGCTGGAGATGCTCGGCAGGGGCCGTCCGGCGCGGGCGGCCTCGTCCGCCCGGCGCACCGCGGTGACCCCGGCCCCGGGGTCGTCGGTGAACCGGACCGGGCGGCGGGTGATCCAAAGGGTGGCGGCGGCCACCCCCTCCAGCTCGTGCAGGAAGCCGGTGGCGGAGGTGCCCCCGCCCACCACGGCCACGCGCAGGCCCGCGAAGTCCCGCGCGGACCGGTACTGCGGTGTGGACACCTGCACGCCCCGGAAGTCGGCGGCACCCGCGAAGTAGGGGCGGAAGGGACGGGCCCAGGTTCCCCCGGCACTGACCAGTGCCCGGGTGAGCAGGGTGCCGTGGTCGGTCTCCACCCGCAGGCGGTCGCCGTCGGCCTCGCGGACCGCCGTGACCTCGACCGGGCGGCGCACCCGCAGGTCGAAGGCCCGCTCGTAGCGGTCGTAGTACTCGCGGACGACGTCGCGGGCCGGTCGGGTGCCGTCGGCGGTGGCGAAGCTCAGCCCGATCTCCCGCATGCCCGGCAGGTCGTCGACCTTGTGGGCGTCGTCCAGGCGCAGGGCCTCCCAGCGGAACTGCCAGGCCCCGCCGGGGGCGGGTCCCCGGTCCAGGACCACCGCGTCGGTGCCCGGGACCAGGCCCAGGCGGCGCAGGTGCCAGGCCACCGACAGGCCGGCCTGGCCCGCGCCCACCACGACCGCCTCGGTCTCCTGCGGCTCCCCCGGTGCGGTGCCCGTCATGGCGTCCCCCTTCGCGTCGTCGCCGTCCATGGGCAACAACGCGCGGCGGGGTTTCTTCCCGGCAGGTCGGCGGCGGTCACTCCGCGTCCTCGAACTCCTGGATCAGGGTGTCGGAGGCGTGCACGCCCATCAGGCGCAGCCGTCCGGTGCCGGTGTTGACGAACCCGTGCCACACGTTCGGGCCGCACACCGCCGTGTCCCCGGCCCGGGCCACCACGCGCTCCTCGCCGATGGTGATGGTGGCCTCGCCCTCCAGGACGGTCCAGGTCTCGGTGTAGGGGTGGCGGTGCAGGCCGGGGCCCTGGCCGGGGTCGTTGTCGACGAGGAAGAAGGTGATGCCGGAGCCGTACCTGCGGCCCTCGAAGAGCCCGGTGCGGCGGGCCTCGCCGATGGCGATCTCGGCGAAGGGGATGGCGCGGGAGGTGACGGTGTCCATGGTGGTGCCTCCTGTGGATGACTGCCGGGCGGTCCCTGCGACCGCCGTCCGGCCGATGTCCCCAACACTGGCCGCCGGGCACGGCGGGGCTCTACTGTTTCGACATGCATCGAAAGAGCGCCCGGTTCCACATCGGGGCGGACGACGTGTCGGCCATCCGGTTCGGGGTGTCCCCCGGGCACGAGCTGGCGCACGCAGTGCGCGTTCTGCTGGACCCGCAGCGGCACCCGCTCCAGTGGGGGTGGCTACGGTCGGTGCGGGCGGCGGTGCCGGGGCCGGCCATGGACCGGCTGGCCGCGGTGATTCGCCGGGAGGGGTACTTCCCGGACTTCCTCACCGCCGCGCCGACCTGGGACATGACGCCGCAGGAGGAGATCGAGCGGCTGCGCCGGGTGCCGACGGACGCGATCCGCTTCGATCTGGGCAAGGTGCTGGTGCGTTCGGAGGGGCGCGCCAAGGACCTCGTGGCGCGGATGATCGAGCGCCCGCAGCGGACCCGGGACATGATCGCCGACGCCTGGGAGCAGGTGTGGGAGGCGACGATGGCCCCGCACTGGCCGCAGATCCGCCGCCTGCTGGGCGCCGACATCGACCTGCGGATGCGGCGGATGGGCGCGGGCGGGGTGGGCGCGATGGTGGCGACCCTGCACGAGACGGTGCGCTGGCACCGCAACACCATCGAGGTGTCGCTGCGCCTGCACGACGAGGACGTGCGGTGCGAGGGCGGCGGGGTGGTGCTCGCCCCGTCGGTGATGGGCACCGCCCGGTGCGCGGTGCTCACCGAGCCGCCGGTCCAGCCCACCCTGTTCTACCCGGTGGACGGGCTGGCGGAGACGTGGATCCACGGCGCGGCCGCCGAGGAGGCACTGGCCGACCTGTTGGGCGCGGGCCGGGCCCGGGTGCTGGCCTGCCTGGACGGGCCGCGGACCACCTCGGAGGCGGGGGCGGCCTGCATGATGGCGGTGTCCACTGCCTCCCACCACCTGGCGGTGCTGCGCCGCTCGGGGCTGGTCCACGCCCGTCGCGAGGGCAACCGGGTGCTGCACACCCGCACCCCGCTGGGCGAGGCCCTGCTGGGCCGCGGCTGACCGGTACGCACCCCGCGGTACAGGGGAGCGTCACCTCATAACATGATAAAAACCAAGAATTCGCATATCTGAATTCACTTTACCATTGCTTTACTCCGACTTTTCCCCCGCTTTGGGCGGGTGGATTTTATGATCGTCTCGATCCGGAAGAGCGCGATCGCGCACCCCGCCCCACCGGGTTCCTTTCCGGACGCCCTTTCACGTGACAACAGAAGAGGTGGTCTGTGAAGTTCGCCAAGACGCTCGCCGTCGCCGCCATGACGACCGTCGTCACCCTCGGCCTCGCCTCCCCCGCCGCCGCGGCCGAACCCCAGCCGCAGTGCGAGTACAACGGCAACGTCACCCCCTGCTGGGAGTACTACTCCTGGTACTGGACCTATTCCGCCTGCCACGCCGAAGGGCGCGAGCAGATCAAGAGCTCCCGCTACTCCGACTACCTCTGCGACGGCGGCGCCACCGTCTACCTCTGGCTGTACCGCGTCTGACCCGACCCGGAAAGGGACCCCGCCGACACCCCGGCGGGGTCCCGCATATTCGGACACCACAGAATCAACAAAAGAACGGCATCCCTGGAAAAGGAATTCCCGGAACAGCGCCGAGCGCTGCCCGAAATCGCGCCGGACCGGCCGGTCACCGGCCTCCGGTGAGGGCGTGCCGCAGGACCGCGTGCAAGTGGTCGACGTCGGCCTCGGCGACGCCCAGCAACAGGGACGCGCACAGCCCGTCGGAGGCCGCGACCAGGGCCTCGACGGCGGCCGGGTCGTCGGTGCGGGCACGGGCCAGCTCGGCCACCCCCTCCCGCCAGCGCCGGGCCAGCGGGCGCAGCGCGGGGCGTCGCGCCGCCAATGTGGACAGTTCGCGTTCGGCGAGCGCGCGCTCGCGCCCGGGGCCCGCGGACTCCGCGAGGAGTTCGGCCAGCCCGCGCAGGGTGTCCCCGCCGGCGGCGACGACGGCCCGGATCCTCGCGGTGTAGTGGTCGGCGACGGTCGACAGCGCCGCCACGAGGAGGTCGTCGAGCGTGGCGAAGTAGTAGGTGGTCAGGCTGGCGGTCACCCCGGCCTCGCGGGCGACGGTGCGGTGGGTGACGCCGGCGGCGCCGTCGCGCCGCACGACCCGCAGGGTCGCGTCGATGATCTCGGCCCGGCGGCGCTCCCCCCTGATCCTGCGCCCGTCGGTGACCGCCGTCGTCTCGCCCATGGTGCCTCCCTCACCGCCCAGGCTAGTGGCCGCCACCGGTTCCGGCCCCGATGGGGCGGACGTGCCGCAGGGCGACGGCGCAGACCACGGCGAGCACGGCGACGACCGGGCCGGCGGCCAGGGCGGCGAGGTTGAGCCCGGCGCCGTCCTCAGCGGCACGACCTCCCACAGCCGGTCCAGGGTGTCGGCGGGGCCGTCCCCCGCTCGCGGGCGACACCGGCCTCGTTGAGCCGGTCGAAGTCCAGCCGGGCCCGCGGCATGGCCGGGACGAAGCCGGTGCGCGTGGTCCGCGCGGAGTCGACCAGGTGCGCCGCCACGTCGTGGACGGTCCAGCCGCCGCAGAGCGAGGGCGTCGCCCACCGGTCCCGCGGCGGTCCGGTCAGGTCTCCGATGAGGGCACGGCCTTCGGCGCGCACGGGCTCCCGGGCCCCGTTCACGGTGCGGCCGACGCGATGCTCACGCGCACCCGGTCCCCGGCCTGCTTGCCGAGCGCTTTGCGCGTCGCCGCCTTGACCGAGCCCATGTGGCCACCGTTCCCCGTGGGCATGAGCGTGATCTGCACGGGCACCTCGTCGAGGGTGCCGTGGACCCGCACCGGCCGCCGGGTGCCGAAGTGGGCCGCGGAGCCGGGCACGTCGAAGACGGTCCAGGCCCCGGCCTCCGGACCGGTGCGCAGTTCGGCCTCGAAGACGAGAGGAGTGTCGGCGGACATGACGGCCCCACTTTCTGGACTGATGGGTCTCACTTCTCCGACATTAGACTGAGCGGTATGATTTCTGCAAGGGAAGAAGTGTGAGGAGTGAGCGCGTGCGCCCCAGCTCGGTCCAGAAGCGGGAGGCCGCCCTCGCGGCGGCCGAGCGCCAGTTCCTCGCCACCGGCTACGAGTCGGTGACCATGGACTCGATCGCGGGCGAGTCCGGTATCGCGAAGCAGACGCTGTACAGCCACTTCGGCAGCAAGCGCGCACTGTTCCTCGAACTGGTCACCGCCAAGACGGTGGCGGCGAGCGAGCACGTGCTCGCCGAGGACGGCGTGCGGATCGAACCCGGCTGTGATCCGCGCGCCGTCCTCGGCGAGGTGCTCCGCGCCCAGCTGGCGACGGTGCTGGACCCGTCGATCCTGGGGCTGCGGCGGCTGGTGATCGGTGAGGCGACCCGGTCCCCGGAACTGGCCGCCGCGCTGTACGAGCACGGCCCCCGCCGGGCGATCACCTCGCTGGCCGCGATCCTGCGCGCCCTCGCCGACCTCGCGATCCTGCGTGTGCCCGACCCCGAACTCGCCGCGACCCACCTGAACTGGCTCGTCATGGGCGAGCCGGTCAACCGCGCCATGCTGCTGGGCGACGAGGCCGCGCGGCTGAGCGGGGCCGAGGTCGAACGACACGTCGAGGCGGCACTCGACACCTTCCTCCCGAGCGTGCTCGGACCGACAGCCCCCCACCGCCGGACGGACCGGTAGCCCCGGGGCACCGCCGGCCCGGCCGGTCCGCCCTTGCGGACCGCGCCGGGCAGGCGGGCGGCGGTCGCGGGCCGGGCTGCGGGACCGGCACGGCCGCCACCGGGGCGGGGTGTCACATCCGGGGGCCGCGGTCCGTCATGGGAGTGGAACCCGTCCGCCACCGCTCCCGCAAGGACACCGATGCCCCTCCTGCACCTCGCCGCGTCGCTGCCCGCGGTGGTCGTCTGCGGCGCCGCGTCGATCGCCAACCTGACCGGCCACCGCTACCCGCGCGAGCAAGCCGACCTGCTGGGAGTCCCGCACACGTGGATCCCGGTCCTGGGCGCCCTGCTCGGCGCGGGCGCCCTGGGGCTGCTGGTCGGCCCGGCCGTACCCGTGGTGGGCCTGGCCGCCGCGGCCGGGCTCGTGCTCTACTTCGTCGGCGCCCTCGTCGCCCATCTGCGCGTCGGGGACCTCCGTCTGGGCGCCTGGGCGCTGTTCTTCGGGTCGTCCGCGGTGGCGCTCGCCGCCTACGTGCTCTGGTGACCGCCCCCGGGGTCCTCCGCCAGCCGTGCGACCAGCCCCAGGAACACGGTGCGTTCGGCCTCCGCGAGCGGGGACAGGAACCGGTCCTGGACCTCGGCGAGCACCGCGTCGAGCCGGAGCAGTTCCGCGCGTCCCGCCTCGGTGATGGAGACACGGTTGCGCCTGCGGTGGGCCGGGTCGGGCTCGCGCACGGCGAACCCGCCGCGGCCCAGGGCGTCGAGCGACGTCGCGACGTCGCTGCGGTCGAGGCCGACGCGCCGTCCCAGCTCCGCCTGGCTCAGCGGGCCGGACTCCTCCAGCGCCGCGAGCAGGCGGTAGTGGTACGGGCGGGCGTCCGCCTCCGCGAACGCCTCCTGGAGAAGTCTGTGGGAACGCAGGTGCGCCCGGCTCACCAGCCAGGTCGCCCGGTCATCGAGTCGCCGAACCATGCCGCCCACGCTACCTCTTGTTGGTGCGGCCAACGATCATGTAATGTTGGCTCCACCAACAACAAAGGAGTCACCATGATCCCGTTCGGCGCCCCCCTCATCGGCCGGACCGAGAAGACCCTCAACGCGCTCCTGGCCGCCGTCCTCGCCGACAGCGGCCTGTCCGAGCCGCAGTGGGTCGCGCTCCGCCTCACCGAGCGGTTCAAAGGCACCGGCGACCTGGCCGCGTTCATCCACGACCAGTCGCGCCTCCCCGCCCCCGAGGCCCTCCTGTCCGACCTGGCCGGACGCGGCCTCGTCTCCGGCGACCGGCTCACCGACACGGGCCGGGACTTCCTGGACCGGACCGGTCGGCGCATCGCCGAGCTCACCGGCCCGGTCTGGGCAGGGCTCTCCCCCGAGGACACCGCCGCGGCCGCACGTGTCCTCAACACCGTCCTGGAGGAGACCCGCGCCGTCCTCGCATCCCTGCCCGAACAGCGCGCCCGGGACACGAAAAAGGACGTTCACCCGGGTGAACGCCCTTCATCCGTCGGGACGGCGGGATTTGAACCCACGACCCCTTGACCCCCAGTCAAGTGCGCTGCCAAACTGCGCTACGTCCCGCCGACGACCGCCGTCTCCGGCATCGCCAACAGGTAAGACTGTATCGCATCTTCGTGCGGTTCCGAACCGCGCCCCTCACGGCGCCAGGGACCGCAGCCCGGTGGGCCCGTACTCGTCCCCCAGGACCGCCACCGCCCACCCCGGCGCCGCGAGGACGTCCACGACCGGGTGGACGCCCAGGTCGGCGGCGGCTCCCCTGTCCGCCAGGCGCAGGATCCGGGCCGGACCCGCCGCCGACCGCCCGCCGTCCTCGCGCACGGGCAGGAACACCGCGTCCGGGGTGACGGCAGCCGCGGCGAGGTCGGCGTCGTCGAACCGCACCCCCTCCGCGCGGAACTCCGCGGTGACCTCCCCGTCCGGTGCGGAGCGCCGCAGCAGCAGCCCGCCTCCGTCCTCCTCGAACGCGGCGACCAGCCCTGCGGTGTCGGCCTGGAGCAGGACGTCGGGCGCGCCGCCCCCGGGGAAGAGCAGGACCTCCTCCCCTGTCACCGGGTCGAGGCCGACCGGCGCGGAACCGTCACCGGCTTCCAGGACGACGAGGGTGCCGCCGCCCGCCGCGGGCCCGGCGGCGAACGAGGGCCGCGCCCCCTCCCACTCCCGCCGCCACAGTTCCCGGCCGCCGTCCGGATCGACCGCGACCAGCACGAACCGGGCCTCGGCCGCCTCCACGACCAGGCCGCCCAGGTCGGCGAACCCGTCCGCGCACCCCACCAGGCCGACCGTCACCCCGGCCACCTCGCGGCCCGGCCCCCGGTGGCAGCCGGACGGCTCCGCCACGGCCTCCTCCCACGTGGTCCGGGCGGCCTCCCGCCGCTCCCTGTCCAGGGCGTCGGCGTCCTCCCGGCTCGGGGCGCCGCCGCCCGTGACCGCCCCGGTGGCCGCGTCGAGCACCGCGAAGGGCGGTCCGGAGCGTTCGGCGACGTACACGCGCCCGCCGTCGCTCCACACGTCCATGCCGTCGCCCCAGGAGCCGACGCCCTGACCGCCGAGCCCCGGGTGGGGGCGCCGGTACTCCCACACGGGTTCCCCGGCGGCCCCGTCCAGGGCCACCGCACCGTCGCCGAGCAGCACCAGGGGCCCGCGGTCGCCGGGGAGCACCTCGCGGACCGCCACCCGCCCCGGCGGTTCCCAGGTCCAGGCGGTGGGGGCCGTCGGCTCCGGAGCCCCGGCGACGGTGTGCCGCTCCGCGGGGAAGAGGACCGGCCCCACCAGCGCCCCCGCCAGCAGGACGGGCAGCGCCCCCGCCAGCGCCCCGGGCAGGGAGCGCCGCAGGGGGCGAAGGCTTGCGGGGGGACCCGCGAGGGCCGACAGCAGTGCGCCGAGGGCGACCGCGGCGACGGCCGCCCACAGCCGCACGGCCGCGCGCGAGGGCACGACGAGCCCGTCGGCGGGGGCGAACGCCTCCAGGGAGTCCGCCGGAAAGGTCCACACGGCGACCGCGGCACCCGCCAGGGCGAGCGCCCCCGCCCCGGCCCGGAAGGCCGCCGTCCGCCCGCCCTCCGGGCGGGCACCGATCGTGTACGCCGACAGGAGGCACGCGACCGCGGCGACCGCGAGCCCCCACCCCCGTTCCGCCCCCGCCCCGGTCAGGGCCGTCGCACCCGCCAGGAGGCCCGCACCGGCCGCCAGCCCCGCACCCGACCATCCCACCGCGCCGCGCACCCCGCACCCCTTCCGCCCGCGTCGGCCGACGTCGGCCTCCACCGGGGTGGGACGCCGGGAGCCCGCCCGGTGTTCGCCCCGCCCCGCCCCCGCCGGCGCGGATACCCTGGAGGCCGCCTCGCCCCCACCCTCAGGACCCCCATGCCCCGCGCCCTCGCACGCGCGGCGCTGCTGGTCGCCGTACCGCTGCTCGCGCTCCTGGCGTCCCTCGCGGTCTGCTAAGGGATCCTGCTCCTGGCGGTGCGGGTCGACCGGTTCCGCGCCGCCCGTCGCACGTTCCCCGACGCCCTGCCGGACCTCCCGCCCGCGCTCGCCGGGTTCCTGTACCGCAAGGAGAAGCTGCGGCCCGAGCACCTGATGGCGCTCCTGGTACGGCTGGAGGGGAAGGGACACGTCGCCTCGGCCCCGGGCGACGACGGCTGGGTGTTCACCCGGTCGGTGTCGGGTGCCCAGACCACGCCCTCCGAGCGGGCCCTGCTGGAGACGATGTTCGACGGGTCCGGGCGGAGCGACCTGCCGCAGCTGTCGCGCCGGCTGACCCGGCGCGGGGTGCGTTCCCTGGAACGGGCGCTGACCCGGGAGGGCCGGAGCCGGGGCCTGATCCGGCCCGCCTGGCTGTGGTGGCCGGCCTTCGCGGCCGTCGCCTGCCTGTTCGCGGGCGCCCTCTTCACCCCCTACTTCCTCAACGAGTACACGCCCCTGCACCTGTCGGGCATGACGGCGTTCGCCGCCGCCCTGCCGGTGGTCACCGCCGTCCTGATGCTGCTCCCCCACCCCCGCACCCCCTACGGGCGGCACGTGGGCGAACGGCTCGCAGCGGTGGCCGGAGACCCTGACGCCGCCGAACCCGTCCTGGCCGTCGCCCTGGGCGCGCCCCCGGAGCGGCTCGTCGGCGGGGGCCCCGACGTCCGCGCCTTCTACCGGGACCGCGACTACCGCGACCGCTGGGACGCGGACGTGCGCAGCCGGATCCGCAGCGCGCACGTGTCGCGGGGCGGGGGGCACGGCCGGCGGCGGCGGTGGCGGAGGGGGCGGCGGCCGCCGCTGACCCCCGCGCGTTCTCGGCGGCCACCGCCGAGAACGCGGTGGCCGCCGGCCGTGCGCTCCGCCCGGCGGGCACACCGGTGACGGCGGGACGCCCTCGTACGGAGTAACGGATCGTGGGGAAACCCTCCCGGAGCGCGCACGCCGCCCCTACGCTGGTGCCGTCCGCCCGCGCGGCACGGCCCGGCGCGACACCGGCGGACGGTACGAGCCGCCGCCGCGGCGCATCGGGAAGGACTCCACATGGCCTTCGACGGCATCGGGGAGATCGAGGAATCCGTCGGCTCCGAGGTCCCCTTCGGCACCCGCCTCAAGCTCCACCGCTCCCGCAGAGGACTGACCCGCGAAGTGCTGGGCGGGCTGGTGGGCCGCTCCGCCTCCTGGGTGAAGGCCCTGGAGACCGGCCGCCTGGGCACCCCCAAACTGCCGCTGCTGCTCAAGCTGGCGGACGCGCTGCGGGTGCGCGACCTGGCCGAGCTGACCGGGGCCGGGTCGATCCCGGTCGAACCGTTCAGCGGCCCCGGGCACCGGCACCTGCCCGCCGTACGGGCGGCGATCAACGCCTTCGCGCCCGCCGCCGACCGCCCCGCACCGGGCCTGCCCCACCTGCGGGCCCGGCTGCGGGGGGCGTGGCGGGCCCGGCACGCGGCCCCCGACCACCGCGAGGTCCTGGGCGCGCTGCTGCCGGAGCTGATCGGGGACGCGCAGGCGGCCGCGCACCAGGCGGTCGGGGAGACCGAGCGGCGGGCCGCCCGCGCGGTGCTGTCCGAGGTGTACTCGCTGACACAGTTCTTCATCGCCTACCAGCCCGCGCAGAGCCTGCTGTGGCGGGTGTGCGAGCGCGCCGTGGTGACCGCCCGCGAGGCCGACGACCCGCGGGCCCTGGGCATCGCCGCCTGGCTGATGGTCCAGGCGCACCGCGACGCCGGGGACTGGGACGCCGCGGACGCGGTGGCCGAGGGGGCGCTGGCACACCTGGGCGCCCACCTGGCCCGGCGGGATTCCGACGAACTCCAATCCCTGTGGGGCTCCCTACAGTTCGAGGCCGGGTACACCGCCGCCCGGCGCGGCGAGAGCGGCACGGCCTGGCACCGGTGGGACACGGCGCGGCGGGCCGTGGAACGGCTTCCGGACGGGTTCTACCACCCGGTCACCTCGTTCTCCCGGTCCGTCATGGGCGCGCACGCGGTGACGGTGGCGGTGGAGCTGCGCAACGGCGGCGAGGGGGTGCGCCAGTCGCTGCGGTCGGAGGCGCACACCATCCCGTCGCGGCCGCGGCGGGCCCGGCACCGGATAGAGCAGGCCCGGGCGCACCGGCTGGACGGCCGGGAGGGCGACGCGCTGCGACTGCTGGCGCAGGCGCACGCGGCCGCCCCGGAGACCATCCGCTACAACGGGCACGCCCGCGCCATGATCACGGAGGGCCTGCACTCGCGCGAGCACCGCGCGCAGGCGGCGGAGCTGGCCGACCGGGTGGGCGTCCCGGCCTGAACCGGTCCACGCACCGATCCCTCCGCGCGGGCCCCGCGCACTCCTGACCTGGCCTTTGCCCGCCAGGGGGCACATTCCCTACCCCCTGCTCGGGGCGGATCGGGTTAACGTCGGTGGGGTCCCGGGCCGGGAGGGGGCCCGGGACCCCACCGACGGTTTCGAGGAACACCGACGATGATGCGCATCGGCGAGCCCCCACGGGGTGATCGCGAGTGAACGGCGGAGCGGTGACGCCCGCCCCCGGTGACAGGACGGCGTCCCGGGAGACGGCGCGGACGACGGACGACGCCTCCGGGGAGGCCGCCCGGGTCGTGGTCGTCCACGACCGGGCGGAGATCGAGGCGTGGGCGCGGGCCCGGGGCGCCGCGGTCCGGGAGGTGGACGAGGACTGGGAGTCCATCACCTACGAGGCGGAGGCGGTGGACCCGGCCGGGGTGCGGACCCGGTGCCGGTACCGGTACCCGATCCCGCGGGCCGCGGCGCTGCGCCGGCTGGCCCGCACCTACGTGGTGGGGATGGTGCACGACGTGGGTCGGGCGCGCTGCCACCACGTGCGCCGGGTGATCCCGGTGGGCACGACCGAGGCCGAGCTGCGCCGCAACGCCGTCCTCGTCGCCTCGGCCCTGATCGACCTCCAGCGCCACGGGCGCTGCGGAGCCAGCGTGGTCACCCTGACCCCGTACACGGTGGTGTCGGCCCTGGAGTGGGAGGGCTGACCCGGAGCGGCGCTCCCCCGGCGCACCCCTGAGTGACCCACGTCACCCACGACCGGCCGACGGTCCGTGCTAGGTTCCCGTATTGGAACGAACGATCCAAAATGGATCCCCGGCGTTCCCCGGCCCTGCCCCCGCCCGCCCCCGCACCCCTTTCACGGATCGGAAGACCAACGACATGAGCAACGTCCTCGACGGCAAGCGGGCCCTGGTGACCGGCGGAGGCCGCGGCATCGGCGCGGCCATCGCCCTGCGACTGGCCCGGGACGGGGCGTCGGTGGCGATCGGCTACCACTCCGACCGCCGGGCGGCCGAGGAGACGGCGGCCCTCATCGGCGAACGCACCGGCGCAAAGGCCGTGACCGTGCAGGCCGACACCGGGCTGGTGGAGGACGCCGAACGCCTGGTCGCGGAGACCGTCGCACTCCTGGGCGGCCTCGACGTCCTGGTCAACAACGCGGGGGTCATCGCGGCCGCCCCCATCGGAGACCTGGACCCCGAGGCCGCGAGCCGGGTGATCGACGTCAACGTGCGCGGCCCCCTGCTCGTCTCCCGTGCCGCCTCCCGGCACCTGGGCGAGGGCGGGCGGATCATCAACATCGGCTCCTCCCTGGGCGAGCGGGTGCACTCCCCCGGCCTGACCGCCTACGCCGCCTCCAAGGCCGCGATCACCGGGCTGACCCGGGCCCTGGCCCGCGACCTGGGGCCGCGCGGCATCACCGTGAACGAGGTCGCGCCCGGCTCCACCGACACCGACATGAACCCGCAGGACGGCCCGAACGCCGAGGCGCAGATGCGGGGCATCGCGCTGGGGCGCTTCGGGGCGCCGGAGGAGATCGCCGAGGCGGTCGCCCACCTGGCCTCACCCGCGGCGGGGTACACCACGGGCACCCGCCTGGGCGTGGACGGGGGGTCCAACGCCTGATCCCGCCGCCCCCACGCCCGGGCCCGCGCACCGGTTCTGGTCCGAACGTTCCACAAACCGGTAGCGTGGCGGCCATGGGAAGACCACGGGGATTCGACGAGGAGCAGGTGGTCAGGGCCGCCCGCGACGTGTTCTGGGAGAAGGGGTTCGACGGGACCTCCACGGCCGACCTGTGCGCGGCCACCGGGTTGAACCGCTCCAGCCTGTACAACACGTTCCGGTCCAAGGAGCACCTGTTCCTCAGGTCCCTGGCCGCCTACATCACCGTCTCGACGAACTCCATGGTGGAGACCCTGGACGACGACCGGCGCGAGGGCCTGGACCGCATCCGGGCCCTGCTCTCGGAGATCGCGGACGACGCGGCGCGGACCCGGGAGCAGGGCCCCGGGTCCGGCTGCTTCGTGGTCAACACGACCACGTCGACCGCCGCGCACGACCCGGCGGTCGCCCGGATGCTCGACGCCGACCGGGACCGGCGGCTGGCGGCTCTGCGCACGGCCGTCCTGGCGGGCCGCGCCGACGGGTCGGTCCACCCGGACCGCGACCCCGAGGCGACGGCCTGGTACATCGTCTCGGTGATCTCCGGGATCCGGGTGGCGGGGCAGTCCGGTGCCGGGCGCACGGTGCTGGAGTCCATCGCCCGAACCGCGATCGAGGCGCTGCGGGCCTGAAACCGGACACCCCGCCGACCCCGGCGCGGCAGGGCCGGCGACCGTTTACCCTGGCCGTATGACCGGCCTGTCTCCACGGCTGCGGGCGATCGTCGACGCCCTCCCCCTGCGCCCCGGCCTGCGCGTGATCGAGATCGGCTGCGGCCCGGGCGCCGCGGCGCGCGAGGTCGCGCACCGGGTCGGCCCGGACGGCCATGTGCTCGCGATCGACCGCTCCGCCGCCGCGATCGCACAGCTCACCCGGTCGGCGCCGGACCTGATCGCGGCGGGCCGGCTCACCGCCCGGCGGTGCGCCGCAGAGCGGCTGGTGCTCGACGAGGGCGAGGCGCCCTACGACCTCGCCTTCGCCGTCCGGGTGGGCGCGTTCGACGGACGCCACCCCGACGCGGGCGGACTCGCGCTCGAACGGCTCGCCCGCGCCCTCGTACCGGGAGGCCCA
>NZ_JASFDV010000107.1 GCF_030766825.1 Nocardiopsis sp. CC223A
CCGGACGGGGCGGTGCCGCCCCGGGGCTCCCGGGGCCGGCAGGCGGAACATTGTCCGCGATCAGGACGAACGGGCCGCCGACTGCGCGCGGAGGGAACCTTTTCGGCACGATGGGACTCACAGGACGGGGAGGGAACCACCCGCCCCACCGATGGGAGGAACCACGTGAGCATCACCCCCTCCGAGGCGATCATCGCCCGGTTCAACGAGCTGTTCGACGTGCTCGACACCGACGGGGACAAGTACGCCACCTGGGCGGACTACCAGCGGCTGGTGGACCGGTACATCACCGGGTACACGCTGGACCCCACCGAGCCCAAGGCGCACGCGATCGAGACGGCCTACCGGTCGCTGTGGGACCGGCTGGTGCGGTACTCCGGCGTCCAGGACCGGCTGGAGCGGGAGGAGTTCGTCGCGGCCATGCACGCGGCGTCGGAGGACCGCAGCCGGTCCAACGCCGCCGAGGCGGTGGCCGAGGCCGTGTTCGACCTGCTGGACGAGGACGGCGACGGGCGGATCAGCCTGGCGGAGTTCCTCGTGTACGCGGCCGCGCTGGGCGCGGGCGAGGGCGACGCCCGCACCCGGTTCGCGCACGTGGACACCGACGGGGACGGGGACATCAGCCGGGAGGAGTTCGTGCTGTCGGCCCGGCAGTTCCTGTTCGGCGAGGAGAGCGACTCCCCGGGCGGCTTCGTCTTCGGCGTGGTCTGAGCGCAGGACCGTGCACGCGAGGGGGCCGCCGCCCGGTTCCGGGAGGCCGCCCCCTCGTGCATGTCCGGGGTCCGGGGCTGCCCCTTCACCTCGTCGGCGGTACGCGCTGACCTACAACCAAATGGTTGTAGGTGATGAGGCCGCCGACCGGCTGTTCCACGCTCTGGCCGACGCCACCCGACGCGACATCCTCTGGCGCTCCGTCGAGGGTGAGCTGTCCGTGTCCCGGCTCGCCGAGCCGTACCCCATGAGCTTCGCCGCGGTCCAGAAGCATGTCGCGGTGCTGGAGCGGGCAGGACTGGTGACCAAGGCACGGCGGGGCCGGGAGCAGCGGGTGCGCACCGAGCCCGACGCCGTCGCGCGGGCCAGGCAGGCCCTCGACCACCTCGGATCGCTCTGGCGCGGCCGGGTCGACCGGATGGCCGGCCTCCTCGCGGGAGCCGCGGAATCCGCATCGGAGAGCACCCATGGAGAAGAGGGAACGGAACGATGGGCATGACCGGCGTCGAGAAGGACTTCGAGAACCTCACCGTCACACTGACCGCCGAGTTCAACGCACCGGTGGAAGACGTCTGGTCCCTGTGGGCGGACCCCCGCCGACTGGAGCGGTGGTGGGGCCCGCCCACCTATCCCGCGACGGTCGAGGAGCACGACCTGACCCCGGGCGGCAGGGTCACCTACTACATGACCGGACCGGAGGGTGAGCGGTTTCGGGGCTGGTGGGGGGTCATCGCCGTGGACCCGCCGAACTCGCTGGACTTCGAGGACGGCTTCTCGGATTCCGACGGGGCCCCGGCCCCCGGAATGCCCACGACCAGGGGGCGCGTCGAGATCTCCGAGAACGGCGAAGGCGCACGCATGGTCATCCGCTCCACGTTCTCCTCCAAGGAGGACATGGACCGGTTGCTGGAGATGGGCATGGTCGAGGGCATGGAGGGCGCGATGGGCCAGATCGACGCCCTGCTCGCCGGCTGAGCGCCACCGGCCGTCATTCGGTGTCGTCCGACATCCGGTCCAGGTCGTCGAGGGTCGCACTCATGATGTTGCGCCCGGCATCGACGTCGGCACTCCGACGCCGAATGTCCTCGGGAGTCGGCTCGGCGACGCGGGTCACGCGCACCGGGTGGAGGGTGATCGTGCCGTTGTCATCCCTCTCCACCTCGTAGTACTCGCTACCGGCGATCTTCTCGCCCAGGTTGATGCGGCCTCTGCTTCCGGTCTTCACGAGTTCCATGGCCCCTCCCAATTCGACCGCTGTGGGCAATACCCACAATGCCCGCCTAGGGCGAGTGGTCAGACTTCGCGGTCCGGGCCGCGGGGGATGCGCGGCACGAGGGCCTGCCCCAGGGCCAGGACGTGGTTGGCCACCCCTGCGGGGAGCGGGCGCACGTCGGCGGGCGGGATGCCGTGGCGGGCGGCGACAGCGGCCGCGATCGTCTCCATCGCCGCCGATCCTCGCACGCCCGCCCGGCCCCCGCCGCCGTTCCTCCGGGAGGCGGCGCGGCCATGGACCGGCGGTTCAGGGCCGTTCGGCGGCCGCGAAGTGGGCGTCGACCGCGGCGGCCACACCCGCGCGGACGCGGTCCCAGCCGATCCCCCGGGCGAGCAGTTCGGTGTTGAGGTCGGCCGCGACCGCGCCCAGGAGCACGTGGGCCAGGTGGTCGGCGTCGGGCAGGCCGGCGCACAGGAGCTCCAGGTGCCTGTGCCAGAACACGTACGCGCCGGTCCTGAACCTGGCTCCCGGTGCGGCGGTCTCCGACAGCCGCACCAGGTCCAGGTGGTCGGCCAGGTAGGTGATGTAGGCCGAGAAGAACGCCTGGACCCGTTCGCGGGGCGGAGCGCCGGGCCCCAGGGGCGGGGGTCCGAAGACGATCCCCTCCTGGAGCTCCCGCTCCTTGCGGTCCAGGAGCGCGGAGACCAGGCCGGACTTGTCGCCGAAGCGGCGGAAGACCGTCCCCTTGCCCACCCCGGCCTCCCGCGCGACGGCGTCCACGCTCAGCGCGTCCGTGCCGCCCTCGGCGAAGAGGCGGCCCGCGGCCTCCAGGACCCGGACCCGGTTGCGGGCGGCGTCGGCGCGCTCCTCCGGCGGTCGGGGCAGGATCCGGAGCAGTTCATCGTTCACGGCCGCCATCCTACTCGACAAGCGGACCCCGGTCCGATTAAACTCCCCACAGGAAGCGGACCCAAGTCCGCTTCTCTTCGCCACAACAACCGGACCACGGTCCGATTCGGAGGACGAGATGACCGCCCTGATCAGCCGCGAAGAACTCAGGACCCACATCGACGAGGGGAGCATCACCGTGCTCGACGCGCTGGGAGGCGCGTACTACGAGCAGCAGCACCTGCCCGGAGCGATCGCGCTGACCGCCGACGAGGTGGCGGACCGGGCCGCGGACCTGCTCCCCGAGCGGGACGCCCTGATCGCCGTCTACTGCTCCAACCCCGCCTGCGGCAACAGCCAGGCGGTGGCCACCGCCCTGGAGGGCCTCGGCTACACCCGTGTGCGCAAGTACCGGGAAGGCATCCAGGACTGGGTGGAGGCGGGCCTGCCGGTGGACAAGGGCTGATCCGTGCCGCGCGGTCCCCGGCCGGGGACCGCGCGGCGCTCCTCAGGGCTCGGGGACGGAGGCGATGAGGGCCGCCAGGCCGTCGGCGTCGAGCAGATCGGTGGGACGGACCGTCTCGTTGGCGCGAACGTAGTGGAAGGCCGCGCGGACCTCGTCCAGCGGCACGCCCTGGAGGTCCGCCCACGCCAGCCGGTACGCCGCCAGCTGGACGCCGACGGCGCGGCGCTCCGCCGCGTTCTGCGGCGGCCGCCCCGTCTTCCAGTCCACGACGTCGTAGCCCTTCTCCGGTTCGTGGAACACCGCGTCCATCCGCCCGCGGACGAGGCGGTCCCCGATCACCGTCTCGAACGGCACCTCCACCTCGACCGGGATCCGCCCGCCCCATTCGCTCTCCTCGAAGAGCCTCTGGAGCTCGGCCAGGTCGTCGTCCTCCCCCGCCGTCTCGTCCGCCGCCCCCGGAAGTTCGTCCAGGAGCGTCGCCGTGCCCAGCCCGAAGCGGCGTTCCAACCAGGTGTGGAACGCGGTCCCCCGCCGGGTGTGCGGGGCCGGGGGCCGGGGCAGCGGCCGGCGGATCCGGCGGGCCAGACCCGCCGGGTCGCGGGCGAGCCACACCATGGAGGACACGGACAGGTGGTCGGGCAGCTCCACCGGCACCGTGCCGTCCTCGGCCCGTTCGGCCTCGCGGGCGCGGTGCGCCAGCAGCAGCCCCGTGTCGCGCTCCCACCCCTGGAGCCGCCGCCCCAGCTTCTCGTAGCGCGCCGGGTCCGGCGGTACCGCCCTGCCCTCCCGCAGCGCCGCGCGGGCCCGCTCCACCAGTGCCGCGCCGGCCTCGATCTCCGTCAGGCGGGTGACCGCGCCGTCCACCCGGGCGAGCGTGTCCGGGGTGGCCTCGCCGTCGCTCTGCGGGTCCCCCCGCAGGGGCGGCCACACGGCCTCGCCCTCCTCCTCGTCGTGCGGGTTGGTCTCGTCGAGCTCGGGCGGGTCGGCCCAGTCGATCACCCGCCCCGCCCCCTGCTCGCAGGCCTCGCGGATCTCCTCCAGGAAGACCGAGGGCCCGCGCGGCGTGGTGCCGGTGCGCCCCCACCAGTGCCCGGTGCACACGAGGAGGAAGGACGCCCGGGTGACCGCCACGTAGGCGAGGCGGCGCTCCTCCATGAGGTGGCGGGCGGTCTCCGCCTCCTTGAACGCGGCGATGCCCTGCTTGTCCACACCGGTCAGCTCGGGCAGGCTCGCCCGGTCGCCGCGCAGCGGGTACGGCAGCAGGTGGTCGGCCTTCACCCAGGCCAGGGAGTTGCGGGCGGCCGCCGGGAACACCGGGTTGCGTCCGCCGCTGATGCCCGGCACGAACACCACCGGCCACTGGAGCCCCTTGGCACCGTGCATGGTCATGAGCTTGACGCTGTCCGACCCGCCGACCCGCTCCCCCGGGGCCAGGCCGCTCTCGTTCTCCTCCGCGGCGCGCAGGTAGCTCAGGAAGCCGCCCAGCGACGGGTCGTCGCCGTTGCCGACGAACCGGACGGCGTGGTCCACGAACGCGTCCAGGTCGGCACGGGCCGACAGCGGGTCGCGCCCGCTGCGGGCCGCCACCTCGATGTCCAGGCCCAGCACGCGTTCGACCTCGGTGATCAGGTCCGGCAGCGGCTGGCCCACGAGCTTGCGCAGGTTGCGCAGCTCCTCGGAGAGGCGCAGCAGGCGCGCGTGCCCGGTCTCGGAGTAGTTCTCCGCCGGCCCCGGGTCGTCGACCGCGTCCACCAGGCTGCCGCTCTCCGCGGTGAGGTCCAGGACGGTGCGGCGCAGCACGTCGTCCCCCGGGTCGTCCGGGCCGTCCCGGGTGAGGTCGCGGCGGGAGTGGCGGGCCAGCTCGGTGGCGCGCGCCCCCAGGGAGGCCAGGTCGCGGGGGCCGAACCGCCAGCGCGGCCCGGTGAGCAGGCGGGCGAGTTCGTTGCCCGCGGCGGCGTCGTGCACCACCCGCAGGGTGGCGATGATGTCGCGCACCTCCGGGACGAGCATCAGCCCGCCCAGGCCCACCACCTCGACCGGGACGCCGCGCGCCTCCAGTTCCTCGCGCAGCGCCGGGAACTGGGCGCGGCGGCGGCACAGCACGGCGATGTCGCCCGGGGACACGCCCCCGTCCTGGGCGCTCCCGGACTCGCCCGGCGGCCAGGGCATCCCGTCCGGAGCGGTCTCCGGGTCACGGCGCACCCCCTTGACCAGGTCGGCGATGCGCGCGGCGATCCAGGCCGCCTCCTCGGACTCGGTGCGGAACAGGGCGACGTCGGCCCGCCCGCGCCCGCGCCGGGCCGGCCCCGGGTACAGCACCGGGACCTCGGCGGCCTCGGCGCGCAGCTCCTCGGAGATCCACCCGGCGACCCCCAGGACGCGCTCGCCGTTGCGGAAGCTGGTGGACAGCTTGCGGACGGCCGCGGGCCGCCCGGGGGCGGCCGGGAAGTCGGTGGGGAACCGGGTGAGGTTGGCGGCGATCGCCCCCCGCCACCCGTAGATGGACTGGCAGGGGTCGCCGACCGCGGTCACGGCGTGGCCGTCCCCGAACAGGGAGCGCAGCAGCACGAGTTGGGCGTGGCTGGTGTCCTGGTACTCGTCCAGCAGCACGACCCGGAACCGGCTGCGCTCCACCAGCCCCACCTCGGGGTGGTTCTCGGCGATGCGCGCGGCCAGGCCCATCTGGTCGCCGAAGTCCATGGCCTCGCGGGCGTGCTTGGCGTGGTCGTAGCGCTCCACCAGGGGCAGCAGCTGCTCCCGGCGGCGCTGCGTGTTCACCAGGTCGCGGGTCTCGGCCGTGGGCCTCTTGGGCAGGGCGTCCACCTGGGCCTGGATCCACCGCCCGATGCCGCGCACCCGCTCGACCGTGGTGAGGTGGTCGGCGATCTCCCCGGACAGGTGCAGTACGCGTTCGATGACGGTGTCCGCGCCCACGGTGACCAGGTCCATGGGGCCGTCGTACTCGCCGACCACCCGGGCGGCGAGCTGCCAGGACTGGCCCTCGCTGAGCAGCCGGGCGGTGGGCTCGACGGCCTCGCGCAGGGCGTGGTCGGCGACGATGCGCCCCGCGTAGGCGTTGTAGGTGGACACGGTCGGCTCGCCGTCCAGGACGCCCTCGCCGATGACGTCGTCGCCGAGCCTGTCGCGCACCTGGTCCAGGCGTTTGCGCACGCGTTCGGCCAGCTCGGCGGTGGCCTTGCGGGTGAAGGTGAGGCCCAGGACCTGCTCGGGCCGCACGTACCCGTTGGCGACCAGCCACACCACGCGGGAGGCCATGGTCTCGCTCTTGCCCGATCCCGCGCCGGCGATGACCACGGCGGGTTCGAGGGGCGCGGAGATCACCTCGGACTGCTCGGCGGTGGGTTCGGGCTGCCCGAGGACGCGGGCGAGTTCCGCGGGGGTGAACCGGGGGTGGGCTTCAGACATGTCTGCCCTCGTCTTGGACCGGGCAGCAGGCGCGCACGGCGCACGACCTGCATCCCTTGTTGCGGGTGGCGGTGAACCGGGAGCCGCCCATACCGACGGCGACCTCGGTGACGAGGTCCTGCGCCCAGCGGGGGTCGGGGTCCTCGCCGAGGGGGCGCTGGACCTGTTCGCGGGCGTTCTTGAGCTTCTCGCCGAGCTGGACGAGCATCGCCCCGCCGGGCTGTGCCAGGCCGAGTTCGGCGAAGGCCCCCTTGAGCACGGCCATCTGGTAGACGCCGAGCTGGGGGTGGCGGTCCAGGTCCTCGGCCTTGGCGGCGCCGGTCTTGATGTCGACGACGACGGCGCGGCCCTGGTCGTCGCGTTCGAGCCGGTCGACCCGGCCGGTGATCTCGATGCCGCCGACGTCGACCTTGAACCCCTCCTCGGTGACGACGAGTTCACGGTCGTTGGCGGCGTCCCAGGTGAGGAGTTTGCGGACCATGGTGTCGGCGCGCTCGCGCTGCTTGTCGGCCTGCCAGGGCCCGCCGAAGTCGAGGTCGGCCCAGATCTCGTCCATCCGCCGGGAGATGTCCTGCGGCGGGGTGCCCTGGGCGACCAGGACGGCGACGGCGTGCACGACGGTGCCCAGCGCGGACGCCGAGTCGCCGGAGGAGGCCCCGGCGGCGCGCTCCAGCAGCCAGCGCAGCTGGCAGTTGGTGAAGCTCTCCACCTGGGAGGGCGACACCCGGATGGTGTCGCCCTCCTCGGCCAGCGGCCGGTCGTCGGAGAAGGGAGTGAGGGCGTACCACTCGGCGGGGTCCGCCCCGCGCACCCCCTCCTCGGCCAGGCGGGCCAGGTGGACGGCGGCGGCGTCGCGCAGCGCCCCGGGGGCGTTCCGGTCGGTGACCACCGAACGCAGGTCGGCGACCAGGGACGGCAGGGACAGCCAGCGCACCCCGGTGCCGACGGGTTCGGGGTCGCCCACGCCCATCTCGTTGAGGAACCGGGAGGGCCGCTGCTCGGCGTCGTCGCCGCCCACGGCGGTGACCACGAGGGTGTGCCGGGCGCGGGTGAGGGCCACGTAGAACAGGCGGCGCTCCTCGGCGAGCAGCTTGGAGGCCAGGGCGGCCCCGGAGGAGTCGGCGCCGTGCACGTCGGCGTCCACCAGCTCCTCCACACCCAGCAGGGAGCCGCGCAGGCGCAGGTCGGGCCAGTCGCCCTCCTGCACCCCGGCGACCACCACCAGCCCCCACTCCAGCCCCTTGGAGCGGTGGGCGGTGAGGATGCGCACGGACTCGCCCTCGGGGGCGCGCTCGGCGAGGCTGTCGCCGGGGATCTCCTGGGCGGCCAGGTCGGCGAGGAACCCCTCGGGGGTGCCGGGGGGCAGCCGGTCGCAGTAGCGGGCGGCGCTCTCGAACAGGGCGACCACCGCGTCGAGGTCGCGGTCGGCGGCGGCGCCGCGGCGGCCCCCGGCGAGGCTGGCGCGCAGCAGCCGGTCGGCCAGGCCGCTGTCGCGCCACAGCCGCCACAGCACCTGTTCGGCGTCGGCGCCGCGGGCGTCGAGCTCGCGGACGGTGGCCAGTGCGGTGGCGATGCGCAGAGCCGGCGCGGCCACCTCGGGTTCGACCAGGGCCAGGTCGGCCGGTTCGCGCAGGGCGTCCACCAGCAGCAGGGAGGCGGGCCGGTAGGTCCCGTCACCCTCACCGTTCGCGCGTTCGGCGGCGGCCCGGTCCAGGTCCAGTCGGCGCAGGGCGCGGGTGAGGCGGCGCAGGCCGATGGCGTCGGCGTCGCCGAAGGGTCCGGTGAGCAGGTCGCGGGCGGCGTCGTCGTCGAGCTCGGCCGGGTGCAGTCCGAACCGGATGAGGGACAGCAGCGGCCGCACGATGGGCTCGGCGGCCACCGGCAGTTCGTCGGCGCCGACGGCGACCGGCACCGACGCGGCGACCAGGGCGCGGCGCAGCACCGGAAGCTGGCGGGTGGCCGAGCGCACCAGGACGGCCATCTCCGACCAGGGGACGCCGTCCACCAGGTGGGCGCGGCGCAGGGTGTCGGCGATGACCGCCGCCTCCTGGGTGGGGCTCTCGGCCATGAGCAGCCGCACGTTCCCGGCGGGCACCCCGGCGGCGGGGACCAGGGCGCGGTGCTCGTTGACGCGGCCGGGCGCGGAGGCGACGGCGGGCAGACGGCGGGTGATCGCGCGCGAGGCGGCCAGCAGGTCGGAGCCGCTGCGGCGGGAGGTGCGCAGCGCCACCACGGGGGCGGGCGTGCGGCGGATCGTGCGGAAGCGGTCGGGGAACTCCAGGATGCCGCGCACCTCCGCGCCGCGGAACCCGTAGATGGACTGGTCGGGGTCGCCGACGGCGATGAGGTCGCGGCCGTCGCCCGCCAGGGCCTGGAGGAGTTCCTCCTGGGCGGGGTCGGTGTCCTGGTACTCGTCGACGAACACGATCTCGCGGGCCGAGCGCTCGCGCTCCTGCACCTGCGGGTCGGAGAGCAGGCCGGCGGCGATCCGCACCAGTTCGGCGTAGTTGAGGGTGGGCACGGGCGCGATGTCGAACCGGCCGTTCATCCGCGCCAGGAACCCGGCCGCGGCCTCCCAGTCGTCGCGGCCGCGCTCGCGGCCCAGCCGGGCCAGGGCGTCGGGGCCCAGACCGCGCTCCTCCGCGCGCATGAGGAAGTCGCGCAGCTCCTCGGCGAACCCGCGGGTCTCCAGGGCCGGACGCAGGCGTTCGGGCCAGGCAAGGCCGCCGTCCTGGGCCTCCCAGCGCAGGAGTTCGCGCATCTCCATGAGCTGTTCGGGCCCGGACAGCAGCCGGGGCGGCCGGTCTCCCATGCGCTGGAACTCGCGGCGGATGAGCGCGTAGGCGTAGCCGTGGAAGGTCAGGGCGAGGGGCTCGCGGGTGGTGCGGCGCAGCCGTCCGGTGATGCGCTCCCGCAGTTCCTGGGCGGCCTTGCGGCCGAAGGTGAGGACCAGGACGCGGGAGGGGTCCACGCCTCTGTTGTCGATGCGGTCGACGACGGCCTCGACGATGGTGGTGGTCTTGCCGGTGCCGGGACCGGCGAGCACCAGGAGGGGGCCGCCCTCGTGGTCGACGACCTTGCGTTGGTTCTCGTCCAGCACCGGCGGCGGCTGCACCCGGTGGGGGCGCCGCACGAGACGGTACGGGGATGTGTTCACCCCACCAGTTCACCAGAGGGTGCCGACCGTCCCGGACGGCACGGGGAGCCCGCGGGGTGCCCTCAGCCTCCGCTTTCCCCGTCCCATCGGGCCTTGCGCATGTCCACACGGTCGCTTCCGGGCCGCAGCGGAGTGGCCTCGGCGGCGTAGTGCGACAAGGCTCTCACCTCGTGCCCGGAGGCGGGTCTGCCGTCGGCGCGGACCACCCGCCACCAGGGGACGCCGCCGCCCCAGGTGGACATGACGGAGCCGACCTGGCGGGGGCCGCCCCGGCCCACGTACTCGGCGATGTCGCCGTAGGACATCACCCGTCCCGGCGGGATCCGCTCGACCACGGCCAGGACCTCGTCGGCGTACTCGTCGGGCCCGCCGTCCTCATCGGTGAACACGGCCACACCCTAGCGAGGGCCGCCGACGGACGCGACGCCGGGAACACCGGGGGCCGGGCGGACAAGACCGTGGCGGGGCTTTTCGACCGAACTCCCATGAGGTCATGGTCGCCCGGCCGGTCACACGCGGCGGCCCCTCCGAGCAGGCCGACCGACCCCGTAGAAGACGACCCGTCATGGGCACCGGTCACGCCGCGGGCCGGACCCGCCGAAGGTCACGGTCGCCCGACCGGTCACACGCGGCGGCCCCTCCGAGCAGGCCGACCGACCCCGTAGAGGACGACCCGTCATGGGCACCGGTCAGGCCGCGGGCCGGACCCGCCGGAGAAGCCACCGCACACCCTCACGGTCAGGCCGGGATCCGGTTGACGTGGGAACTCCAGGCGGAGTCGGGGTCGCGCCGCCGCGTCTGGCGGGCCTGGAACAGGCCGTAGGCACCGAGCACGGCGATGCCGCCGCCCATGATCCAGGCGGTCCACGCGGCCAGGGGCAGGTGGGTGTAGCCCAGCAGCCAGGGCATCGCGAACACGAGCGCCCCGATCGCCAGCACCGCGACCTCCCCGGAGAGCGCGCCGGGTCGGGTGAGGGAGACGACGGCGGCCATGATGACGCCCAGTCCGAGCACGAACAGCGCGCTCCCGCTGACCCCGTACATCCCGTGCCAGACGAAGCTCATTCCCAGCGCCAGACCGGCGGCGATCGCCACCCAGTCGGCCAGACGTCCCTTTTCACGCATGGTGCCACCTCCCTGCGGCCGGGCCGCCCCGACGGTCGACCGGCGGCCCCTGGGAGGACTTGTACCCATTCGGGCACCCGGATACGGCGGACGGCGCCGGGTCGTACCCGGCGACGTCCGTGAGCAGCAGGTGTCCGGCGAGTGCGCCCAGCCCGAAGCCGCAGGCCGTCCGTAAGCGGGAACCCCACGGCCGCAGGCCGTCCGTAAGCGGGAACCCCGCGGCCGCAGGCCGTCCGTTGAGGGCGGTGGTGGGCGACGGGCGGGCGGTGGTGGGCGACGGGAGGCCAGAGGGCCACGGGCGGGCGAGGATTGTTCACGCAGGGGCGCTGTGCCGCCTGAAAGCCGATTCCCGTCCTCCGGGCGCCCGAGCACCGGCCCGAAAGGCCCGGCGGCCGCCGACCGCCGGGCCGTCCGTTGAGGACGGTGGCGGGCGACGGGCGGAACGGGCGGTGGACCGGGGCTAGTACGAGGGCAGGCTGGGATCGACCTGGTTGACCCAGGCCAGGACACCGCCGCCGACGTGCACCGCGTCGGCGAAGCCCGCGGCCTTGACCGCGGCCAGCGCCTCGGCCGAGCGCACGCCCGACTTGCAGTGCAGGACCACGCGCTTGTCCTGGGGGAGCTTCTCGAAGGCCTTGCCGTTGAGGAACTCGCCCTTGGGGATGAGCGTGGCGCCCGGGATGCTGACGATCTCGTACTCGTTCTTCTCGCGGACGTCCACGAGGAAGATGTCGTCGGGCTTGTTGTCGAGGAGGTCCTTGAGCTCGCCCGCGGTGATCGTCGACCCGGCCGCGGCCTCGCTGGCCTCGTCGGAGACGACGCCGCAGAACGCCTCGTAGTCGATGAGCTCGGTGACCGGCTCGGTGTCGGGGTCCTTGCGGACCTTCACCTCACGCCAGGTCATCTCCAGGGCGTCGAAGATGAGCAGACGGCCCACCAGCGGGTCGCCGATGCCGGTGATCAGCTTGATGGCCTCGTTCACCATGACGGACCCGATGGAGGCGCACAGCACGCCCAGGACGCCGCCCTCGGCGCAGGAGGGGACCATGCCGGGCGGCGGGGGCTCGGGGTACAGGTCGCGGTACTGCGGCCCGTACTCGTTCCAGAAGACGCTGACCTGGCCGTCGAAGCGGTAGATGGAACCCCACACGTACGGCTTGTTCAGGATGACCGCGGCGTCGTTGACCAGGTAGCGGGTCGCGAAGTTGTCGGTCCCGTCCAGGATCAGGTCGTAGTCCGCGAAGATCTCCAGCGCGTTGTCGGAGTCCAGGCGGTCCTGGTGGAGGATCACCGTCACATTGGGGTTCACCTCCTTGATGCTGTCGCGGGCCGACTCGGCCTTGGGGCGGCCCACGTCGCTCTGGCCGTGGATGACCTGGCGCTGGAGGTTGGACTCGTCCACGACGTCGAAGTCGATGATGCCGAGCGTGCCCACACCCGCGGCGGCGAGGTAGAGCAGCGCCGGGGAACCCAGTCCGCCCGCACCGACGACGAGCACCTTGGCGTTCTTCAGGCGCTTCTGCCCGTCCATGCCCACGTCGGGGATGATCAGGTGTCGCGAATAGCGGCGCACCTCGTCCACGGTCAGCTCGTCAGCTGGTTCCACCAGCGGCGGCAGCGACACGGTGACTCCTCATGTCTGTTCGTGATGCTTCACACCGCCCGAGGCGAAAGGGCCACGGGCGCAGGGGTCGCGGGGCGCGAAGCGTGCTTGCTCTCATACCCAACCTAACGGGTGGGGTTTTCCATTCCCACCCCCCGGGGCCATGTCGGCGGCCACACCGGCGGGCACCGCTCGGGCCGCACGCCCGCGACCGCGCCCCTCCCGTCGGCAACCGCCCTGACCCGCCGATTCATTCCCCCGCCTCCCCCGCCCGCGGCGCGGCGGCGAGTAGTGTCGGTGGTACGTCCGTCAACAGGGGAGGTAACCCGTGACCGAGGACCAGAGGGCACGTCGCGCACCCGCGGAGGACCCGGGCGCCGCGGTCCCCGAGGCCGACGCAGTCGAGCAGCGGCTGTCCGCCTCCGACACGGAGGACGAGGACTGGCTGGAGCGCGCCGAGGGCGGAGAGCTCCCGGACGCGAACGAGGCCGACGTGGTGGAGCAGTTGCGCGAGGCCGGGACCGACGACGACGATCGGCGCTGATCTGCGGTCCCGACCCGTCCCGTCCGGGTGCGCGGGACGAATCCTTATGCCACAGGTAACTTACGCAGGAGTAAGATGGCGGAAAACGCCGTGGAGCGCGCTCTGTGCCAAGGACGCGCGCACGACGGTGCCAGCCACGCAGATGTCCGATGATGGCGTGCATCTGCCATGCCGAGATCGGAGGGTGTGGGTGTGACAGCTCCTTCAGACGCCCGCTCCCGGGGCACCCGTCTGCCCCGGGTCAGGCGCCGCCGACAGCTCCTCGCCGCCGCGCAGGAGATCTTCGTCGCCCGCGGTTACCACGCGGCCGCGATGGACGAGATCGCCGAGCGTGCGGGGGTGAGCAAGCCGGTCCTCTACCAGCACTTCCCGGGGAAGCTGGAGCTGTACCTCGCCCTTCTGGAAGAGCACTCCGAAGCGCTGGTCGAAAAGCAGCGCGAGGCACTGGAGAGCACCGACGACAACCGCCAGCGGGTCATCGCGAGTTTCCGCGCGTATTTCGACTTCGTGGCCGGTGACGGCGAGGCGTTCCGGTTGGTCTTCGAATCGGATCTGCGCAATCTCCCGGCGGTGCGCGAAAAGAGCGAGCAGACGTTCCAGCGCTGCGCCGAGCTCATCGGCGAGGTCATCCGGCAGGACACCAGCATCTCCGACGAGGAGGCGCACCTGCTGAGCATAGGGCTGGTCGGCATGGCCGAGACCAGCGCCCGCTACTGGATCAACACCCAGGGGTCGGTCCCCAAGGACGCCGCCGAACTGCTGGTGGCCCGACTGGCCTGGCGCGGCATCAGCGGCTGGGACCTGCACCGCGGCGGCGAGGGGCAGCCGACCGGCCAGGACTCCTGAAACCCCGCGCACACGTGAACCGCGAAGGGCCCCGGGCGTCGGACTGCTCCCTGGAAGTCGGACTGGAAATCCAGTCCCACCGACCGGGGAGCAGTCCCATGAGAGGCGAACGGCACGCTCGCCCCGGACCGGCGCGAGAAGGCGATGGCGTGGTCCAACGAACGGGTGCACACCTGCCCTGAGGGCCCGACCTTTCAGTTCACCGGTCCGACCATCGGGGACCGGTTCGGCGTCCGGGGCCCTTCGCCGTGGCGCGGCGACCCCCTCCGGGCGTACCGCCCCCGCCCGACAATGGCCGGTCACCCTTTTTCGATCAGGAAATCCCCAAGAAAAAGCAATACCTCTCGACCTGCGCCGATAAAGGATTTGAAACGGGCGCTCCGGGTATCGCCGGGGTGAGAGGCACCGAGCTTCTCTTCGCCGTTCCGAACGGCGACCTTTCGGTACGACCGAACGGAGCGACTTGGGGGTGGAGACGTCATGGATGTGGGTCAGGGTCTGATGACGGCCTGGCAGATGGTGGCGAGCTTCGTACCACTGCTGGCCGGCTTCCTGGTGGTCCTCGTACTGGGCTGGATCATCGCCTGGTTCGTGGGCAAGGGTGTCGGCAAGGCTCTGCACGGGGTCGGATTGGACCGCGCCCTCCACCGCGGCGGGGTGGGCGAGTACTTCGAGCGCAGCAACTGGAGCGCCAGCGAGCTGTGCGGCAGGATCATCTACTACGTCGCCCTGCTGTTCGTGTTCACTCTCGCGTTCAACGTCTTCGGGCCGAACCCGGTGAGCACTCTCCTGAACGAGGTCATCGCCTGGATGCCGCGCGGCATCGTCGCGCTGGTCATCGTGGTGGTGACGGCGATGATCGCCAAGGCGGTCCGCGACATCATCAGCGGGGCCCTGGGCGGTCTCTCGTACGGCCGGCTGCTGGCCAACATCGCCGCCGTGGCCATCCTGGCCCTCGGTGTCATCGCGGCGCTCAACCAGATGGGCATCGCCACGACCGTGACCACGCCGGTGCTCATCGCCGTGCTGGCCACCGTCGGCGGCATCCTCGTGGTGGGCGTGGGCGGCGGCCTGGTCCGGCCGATGCAGTCGCGCTGGGAGCGCTGGCTGGACCGCGCCGAGGAGGAGACCGGCCGGCTGGCCGAGAGGGGCAGCTACGAGGCGGGGCGCCAGGCCGCCATGGACCGCCCCGCGACCACCGGGCCGGCCGAGGCCGAGGGCACCCGCACCGCGGGGGCGAGCGCCGGCACGGGCACGCCGGGCGCGGGCGAGCGGCCCGAGAGCAGCGCCTGACGGGTACGGGCGCCACGAGAACGTGCAGTCGAGGGGAAGGGGGCTCAGGATCACAGAGGTACAAGACGAAGGAGACAAGGGAGGGCGGGGCCGTCGGCCCCGCCCTCCCGCCGTCGTGCGCCGTCGCCGGTTACATGAACTCCGAGTCCCGCAGCTCCAGGCGGGACAGGTGCTCGATCCGCCGGACCGCCAGCACCACGGTGGCGATCATGGGCAGCAGCGCCAGCCAGAAGACGACGCTGCCCGGACCGGTGAAGACCATGGAGGCCACCGCGACGACGAAGATCAGTGCGAAAAGCGCGAAGTCGACGCGATCCTGCTGGATCAGGACGCCGACCGGTGGGCGCGCCGCCCCGTGCCGACCGCTCCTCATTCGCATTCCTTTCTCGCGGCTCCTGCGGGCCGCTCCGCCAGTCACGACGTCCGGTCCGTTCCGGACCGGCATAACGCCGTGCATCCCACGTTGCATTCCGCAGGGCGCCGCTCCCGGTCGTCGGGTCGCGTGTCCGGCCGCCGTGGGTCGCCGATGTTCCCAGCCTAGGCCCGTGAAGGGATTTTCGCCGGTGAACGGGCACGGCGGGTGACCGAGGGCGTGTCCGGCGGATCGGTCCGGGCCGTCACCGGACACACCTTGGGAACAGCGCGTCGTCGGTCACATCGGCACCTGCGGATGGCAACAACCTAGCGGACGAAACCGCGCTCCTTGGCCAAGCGGCAGATCGCGAGGACACGGAGTGTCTCCCAGTCGTATTCGACGGCCGCGGAGTCCCAGCCCCGTTCGAGGCAGCCGTCGAGGAACCCGTGGAGGTAGGTGGCCAGGGTGCGGGCGGTCACCTCGCCGCCGGAGGAGGCGATGCCGTCGCACACCTGTGCGGCGTGCTGGTCCAGCTCAGCGCACATCCAGGGGTCGATCGGACCGGCGAGGGGACCGATCTTGTGGAAGTCACGGGTGAGTCCGGCCAACGGGTGGCGCACTGAGGTCCCACGGGGCATGGAAGTACCTACTCAGGGGTGGTCGAACACGGGAAACTTCATCGAGTTTATGGCCGCACCCCAACCGATCGTCACGAAAGTGTTGGAAATTACCCGCTCTTGACCAGAGTGTCCCCAAGCGCAGGTCAAGAACCCGCGCGAGGGGGAATCGGAACGGGCCGCGGTGGGTAACCTCCGACGTTCGCTCGGGTCGGACCGGTCGGACCGGGAGCCCCGGGCCGGTCTCAGGCGCTCAGGCCCATGGCCTTCAGGCGGTCGGCGTGCCGGTCGGTGAGCGAGGCGAACATGCGGCTCACCGCGGCCAGGTCGCCCAGTCCGGTGGCGTCGTCCTCCCCGGCCCCGGGCCGGTCGACGCCCTCGGTGAGCAGGGCCGCCAGGCGGGGCCGCTGCACGGCCACGGCCTGGGCCTGGCCCAGCGCCTCGCCGACCAGGCGGCGGGCCCACAGCGAGAGGCGGCCGGCCAGGACCGGGTCCTCTGCCAGGGCCTCGCGCACGGTCTCGGCGACGAACTCGGCGCGGCCGGTCTCGGCGAGGACGCCCTCGACCAGGATGCGGGTCTCGTCGTCGGCCAGTTCGGCCACCCGGCGGTAGAAGTCGCCCGCGATCCCGTCCCCGACGTAGGTCTTGACCAGGCTCTCCAACCAGGTCTTGGGCTCGGTGCGCTCGTGCCAGGCGTCCAGCGGCTCCACGAACGGGGCCATCGCCTCCTCCGGGTCGACCCCCAGCTCCGTCAACCGGTCGCTGAGCACCTGGTAGTGGGCCTGTTCCGTGGCGGCCAGCGCGGCCAGGCGGCCCTTCCCGCGCAGGGTGGGGGCCAGGACCGCGTCACCGGCGAGTCGGAAGAAGGAACCCAGCTCGGCGTAGGCCAGCAGGCCGAGGAGATCGATCACACCGGGGTTCACAGAGGGGCCTTTGGTCATGGGCGCCAGCGTATCGCCCGGCCGTTCCCACACCGAACCGGGGACTAAACGTCCGAAGGACACGGTTGCACCAGCTGGGAACGGGTAGGTCCATGCCGTCCCGCTCCGGAGAACTCCCATGTCCCCCGGACGGGTCACCGGCTAGACTCTCCGTGACGACCTGCGTGTGCGGACCGACACGGACCCCTTCCCACACCCGCGGGGACGTCCCCGCACGCAGCGGTGTCCTCCGGACGCCGCGCCCCGCCGCGTGGTCGGGCCGCCCCGAGGGCGACCGACGACCGCGCGGACGAACCCGACGAACCACGGCGGGCCCCCGAAGGAAAACGGGAGCGCGCCGAGCGGATGGATCCGATCTCCGGCCGGGAGCCCCCGGGCCACGGATCCGACGGCAGCGCCGCCGCACCGTTCCGAGCGGAACGGACGGCGAGCCGCGCCTTCCGCGGCGGCCCCCGAAGCCGCCCGCGACCGCATCCCGACGCGGACACGCCGTTCGTGTACCGCCAAGATGGAGGCCTGAGCCCTGAGCAGCACAGACGAAACACAACAGCCCCGTATCACCTTCCGCGACCTCGGTGTGAGCACCGAGATCGCCGACGCCCTGGAGGCCGAGGGGATCATCGAGCCCTTCCCCATCCAGGAGCTGGCCCTACCGATCGCCCTCGGCGGCAGCGACATCATCGGACAGGCCCGGACCGGCACCGGCAAGACGCTGGCCTTCGGTCTCCCCCTGCTCCAGGGGGCGCAGGAGGTCCCCGGGACCTCCAAGAGCCCCCGGGCCCTGATCGTGGTCCCCACCCGTGAGCTGGCCATCCAGGTCGCGGCCGACCTGACCACCGCGGGCAAGCGCAGTGGCGCCCGGATCCTGACCGTCTACGGCGGCCGCTCCTACGAGCCGCAGATCAACGGCCTCAAGGAGGGCGTCGACGTCGTCGTCGGCACCCCGGGCCGCCTGCTGGACCTGGAGAACCAGAAGCACCTGCGACTGGACAAGGTCGCCGCGGTGGTCCTGGACGAGGCCGACAAGATGCTCGACCTCGGCTTCCTGCCGGACATCGAGCGGATCCTCACCAAGATCCCGGCCGAGCGCCAGGTCATGCTCTTCTCGGCGACCATGCCGAGCGAGATCGTCTCCCTGTCCCGCAAGTACCTGCGGCAGCCCACCCACGTGCGGGCCGGCGACGACAACGAGATCGACGGCTCGGCGATCACCAGCCGGATCGCCCAGCACGCGTTCCGCACCCACCAGATGGACAAGATCGAGATGCTGGCCCGGCTCCTCCAGGCGAAGGACCACGGGCAGAGCATGGTCTTCTGCCAGACCAAGCGGGCATGCGACCGGGTCGCGGGTGAGCTGAAGGACCGCGGGTTCGCGGTCGCGGCCGTCCACGGCGACCTGGGCCAGAGCCAGCGCGAGCGGGCGCTGCGCGCCTTCCGCAACGGCAAGATCAACATCCTGGTCGCCACCGACGTGGCCGCCCGCGGGCTCGACGTGGACGACGTCACGCACGTCGTCAACTACGAGACGCCCGAGGACGAGAAGACCTACACGCACCGGATCGGCCGCACCGGCCGGGCCGGGCGCACCGGCACCGCCGTCACGTTCGTGGACTGGCAGGAGATGCCGCGGTGGAAGCTCATCAACGCCGCGCTGGACCTGGAGTTCAACGAGCCGGAGGAGACCTACTCCACCTCGAAGCACTTCTTCGAGGCGCTCGACATCCCCGCGGGCACCAAGGGGCGGCTGGCCGCCGACAAGCGCGGCGAGCACGCCGGCCTGGAGGCCGAGGAGGTCGAGGACATCGGTGACACCGGCGGGCCCCGCACCCAGCGCGGCCGCGGTGGCCGCGACCGGGACCGGGACCGCTCCGGTGACCAGGAGCGCGGCGAGGGCCGCCGCCGCAGCAGCCGGGGCGGGCGCTCGCGCCGCCGCACCCGCGGCGGGGAGAACGTCGGTGCGGGCGCCGAGGCGCCCGTCGCCGAGAAGCGCGCGGAGAAGC